>NZ_FCON02000042.1 GCF_001544535.1 Caballeronia choica | reverse complement strand
CCCGTGCGACACGTGTCGCTGCATGGCCAGCCGTTCGGTTGGAGTAAGAGCAGGGACGTGCGGCGCCTCGCGGCCAGTTGTGGCCGCTCACTTATCTCACAAAGCCGTTATTCGACCGGCCGGTCCACTCTGAAACCTGCCGGATGGCCTGGGGTGGCATCTCGGCCGTGTTGTAGTCGTTCGCAGGTTAATACTCGATACGTTCACGAATGGCGGCTTTCATCGCGCTCGTTTCGCGGTCCGTCGAACGCTAGCGGCTTGACATGCCCGCCGCGTTGTCGCAAACGCAGTGCACGTAGGGTGTCGCCCCACCCCGCGAACCCTGAGGTCGCGCCCGTGCATGCGCTTGCCTAGAAGCGATGACGCAGGCCCGCCGTCACTTCGACCTGATTGGTGGTCGATGAAGGCGCGCTCAATCCATTGATGAACGCCACCCCCAATGCGGTGTTCTGGCTCGTGCTGACTGACTGGTAAACACCCTGCAGATATACATCCGTACGCTTGGACAGGTTGTAATCCGTCTGCAGGCCGACCTGGTTCCAGTGCGGAGCACCGCTTCCGGCGTTACCGCCCGCGCGTGAGTATGTATAGGCTCCGGACACGTTCAACGCTGGCGTCAGGTTATAGCGAATATTGCCCTCGAAGTTCTGGAAATGGGTGCTCAAGCCGGTCTGGAATATCTCAGTCAGGTTGGTCTGCGTGTAAACGAAACCAACGACTGCCGGTCCGAACGCGTAATTCACCCCCGCTCCCCATGTCTGCTGACGCGCGGCGACGAGAATCTGGCCATCGGTCACGGCGCCGTTGGCATTGAAGTTGGCCGCCGCCGCGGAGCTCGCGCCGTTGTTCAGATGAAGGTACCCGGCGGCAAAGTTCAGGGGACCCCAACTGTACGATGCGCCCACGCTATACGCACGGTTATCCGCAAATGCGCCTGCTGCGTTGGAAAAGCCGTACAGCCCGCCGAATCGGAATCCGGCATAGTTCGCGCTCTGGTATTTGATCGAGTTGTTGATCGAGAAGGAATTGTTGTTCAGGTTGTCGTTGTTGAACGGGTGTGCGAAGTGCGTGCCGCCATACTCCGTACCAGTCAGCGCCAGCGGTCCCACAAAATCGATCATGCTGTCGTACTGGCGGCCCAATGTTACAGCCCCAAAATCGACGCTCGACAGGCCGACAAAGGCCTGACGGCCAAACTCCCGACCGTTCTGTGCCAAGGTCCCGTTGTTCACGTTAAAGCCGTTTTCCAACGTGAAGATTGCCTTCAGGCCACCTCCCAGGTCTTCCGCTCCGCGCAGGCCCCAGCGGCTGCCCTCCACTGCGCCGCTCGTCATCTGCACGTTGCTGCGGCCGCCTTGGCTTGTGAGTTGGCTGTTCGTGTAGGTGATGCCGGCATCGATCAGGCCGTACAACGTGACGCTGCTTTGCCCCTGCGCGGCACTCGCAAGCAAGCCCAGAAGAACTGCCGCCATAAGGTTTCTTTTCATTGCATCACTCCAGTAAATTAACGTAGAAACTGTTTCACAAAACGGTATCTGCAGATCTCGCAGCACGAAGACCGCGAAAATCTCGCGCTGTCAATCTCGCCGCACCTACAGGTCGTGACGGCACAAAATCAGCAATCCTTCACATTTAGAAAGTTTCTGTTGGCAGATTCAATATTCATCGTTGTACACCGATTGATACTGGATGGATTTCATGTTGTCGTGAACCGACAGATCAACCTTTTACGACCATAAATATGTCGTGCAGCCTCAGCCCCATAATGGTGAGCATTAAGATGCATCGTCAGCGACGCTCAGCAGGCCATCTGCGATCGTTCGCGCTACCATGCCGACATTTGAATGTCAGCTTCGGCCAGCTATCGGACCCTCGTGAGGATGATGTCAATCGGATCCCTGGCCAAACCGGTCGCACATCCCTAGCTGCGACCAGGTGTTCGAGAACATCCGGTGGCTGTTTGGGGGCCGCTTGCTCCCAACCAGCGGAGCCGTCTAGTTGCGCTATGCCTATGTCGTGATCGTCGTTGAATCGTCAAAGGTTAGTATGAATCGCGTTGCGCAGACCTCTCTTAGCGGTGCATGGTTGCGGCGATCTGTGCGCCATTCCGAGAAATGTCGAACAACTCTGAGCTGGAAAGGAAACTGGCTCCCTTGCCACCCACGACAAGCAGACGGCCGTCGGGCAGGAGCGTTGCAGTGGGATCGGCACGGCTGTTCGCCATGGAGGCCGCAGCCAGCCATTGCATGTTGACGGGGTCGAATATCTCCACTGACGATAGTGCCGTGCCGTTGATCCCTAAACCACCTGCGACAACCACCTGGCCGTTCAGCATGACGGTAGCGGTGTGTGAGTCACGACGGGTCACCATAGGCGGCATGGGTTGCCATCTCATGGTCTGCGGATTGAACAACTCAACCTGATCGGTTGGGAGTCCGAAAGCGCCGGAGCTGCCGCCTGCAACCAGGACGGTGCCATCGGCGAGCAGTGACGCCGTGTGGAATGCACGATCCAGGCTCATGTCGGGTACTGCCGTCCAGGTATTGGCGATCGGGTCATACACTTCCGCAGAGGCAAGTTTCCCAGTGTTGTTTTCCCCACCTGTGACGAGAACCCGGCCGTCCGCAAGTAGGGTTGCCGTGTGGTCGGACCTGGCCGTGTTCAAGGAAGCAACCTGTGTCCAGGTGCGTGTGCTGGGGTTGTAGACCTCGGCTACGGCAGTATTGGTGCTGGTCCCATTGTTGCCTCCTGCAACAAGGACCCGACCATCCTTGAGAAGGGTTGCTGTGTGACTCACGTGGGCTACTATCGTGGGGGCCGCCATCCCCCATTGCGTGTCAAAGATTTCGACCGAGGTCAGTCCGCTACCGCTGGCACCCACGCCACCCACGACAAGAACACGGCCATCCTGAAGCGTAGTAGACGTGTGTAAGAAGCGCGGTGTTGCCATCGATCGGGTAGTGAGCCAAATTCCTGCCAGGGCCCGGCTTTCCACTGAGTCGAGTATGTGTGCGGCACGTTCGGTGTCGGTGTTGTAGCCGCCTGCCACCAGCACTGAGCCATCAGGACGCAGCGATGCTGTATGTGTTACGCGGGGATTATTCAGACTACCGGAAGGCGTCCACGTACCAGCAGCCGTCACAGTCAGCGTCAGGGTGGTCTGGGCTTGACCTGCCGAGTTGGACGCGACCACCGTGTACGGGGTTGGGGCCTGCGGGGTCGTCGGCGCACCAGTGATAGCACCGGTCACGTTATCAAGGTCGAGACCGTCAGGCAGAGTCGGGTTCACCGCAAACTGTGTGGGCGCCCCACCCGTCAGCCTCGGCACATTCGGCACGATGGGCTGACCCACTACGTACACCGCATCGGTATAGGAAACCGTGGAGGGAGGCACCAACGCGGGGGGAGGCTCTATCACCGGCGGCGGCTCTATTACCGGGGGCGGCTCTATCACCGGGGGCGGCTCTATCACCGGGGGCGGCTCTATCACCGGGGGCGGATTCACCACAGGGGGTGGATTCACCACGGGGGGCGGATTTACTACGCCGGGAGGCACCGCCACTTGCTCCACCACAATTGAGATATTCGTTTGAACATTACCGGCAGAATTGGCACCTGTTACGGTGTACTGTGAAGCCGGATGGGGGAATAAAGGGGCACCACTGATGATTCCCGTCTGAGGGTTCAGTGAGAGGCCCAATGGGAGGGCCGGATCGACGGTGAACTGTGTAATCTCTCCACCAGTAGTGATCGGCATGTTCGGGACGATCTCTTGACCTGCCGCGTAGATTGCAGATTCGAGGGAGTACCTCAGACTTTCCGGGGCTATCACGTGATCGACTATCTCAATCTGGATACGTCCGACAGCCGAACCCTTGACGTTCGTGGCGTTCACTTCGTAGATCGTAGCGACAGTCGGCGAAGCGGGAGTCCCACTAATGACACCCGTGTGAGGGTCGATAGTGAGGCCAACTGGGAGTGAAGGCTCGATGGAGAATGAATCCACCGTTCCGCGCACACTGGGCATGTTTGGAATGATGGGTTGGCCTACCACATACACCACGGAGCTATCGGCGTAGCTGAGAGCAAAAGGTCGAATGAGTGGAACTCGCGGAGACGACTCTGATGAACTTCCGCAGGCGGCGAACTGGGTTATAAATAGGGCCGCCACGATAAGAAGGAAGAGCCCACCGATCTTTGCTGGGGTGCGTCGGGTGTTCATTATTGGAACCTCCCCTCCACTTATCCTTGTGAAGGATAGTCATTCCGTCCGTGTCTTAGGGTTTTTTAATACTATTGGCCGAATTCGGTCATAGGTTTCCCTGAACTATGCAGTCGGCCTATACGACCGAAACGGTCTAAAGCGCTTGCCCCGCGCCGGACGAAACCGGACCTCCCGAATGGCCGAAACTCGAAGTGCCCGAAGGTCAACTGAGAAGGGGATGATTGTCCGTTCCATCTAATTGCTGCCGATTAGGTCGCCTCTGGCCCACCGTCCGTTGAGGGTCGTGAAGACTCATTCGCACTTCCCTGAATCCGACATTCATCTGCACCGGATCGCCAATGACAGCAGAGCGGCATGCAGCAGCCGCACGGCGCCCGACCAGCGAGTGTCGGCTATGGCCGGGTCGAACGCATAGGCTGTCCGGCAGGGTTCCGCGCCGAAGCGGCCGCTACGATGGTGGTCCTGCGGCGACGACGACGGCACAAGTCCGCCGGCTTTGCCCCAGGAGCGCCGCGCTGGAAAGTGGCCGCACGAACCAGCATGTAGAATCGTTTCGCGCGGCCAGGACCAGCTGCGCCAGATTTCAGTCTGCTCGGAAATCTCAAGCGCGTCGTCGACTTCGATGCCCAGGTACCTGATTGTGCTTTCGAGCCTATTGACTGCAGTCAATAGGCTCGACTATCTCCCGCGCGGAACTATGTCCAGTGATCACTCGGAAGCCCCGCGCGTTGGGGATGTGCCGCAAGTGCGCTGGACATTAGATCGCGCTTTCGCAGGACCTATTCACTGGATTACAAGACCTTCGTAGGAGAAGTGGCCCAGCGCTCGTTCGCCCGTCGAACACGGAACGAGCGGACACGTCATGTGCTCGTCGGATCTCTGATCACACAGCAGTTCGCAGCCAGCTAAACGATCCCGGCGTTCCCGTGGATCTTGCAGACCGAATCTATGTCCCGCGAAAGGCGCGACCGTGTGCCGTCATGCCGTGGGCTCCTGGGGTCGCGGGACATTGTTCGGCGCGGGAGATAGTCGATCTTGCTATGGCCGAGCAGCAACTGCACCGCCCTGAGATTCTTCGTGCGCTTGTAAATCAGGGTTGCCTTGGTACGGCGCATCAAATGCGTGCCGTATGCCGTCGGATCTAGTCCCGCGGCATCCGCCCATCGACGTATCATCCGGGCATATTGCCGGGTTGAAAGGTGCGGGGACGCCAATAGTCGACTTGGGAAGAGGTACTGCTCCGACCTCAGGGCAGCCTTTTCAAGCCATGCGGCGACCGCCCTCCGGGTCGACTCGGTCAGTTCAAATTGGACTGGGCGTTGTGTCTTTCGCTGAATGACTTGCGCCCTCGCGAGGACCTGATTGCCATGCGTGACATCACGGACTCGCAGACTGACAAGATCACAACCACGCAGTTTGCTGTCGATTGCAAGGTTGAACAGGGCGTGATCGCGGACAGCGTGAGCGTTCTGAAGGTAGATCCGGATGGCCCAGACGTCTTTCGGCCTTAGCGGTGGCTTCTGGCCAACCAGCTTGCCTTTGTTCCATGCCGCACGGGTTTGTTCGGTCTTCATAGCAGTCTCCCACAGGGATGATGGGAGTTCGATTGTGGTACCCGGGCTTGACGCCCACTCTGGGCGGATTTCATCGAGGTTCGCACTCGGCCCGGCGAGGTGTCGCCATTCACCGATCCGACGGGGCCTTTCCGGATGGCTGGTCGGCATCAGAAACCTGCCCGATAACCTACGGGTACATTTCGGCCATTGCTGACATTCAGATACAACGTCTGTAAGGCGGCTACCAGCCGCTTTCCTGACGTTCACCGCTTGCCAACCGCGAATGATGATCCTGTAGCCGGCCTCCTCGTCGTGATGAAGCGGCGGGGTTAAAGTCAGTTTGCGAAACATACTCTGAACCGACAAGGCCGGCATGAACCACTGCGGCATAGACCTGCACTTAAACAACTACGTGGGGTGACCGTCAGTGATGACGAGGACCGCATCCGGTACCAGAAGCGACTGCCGAACGCAGAAACACTCGCGCAACCAGCCCTCCCGTCGAATGAGCGACCAGGTAGAACGACCAAACTGCCTCGATTCTGTCGAGGACGCCCTTCACTTTCACCCTGTTTCCCGAAGCTATCGACAAAGCCCCGTAGTTCTGGCTCTGCCCAACAGAGCCTTTTGAACCAAACTTGGCACTTGGCATAACCTCGGTCATGCAAGCTGGTTACTCTCGCAGAAGAACCTGAAGCGAATCGATGGCGGCAGGTCGCGATCGATTCTCATCCGAAGGTGTACCAACTCGTGCAGCGCCGTCTCCAAGGATGACGCGCGTCCTCCGCGCAGAATGAATGTAGATGGGAGCAGACGCTTTTTTTTCCTCTGGAGTCGGTGGTTTTGCAATCGTCGATCGCACCTTGTACGCTGCGTCCTGAAACTGCTCCCTTTCGCTCAATGCAACGATTTCGGATTTGCCCTGCCAGATATACTCCACGCCATCAATTCCCGCCTGATCTCGTGAGGGCATCACAAGCGTGCGGGAACGATGATGCTTCGAGCCGGCGCTATCCTTCTCGGCTCTCCTCTTTCGACGCCTTCAATCACAAAGTGGTGATGATCGGCGGCGCGCTCGCCAATTCCAACGACATCGTCTTCTCGCCGATTCACGAGCGTGTGCCTGGCGTGTATCTACATGCGATGGCGCTCGACAATCTCCTTAGCAAGGGACCGGACTACACCAAGGCGGTCGAACTCGGCTTTGAATTCGATGATGCGCATGTTCGAGCTTTCTGGCTGGTGCTGGTCGGGTTGCTGGGAGTCGCGATCGTGAGCATCAGCAAGGAGCGGCTGGTCGAATCGCGGAAAGAACGGCGTCACGTCAAGCACGAGAGAGCGCCGACTCATAACACGCCGGAAACGGTGGATGAGACGGTCACGGCGGCTCGTCCCGAAATCGCAAGATTCGAGAGCAACGGCAATCCCGGTGCTCTCGTTCTGCTTGACGTGGCTAGTACGCAGAGCGCCGCCCAGAACACGCACCCGACATCCGCATCGTCATTGCAGTCCGTGCGCGCGGCGCGCCGTGCGCACGGAACCGCCAAATTCCGCACTGCCTTGCATTGGACCTGTTTCAAGGTATGCGAGATCGCACTGTCCCTCGCCATCGTGGGCGCGCTGCTGTATCTCGGGCAGGCGTTCTTCAACGTCGCGTATCTCACGGCAGTGCACGTCGCGCTGTTCGCGCTCGTGAGCGAGTGGCTCGAATGGAACAAACACCTGGTCGACTGGCTTCTGGCTCCGGAGGAGTAGTGAAAATGATCGAGACATCGGGCAAGGTCTTGGCGGCGGCGTTGCTGCTTGGCGCGGCGTGCGCCGCGCATGCGCAGAACGCAGATATCGTGTCGCAGATGGGTGGCGAGAAAGAGATCCGGCTCTACAAGTCACCATCGAAGAAAGACTTCGCCGGAATGATTCCGGCGCAGGGTTTCCCGTGGAAGGTGAAGTCGAAGTCCAAAGGCTTCTACGAAGTCGCGACGCCCGCAGGCAGCGGGTGGGTCAACTCGCTCGACGTGAACACCGCTCCCACGGCGATGGTCGTCTGCACTGTTCCACCCGGATCCAAATCCATTGCCGGGTCCATGAACGCTAGCTCCGACCGGTGCCGGCAACCATGAACACTCGCGCAACCCGACTCGGCCTCGCCGTGGCATGCGCGCTGAGCGCGAGTGCATGCTCTGACACCAAGCTTCCTTCGAGCCTTTCCGAATTGATGCCCGGTTCGAATTCCGACGCCGGCATGCACCAGATGGGCAAGCTTCCGCCGCCTATCGCGCGCTCTTGGCCTTCCGTCACCGAAGACTTGAACAACAACCGCGCAGACGGTTGGGGACTCGTTTCCATGCCGGAGATGGAACGCTATCTCAACGGCCTGCTCGCGAAGATAAAGCGCACGGCCGGCGTGCCCGACTATCCCGGTACAGTGCATATCACGGCGGATACTGCGCTCGCCGCATCATCGTCGGCAGCTGGGAACATCTACGTCTCGCAGTACTGGATTCAGATCGCGGAGAGCGAGGACGAGATATTCGCGGTGCTCGCGCACGAGTTCGGCCATGTCTATCTGAATCACTACGCGGCCAACGACGTCAAGACCGCCGGCGAGACCGGCGCGGCGATCGCCACGCTCGCATGGAACTATGCGAACAAGCGCGCGAGCACGACGGAATGGTCCGGCGTTGACAACATCTTCGTCGTTCAGGCGCTCGGCACGCGTGCGCTTTTCCCCGCGTGGCAGCGTTCGTTCGAAGAGGCGGCGGACCGCTTCGGCGCCACCATCAGCCTGAAATGCGGCTATTCGTACTCGGAGGGATTTCGCACCTTTCTTGCACGGATCGGCACCTACGACAAACAGGCGAAAGAGCAGCAGGAAAAGCTCAAGGAGATGCAAACGGCCGCCGCGCGCGACAAGGCAGTGAAGGACGCCACCAAGCATCCGCTCAAGTCGCCCGTCTTCAACAATTCGCTCACCCCGTTCACCTCGCAGATGGGTACGCTCGACCGCCTGAGCGACGCGCTGGCAACGGCGACTTCGAACACCGTCGACGTGAAGGGCTCGCTCGGCGGCGCGACCTTCGATGCGCAGCACGCGCTGGAGGACCGCATCGGCGCGGAGGCGGAGACGGTGCAGGAAACGCACGGTGACGCCGCCCAGCGCGAGGCGGACTTGCGCAAGCAGATCGAGCCGTTGCTCGGCGACGAAATGCCCGACGCCAAGGTCGAGCCGTGGAAGAACGCGCGCAAGCAAGGCGCGACGGCGACGATCCTCGCGCATTACGCGCTCGCGTCGAACATCCAGACCCTGCAGGCGCAAAAGCACTACGGCGAGGCGCTCGCTGCGGCGAACACGATGGCGTCCGGACCCACGGCGAACGACGGCTTGCCGCTCTACCTCGTCTCGAACCTGACGTCGCTATCCGCGACCGGTCCTCAGGACACGCCGATCCAGATCCTGCGGCGCAACCAGAACGCGCACGAACGGTCGTGGCAGATTCAGGTGAATCTCGCGAATCGCATGGCGTCGTCACGCGATCGGGCGAATGCACTTCCCTTCTTGCAAAAACAGTTCGACGAATTCGGCCGTGCACCGCTCACGTGGTCGCCGATGATCGCGTTCTACCGGCAGACCGGCGACACCAAGACCGCCAAGGATCTCGCGCTGAAATGCACGGCGAACTATCCGGACTATCGCACGCCTTGTCTTGCGGCCTCGCAGACGCCCGCCGAGACGAAGCAGGCGGATCAGGGCGGCATGGGGCACATCCATAGCGTGCTCAACAAGCTGATTGGCGTGAACAAATGAGCAGCTGAGTCAAACTACCGCCTGCTATGCAGGCCTTGCACACACAGGTGCGCAAGGCAAATTGCGCGCTCGTCGGCGTCATGCCACACGCATAAATCGCGATGATGACATGGCTAAATTGTGAATTGAATCGCGCGTCCGAGAGGCAAAGCTGCCGCTGGCGCAGGGAAATGTTTTCGACCGGCGGCTTACGGTGAAGGGGTCGAACGGGTACAAACGGCGAGGAGCCGTCACTCACCGTCTGTTCCTGGCCCCGCACCCGGAACGCCCGGTGCGCCAGTACCCGCCTCGCTTTGTGGCCGGTGGGCGGCGCAAAGCGCCAGCAGCTCTTCACTCGTGCGGCGAGAAAAGAGACAGCTCCGTACGTCCGGTCGGCTATCATGCCTATCCTCTTCGAAGTAGCTCCTTATGATTTCCGTCCGTAATGTCACACTGCGCCGCGGCGTCAATGTCGTACTCGACCGCGCGTCCGTCACCTTTACCCCCGGCGAAAAGATTGGCCTTGTCGGCCGCAATGGCGCCGGCAAGTCATCCTTCTTCGGCCTTCTCAACGGCACGCTGCACGAAGACGGCGGCGAGTTCTCGATTCCCGCTGCATGGAAGATGGGCCAGGTCGCGCAGGAGATGCCGGAGACGACGCAGAGCGCGACCGACTTCGTCGTCGAGGGTGACACCGTGTTGCTGGCCGCGCAGACCGAAGTAGCCGCCGCCGAGGCTAGCGACGACGGCATGCGTATGGCGCACGCCTACATGAGCCTGCACGACGCCGGTGCACACGATGCCCCCGCACGCGCTCAAGCGCTGATCCTCGGCCTTGGCTTCAGTGCCGAGCAGCTTAACCAGCCGGTCAACAGCTTCTCCGGCGGCTGGCGCATGCGTCTGCAGCTGGCCCGCGCGCTCATGTGTCCGTCCGACTTGCTGTTGCTCGACGAACCGACCAATCACCTCGACCTCGACGCGCTGGTCTGGCTGGAAACCTGGCTCAAGCGCTACGAGGGAACCATGGTCGTGATCAGCCACGACCGCGAATTCCTCGACGCGGTGACGCAGGTGACGGTGCACGTAGACAACGCCAAGCTCGTGCGCTATGGCGGCAACTACAGCAAGTTCGAAGAGATGCGCGCTGAGCAGCTCGTGTTGCAGCAGGCCGCGATGGCCAAGCAGGCGGACAAGATCGCCCACCTGCAGAAATTCATCGACCGTTTCAAGGCCAAGGCCTCGAAGGCGAAACAGGCGCAGAGCCGGGTCAAGGCACTCGAACGCATGGAGAAGATCGCACCGGTGCTTGCCGACGCAGAGTTCAGCTTCGAGTTCAAGGAGCCCCTCAACGTCCCGAATCCGCTGTTGTCGATGCTGGACGCGAGCTTCGGCTACGCGGCGCCGACCGACGCACCGCCGGGGACGCCGCCGACGGTCATCGTGCGGGGCATCAACCGATCCGTGCTGGCCGGGCAGCGCATCGGCATTCTCGGTGCCAACGGCCAAGGCAAGTCCACTCTGGTGAAGACGGTGGCGCACGCGCTGGCGCCGATTGCCGGCGAAATCAGCGAAGGCAAAGGCCTGAACATCGGCTACTTCGCCCAGCAGGAGCTCGACGTGCTGCGCCCGCTCGACACGCCGATGGAACACATGATCCGCCTGGCCAAGGACACGCCGGCGCACATGCGTGCCCCCGGCCAGAGCGGCACGGAACAATCGCTTCGCACCTTCCTCGGCACCTTCAACTTCAGTGGCGACATGGTCCATCAGGCAGTCGGTACGATGAGCGGCGGCGAGAAGGCGCGGCTCGTGTTGTGCATGATCGTGTGGCAGCGTCCTAACCTGCTGCTGCTCGACGAGCCTACTAACCATCTCGACCTGGCCACACGCGAGGCGCTAGGCATGGCGCTCAACGAATTCGAAGGCACAGTGATGCTGGTCAGTCACGACCGGTCCCTGCTGCGCGCGGTATGTGACGAGTTCTGGCTCGTTACCAAGGGTAGCGTCGAGCCCTTCGACGGCGATCTGGACGATTACCAGCAGTTCCTTCGTGACGAAGCCCGTCGCATGCGTGAGCAGGCTTCCGGGGAGCAGAAGGTCAACGCCTGAGCTAACGGTTAACCTCCTGGCAGTTCCAGATGGAAGCCGGCATAGGGCTCGCAACGGGTCGAAGGCCGCTTAAGGGTCGGCCGGAGATCATTCGATCGAACCGTGATCGGCCATAAGCGGTCTTCCGAATGTGCCGTTGCAAGGTACGAAAAGTCTGTCGATGCCGACCCGGTGGCGCGAACTGGGCGATGTCAGTAAAGCGGGCTAGACATCAGTGGAGTGAAAAAACCGCGGCGCCCATGTACATTCGTTGAAAGGGAGACCCGTGGGGCGGTCTGCAGGCCACGCTCCAAGGTATCGGCGCTGCGCTGGAATGCGACGCGCGGTTGCTGCGCGCTAATTCTAAGGAGGACCGTAGTGGCTCCGGGCCTTCTCACCTGGGTTGAGACGGCTTGCACTCCGTTTCGAACCAATGGTCGACCCGGCGCTGCGCCGCGTGTAGATCCGCTGGGTAGTTTGGGTCGTCGTGCCATGGTGATGGGTTGTAGCCCGCTTTGCTCAGAGCCGAAATCTCGCTTCGGTGTTGTGACCTCGTCCGAGGCGCGTTGCTTTTAGTCGCGGCCAGGTCATGGCACTCGGTTGGGGTCAGATGTGGCCCGCTGTGTGGTACTCCGGCGGCGGCATAGCCAGTCAGAAGGAGCGCCAACGCAGCAAGCGTCGAGCAGCTATTCGTGAGCTTTTCCATAGCACATCTCCATGCGTCCGATTGGCGCAACGCAGCGGCGCGATCCCGCCGGTCGCGCGTGACTTCCTCGCCTATTGTGCCTCAGTCCAGTCACCGGAAGAGGCGCACTGTACAAAGGGAAGAAAGTCAGGCGCCAGCGCCTCGAATGACCATCGCATTTTCGAAAAGAGAAACACGCCCACCGGATGTCGGGCGTCCGAGAAGCGTCGCGTTTCTGCCGACCGCGTCGGACAGCGGTCGGAGGAGATGGGTCGAGAACGTGGTCTTCGCTGATCGAAAAGCTGCGGGGTGACTGCTCGTCCTAGGTATCGTCAGCAATCCGCCGCATTGCCGACGCATAACCCAGACAGGCCCAATGTGGGTTATGGGTCCGCCAACGAACATTCGATTTCCCCCACAGCGGCCATTCACGATCGACAAATTCAACCAGCCACTGAATGACGGCAATGGGGTCCTCACCTGCCGCTGTCATGTCGCTGAACCAGCGACCGCAATGGCCGAACTGCCGTCCCCGAGACGGCGGCCTGAATGACCGGACCACTTTGTAGCTGCCGCTGGTTGCAGACCGAAGGACCGGTGGCAGTGGGTCGACTTCGGCGGACCGCATTTGGCAACGCTCGGCCATCAGTGGTCGGTCACGGTTGGCGATGCGGCCATATAGACCTAGCCAAGGCCACTCCGTCGTCGCTCCTCATGCATGTGCTGCATCTTGCGGAGGCCCCGGTGAAGGACCTCGAAGTGATACGGCACAGTCTCGCGCGCTTCCTGATGCTTGTAGCAGCCGCGCAGTTCGACTCTGGCAGCTCGGCAGTAGCTCTCTATGATGAACAGCCTATCGGAGTGTCACATCTCGGCCACCGGGAGAAGACATCTGAACGCCCATTCGGCAAGGAAGAGTACGGCCCGCACCCGGGTTGCCGCTTGCATAGCAGCATTTCAGTCTTGCACAGGGCGCCCGCGCCAGCATCGCGAGTCTGCCGGCCGGTCGCACGGTCGACGCATGCGGATGCTACTCGCTGGTGCAGCCAGAGGACGCGAAGTATGATAGTGCCTTCTCGGCAGGCATGCCGACGTGGCCTCGACCCTGGGAGGACCGAAATGCCGATCGTGTTTGTCCATGGTGTCAACAATCGACGTGAGGATGCCGACTATGACGAGGGGGTCGAGAGGATCCGCGGCTTCCTCGAGAGCCTCCTCGCGCCGCGAATCGGCCTCGATCCCACGCAGCTTGCGACCTACTTCCCCTACTGGGGTGGAAACGGCGTGCGCTTTCGGTGGAAGCAAGCCTCGCTGCCCGGTTCATCGAACACAGTCGAGACGCTCAGCTTGAAGAAGCCCGGCCCAGGTTCCGCGGACTTGGAGCTCTGGATGGGTGAGGCACGTCACCAGTACGGGCCAGGCGCGGTAAGCCTCGGCGAGGTCAGTCGCGAGCGGAGCTTCGAGGAGGCGATCGATCTGGCCTGGGACACCGCATCTGCTGTGGCCCCAAAGGGTTCAGGCTATGGCGACGTAGTCGAAGGTTATCTCGCATCCCTGGCCTATGCTAAGGATCACCCGGCGCCGCAATGGGCGTTGGCCAGCCCTTCACTGAGCAACGTCGACTTCATCCAGACCCTGCTCAAGGAGATCCAGCCCTACCGGACCGCACCGCCCGGGCGAGCCATTGAGTCGCTCGGCCTCAAAGACTGGTACCAGTCGTTCAAGGAGGCGGTGAGCAGGCTGGGCTCGGCCCCTGGAGACGCTGCCACAGCGCTTCTCGTGGGAGTCGGGCGTCAAAGCACGCACGAGAAGGCTTCCCGCTTCCTCGGGGATATCTTCGTGTATCTCTCGGAGCGTGGGACCGCTGAGCAACCCGGACCCATCGTTCAGCAGGTCCTGGCGGACCTCACCAAGGCAGAAGCGGCAAGACGCCCGGGCGACGATAAACTCGTCGTCATTGGACACAGCCTGGGCGGCGTCATCCTCTACGACATCGTCTCGTACTTCAAGCCGGACCTGAACTTCGACATGTTCGTCTCGGTGGGCTCCCAGATCGCCCTGTTCGAGGAGATGACGTTGTACAGGGCGAGCAAAAGCAACATGCCCGCGAACCCACCGAAGGACCGACTCGGTAAACCCAAGGCCTTCGGCAAGTGGCTCAACGTGTTCGACACCAATGATGTGTTTTCCTTCCGGACCACGACGGTGTTCGACGGACCGGACGACTACCGCTTCGACACAGGGTACGGTCTTCTGCAGGCGCACGGCGGCTACTTCGCCCGCCCAAGCTTCTACAAACGCTTGGCCATGCGCCTGTCGTAGGAGGCATCGATGGGCCTGATCTTCGAGTCGGATGCAATCAAACAGGATCCAGCGCGAACCGCCACGCATGCGCTGCTTGTCGGCTGCGAGACCTACCCCAAGCTCGCCGCCGCGGGTTTCGGCGACGGGTCACCGCTCGGGTCTCCTCGGCGTTCCGTGGAGTCGATGGCGAACTGGTTCCTCGGTGGCGCCGACGGCATTAGTCCCGCTGCGGGCCAACCGCCCGACCAGGCGTTCAACAACCCCGAAGCCCCACTGGGCAGCGTGGAGATGCTCGCGTCACCCGCAGGCGACTACACGACGCCCGCCAATGTCGTGAAGCCGGTGACTCGATCCACGCTGCCGAACGTGCGCGACGCGTACAAGCGCTGGCTTGCGAGGCTAGCGACAAACCCTCAAAGCCGCGGCATCTTCTACTTTTGCGGCCACGGCGTAGGCGACGGTGTCGATCAGTACCTCATTGCCGACGACTTCGGCGAAGACCCCGAGGATCCCTGGCAGGCAGCCTTTCATGTGTCCAACACCTGCCACGTCTCCATCCGCAAGACGCGCGCGAACCTGCTCTTCCTGATCGATGCCTGCATGGAGTTCAGTCCGCAGGTACTCTTCCAGATCGCAGCGCCGCAGCCGTTGATCAACGGTCCCCGGACCGGAGATGCTCTGTGCACTGATTGGGCGGTACTTCGTGCGACAACGACGAACCGCCTCGCGTATGCCGACCCACAAGGCACGGCACGCTTCACGACCGCCCTCCTCCAAGCCTTGCGCGGTCACTGCGGCCAGCAGCGCCCCGGTCCCGACGTGCTCTTCGACGTGACGGTGTCGCAGCTTCGTGCGGCGACCGGCCTGTTCCTGAACCGGCTGCGGCAAGCTGGGGAGGAGGACAACGTTCAGAAGCTCGGGTCACCCCAAGGCGAAGGCTCCTGGGACATGCCGCTGCACGTCCTGACCCGACGACCATCCGTGCTTGTCGAACTCGACGTTGACCCTCGCGGATACCGGCCAGTCGCACAGGCCTTCATGGAGCGCAACGGCTCATCACGCCATTCACAGGCACTGACCGCCGGCCCCGCAAAGTTTGTCGTACCGCAAGGCGAGTGGACCTATGGCGTCGGTGGTGGAGTCGCAGAGAAGATCGACGCCGAACGACTGCTCGCGCAAGCCGTGTATTCCCGCCGTTTCCAGATTCCCTGAGGAATGGTCATGCGTGAACTGACTGTGACCATGCCCGTGCCCGGAGACCTCTCCGATGCGCGACTGCTCGCGCTGCCCTTTAATGTGTATGGTCCCAATGGTGAACCAGTGGGTCACGGGGTCGTCTCCCCGAGGGAACCAGCTACTGTCATCCTGGCCGAGGCGGCCAATGACATGCCTCGCGTGCACGTGGTGGCAGTACGCCCCGACGGCGAGCAATTGCAGTCGTCCACGAAGCTCGAAGACGGCTCGAACGGCGTGACCTTGGTTGCAGGAGCCAACAGCCCTCACGAGTGGCTGCGGTGGGTGACGCCGTTCAGGTCACTGGAACACCTGAATTCGCCGGTCTTCAGAGGCGACGTGCAAGTTCGGGCACGCAGAGTCGGACCCGTATGGGTCACCGTATGGGCGCTGCGCGCCGGTCGCTGGGTTGCTACAGACATGCGGCCCCAAGAACAGCTGAGAGGCGACGGTGCGCGCCTGATTGTCCTTGACGTCCCGGCCTTTCCTCACGTCCTTCAGGTGGGCGGCGACGACGTGGCCTGGCGACTAGTATCGCTTCCGCCGCAGGGGCAGGTCCAGATAGCGCTCACGCGCCGCGCAGCGGAAGACGGCGATTCCATCGACGTGACAGTTGGCCGGACGAACCCAGTCAACGAACTGATCATGTCGTATCTCACCAGCGGCGCCGCCACAGAAGCCGACCGCCTCGCGGAGGCCTGGCACGCAGCCGATGTCGCGCTCTACAAGAAGATGGAAGACCCGGTGTCGGCAGCTGCGGGCGCGTACGTGCTGCTCAAGATGAACCGCCTGGATGACCGTCGACTGTGGGTCACCAACCTCGTGAACTGGTTCCCCGACCTCGCCGACGGGCCTATCGTGGCGGCGGCACTCGCGCTGCAGCGCAAGAACCCGGATCAACAGCGCGTTCGCAAGTACATCGCGCAAGCCATGGAGCGCGGCCTGCCCGTGTTCTCGATGGGGCTCTCCATCCTCGTCGAGACGATGGCCGCGATACACCGAGGCAAGAGCGAGTCGAAAAGCTTCCAGATGAGGTACCAGGCCGCGCGCGCCTATCTGCAGGCGCGCGCCTTGAAGGGTGCTTACTTCTCCTTCTATGGTCGGAGTCCGGCGGAGCCATCGTGGACCCGTCTCTACGGCAACGCCAACGAGCCGGCACCGCTCGCAAACGAGCCTCGGCTGGGCATTGGCCAGGCAATCGACCGTTCGGCAGACTTCGGAACGATCGCGCCTTCCCTTGAGCGCGCACTGGTAAAGTCAACCAAGTCGACATCCACGGACGATCTTTTGCGGCTGGGGTTCTCCCGGCAATACGGCCTGCCCGCGGAGGAAGGTCTGCACTTGTTCCGCGAAGTCGGGGCGAACGCGCTCGGCCTGGACACCTTGTCGATGCCGGCCGACGGAAGCGACTGGGACGCGCAGCGAGAGCGCAACGCATTCATGGTGTTCGACGGAGATGAGTGATCCCGGCCGCTCGCGTCACTAACCGAGGCTACGCTGCCGCCTTAGGCGGTATGGTCCGCCTGCTTCGGACACACTCGCAAAGCGCTGCTCGCATGTCGCCTCACTCACCAGATGCCCTTCGCAGATGCATGACTTCCTTCGTTCGTTCGACAGTCGCGCCCCTCTTCCTCCAAGCGAAAACGCACTGCTGGAGGCGATGGCGGCGGAACTCGCAGATCTCCCCATTGAACAGGCGGCCGACGGCTCGAAACGGCTGGGTTCTCTGGAAGCCAAGGCACAAGCCATGGCGGAACGTCTTCACGTCCTGGGCGCGTCGGCGTACAGAGAAGGCGTCACACATGCTGCGTCGGCAGCGTTCGCCCTTGCCCTGCGCTGCAGGCTGCAGTTCAGTTCGCTCGCGGACCGAGATACGCTGACGATCCTGCGTCACTGGGGCCTGGCCCGGCGCGAGGACGGCGAATTCGAGGAGTCGCTGAACGCCCTGCGATTCGTTCAGGAGCAGTTGGCAGATGTCGCCGACAGCGACCCGGAGGCACTCGACAACCGTAACGACATCGCGGTCCTGCTGTTGGACCGGGGCGATTTTCGGGGTGCCATGGACATCCTCAAGCCGCTCATCGAGGCGAACAGGCGAGCGCGACCCGGCAAAGGCAAGGACCCTCAGACGCTCACGACCGAGAGCAACATGGCCGACGCCATGAAGATGGCCGGGGACTACAAGGGCGCGCTACGACTGGTGCAGCGTGTGATCCGCGATCGAACCGAATCACCAGAACTGGGCCCGGACCACGCCGACACGCTCTCATCAGCCAACAACGCTGCCGAGCTACTGCAGCGGCTCGGCGACTTGCAGGGGGCGCTCCGTCTGCAGGAGCATATCCTGGCCCGCCGGCAGGCGACGATGCCCGACCACCCGGAGACCGTGACGGCTGTCGCGAACCTCGCGACGACGCTCTACGCGCTCGGTCAGTTCCCACAGGCCCTGGCCCTTGAGCGCGAGGTCCTCCGCGAACGGCGCCGGCGCGACGGCAGGTCCCACCCGAACACGCTCATCGCGGCAAACAACCTGGCGGGCACGCTCCGGGATCTGGGTCACTTCACGGAGGCGACGCACCTGCTGCGCCGCGTGGTCCGGGATCACGGAGCCGGCGTGCGGGATGGCAATCCCGATGCGCTGATGGCACTGACCAACCTGGCCGACTTGCTGAGGGAGCAAGGAGATCTGCCCGCCGCCGGCAGGCTGGCGCGACGCGCGTGGCGGCTGCGCGAGGAGACGCTCCGCGCCGAACATCCTGATACCGTCACGTCGATGGCTTCCTACGCAGCGGTTCTGCATGGTCGCATGCGCTACGCCCAAGCTATCCGTCTGCAACGCCGGATCCTGGCTCTCCGCGCTAGAGACAATGGCCCGGACCATCCACAGACACTCCAAGCCGCGAACGATCTCGCGAACATGCTCAGCAAGCAGGGCAAGCACGCCGAGGCCTGCGCGCTGTACGAGGACATAGAGCCGAAGACGGCGGCTGTGCTGGGAAAGGATCACCCGGACACGCTGGAGGTTCGACTGAGCCTGGCCGAGGCCCTCTACAGCGCGGGCGATAGGCCCAAGTCGCTCGAACATGCGAGTCGCGTCGGCGTGCAGATTCTTGCTCGCCAATTTCTGGACGCCCGTGATTTCGATCGCTGCGCCCGGCTGGCGGCCGCGCTCCTCATGCTGGATGCGCACATGGAACTCGAGGCCCTCCTTGCTCGTGTCAGCTCGATGATGTGGGAGACGGTGGAACTCCTCAACCAGGACTCCTCCTTCCACCTACTGAAAGGATTCATCGCATTCCACGACACATGGGTTCGGCACTGCCTGGCCCACAAGCGGGACGACCTTCTTCGAGCGCTGGCGCCACTGCACGGGCTGGAGTCGGCAGCATGGGCCAGAGCCGATCTGGACTCCCGCGCCCAGGACAAAGACGCCCACGGCAAAGTACGCGAGCGCTATGGCATCGCCCGACGCAAGCTGCACGACGCACGGATACAGCTGACGATGCTGGACGCAGACATTCAGACGATTAGCGCGCGTATCGCCACGGGCGGACCAAACCACGCCACGACGAAACTTTACCGGAGGCAACTGCTGGCACGTCGCAAGCAGGTGGCCATCGAGGAGCAGGCAGCGGTGAGCGAACTGAGCGCCGCCCATGACGAACTGCGGATCGCAGAGCCAGGTCTGCCAGTCAGCCAACGGTCCAGACCTCACGCGACATCAGACCTCCAGCGCCAACTCGGTGAGGGCGAGGCGGTGGTGCTGCTGGTCCAGTTCGCCGACCGGAAGGTCGCTGCGATCACGCTCCGCAGATCCGGCCATGACGTGACGCCTCTCCCCGCACTTGAGGCGCTGGAAGAGACCTTCGCGGCCTTGGAGCGGCCGCGCTTCCAAGGGGCTCGCGTCGAGGGTCTGCGCGGACGTGTGGAGCTCGATCAGATAGATTCGGAGGGGTTGCTGACCGATCGGGGCAATGGCGTTCCGTCGAAATCATTCGAATTCTTCGGGCTGGAAACGGATGCCGCTGCGGCCATCTGGAAGCCGCTCGCCGGCGGGCTCATCGGAGTCGACAGGCTCCACGTAGTGTACGCACCGGGGCTCCGAGGGCTGGCCCTGCAAGTCGGCAGCCCGATCGAGTGCACCGGCTGCTACGCCGCGCTGCCGGGTTTCCTGCGCGTCTTTGAGGCCACCCGGTCGAACCGCAGCGCGCGCGGAAGCGCAATGGTCGCTTTGGATGTGGGTTTCGACTGCGCCTGGGCGACGACAGTGCCCATCCCGTTCGTGCAGGCCGAGGCCGCCCTTCTGAGCGGCGTGGAAGTTGCCATACGGGTCCAAGACGGACTTGAAACGCTAGAACGCCTGCGGACCGGCAATCATGCGCACAGCGTGCAAGTGGCCTGTCACGGCGCGACCTCGGGTCAGGGCAGCAGCCGCTTCGCCGTCTTGCTTTTGGACGCGGAATCTGGCACCCGGCTTGATCCGAGCGGCCTGCTATCCCTGCCGGGCACCATCGACGAGTTCATCTGCTCCACATGCGTCGGCGGCATCGTCTCCAAGGGCGTCGGTGTCGATGCAATGGGAATCGTCAGCGCGATGCAGCTCAAAGGCGCAGGCAGCGTTGTCGCCTGCCTGGCCCCCGTCTCCGACTTTCACATGCCCATGCTGATGGCCCTGTTTCGTCATCACCGGGTGGTTGGTCTTGCCGCCGCGGCCGCGCTCGATCAGTCCAAGCGAGAACTCAAGTCTGGCCTTTGGCCGGCCCAGATCGTCAAGCTCGTTGCACCAGCCTATGCGGCAGCGATGCAGGAAGTGCTTCTTCGCGCCCAATACGCGGGTCCGCCGACGGGCGATCCGCTCGCGAAGGCCGATCGAGCCTATCGGCTCACACGCAGCATCGGCGTTTGGGTGCTGCCACCCTCGCTCGCGAAAGTGCTTGGCGGCTCACAGATGCTCTCATCCGAGACACACCGTGCGTTCTCCCGGGCGTGGTGCGAGAGCAGTACCGCGCGCGAACAGTTCTCCGGCGCCGCAGCCCTGCACCTGGTCGAGACTCGCGGGAAGTGGCCTGCGCTTCATCGCGCGCTCGTCGACCACCTGTGCGTATTCACTCAATGCTTCGGCGGCGTCTATGCCTGACGACTGCGGGCGCCGGTGGTCTCAGCAATGCCGACTGGGCCCCGGTATGGCATCTGCAGCGGGTTGTCCAGGAAGAGCCAAGGGATCGTGTGCGTCATGCGGCCCGAGCGGCACTATGAGGTGATCGGGAACCCGCTCGCGAACGTGGCCGTCGTCTCAGGTCGGCGAATTGTTGCCGTTCGCCGATCCCACAGGTTCGTCATTCGAACGGCTGCTCCATGTCCCAAATCGGGCGAATGTCCTATCGAAGCATTTCGGCCATAGCTGCCGCTGGCGCGACCAGGCCAACTGCAGCTATGGTCGGCTTTGCTGACATCAGACTCCCGAGTAGTTTGAGCGGCAGCGTTGCTCGCGTTGGGACGTTGGGGAGACAGCAACGACCCACTCCGGCCCTCCGACCCGGTGAAGAAATCAAAGGCAGTTTCCGGTTGTACTTCCGCCATTCACTCCGCCACATAGGACGGCGCGTGATCGAACATTGCTATCGTTGGACCGCTAACACGTCCGTGGCGGATATGCAAACGATCGACGCACGCTTGTCTCCACTTTGCCGGTTGCGATCAGCTCAGCAGTCCTCTCGCGATTTCACCGTGACTGCCACCGCGGACGACCCTCTTTTCGCCGTGGAAGTGCTGAATCTGGTAGCGTTTGTTTTGGCCCGTGCGTAAGTCGCGGCTGGGCCGCTCCACGGTATCAGATGATGCACTTCAGAACTGAATTCGCCGGGCGCATTCGCTGATTGGCCCGGCACCATGCACCCGCCATTCGGTTTCACCCGCGTAGAACGTATTTTCCGATGCGCGACAGTAATCAGGAAACCAGGAGAGAAAGAAATGGCAGACCTCACGATTAATGTAAACGGCAAAGCGACTGATAAATCTTATGATGCATGCGTTGGCGAGCGTCTGAATTTTTCTGTTACCTGCTCTAAAGGCATCGTAGTCGATCCACGTTGGCATGTATCAGGCGCCGCAGTTTGCGGCGACTTTCAGATGACAAACAACAGGTCCACGGAGACGCTTGCAACCATAGGGGATGGCATCACGGCGTCCTGGTGCTTTACATGTACGGGGCAAGCAAGAGTCATTTTTGATGTAAAAATAGATGGAAAAACACATGCCGCTAATTTAAATATCTCGATATCGACCGCTAAAATCGTCGAATTCTCCGCAAAGACAGATGACATTCATATTGGCCTCGTTGACAGCGAGTTTCATCAACAGGGTGCGCTTTACCTGACATTTGGCGGTCTAAAATCGACGAAAAAACCGGGTATCGAGTGGACTGCCAAGCTGATTGGCTCCCCGTCGAAGGCGGGCAGCTATGCTTTCGTTCAATTGATGAAAATACATCGACAAAAGAGCCTGAATAAGAACTTACTGGTCAATATGAGTGGGAGTTCTGACGGCGAGTGGGTGCTGGACGAGGACGTGTTCTATGGCACGAGCGAAAGTACCGACCCAAGGTTTAAACAAAAAGATGGCGAGCCAGAGGACTTCATAACAGCACGATGGCCGTGCGAGTCAACACTAATAAAAGGGGAAGACAGTCCGGCGACCCCGTTGTTCGTGAATATGCCGAAGGAAGAGCATCTCAAATTCGACGAAATCATGGTTGAGGAACATTTCCAGACCCATCTGATGTTCAGGCCCAATGTACCTGACAGTATCTGGGTATCCATCGCAAGACTAGACTGGTTTTGGAAGGCCAGCGCACAGTTTACAAAGGCTAAAGAGGGCGAAAATGGAAAGTGGACGCTGTTAGGTAAAGATTTTGAAATAGATCCAATTGCCAGCAAAGGCTACGACCTGCCAATTTGGTCGAAAAACCGCAACAAAATATTGAAAGTTTGAATTCCATAACGGAATTCCCGTACCGGAACGCCCACCTTCCTCGATTCAGTCGAGCCTGCCACGGAGAAACTGATCCCTCACTGAATCAGTTTCTCCCTTTAGTCGACCACTGCAACGGGGCTGGCCGAACCCGGTCCGATGTATACCTCGTCGAATGTCTGAAGGAGGCACTTATGCTTAAGGCATAAGTCGACCCGATACGGACTTACGCGCTTCCGTAGAGCGGCCGCCCGCTACTCAATAAGGTCGCCAGAACGAGAACGAGTGGGAGGAAATCTCTAGCGCGTGGCGATCATGCGCAGGATCATTTTCATGCCAAGCCAAATCAGATCGACGGCACCGACGACCCGAAGCACGGCATCAAGCCAAGTTATGTGCGAGAGAATGAGACCGAGCCCTGCAATCGCTATCAGCGCCCACGAGCCGGAAGCGCAAGCGAGCCCGACGCCAGTCGCCACGCCAGCGCGTCACGACACGACAGCAGTCGAAGTGACAACCACGAGGTTTGGGCCCGGACTTGCCACACTCAGTAGCAGCACACCGGCAAGCGTAAGCAACGTCGTCGCGTAATCGACGATGGCTCGCTTCGCAGTAACACTAGATTTCGGCGATCTGGGCTACTGTGTCGAACGTCGGTCTGTGGCCGAGAGCGCCAGTTCGGTGCACGTTCCACAGAGCGGAGGTTGGAGTCTTCAACGGCAGCTTTCCGGCGGGTTTGGTAGCTGCGTAACCCCGGCCACCTCCGGCCGCTTGACCACGCTCGGATAGGGACATTCAATTATCAGCGGTACGCCCGTGAAGTGACGCACAGTCGATGCCGCGAGTGCTCCCGAACCCGCTCGATCGCCGTTCGTTGCCGGGCGATGATGTCTCCGGCCACCTCAAACAAGCCTACACTCATGGATGCCCCGCGCTAGCTGATTCCTTCCTCATGGCGCCGCTTATTCGCGGCGAAGGAGAAGCCATGGAAAACATCCCACTAGCCACGGCCTTGTTCATCGCAGGCATTGGCCCGATTGTGATTGAAGCCCAGGCAAGCCGCCAGCTTTACAGTCGGGCTTTAGGTATCCCCTTCAAGGAAGAGAAAGGCGGCTACCTCCACACGGAAAGTCTGAAAGGCGCAAACACTTTCGCCTTGTGGCCGCTCTCTCAGGCCGCTCAGTCATGCTTCGGCACGGATTCGTGGCGTCTTGACGTACCCATTCCGCAAGCCTGGATTGAGTTTGATGTCGACAACGTCGAAGCAGCTACGGCAGAACTTGAATCACGAGGGTGTCAGATGCTGGTCAGGAACCGGAAGGAGCCGTGAGGCCCGACCGTCAGTCGTTTCATCGGGCCGGAAGGATTGCCGGTAGCAATCACCTTTACGCCGTCGATGCGGGAAGAGAAATGATGGCGGCCACAGTGGCAAGTCCTCCGTGCGATGAATGATCTGGTCGGAGAGCAGCATATGCTGCCCAAAATGAATGGCTGAACAAGTGCTGAGAACGGTACTCACAGCACTTTATGGTTGGATTGCCCACGTAGTACAAGACAAGCAGGGAGGACTTATGTCCGAATTCATTGACAACTACGAACCGGAGCGTAACGACGTGGTTTACGGCCTCGCGTCGCCGCGGGACAACTACCTGGACGCTTACGTCGAATGGTGGCTTCAACGCAATTGGAAGGATCCGCTTCGCGGCGACACGATATATAAAAAGGATCCATTGACGAGACAGAACGTCGGGGAGCCAACGTCCACGCCCCAGAGCAGAAAAGAAAACGCGTCGAAACCAGCTTTTGAAAAGACGGAGGCGACCAAGATCAACTACTACAACAAGCCCATCTCGGACATATGCTTCGACAAACTGGACGATCCGGTGTTCACTACCAAGCTGAGTCAGCTTCCCCAAGGGGGCAAATACCTGGCAAGTCTGGAGAAGACGCGGTCAGCCGTGAACAAGATCGGGGCCGCCTCCTATCGATCGCTGGCCGGGGGCTACGCCGGCTCACCGAGGACCAGTTCAAGGGATTAACCGAGAAGGAACTGGGCGAGCTGAGGTTCTTCCTTGCGATCCGCCGGGCGTGCAAGTATGGGATCGACTACTTCCTGCTCCAAAGTCCCCGCGACTTCGTCGGTAGCAATAAAGCGAAGTTGAACGGTGCCCCGCGTCTGCACTATGTTCTCGACGAGATCACATCGGCGAGTGTTGCGACGTCTGAGGAGTTCAAGTTGTCGATCTTCAAGGACGACCGCAAAGGGAAGCCGATCACGACTAGCGAGCTGCGCTACCTGTTCCGCACCTGGCACGCCAACAAGAAGCTTCATGGGACCAGGATCCTCTTCTATCGCGACCAAAAAATTGTCGATCCGCTGTGGGTGACCGACCCCGCACCGTGGATCCCCTACGCTCGCAAGCGTCTCGAGAAACTATCCAAATCGACAACCTATCAAAAGCAGATCGAGGAGTTCGAGAAGTTGGCCAACGCCACGGGTTCGGAGGCGCGGGCTCTGGAGATGTTCTTCACCATTCCCAACTGCAACCCGATCCTGGAGCAACTTTAGAGTGTGAACTGGGTCGACGGGCGGCAAAGGGGCTCGGTTGCTGCCGAACGAGGACCGCGAGGGGCGCTACCGCTGCGTCGGCTTGAATCCCTGGCCTCGCGGAGTACGAGCGGCGGATGCCACTGCGACCAAGTTGCGCCCAGGCGAGGGGAACGCGAGCAACAGCAACACGACGCCCGCCATCAGCACCACAGCAAGTCCGATCAGCCCGTATTGCGCGCTTCCCGTTTGCGTCTTGACCCAGCCAACGAATGCCGGGCTCACGAAGCCGCCCGTGCCGCCGAGGCTCGTGATCATCGCGATTCCGCCCGCGGCCGAGGAGCGCGGCAGGAACGTCTGCGGAATCGTCCAGAACACGACGAAACAGCCATAGGAAGCCGCCGCCGCCAGCGCGAGCAGTCCGACGCCGACGGCCACGTGATGACCCGCCGCCGGCAACAGCGCAAACGCGAGCGCCGTCACCGCCGCGCTGCCCGCGACGTGCCAGCGCCGTTCCATCATCCGGTCGGAACTCGCCCCGACGACATACGTCCCCAGCGCAGCCGCGATGAACACCAGCGCCGACAGCAAGCCGACGTCGAGCACGTTTGCCACGCCGAGATCGCGAATGATCGTCGGCGCCCAGAAGCCGATTGCGTTGAACGGCATCATCACCGCGAAGTAGACGAGCGCCGCAAGATACACGCGCGGATTGGCGAGCGCGCCGCGCAAGCCGTCGAGATGGCCGGTGTGCTTTGACTTTTCATCGGCGATTAGCTCGCGTGCGACTAGTGCCTTTTCTCGCTCGTCGAGCCAGCTCACCTCTGCAGGCGTGTCACCGAGAAAGAAGAACGCGAAGATGCCGAGCGTCACGGCCGGCACGCCTTCGAGCAGGAAGAGCCATTGCCAGCCGGGCATGCCGCCGACGCCCGCGAGCCGCGTCATGATGAACCCGGAGAGCGGACCGCCGACGATTCCCGCGACCGCGGTCGCCATCATCAGGAACGCGGTGACGCGTGCGCGCCGGGCGCCCGGAAACCAACAGCTCAGGTAATAGATGATGCCGGGAAAGAAGCCCGCTTCGGTCACGCCGAGCAGAAAGCGCATCGCATAGAACTGAGTCGGCGTGCGCACGAACATCATGAGGCTCGACACGAGGCCCCACGCGAGCATGATGCGCAGCAGCGTGCGGCGCGCGCCGATGCGTTGCATCCAGAGATTGCTCGGCACCTCGAAGAGCACGTAGCCGATGAAGAACAAACCGGCGCCGAAGCCGTAAGTCGATTCGGAAAAACCGAGGTCGTGCATGAACTGCAACTTGGCGAAGCTGATGTTCACGCGGTCGATGTAGCTGATCACATAGCAGAGAAAGAGCAACGGAATCAGCCGGAAAAACACCTTGCGATAGGTGCGCTCGATTTCAGCGGGCGTGTAGCCGCTCGCATCGGTTGCACCGTTGATCGAAGAGCTGTGCATGTTGGTCTCGCGAAGAAGACGAATACGATGTTCGGTGGACGCCGCGACGAACCCGCAGCGTCCGATCTTGAGCCAGCCGTCTCGCGACGCCCTATCCGTCGACGATCGCCTGCGCGCGCTGCTCGGCTTCGGGCTCGTCTTCCCGCTTGCCCGCAACCCGCGGCGCGCAGCGCGCGAACGCATCCCCTGCCCGCACGCCCTTGCCCGCGGGCAGCACGAAGAGCGGATTGATGTCGAACTCCTTCAGGCCGGGCGCGAGATCGAGCGCCATCGCGGACATCGCGACGATCGCATCAGCGAGCGCATCGACATCGCAACGCGGCTTGCCGCGCGCACCGTCGAGCATCGCGAAGGCCCGCAACTCGCGGATCATCCCGCATGCTTGCGCGTGCGTGACCGGCGCGAGACGCCACGCCACGTCCTTCAGCACTTCGGCATAGATGCCGCCGAGTCCGCACATTATCGCGGGTCCGAACGACGGGTCGTTGTCGATGCCGACGATCATCTCCACTGCATCGCGTATCTCTTCCTGCACGAGCACGCCATCGATGCGCGCGCCCGGAACGTGTCGCCGCGCGTTCGCGACGATCTCGTCGAAGGCGCTCGCGAGCATCGCCTCGTCGCGAATGCCGACACGCACCGCGCCCGCTTCCGTCTTGTGCGGGATGTCCGGTGACTGCACCTTGACGACGAGCGGAAAGCCCGTCGCTCGCGCGAACACGCGCGCCTCGTCGCGGGTCTTCGCGAGCGCGCTCTTTGGCGTCCCGATGCCATAGTGTGCGAGCAAACGCTGCGCGGCGTGCTCGGTAAGATCGGCGGGACTCTGCGCGATGAGCACGCGCGCGGTGTCGGCGCGAAGCGGGTCGGATGCAGGCGCTTGTTCGGCGCGAGCGGCCGCCCGGGTGCGCCGTGCCTGCGCGTAGTCCGACAGCACCGCGAACGCGCGCCCGCAACGTACCGGCGTCGCATAGAGCGGCACGCCGGCCGCCTCGATCACACGATACGCTTCCGACGCCATGTCGCGGCGCGCATTCCAGGCAAGCATCAGCGGCTTGTCGGTCGCGCGATGGACGCGCACGATCGCCTCGGCCATCGCGAGCGCGACATCGCCGCTCGCCGCCGCCGCCATGATTGCGATTGAGTCGATGCCCGGATCGTCGGCGATGATTTGCAGCGCATCCGTGAAGATCTGCGGTTCGGCGAGGATGCCCGCCGTCAGGTCGACGGGATTCGCAAGCGAAGCGAACGCGGGGACGATCGGCTTGAGCGCATCGAGCGTCGCGGGTGAGAGCGCCGGCACCGACATGCCGCGTTCGCTGCACGCGTCGGTGATGAGAATCCCCGCGCCGCCCGACAGCGTGACGACCGCGATCCGGTTGCCGCGCGGCAGCCGCTTCGCCTCGAACGCTTTCGCGTAGTCGCCCAGATCGGCGACGTCCGTCACTTCGATCACACCCGCCTGCCGGAACGCCGTGCGATAAAGCGCCGACGCGCCGCCCAGGTTCGCCGTGTGCGACGCGGCGGCCTTCGCGCCGTCGGCCGTGTTGCCGACCTTCCATGCGAGCAGCGGCTTGCCCGCGTCGAGCGCGCGTGTCGCCACGCCGACGAGCCGCCGTGCGTCCTTAAGCCCTTCGATGTACGCGGCGATCAGCGACGTTTGTTCATCGTCGATACAGGCATCGACGAGATCGAGCAGGCTCACGTCCGCTTCGTTGCCGGTCGTGATGAAGTGGCGCAGGCCGATGCCGAGTTCGTCTGCCATCAGCAAGAGCGCGCAGCCGAAGCCGCCGCTTTGCGAGATCAGCGAGAGGCCGCCCGCGCGGTAATCGACGCCGAACGGCGCGCCGAAACCCGCATACACGTTTGCGCTGGTGCTGACGACGCCCTGGCAGTTCGGCCCGATCACGCGGATACCGAACTCGGCCGCTACTTCGGTGCATTCGCGCTGCAACGCGGCGCCCGCCTCGCCCGCTTCGGCAAAGCCCGAGCTGTAGACAATTGCATAACGGACGCCCTTCTTGCCGCACTCGCGCAGTATGTCCGGCACGCGCCGAGCGGCGACGAGAATGAGCGCGAGATCGGGTGTCTGCGGCAGGCTGGCGATGTCCGGATGGCACGCGACGCCTTTGATCTCCGCATACTTCGGGTTGACCGGATAGAGCACGCCGCGGTAGCCGTGCTGAAGCAGGAAACGCATCGGCTGGCCGCTGATCGATTTGGGGTCGTTCGACGCGCCCACGATCGCAATGGAACGCGGCGCGACCAGCCGCTCGATGTCCAGCACGCCCTTGGGGTTGATGGCGGCGTTCATGCGGCACACGCAGCGGTCGTAGCTACACCGTCCTCGTGTTGTGCTGCGTTCTTCTGCGCCGCGCGGCGCAGCGTGATCTTCGCGATGTTCAACTGGTGGATCTGCGTGGTGCCCTCGTAGATGCGGAACGCGCGCACGTCGCGATAGAAGCGTTCCACCGCGTTTCCGGCGAGATAGCCACGGCCGCCGAGCATCTGCACGGCGCGATCCGCGACGCGTCCGCACATCTCGGACGCGAACATCTTGCACATCGATGCTTCCATCGCGACATCCTCGCCAGCATCGCGCTTGCGGGCGGTTTCGAGGATCATCGAGCGCGCTGCGTAGATTTCCGTCTGACATTCGGCGATCAGCGCCTGAACGAGCTGGAATTCCGCCACCGGCCTGCCGAACTGCTCGCGGCGCGACGTATAGGCGACGGCTTCATCGAGCATACGGATCGCGGGGCCGGTGCACAGCGCCGCCAGATGGATGCGCTGCTTGTTGAGCACCTTCATCGCGGTGCGAAAGCCCTGGCCCTCGACGCCCCCGATCAGGTTGGCCGCCGGGACACGGCACGCTTCGAAATACACATCGCCGACGGGCGAGCCTGCCTGGCCCATCTTCGCATACGGCTTGCTCGTCGTGAGACCGGGCGTGCCGCGCTCGACGAGGAACGCGGAAATCCCGCCGGCGCCGGGCAGCGACGGATCAGTGCGCGCCATCACCGTGAAGAGGCCGGCAATCGGCGCGTTCGTGATGAAACACTTGCTGCCGTCGAGCACGTAATGGTCACCGTCGCGGCGGGCGGTGGTGCGAAGGGCCGTGGCGTCGGAACCCGCGTCCGGCTCGGTCAGGGCGAACGCGCCCGTCAACGCGCCAGATGCAAGTTGCGGCAAGTAGCGGCGCTTCTGAGCCTCGGTGCCATCCGCGACGAGCGCCTCCGAACCGATGCCGGTGTTCGTGCCGACCCGCGCCCGAAACGCCACCGACGCCTGCGACAACTCGAACGCACCGCGCACGAGCTGTTCCGTCGTCAGGCCTAAGCCGCCGAATTCGCACGGAATGCTCCAGCCGAAATAGCCGAGCGTGCGCATCCGCGCCACGAGATCGTCGGGCACCGCGTCGGCCTGCTCGATCTCGTTTTCGCGCGGAATCGCTTCCTCGCGCACGAAACGCACGACATCCGCGAGCATCGGGTCGAAATCCGGGTTCTTGCTGTTCATTCGCTGTCTCCGTGATATAGGTCGATTTATGGAGCTACTATCGAACTTTTTCGTCCAGACAGACAGTCTTGTTCGACTATGCTGAACACAGTTTGGATATGCAGAACACCTGCGGCAGAATGGACGCATTCGAAAGGAGGAGCCATGGCACGCAACAACGCACCGGAAACCGCGCCGGTCGCGAGCGACTATCTGGATTCGAAGGCGCGCTACGCACCCGACGAGTTCGACGGCGACCGCCAGTTCGCCACGACGCTCGCGCGCGGCCTCGACATCCTGCACTGCTTCACGCCGCGCGAGTCACAACTCGGCAATGCCGAACTCGCCGCGCGCACCGGCATGACGAAGGCGACGATTTCGCGCTTCACCTACACGCTGACGCGGCTCGGCTATCTGCGCGTGAACCGGATGAACAGCAAGTTCCAGCTCGGGTCGGCCGTGCTGTCGCTCGGCTATCCGCTGCTCGCGAGTCTGGCGGTACGGCAGATTGCCCGGCCTTCGATGAAGGAACTGGCGGATCACATTCGGGGGTCGGTGTCGCTCGGCATGCGCGACCGGCTGAACGTCGTCTATCTGGAGAGCAGCCGGAGCAGCACGCCGCTCGGCCTGCCTCCGGATATCGGCTTGAGCTTTCCGATCGTGCGTACCGCGATGGGTCGCGCACTTCTTGCCGCGCTGCCCGCCGAGCGGCGCGAAGCGTTACTCAACGAGATCGCGGTCAAGTCACCCGACGATTGGGCGACGTTTCGCGACCGCGTGCTGCGCAGCATCGACTACTTCCGCGAGCGAGGCTTTTGCGTGTCGTATGGCGATCTACGGCGTGAGGTGCACGCCGTCGCCGTGCCAATGAAACCGGCTGCCGACGGTGAAATCCTCGTGTTCAATTGCGGTGTGCCGTCGTATCTGCTCAAAGAGGGACAACTGGAAAGCGACGTCGGGCCGCGGCTCGTATCGATGGTGCGTAATGTAGAAGGCGCCATGGGAATGTTCTAGCGCCTTGCAGTCGGGCTGAACGCAAGCCTTGACGACCTCAATGGATGCTGTCAGCAACGAACTGCTGCGGCGCAAACCGCCAACCATGTTTGCATACGCAACCTACTTTCTTCTCGTCTACGGACTCGTTTGCTGGCTCGTTGGCAAGCGTATAGCGCAGAATGAAATACGTGAGTGGGGCTGACGAAGAACACCGCTCAGATCACCACATTATTTGCGTTGGGAAATTTATGGATGATGCGCAAGTCGCCGCGCAAAGCGCAAAACACACCGCAGGTTGAACTTGCTGCCACCCTCTCGATGAGGTTCACAAAGTGTGGGCCCATCGCCTCTGTCATTGAGAACCGTGCTGGGTAAGAGAAATCTGCCCAACGCCTACATGGTGCGCAGGCCTTTGAAACCGCGTTCTGCAGAGCCTCCTTACATTAAAGTAGCGCGGCTTCAGCCGCCAGCAGTCGAGGCGGTTCGGACTGTTGTCGTTTTACGAAGCCGCCTTGCCCGCCGGCCACCCGGCATAGCCTCGCTTTCCTCAAGCGCAAGCACGGTGAACGCCCGTGCTGCCGCACTTCGATATGCGCCTTTGCGCAGTAGCAACGCAGCGGTTCGTTGCGGCAGCGCCGGCTCCAGGTCCACCAGACACAGTTCACTGTGCTCGCGCGCGATCGCGGCAGGTAGCAGTGTTGCGAGCGCGCTGCGCTGCACGATCTCGATGACCGCGCTGATCGAATTGACCTCCATCGCAATGCGCGGAGCGACACCGTGCTGTCTGCAATATCGATCGATGTAGTGGCGGGTGGCAAACTCTTCGTTGAGCAGGACGAGCGCTTCGCTCTCGAACTCGCGACACGTCAACGCGGCGCGCTTCTTCGCATACGGATGCGACTTGCCGACCACCATCGCCAGCGCTTCGACGAACAATACCTGGGTCTCGATGTCCGGGGAGTGCGTATCGTTGAATGCGATGCCGACATCGAGCGCATCTTCGTTCAACAACGCCTCCATCCGGTCCTGCGGCATTTCGAGGATGTTCAGCGTAATGTTCGGATAGCGGCGGTTGTACTTCTCCAGCAACGGACCGATCAGGTACGCGGTGAACGTCGGGGTCATTGCGAGGCGCAGCGTGCCGCGGCTCAATTCCTGCACGTCGTGGATCGCCCGCTTTCCAGCCTCGAGGTCTTGCAGCGCGCGCTGCGCGTAGCGCACATAGGCTGCGCCGGCGTCGGTCAGCTGGATCGTCCGGCCGGACCGGTCGAGCAATTGAACGTGCAGTGTGTCCTCGAGCTGCCTGATCTGTTGCGACAGCGTCGGCTGCGACACGTGCAGCGCCTCGGCCGCGCGCGTGAAATTGCGGTGTTCCGCGACTGCCAGAAAGTAACGGATGTGCCGGAGCAGCATGGAGCCCCCTCAAACTATTGGCGTTGCCTATAGGAAGAATAATAAACAGGTCTTGGACACTATAGCTTGAGCGGCGCATTCTTTGCCCATCGGTTCTCGACTAACACCCGGATGGAGCGAAACATGCAAAAAATCATCGACGGCTTCCTGAAGTTCCAGCGCGACGCGTTTCCGCAGCGCTCCGAGCTTTTCAAGCAACTGGCCACGAGTCAGCACCCGCGTACGTTGTTCATCTCGTGCTCGGATAGCCGGCTCGTACCGGAACTCGTCACGCAGCGCGAGCCGGGCGACCTGTTCGTGATCCGCAACGCTGGCAACATCGTGCCGTCGTACGGCCCGGAACCGGGCGGCGTGACCGCCACGGTCGAATACGCGGTCGCCGCGCTTGGCGTCACCGATGTGGTGATTTGCGGTCACTCCGATTGCGGCGCGATGACGGCCATCGCCACCTGCAAGTGCATGGACCACATGCCGGCAGTCCGCAATTGGCTGCATTACGCGGATTCCGCGAAGGTCGTCAACGAGGCGCGTGAGCACAAGAGCGAGCGCGACCGGGTCGACTCGATGGTCCGTGAAAACGTGATTGCCCAACTCGCGAACATCAAAACTCATCCTTCTGTGCGGCTCGCAATGGAACAAGGACATCTAGCCCTGCACGGCTGGGTGTACGACATCGAAACCGGCTCGATCGATACGCTCGACGGCACGACGAACCGCTTCGTCTCTCTCGCGGAACATCCGCATGTTTGTGCAACCCCGGCTCGACTCGAACTCGCTGCCTGATCAACTGCTTTCCAGATTCATTCCATCTCAAGGAGCATCATCATGACGCAATCCCAATATAGCCAGGCCCCCCGTGAAGCCCTGACCGACGCGATCATCGACGCGAAGATCCGCAAAAACCTGACGTTCGAGCAGATCAACGAAGGCACTGGCCTCAGCCTCGCCTTCGTCACCGCCGCGCTACTCGGGCAGCATCCGTTGCCGACCGACGCCGCGAAGGTCGTGGCCGACAAGCTCGAACTTGGCGAAGACGCAGTTCGCCTGCTGCAAACCATCCCCGTGCGCGGCAGCATCCCGGGCGGCGTGCCGACCGATCCGACGATCTACCGGTTCTACGAAATGGTGCAGATCTATGGTTCGACGCTGAAGGCGCTGGTTCATGAGAAGTTCGGCGACGGCATCATCAGCGCAATCAATTTCAAGCTCGACATCAAGAAAGTCGACGATCCGGAAGGCGGCTCGCGTGCGGTGATCACGCTCGACGGAAAATATCTGCCGACCAAGCCGTTCTGAGGCGACTGGGGAGTGGTTCTTACGTGAAGCACTCCACCAGATTGATCCCGAATACATACATGACCGTAAAGTGGCATGCCGCGATCAAGCGCGGCAAGCTTCAACCCGCGCCATGGCCAGCGGAGGGCGGTCGCGGCGCGGTGCCGACCACGGCAATCCTGCCCGCGTGCGGATTCGGACGCTACGCGGCAACCCTCATTGCTGACACATGGCTGTCATGATAGGTTGCTGCAATCCCCGCTGCCGCATCTGGCATCCATTTTCACGCGACTCTGCGCGCGACAAAAAAAGCGGGTGAGTAGCTCTGGACTCATCGTATGCATACGCCTACCCCGAGAGGAATTCGAGAGCCATGGCTTCAATGATCCAGTGGACGACCCTTTTCTCCTGCCTTCGCGCGGCTTCTGTCGCGACTTCCCTGTCCATCGCCGCACTTGGAGCCCATGCCGCGGATCTCGTGATCGCAGGCCGGGATGACATCTACGGCCGCGGGCTCGCGCAGGCTGTGGACGGCTACAAGAAACAGCATCCGGGCGTCGATATCGAGTTGCTGAAACTGCCGAACAACGACCTCTATCAGAAGCTGAAGCTCTCGTTGCGGGAAAACACGCGCGCGTATGACCTGGTGATGATGGACGACACCTGGTCCCCCGAATTCATCGCTAACGGATGGCTCCTGCCGCTGCCTGCCACGCTCGCAGATGCTGACATGGTGTCGTCCACGGTCTCCCTGGGCCGCGCGCCGACGGGCACCTTGTACGCGATGCCGATCGTCGGCAACGTCGAGATGTTTGCCTATCGCAAGGATCTGCTGGCGAGTCGCGGCCTGCAGCCGCCGCGCACGTGGGACGACGTGCTGAAGATCGCACAGACCATCGGTACCGCCGACAAGGACGTTTCGGCCGTCGTGTTTCGCGGCATGAAGGGCAACCCCGTCGTCACCGGCTTTCTGCCGATGCTTTGGGCGTATGGCGGAGAAGTCGTCGACACGGACGGCAAGGTCACGATCGATTCGCCCCAGGCGCTGGCCGCGCTGAAGATGCTCCTCGCCCTCAAGAAGTGGGCACCGAAGGACGTCGATGTTTATGGCGCCGGCGAAGTGCGCGACGCGTTGCAGGGCGGTACGGCCGCACAGGCCATCGAAGTGTGGCCCGCATGGCTGCCTGCGCTCGACGATCCAGCGAAGTCGCGCGTCGTCGGCCAGATCGCGTTGCAACCTCCGCCAGGAGAGGTCAAGGGGCCGGCGCCCATGCTCGGCATCTGGCAAATGGGCATTGCGAAAGATGCAGCGCATCCGAAAGTGGCAGCGGATTTTCTTGCGTATCTGACTTCGTCAACGACGCAAACGCAACTTGCCGTGCTCGGCATTCCGCCGACGCGCAAGAGCGTCTTCGCAAATCCGACGCTCGTCAAGCAATATCGCTGGTATCCGGACCAGCTCAAGGCGCTCGAAGCCGGCCGCGCGCGGCCTCGAGTGAAGGACTGGCAGCAGATCGAGGCGATTCTCGGCGACGCGTTGCAACTCGCGCTGACGGGACAGGCTGCGCCCGACGCAGCCTTGCGTCAGGCCGCGCAGAAGATCGCCCAGGCCAACGCCGTATCGCAGTGACAGCGCAGGCAATCGGGGCAACGCGTCGATGAGCCGGTTACGACGTTACCTGCCGCTGATCGTCCTGATGAGTCCAGCCGTGCTCGTCCTCGGCGTGCTGGCACTCTACCCGGTAGTACGCGTGCTGATCGATTCGTTTTTCTCAGTGGATTACGCGTCGGGGCACCGCTCGTTCATCGGGCTCGCCAACTACCGATCGGTCATTGCGGACGGCGAGTTCGGCACGAGTTTCGTGCATACAATTCAGTTCACGATCGTAGCCTCGATCGCTGAAGTCCTGTTCGGACTTGCGCTCGCGCTACTGTTCGTCCGCAGATTTCCGGGCCGGCGCATCGCTTTGCCGCTCGCCGTGCTGCCGATGATGCTTTCCACGCTCGTCTGCTCCGCCATCTGGCGCAACTGGCTCAACTACAACGGCTTCCTGAATGCGTTGCTCACGGCGGCAGGTCTGTCGCGAGTGCCCTGGCTATCCGATCCGCACCTCGCGCTCTGGTCGCTGATGCTCGTCGATGTCTGGCAATGGACGCCGATGGCATTCCTCGTCATTCTCGCGGGGCTACAGTCGATTCCGCCTGACATCGTGGAGGCGGCGCGCACCGACGGTGCGAACGAATGGCAGTGCCTGCGGTACATCACGCTCCCGCTCGTTGCATCGCATGTCGCCCTTGCCATGCTGCTGCGGTCGATCGACACCTTCAAGCTGTTCGACAAGGTATACGCGTTGACGGGCGGCGGTCCAGGCAATGCCACGCAGACGCTGTCGACCTACATCTACGACACGGGCTTCCGGTTCTTCAACGTTGGGCCCGCCAGCGCGGCTTCGGTACTGATGCTGGTCACATGCGCGGTACTGGTCTCGGGATACATATGGAAATCGGCCGTCAAGCGCGACCGGTGATGCCGGTCGCGCGCTTGCAGGGTTTCGCGCGACGCTCGTCCGGTGCCGCGGTGCGTGGGCTGTTGCGGCTCGTTGCGCTGGCGGTGCTGGTGCTGCCGTGCGTATGGATGGCCGGCGCGGCCTTCACGCCCACGCTGGAACGCCTGGCTCATCCGCTTGCGTTGTGGCCTTCCGCGCCCACGTTCGAGCATTTCGCGGCGGTGTGGGAAAGCGGCATGGCCCGGTCGGTGCTGAATTCAGTGTGGGTCGCGCTGGGCGCCACGGTGCTCGCACTCGCCCTGGCTTTTCCGGCCGCCTATGCCATCGCGCGACTTGCGTTTCCGGCGCGGCTCGATGTGGTGTTCCTGATGCTCGTGCTCGCACTCAAGCTGATGCCGCCGATTGCGGTGGCCGTACCGCTGTTTTCGCTGGCAAAGTGGCTCCATCTGCTCGATTCCCTGTTCGGGCTGATACTCGCGTATCAGCTGTACACGCTGCCGATGGCGATCTGGATGTTGCTGCCGTTCGTGCGCGATGTACCGATCGACTTCGAAGAGGCCGCAGCGCTCGACGGCGCGAATCTTGCACAGCGCATCGTCTTCATCGTCATACCGCTTTGCGCACCGGGTCTCGTTGCCACCGCCATCTTTGTGTTCATCACTGCATGGAACGAGTTTCTGCTGGCGCTGTTGTTCGTCTCGTCGCCAAGTCATTTCACGCTGCCGCTTGTCATGGCGGGCTATGTGACCGAGAACGGCATCGACTGGGGAGAACTGATGAGCGCGGGGCTGATTTCGTCAGTGCCGACGCTTCTGCTCGCGGGCTATGTGCAGCGCTACTTGATGCAGGGTTTTTCGGGCGGATTGAAGTAGCGAGCTCCCATCCCATGTCTTGGTTGCAGCAGAGGTTTGCTTATTCAGCGGTTTTCATGTGCCCTGTGCTGATCGATCCCACCGCTTCGCCAGTTGACTGGATGTCGGTGATCGATGGCAGCCGATTGCTTTGTACGCTGACCTTGCCGAGCACAGATTTCGAGAGCATCAAGGAATAATTGCGAATTCTGGAAGCAGGTGTTGCTCACGATAATTGACAAAGGCCTATTGGCGCTAATAGTTCTGCTCGCGGCGTTTCGTTTGAACCGCGCGCTCGAAAGATTCAAAAGCAGACTGTCTCGCGAACAAGACTTCGCTAAGACCGTGAATGTCGCGGTCGTAGACCTCTCAAAGAAAGGTTCCCAGATCCCGTTCTAGACGGCTATTCGTTCTCGTCGAAGTAATGCCCGAAGCGGGCCTGCTTGGTCTTGATGTAGCGCTCGTTCTCCTCGCGCATCGGAATGGCGAGCGCAACGCGCTCGCAAACCGGAATGTCGTGCTTGAGCAGCGTGTCGAACTTCGACGGATTGTTGCTCATCAGCCGCACCGATTTCACGTTCAGCGCGCGCAGTATCGCGGCGGCGGAATCGTATTCGCGGGCGTCGTCGGGGAGGCCGAGGTGCAGGTTCGCATCGACGGTATCGAGCCCCTGCTCCTGCAGCGCATACGCGCGAATCTTGTTCGCGAGGCCGATTCCGCGCCCTTCGTGTCCGCGCAGATACAGCAGGATGCCGCGATCCTCGGCTGCGATATAGCGCAGCGCCAGGTCGAGCTGCTCACCGCAATCGCAACGGTACGATCCGAACACGTCACCCGTCACGCACTCCGAGTGCAGGCGCGTCAGCACGGACTCGCCGTTGCGCACGTCGCCCATCACGAAGACGATGTGCTCGATGTCCGTGCGCTTCACGCGATAGACGTACGAGGCGAACGTGCCGTAGCGCGTCGGAATCGTGGCCTTCGCGGCAAGCTCGACGTCCTCGTTCGGACGGCACTGGCCGAAGTGGGGATCAGGGTCCTGCACGGCTTGTGCATCTTCTGCGTCATGCGAATCGGAAACGGTTTTCATGGCTGGTTCGGTAAGTCTGAGGCTTCGGCGCCCGATTTCAGACGCCGGCAAATACGGCTGCCCGGGACGTCATGTTAAAGCCCCTCGGAAAAGTTTGCAGATTTTCAACCGATCACCGGGGTTTTTCGCGGATTTTTGGGCGCGTGTAACGAGTGCGCGATGGGGCTATCGAAAGCAAAAAACATCGGTTCAGGCAAAATTCATCGCTTGGTAGAGTACGGGCTACGCCCGCCCGCGCGGCGCCATTCCAACCCTGCATCGGCCACCTCTTTCGTGCGAACAAGAAAAATGATCCGCTCACGCCTCTTCCCGCGCCCGCCGGCGCTGTGCGCCCTCGCCGTTTCGTTGCTTGCCGCGTTTGGCGCGATGCCCGGCGCCGCGTCCGCCGCCAGCAAAACGCTCGTGTTCTGCTCCGAAGGCAGCCCGGCCGGCTTCGATTCCGCGCAGTACACGACCAGCACCGACTTCGACGCCGGCGCACACGCTGTTTACGATACGCTCGTCGAGTTCAAACGCGGCTCGCTCGATCTGGTGCCCGGACTCGCCGAAAAGTGGGACGAAGCCGCCGACGCCAGGAGCTTCACATTCCATCTGCGACACGGCGTCAAGTTCCAGTCGACCGCGTATTTCACGCCCACGCGCGACTTCAACGCCGACGACGTCGTGTTCACGTTCAAGCGCATGATCGATCCGGACGATCCGTTCCAGAAGGCGCATCCGGTCAGCTTTCCGTACCTGACCGATCTCGGCTACGACAAGAACATCGCATCGGTCCAGAAACTCGACGACTACACCGTACGCTTCACGCTCAAGACGCCCGACGTCGTGTTCGTGCGCAACATCGCGATGGAGTTCGCGTCGATCGTCTCGGCCGAATACGCGGCGCAGTTGCTGAAGTCCGGCAAGCCCGAGGATATCAACCTGAAGCCGGTCGGCACCGGCGCTTTCGTGTTCCGCGACTACCAGAAGGACGCGACCATCCGCTACGACGCAAACCCGACGTACTGGAACAAGAAGGATGTGCACATCGACAAGCTCGTGTTCTCGATCACGCCCGACGCGGCCGTGCGCATGCAGAAGCTCGCGAGCGGCGAATGCCAGGTGACGTCGTTCGCGCGCCCCGCCGATATCGCCACCGCGCGTCGCGATCCGAAGCTCGCGGTTCTGTCGGGCGTCGGCTTCAATGTCGCGTACGTCGGCTACAACACCACCCACAAGCCGCTCGACAACGTGCTCGTGCGCCGCGCGCTCGACATGGCCGTCGACAAGCAGGCGATCATCAGGACCGTCTACGAAGGCGCGGCGACCGTCGCGACGAACCCGATGCCGCCGTCGCAATGGTCGTACAACGCCGCGCTGAAAGACGCGCCGCACGATCCCGCGAAGGCGCGCGAATTGCTCAGGCAGGCGGGCTTTCCGGACGGCTTCACGATCACGCTCTGGGCGATGCCGGTGCAGCGCGGCTACAACCCGAACGCGCGCCTGATGGCGCAGTTGATCCAGTCGGACTGGGCGAAGATCGGCGTGAAGGCGAACATCGTCAGCTACGAATGGGCCGAGTACAACAAGCGCGCGAAGACCAACGGCGAGCACGACGCGATCCTCTACGGCTGGCTCGGCGACAACGGCGACCCCGACAACTGGCTCGGCACGACGCTCGGTTGCGACGCCGTGCACGGCAGCAACGTGGCGAAGTGGTGCAACAAGCCGTTCGACGACTTGCTGGCGAAGGCGCGCCTCGTCACCGACCAGAAGGCGCGCACGAAGCTCTATGAAGAGGCGCAGGTGGTATTCAAGGACCAGGTGCCGTACACGCCGATCGCGCATGCGAACAGCTATCAGCCGATTTCGAAGCGCGTGCACGGTTATCTGATCAGCCCGCTCGGCGGGCACCGGTTCGACGGCATCACGCTCGACTGAAGCGGCCGCGGTCGCCGACACCTGGCCTACGCGGGATTCGCGAAGTCCCCCGGGCTGTTGTCGGTCGCGCGCCATTCGGGCTTGCGGGCCGGATCGGCCTTTTGCAGCGCGGCGCGCACGCCTGCCGCGTCGAAATCGCCGGTATAGACCGGCGTCGCGGGCTGCTGGCGCCAGGATTCGTCGATCGTGCCCGCATCGACCGCATCGAACCCCACTTCGTCGACGAGTCTCATCACGACCGCCTTGGCCTTCGGGTCGTCGCCCGCGACCGGCAGCGCGATCCGTCCCGGCGTGCCCTGCGGCGCACCCTTCCTGCGCAGATGCTCCGCGTAGATGTTGTTGAACGCCTTCACCACCGGACGCCCGATCTGCTGCTCGACCCAGCGGCTTTCCGGCGTGCCGCTCTCGATCCCGGTAATGCGCCCGTCGCGGTGGCGTGGATAGTAATTGCCCGTATCAATCACGACGACGCTCGCTGGCACGTCCGCGAATAGATCCTTCGGCAGGTTCGGCACCTTGGCCTCGGGAATCGTCACGACGATCACCTCGGCGTCCTTCACCACGTCCTTGAGTTCGGCCGGCCTGGCGCCCGTCTCACGTTCGACGTCGCCGAGCGTGCCCGGCCCGCGCGAGTTGCCGATGCGCACCTCGTGCCCCTTTTCGACCAACCGCAGCGCAAGCACGCTGCCAATATTGCCAGCCCCGATGATGCCTATTTTCATGAAGACCTCCATGTGGATTGCTCGGTGAAGCCGCGCCATGCGGCGCGGCACCGGTGCGAGTGATCTTACTGCCGGTACCGTTTTCGAGCAGAACCCGGACCACGCCAAATCAGGGCCATAGCCATTTCGCATGGCCACAATGAAATTAATTGATTTCCTAAAATCGATAGCTAAAATGCATAATTCATCCACTTCTTCAACACCCAAACAAGGACCCACGACATGCCGATCATCAACAGCCAAGTCAAACCGTTCAAGGCGACCGCGTATCACAAGGGCGAATTCGTGCCCGTCACGGAAGAAAACTTCAAGGGCAAGTGGTCCGTCGTCGTGTTCTATCCGGCCGACTTCACGTTCGTCTGCCCGACCGAACTCGGCGATCTGGCCGACCGTTACGCGGAATTCAAGAAGCTTGGCGTCGAGATCTACGGCGTGTCGACGGACACGCACTTCACCCACAAGGCATGGCACGACACGTCGGACACGATCGGCAAGATCGGCTATCCGATGATCGGCGACCCGACGCTGACCCTCTCCCGCAACTTCGACGTTCTGATCGAAGACGAAGGCATGGCACTTCGCGGCACGTTCGTGATCAACCCGCAAGGCGAGATCAAGCTGTGCGAAATCCACGACAACGGCATCGGCCGCGACGCAGGCGAACTGCTGCGCAAGGTGCAGGCCGCGCAATACATTGCGTCGCATCCGGGAGAGGTCTGCCCCGCGAAGTGGACGCCGGGCGCTGAAACGCTGACGCCGTCGCTCGACCTGATCGGCAAGATCTGAGCGCAGTCAACTCAGTAACAACACGACCCGCGCCGGCTCCAGACGAGCCGGCGCGGGCATCGCAAGCCTCACGCCTCGTCACGGAATTCGAACCCGCCATGCTGGAAGCCAATCTCAAGAACCAACTGAAAGCGTATCTGCAAAAGGTCAGCCGGCCGATCGAAATCGTCGCGTCACTCGACGACGGCGACAAGTCGCGCGAATTGCAGAGCCTGCTCGAAGAAATCGCCACGCTGTCGGACCGCATCGCGGTGATCGAACAGCATAGCGACGACGAGCGCAAACCGTCGTTTTCCATCGGCGAACCGGGCAAGGAGGCGAGCATCCGCTTCGCCGGCATTCCGATGGGCCATGAATTCACTTCGCTCGTGCTGGCGCTGCTGCAAGTGGGCGGCCACCCGGTCAAGCTCGACGACGCCGTGATCGAACAGATCCGCAACCTCGACGGCGACTACGCATTCGAAACCTATATCTCGCTCTCATGCCAGAACTGCCCGGAAGTCGTGCAGGCGCTGAACGTGATGAGCATCATCAACCCGCGCATCCGCCAGGTCACGATCGACGGGGCGCTCTTCCAGGCCGAAGTCGAAGCGCGCCAGATCATGGCGGTGCCGACCGTCTACATGAACGGCGAAGTGTTCGGCCAGGGCCGCACCGGCGTGAAGGAAATCCTCGCGAAGCTCGACAGCAACGCAGGCGCGCGTGCCGCGAAGGAACTCGAAAAGAAGCCGGTGTTCGACGTGCTGATCGTCGGTGGCGGACCTGCCGGCGCGGCGGCTGCGATCTACGCGGCGCGCAAGGGCATCGCGACGGGCGTGGTCGCGGAACGCTTCGGTGGACAGGTGCTCGATACGCTCGCGATCGAAAACTTCGTCTCGGTGCAGGAGACCGAGGGACCGAAGTTCGCGACGGCGCTCGAACAGCACGTGAAGAGCTACGACGTCGACGTCATGGACGTACAGCGCGCCGAAGCGCTGCTCCCGGGACGCATCAACGAAGTGCGGCTCGCGAGCGGCGCGGTGCTGAAGGCGAAGACCATCGTCCTCGCGACCGGCGCGCGCTGGCGCGAAATCAACGTGCCGGGCGAGCGCGAGTATCGCAATCATGGCGTCGCGTATTGCCCGCATTGCGATGGCCCGCTCTTCAAGGGCAAGCGCGTCGCGGTGATCGGCGGCGGCAACTCGGGCGTCGAAGCGGCGATCGATCTGGCCGGTATCGCGAGCGCGGTGACGCTGATCGAATTCGGCGCTGAACTGCGTGCCGATGCCGTGTTGCAAAAGAAGCTGAAGAGCCTCGCGAACGTGACGATCGTCACGGAGGCGCAGACACAGGAGATCACCGGCGACGGCAAGAAGGTCGACGGCCTCGTGTACAAGGACCTGCGTTCGGGCGACACGAAGCGCATCGATCTCGAAGGCGTGTTCGTGCAGATCGGTCTCGTGCCGAACACCGAATGGCTCAAGGGCACGCTCGAACTGTCGCGTCACGGCGAGATCGTGGTCGATGCGAGGGGCGCGACGTCGGTGCCCGGCGTGTTCGCAGCCGGCGACGTGACGACCGTGCCCTTCAAGCAGATCGTGATCGCGGTCGGCGAAGGCGCGAAGGCGTCGCTCGGTGCATTCGATCACCTGATCCGCCACTCGGTCGATGAAGAAGAAGCGCAAGTCGAGGAAGCGGTAAGTTAAGCTCCCGCACCATTCAGCGCTTCACGCTGTGAAGGCGCCGCGAACCTTGGGTCCGCGGCGCCTTTTCATTTCCAGTGCGTACTTCTCTCAAGCACTTCACGAACGATCCCCCCATCGAGCGCCCTCCTCATGAGGGACTGTCCACCGCCCGCCCGGCGCTATATGGTTTGCACAACGCACTTCAGAAAGTGCGTGCGGACCCATGAAGTCCGTCGACGAAACCGGCGCGGCATCGGATGCGCCTCTTCGTCTCCGCGCGGTCTGCACCGCGCCTTGAGCGCATAAGTAAAAAGCCGGCATGGCGCAGGAACCGGCATCCGTTCGCTTTCCCTCGATGTGCGTGGACATGCGGCAGCGGGACGTCTGCCAGTGTCGTCGGGCTCGCCGTCGGGGAAAGCGGAATAACCCCCACAGCACGCCGCCCGGCGCAATGCATCGGAGAGTCGTGCACACACGAAGGAGCTGGAAATGAACGCAAGAATGTTGATCGCGGCGACCGCCGCCGCACTGTTCGCCACCATGGGAACGGCCGCCTATGCCCAAGAGGCACAGAATGACGCCCAACCGCCGGCGATGCAGCAGCAAACCGCGGACGCCTCCGCGCAAGCGTCGAATGACGCGTCGTATGGCGGCGCGAAAGATGGAAAGAGCATGGCCGCGTCCGGACATCGGCAAGGCACTTGCAGCGCCTATCCCCAGTGCGACATTTTCTTTGGGCAGTAAGCGCGGTGCCGGGGCGCATCGCCGGAACATGCCGCCGATGCGCCCCACCCGCTCACGCTTCGGGGTCGAGCTTCACTTCATACAGCGAGCGGCCGTCGAGGTCGTGTAGCGATACCGTCATCGTCCGGCTCGCCGGATCGATTTTCGCGCGGCCGTAGTACTGCTGCTTCGCCGCCGGCGACTGGTTCTGCGGATTGTCCTTCGGGACGCTGACGTAGCGCAACTCCGGGCCGAACGTCATGTCGAGTTCGTTCGGACCGAACGTGCCCGCATTGATCGGCCCGCCGACAAACTCCCAGAACGGCTTGAACTCCGTGAACTTCGCGCGCGACGGATCGTAGTGCGTCGCCTGTGCATAGTGGACATCGGCCGTGACCCAGACGACGTTCGCGATATTCTCGCGCTTGATGAAGCGCAGGATGTCCATCAACTCCAGTTCGCGTCCCGACGGCGCGCCATTGTCGCCATTGGCCCACGCTTCGTAGGTGCCCTTCGGCACGTCCGGATTCAGGTCGGGCACGATGAGCGAGATCGGCATGTCGCTCGCGATCACCTTCCATGCAGCCTTCGAATTCTTTAGCGACTGCTTGAGCCACGCGGACTGCTGCGCGCCGAGAAACGCGGATTCGCGATCGAGTTGCGTCTGCCGGTTCGGCGAGTTCGGTCCGCGATACGAGCGCTCGTCGAGCATGAAGACGTCGAGGAGCGGCCCGAACTGGAAGCCGCGATACACCTGCTCCGGATCGACCGGGTTGATGCGGAACGGGTTGTACTCGAACATCGCCTGTTTCGCGCGCGCCGCCAGCAGCGAGATCGCGCGCGTCTGATAGCGCTTTTCCTCCGCGCCGATCTGCTGCCCCGGATACCAGTTGTTGCGCACTTCGTGATCGTCCCATTGCACGAGGAACGGCACTTCCGCCATGAAGCGGCGCTTGTTCACGTCGAGCTGGTTGTACGCGAAGGCGCCGCGATAATCGTCGAGCGTCTGCGCGACATGCGACTTCGGCTCGGTGACGAGGTTGGTCCAGAGCGTGCCGTCGGGCAGCCTGACCTCGGATTGCAATGGGCCGTCCGCGTAGATCTGATCGCCGGAGTGGATGAAGAAATCGGGCGACTCGCGGCGCATCGCCTCGTAGATGCGGTAGCCGCCGAAGCGCTCGTTGATGCCCCAGCCCTGGCCCGCTTCGTCGCCGGAGAAAACGAACGTGACCGGCCGGTCGGCGCTCAGCGCAGCGGTGCGAAGCCGTCCCGTGACGGGTTCGCTGAACACCTTGTCGTTCACGAGATCCTGGAAGCGCACGCGATAGAACACGTCCGCGCCCGGGGGAAGGTCCGTCAAATCGATGCGCGCGGTGAAGTCGCTGCTGTCGAGCGCGGCCGGACCCACGCGCCGCTCGAAGCGCTTGAAACTTTCGCTGGTCGAATAATCGACGATCATCCGCGACGGCCGGTCCGTCCGGCTCCAGACGATTGCGCTCGACGCGGTGACGTCGCCGCTCATCACGCCGCCCGGCAAAAGCGGGCGCAGCTTGTCGGCGGTCACGGCGGCGGGCGCTACGCTTTGCGCGAGGACGTCGCCGATGTGCGAACCCGCGAGCGCGAGTCCCGCGCCGCCCGCGAGGCGCTTGAGAAGGATACGGCGCGAAAGCTTTTCGACAGGGTCCGGCATGGCACGATTCCTCGGATGGTTGGATTCTTCACGAGGTTCTCGATGTTAGAGACGAACGATGTCGTGCGTATGTCAACCCGCGCCAGCGGCAGACTCCGGCGGCTCTGCGCTGCCGTCCACCTCGAGCGTCAACGGGAACGTCACTTCGAACACGCTGCCGTTGCCCTTGTACGACTGGAAACGCAACTCGCCCTTGAGCGCCCGCGACAGTTCCTTCACGATCGCGAGGCCAAGGCCGGTGCCGGGAATGTCGTCGGCGGCGGCGCGCTCGAACTCTTCGAACACGCGCTCATGATCCGCCACGCCGATGCCGACGCCGGTATCCGCCACGCGCAGGCGCCAATGCGCGTCGCCCGCCGCCAGCATCGACAGTTCGACCTCGCCCGATGCGGTGTACTTGATCGCGTTCGACAGCAGGTTGTACGCGACCTGCTTGACCTTCAGCCGGTTCGACGTCACCACGCGCAAGGCCGGGTCGATGTGGCCGGAAAGCTTGAGGCCCTTCGCCTCGGTGGCGGCGCGGCTCGCCTGCATCAACTCGTCGAAGAGGCCGGTCAGGTCGAATGCCTCGACGGTCAGCGCCGAATCGTCGCCGAGCACTTTCGAATACTCGACCATCTCGTCGACGAGCAGGCCCATGTCGGCCACCTGCCGGGTCGCGAGCGCGAGCGCGGTGTCCTTCTTCGCGGGCGCGCGGCCGACGAGTTGCAGCGCGGTCGAAAACACGTTGAGAAAATTGCGCAAATCGTGCGCGACGCGCCGCGCCACCTGCATGCGCGACTCGTACAGATCGCTGATGAGCCGCTGGCGCAGCGTCAGCTCGTGATTCGCGCGCTCGAGCATGCCGGTGTATTCGTCGATCTTGCGATCGCGCTCGGTGACCGCCTCGCGGATCGACGCCAGCGTGACGAAGCTCACGATCTCGTCGGTCATGAGCCGCGCGTGTTCCTCCGTTTCACGATCGAAATCCGGGTGCTCATGCGCGTATTCGCCGATCGCCGCGAGCAGCACCTGGCGAAAGAGGTCGAGCTCGCGCACGAGTTCGTCGATCCGGTAGCCTTGCTGCCAGCGCCACTGGCCGTGTTGCCGGGCGTTGCGCTCGATCGAGCCTTCCTGGTCGCGCAGGTTCTCTCGTTCGAGCACGATGCAGATTTCTTCGAAGATGCCCGGCAGGTGATCGGCTAGCTGGCGGTAAGTGAGCTGGTCGGAATGCTCGACTTCAGCGTCGCCGAACACGAGTTTCATCCACCGTTCGGTGAGTGCCGTCTGCTGCGAGCGCAGCGCCGCGACAAGGCCCTTCAGTCCGCCGACAGATGTCTCGCTCATGGCCGCTTCCCGCTCGCTATGGCGCCACTGGCGCCTGTGATGGTCGTTGCTTGATCGTGACTTTTCTCCTGCCGATGCCTGGCTTATGGCTGGCTTTTCGTCACGATGCCGTGCCGCGCGCGGGAGTGTGATGAGTATAGGCTTACGCACGTCCGGATTAATTAAACCTGACTGCCGCACCTTAAAAGGATCCTTAATTGCCGGCGGCCGGCTTCGATGCACGGCTGCGGTCGCGCAGCAACTGCACGAACTGCTTCGCCGAAGGCGACAACACGCCGCCCTTGCGCGTCACGATGCCGAGCGTCTGCGACTTCGACTTCAGCTTCACGGGCAGGATGCGCAGCATCTTGTGCGTGGCGAATAACTGCGCCACATCCGTCGGCAGGATCGACACCAGATCAGTGCCTTGTTGCAGCATCGCGACCGTGACGAAGGTCGACGCCGTCGAGATCGGGTTCGCGGGCATCGGCAGGCCGGCGAGATCCATCTCGCGCGCGAGCAGCGCGTTCATCGGCATGGCGCCCGGATACGTTACCCAGCGATGCCCGGCGAGATCCGCCAAAGTCGTGGCGCCCGCCGCCATCGGCGGATGATCGCAGCCGACGACCACCGACAGCGGCTCGTCGTCGAGCGCCTGGTAGTGATATTTCGACGGCTGGTCGGACACACTCGCGCGTCCGATCACGAGATCGAGATGGCCGTCGTCGAGCAGGGTGAGCATGCGCACGCTCGTGTCCTCGACGATCTCGATCGACAGTCCCGGATGGCTCGCATGCAGCTCGTTGACGATCGGCGCGACTACCTTCGGCACCGCGCCCATGATCGCGCCGACCGCGAGCCGGCCGCCCGTGCCCGAGCGGATCTCCGCGACTTCCTGGCAGAGCGACGTGAGATCGGTGGCGAGCACGCGCGCGTAACGGATCACGCAACGGCCGAACTGGTTGGGGATCAGCCCGCTCTTCGCGCGCTCGAAGAGCGGCGCTTCCAGCATCGATTCGAGTTCCCCGAGCGCCTTGCTGGCGGCGGATTGCGTCATCGACATCGTGCCCGATGCCTTGTGCAGCGACTTGTGGTCGTCGAGTGCGATCAGCAACTGAAGCTGCTTCATGCGCAACCGCGACATGAGGATGTCGAGCGTGTTTTTCATCGGACAAGAAGCAGGCGAGAGGCGGGCGAGAAGCGCCGGGTGAGTCGCAAAAGCGATCACGCGATGGAAAGGTTTCACTATACAGCGCGACTTTCACGGCCGTATAGTCGGCGCAACCCAACATAACGAAGGAGACAGCCTCATGTCCCAGCCACCCTTTCGCGGCGTGTTCCCGGTCGCGCCGACCGTCTTCGACGACGCCGGCCGCCTCGACCTGGACGGCCAGAAGCGCGCGATCGACTTCATGATCGACGCCGGTTCGAACGGCATCTGCATCCTGGCGAACTTCTCGGAGCAGTTCGTGCTGACCGACGACGAACGCACCGCCGTGCAGACGACAGTGCTGGATCATGTCGCGGACCGCGTGCCGGTGATCGTCACGACGACGCACTTCAGCACGCACATCTGCGCCGGGCGCAGCCGCACCGCGCAGGACGCGGGCGCCGCGATGGTGATGATCATGCCGCCGTACCACGGCGCGACGATCCGCGTCGGCGAGCGCGGCATCCACGAGTTCTACAGCCGCGTGTCGGACGCGATCGACATCCCGATCATGATCCAGGACGCGCCGGTGGCGGGCACGCCGCTGTCGGCGGCGTTCCTCGCGAAGCTGGCGAAGGAAGTCGCGAACGTGTCGTACTTCAAGATCGAGACGGCGCAGGCGGCCTCGAAGCTGCGCGAGCTGATCGAACTGGGCGGCGACGCGATCGTCGGCCCTTGGGACGGCGAGGAAGCAATCACGCTGATCCCCGATTTCGACGCGGGCGCCACCGGCGCGATGACGGGCGGCGGCTATCCCGACGGCATCCGCAAGATCGTCGATGCGTATTTCGCCGGCGACACCGACAAGGCCGCCGAGCTTTACCAGCAGTGGCTGCCGCTCATCAACTACGAAAACCGCCAGTGCGGCCTCGCCGCCTGCAAGACGCTGATGAAGGAAGGCGGTGTGATCAAATCGGACGCCGTGCGCCATCCGCTCGCGCCGATGCATCCGGCCGTGCGCGAAGGGCTCTTGAAAGTCGCGCGCCGGCTCGATCCGCTCGTGTTGCGCTGGGGTAAGTAAGGGCAAGTAAGGCGCGGCGCCAGGCGATCCGCTCAGGCCTGCGCCGCCGTCGACATCGAACAGACGGCCTAAAACCGGACAATTTTTCCGCGTAGGAATTGCCGGTCGCTTTCTTTTACGCTACGCCAGTTGCACGCCGAATACCCGGTTGCGCCCGGTCTGCTTCGCGCGATAGAGCGCATCGTCGGCGGCGCGCAGCACGGCGGCGAGCGTGCCGCCGTGCGCGCTCTGACTCTGGCCCTGGTCGTGGACGTGCCCCGGCGCCTGCCACGTCGCGACGCCGATGCTCACCGTCACCGTATGCAGTTCGCTGCCCGCGTGCGCGATGCCGAGCGACGCGATCGCCTGGCGGATCGTCTCGGCGAGCCCGAGCGCGCCTTCGCGGCCGGTGTGCGGCAGCACCACGACGAACTCCTCGCCGCCGTAGCGCGCAGCCACATCGCTCGCGCGCGACAGATGCCCCGCGATGCAGTTCGCCACGTTCGCGAGCACGTCGTCGCCGGCCTGGTGGCCGTAGGTGTCGTTGTAGCTCTTGAAGCGGTCGATATCGACGAAGAGGATCGACAGCGGCTGGCCGCTGCGGTTGGCGCGTCGCCACTCGCGCTCGAGCATTTCGTCGAGCGTGCGGCGATTGTTGAGCCCCGTGAGGCTGTCGAGACGCGCGAGCATCTTCAACGCGGATTCCGCCCGCGCCCGCTGGCGCAGCGAATACGCGAACATCAGGTTGAGCACGGCGAACGCGAAGCCGAACGCGGCCATCACGATGCCGATGTGCCAGGCCCGCGTGCGCCAGTTCTCATAGATGTCGGTTTCGGCGGTGGCGACCTCGACGATCACCGGCAAGCCCGGCAAGTGCTTGAACGAATAGAAGCGCTTCACGCCGTCGATCGATGCGATGTCGGCGAACTGCCCTTCCATGCTCTGCGACATCTTCGTGTAAGGCCCCGTGCCGCGCAGGTCGCGGCCGATCACCTGCTCGTTGTAAGGCGCGCGCATCAGCAGCGAACCGTCTTCGCGGATCAGCGCCATCGTGCCGTGCGGCCCGAGGGCGAGGCCCGACATCAGCCGGTGGAAGTACTCCAGTTGCACCGCGATGACGACGATGCCGCCAAACGAGCCGTCGGGATTGTCGATGCGGCGCGAGAGCGCGATGCTCGGATCGAGATTGCGGGTACGCGAGCGATACGGATGGCTGACGTAGAGACCGACGTCCGGGCGGTCGCGATGCGCCATGAAGTAATCGCGATCGGCGAAATTGCCGACGGCCGGATCGTCCTTGCGCGAATCGAGCACGATGTTGCCGTTCGAATCGAGCACGAACACGGCGCCGAGAAATTCGGCGTTGGCCGCGCGGTCGAACAGATAGCCCCGGCGCATGTCCGGCGGCAAGGCGGTCACGCGCGGATCGTGGATGCCTTCCACCACGGCTTGCAGCGAGAGGTCGTAGATCTGGATGTTGCGCGCGATGTCGCGTTCGATCACGAGCATCGTGTTGCGCGCGCCGTCCTGCGCCCGGCCGAAGGCGTCCTGGCGGCCGTCCCAGAGAATCACGGCGCAGATCGAAAACATCGCAATCAGCAACACCGCGCCGCCCGTCAGCACCCAGCGGGGCGAGACGAAAAAATGGGTCACGCGCTCGAACTGCTTTTGCATCGGAAATCGTCCCGCCTGGCGCGTGGCCTTGTCGTTTTTTAGCTGGAAATTGGCGGTTCAAAACCGTCCATGGACGCTCAATATGTCAGAAACCTCGCATCGGAAGCAAGCAACGCGGTTTTCGACGCAGCCGGCAGGCGGCATTTCAACATCCGGTTCGGCGAGGGTGACGCACCCTATATGGTCCGCCGGACGCACAATGATGTAGTCCCTTAAACCGGTCCTTCGCCTGCCTAGGTGCGAAAGGCGATTGACGTCCTTTACGAGTTGACACATATTCGACCTGTCGCTTCCCTATATTTGCGCACTCACGGCATGGGGAGAACGAAGGATTGCTGCTCGCGAACTCGCGCATCGCGCGCGATGTTCCGCATGCATGGCGGCATGGAAATACGCACATGTCCTTCGAGGGCTTCAGTATGACTACCCGTCTGACCTTTCCTGCATCCATGTTTTCCGTCGTCTGCCAGCGTTGTGGCAGCACGTTGCGCAAGAACGCGGACAGTTGCCCGAATTGCGGCGCCGATCGCGCCGCCGCGTTCGGCGACGAGCGCAAGAAGGAACGTGCGCCTGAGCGCCTTGGCGAGCGGCTGAGCCTGTTCAAGCCGGCAGGCGAGCCGGCGGCCGAATCGGCGGTGGCTGTCCCGGGCCCTTCTGAAAGCGCTCCGGTTCCTGCTTCCCTGCCCGTCCGGGCCGCCACCAGCGCGGAACTCGGATTCGAACTCGGACCCGATCCGGACGTCGTGCCCGACTCCGAAGGCTGGACTCGCCGCAAGACCGTGATTGCCGGCGTCTGCGCGTTCGTGCTGGTCGCGGGCGGTGTCGCGTACATGCAGCACGACAGCACCGACGAGGACCCGGCGCCCTCGGAGCAGCACAGCGCGTCCGGCGCGATCGATGCGAAGGACGCGAAGTCCGGCGGATACGCGCAAAGCGGCGCGCTGCCGGTGACGCCGGCGGCTCCGCCCGTGGCAGCCGTCGAGAGAAAGCCCCAGGTCGACGAGCGGCCGATGTCCGTCGCCGATACCGTGCTCGCTGCGCGCAGCGCGATGGAACAGCACGACCTCACGGCGGCGCGCAACCGCGTGAAGAGCCTCACCCCGCCGCAGCAGGTGCGGCCCGACGTGCAGCGTCTGAAGGACGAACTTGCACAGCGTGAACTCGAACGCGACGCCGCGCTGCAACTGGCGCGGGCGTGCGAGAAGACGTCGGCGTGGGCGTGCGTCCAGCAGAATGCCGGCGAAGCGCTCGCGCTCGACGGCAGCAACACCGAATCGCAAGCGATGCTCGAACGCGTGATCGCGCACGCGGGCTGGCTGGCAGGGACGCCGCCGCTCGCGAAGAAGAAGTTGGCGCCGGATATCGCCAGCGTCGCGCCGCCGCCCGTTGTCACGACGCCGCCGGCAGCGCCGCCCGCGCCCGCCGTGCAGGCGGCCACACCGCCCGCCACGGTCGCCGTGGCGAAGCCCGCTCCGGCGCCGGTCCCGGCTCCGGCTCCGGCGCCAGCGCCGGTTACGGTCCAGCAGAAGCCCGCGGTCGCCGTGGCGCACGCGCCTGCTGCGGCGCCCACCCAGACGCACACGGTGACGGCTGCGCCGCCGCCCGCTCGCGAGAGCCGCCGCTCCGCCACGTACGCACGGAACACGCAGACGCAGACGCCGGCAACGTCGACCGCCAAGGTGGCTCCGGCGCCGGCCGTCGCGCCTCCGGTGCAGCCAGCGACTCCGCCGGTGACGGCGAGCATCCGAAGCACGACGACGCCGCTCGCCACGACGACGGCCGCCGCACCGGCACCCGCACCTTCAGCCGCTACGCTCCCCGCCGCGACCACGGCGCCGGCCACGACGACGACCGTCCGGAGCACGACACCCGCGCCGTCGTACGCCGCCGTCCCGACGCCAACGCCGGCCGTCACACGAACCGCGCCGGCCGTTGCAACCACCGCCACCACGACCACGACGACAACCACCACCACGCCGCCCGCGACCGCGACCCACACCGCCGCGGCCACCTACGGCGCATCGGGCGCGACGGAAACCCGGCCGGCCACTCGCGCGTCCCTCTCCGATGGGACGAACCCCGACGAGCTCGAACGCGCAATCAAGCAGTTTGGCTGGAGCGGCGGCGATACGATGCCGAAGCCGTCGCGCTAGTCCGCAACCGCCCAGGGTCGCCGGCCGCAGGGGCTCGGCCAGACGATCCGAGAGGGCCGCCTCGAACGCGACGCGATACCTGGGTTACGTGTCGTCGCGTGAGTTTCGCAGCACCCGTCCAACTCCGAAACCAAGGGTAAAACATGTACTCGTCGAAATTCATGCGCTGGGCACTCGCTTTCCTCGTCCTGTGCGGGTTTTACGGTGTCACGGCGGAAGCGCTCGCCGCCGACGTCCAGTACAAGATCGTGACCGGACCCGAGCGCGGCACGTATATCCAGATCGGCCAGGATCTTTCGAAATGGGTTGCCGATCCGGCCGGGATCGACCTTGAAGTGCTGGCGTCGAAAGGATCGGCGGAAAACGTCCAGCGCATGCGTTATGAACCCAACGTGAAGTTCGCGCTGGTCCAGTCCGACGTCTACCAGGCGTACCTCGACATGGCGACCGCGGGCAACGCCGACGCCGGCAAGATCATCCAGCCGCTGCGGCTCATCATGCCGCTCTACGACGAGGAGATCTATTTCGTGGTGCGCTCGGATTCGCCGCTCAAGTACATCCATGAGATCAAGGACAAGAACATCAGCGTCGGGCTGATCGGCAGCGGCACGGCGCAGTCGGCGGCGACGCTCTACCGGCTGATGTTCGGCGAGCCTATCCCCGATCAGAACGCGCAGCACTACAGCAACGAGGACGCGCTCGCCAAGCTGATCGTGCGCAAGATCGACGTGGCGATCGTCGTGGCCGGCCAGCCCGCGAAGCTCTTCCAGGACATGAACCCCGAACTGCTGCAGCAGATCAAGCTGCTGCGCCTCGACCCGAGCGCGCCCGAAACCGTGCGCGCCAAGCAGACCTACTTCCCCGCGATCATCCGCACGACGAGCTATCCGAACTGGATCCAGGAAGAAACGCCGACGCTGACCGTCAAGGCATTCCTCGTTACTTACGACTACGGGCTGAAGGGCACGGTCGGCACGCTGACGAAGTTCGCCGATTCGCTGTGCACGAACTTCGACAATCTGCAGGCCAACGGTCATCCGAAGTGGAAGCAGGTTCACCTCGAACTGCCGCCGCTCGGACACGGCTGGAGATACTATCCGCCGATGGAAAAGCGCTTGCGGGCATGCATCGCGCGACGCAACGCCGCCGCCGACGCCCCGCCGAAACCCGTGCGCACCGCGCGGCAGACGGATGCGACGGAACAGTCGGTGCGCAAGCCGACGTGTTCCGCGCAGGAAAAGGTGCTGATGTTATGTGAATGAGGTGCTCTGGCGTTTGAGCGCCGGCATCAGTTCGGCGAGCTTGCCCAGGCCGGCGCGGATCGTCTCGACGTTCGAGCCGCCATAGCCGAACACGAGGCCCTGCTCGCGGCGCTCGCGTGCGTAAAACGTGCCAAGCCCCAGCACGAAGATCGAAGCTTCGCGCGCCGCGCTCACGACGGCGTCCTCGTCCCACGGCGCCGTGAGCCGCGCGACGAGGTGGATGCCCGCCGTCGAGGGCATCGGCTCGAACGAATCGGCCAGCGCGCCCGTCAGCCAGTCGATCAGCGTCTCGCGCCGCAGCGCATACGCCTTGTGCATGCGGCGCAGGTGCTTTGCGAATTCGCCGTCGAGCATGAACGTGCCGAGCGCCGTCTGCGTGAGCATGCAGCTATGCCAGTCGCTGCTGCGTTTCGCCGTCCACAGCGGCTCCGACAGCGACGCGGGCGGTACCACGTAACCGATCCGCAAGTCAGGAAAAATCGTCTTCGAGAACGTGCCGACATACGCCACGAGACCCGCGCGGTCGAGACTCTTCAGCGATTCCACCGGACGGCCCTCGAAGCGGAACTCGCCGTCGTAGTCATCCTCGACGATCACCGCGCCGCGCCGCTTCGCCCACTCGAGCAGTTCGACGCGCCGGTCGAGGCTCATTGGCATGCCAAGCGGAAACTGATGCGACGGCGTCACGTACACGAGCCGCGCGTTCCTCGGCAGCCGCTCGACGATCAGCCCCTCGCGATCCACCGGCACATGCGCGAGCCTGGCGCCGAGCGCGGCGAACAGCGCGCGCGCCGGCGGATAACCGGGCTCCTCGACCGCGACGACGTCGCCCGGCTGCAGGACGACGCGCGCCAGCAGGTCGAGCGCCTGCTGGGCGCCCTGCGTCACGACGACGTCCTGCCAGTTGCACACCACCGCGCGGCTGAACGCCAGATAGCGCGCGATGCCGAGCCGCAGTTCCTGCTCGCCGCCCGGATCGCGATACGCTCCCACACCACCGCCCGCGCGCTGCTGCGCACGCAGCGCGCGGTTCACGCAGCGGCGCCAGATGTCCCACGGAAACAGCGTCTTGTCAGTGACGCCGCCCTTGAAATCGAAGGCGTACTGCGAGTCGGTGCGCGGCAGCGGAATCGACATGCCGCCCGGCAACGCACCCCAGATGCCCGCCGCCCGCGCCCGCGCGGACGCTGGCTTGCGCTCCGCCGACGGCAGGCGTGTGAGTCCCTCGGCGACAAACGTCCCGTCGCCGGCGCGCGTGTGCAGAAAGCCTTCCGCGATCAGCCGCTCGAAGACGTCGAGCGTCGTTTTCCTCGATACGCCGAGCTGCGCGGCGAGATCGCGGGTCGAAGGCAGGCGCGCGTTGGCGGCAAGGCGTCCTTCGATGATGCCCGCGCGCAATTGCCGATAGATCTGGCCGGTGAGATCGCTCCGGCCCTGCAAGGTGACGTGGATTTCCACTTGTTATGGTTCCTTTCAGGCGCCTCGACGATCAATCCCCCGATCCGCCGAAAATCTGCGAACACAGCATCTTTCCCGAGTCGCTGAGACGCGCGGTCCCGGTGCCCTCCTCGCTGAACGTCGTCTCGACGATTCCGCCATCGGCGAGCGCCGTCAACTGGCGGCGCAGCGCGCTCATCGGCAGGCCGGCCTGCTTCGACAATTTCGCCAGCGACCAGGCAACGCCCGGCGTCTCTTCCTCGGCTCGCCAAAGTTGCGCGAGCACGGCGGCGAGCGCGGGATCGATTGCATCGTTCATCCGGTTCTCCCTGGTTATGCCATCAAGCCATCAAGCCATCCTGCCCACGAGTTCCCCCAACGTCCGCAACGCGTCTTCCGTCTGCGACGTCCACGGATAGCTGTAGTTCAGCCGGATGAAGTGACGAAAGTCGTTCTTCGTCGAAAACATCATGCCCGGGCCGACCGTGATGCCGTGCGCGAGCGCGGCCTGGTAGAGCCGCATCGAATCGACGCGCTCCGGCAATTCCACCCACAGCACATAGCCGCCTTGCGGCGTCGACACGCGCGTGCCGGCCGGAAAGAACCGCAGCACCATCGCGCTCATGATGCGCGACTGCTGCCGGTATGCACGGCGCACCTGTCGCAGATGGCGGTCGAAGCCATCCTGCCGCAGATAATCCGCCACCGCGACTTGCGGCACCGACGGCGTCGTCAGCGTGTTGAGGAACTTGAGCTTCTCGACCTGCGCCCGGTAGCGTCCCGGCATCGCCCAGCCGATCCGGTATGACGCCGTGAGGCTCTTCGAAAACGACGCGCAGTGCAGCACCAGCCCTTTCTTGTCGAAGTTCTTGAGCGTCGAAGGCCGCGTCTCGCCGAAGTAAAGCTCGTGGTAGACGTCGTTTTCGATCACCGGGATCTCGTGCCCGGCGAGCAGCGCGACAAGCCGTTCCTTCTTCGCATCCGGCATCTGGAACCCAAGCGGATTCTGGAAGTTCGGCATCACCATGCAGGCCGCGATCCTCTGCGTCGCGACGATCTGCTCAAGCACGTCGATGTCGATGCCGTCGGCGGGATGGGTCGGCACCTCGATCGCGCGCATCCCGAGGCGCTCGATCGCGTGGAGCATCGCGTAGTAAGTCGGCGATTCGACGGCCACCGTGTCGCCCGGCTTCGCGACCGCCTGCAGGCTCAGGTTGATCGCCTCGGTCGCGCCGACGGTGATGATGATTTCATCCGGGTCGACGGGCACGCCGTTCTCGGCATAGCGCCGCGCGATCTGGCGGATCAGTTCGGGATTCCCCGGCGGCAGGTCGTCGATCAGGTTCCAGCTCGCATTGCGCCGCGCGATCGCGTTCGCGTACTGGTTGATGCGGCGCCACGGGAACAGCGTCGGGTCGGGATACGGCGAGCCGAGCGGCACGGCGTCGTTCGCGCGGATGCTGCGCAGTGTGGAGAGCACGAGCCGGCTCACATCGACTTCCGATGCAACCGCGCTCGACTGCGCCTTTTTCTCCGCGACGCGCGGCGCGGCGAGTTCGCGCACGAAATAGCCCGACTGCGGCCGCGTCTCGACGACACCGCGGCTCTCCAGCAGCGCATACGCGTGCAGCACCGTCTTGATGCTTACGCCATGCTGCTGGCTCGCCTGCCGCACGGACGCGATCCGCTCACCTGGCGTGAACACGCCGCGCCGCACGGCTTCCTCGATTTCATCGGCGAGTTTTTCGTAGAGCGTCAAGGGATCTCAGCGCACGGGGAATCGCTGAAGTCTATGACAAAACTCAACAACTGTATCCCTCGATTTTGACGATTTCTGTGCGCCGCGGTGATTTCGGAACACAGTAGTCTTGAGTCCATCGGCTCATTCGCCTTATTCGCCTCATTTGCCTGACTCCCGCGCCCCAGATCATGAAAAAGCCAGAACCCCGCATCGAACCCTACACGCACCCGGCGGCTGGCTGGGGCGCGCTCAAGTACGTCGCGATCAACCTGCTCAAGGAGAAGGTGACGGGCGGGAACTATCGCACGCTGTTCGCCCAGAATCAGCCGGACGGCTTCGATTGCCCCGGCTGCGCGTGGCCGGATCGCGAGCATGCATCGACGTTCGAATTCTGCGAGAACGGCGTGAAGGCCGTCGCCGCCGAAGCGACCAGCAAGCGCGTGACACCCGCGTTTTTCGCGCAGCACAGCGTGTCGGAGTTGATGACGCAGTCGGACTTCGAACTGGAGCAGCACGGCCGCCTGACCGACCCGCTCGTCTACGACGCCGAAAGCGACCGCTATCTGCCGATCGGCTGGGACGATGCGTTTCACCTGATCGCGCGCCATCTGAACGCCCTCGACGACCCCGACCGCGCCGCCTTCTACACGTCGGGCCGCGCGAGCAACGAAGCCGCGTTCCTGTACCAGTTGTTCGTGCGCATGTTCGGCACGAACAACTTCCCCGACTGCTCGAACATGTGCCACGAAGCGACGAGCCGCGGCCTGCCGCATACGGTCGGCGTCGGCAAGGGCACGGTCACGCTCGACGACTTCGAGCACGCCGACACCCTGCTCCTCTTCGGCCAGAATCCCGCGACGAACCATCCGCGCATGCTCGGCGAATTGCGCGAGTGCGCGAAGCGCGGCGCCACGATCGTCTCGATCAATCCGCTCAAGGAGCGCGGACTGGAGCGCTTCGCGAGCCCGCAGCATCCGGTCGAAATGCTCACGATGGGCAGCACGAAGATCAGTTCGGTCTTTATCCGGCCGAAGGTCGGCGGCGACTTCGCGCTGATCAAGGGCGTCGCCAAGCGCGTGATCGAACTGGACGATGCGGCGGCATCGGCAGGCGCCGAACGCGTGCTCGACGTGGATTTCATCGCGCAACACACGGTCGGTTTCGATGCGTTCGCCGACGACCTGCGCGCCGAAAGCTGGGATTCGATCGTTGTGGAATCGGGCGTGCCGATGGACGACGTCCTGCAACTCGCCGACATCTACGCAAAGGGCCGCGCCGTCATCTCGACGTGGGGCATGGGCCTCACGCAGCACAAGAACTCCGTGCCGACGGTGCAGATCCTGTCGAACCTGATGATGATGCGCGGGAACATCGGCCGGCGCGGCGCGGGCCTGTGCCCGGTGCGCGGACATTCGAACGTGCAGGGCGACCGCACCGTCGGCATCGAGGAGCAGCCGACCCCGCAGTTCCTCGACCGGCTCGGCGAGGTCTACGATTTCGAACCGCCGCGCGAGCATGGGCTGGATGTGGTGAACACGATCCAGGCGATGCTCGATGGCCGCGTGAAGGTGTTCATCGGCCTCGGCGGCAATTTCTCGATCGCGACGCCCGACACGCCGCGCACCTGGGAAGCGATGCGCGCGTGCGACCTGACCGTCCACATCACGACGAAGCTCAATCGCAGCCACCTCATTCACGGCCGCGACGCGCTGATCCTGCCGACGCTCGGGCGCACCGAGATCGACTTGCAGAACGGTGTGGCGCAGGGCGTGAGCGTCGAGGATTCGATGAGCATGGTGCACATCTCGTATGGGATGAACAAGCCGGCGTCGCCGAACCTGCTGTCGGAGATTGCGATTGTCGCGCGCATGGCGCACGCGACGCTCGGCAGCGCGAAGGTCGACTGGCTCGCGCACGCGAACGACTACGCGCTGATCCGCGACGGGATTGCGCGGGTTATCGACGGTTTCGAGGGCTACAACGAGCGCCTGAGGCACCCGGGCGGTTTTCACCTTGGCGTGGCGTCGCGCGAGCGCGTCTGGATGACGCCGAGCGGCAAGGCGCAATTCCTCGTGCATGCGATTTCAGTCGATACGCCGATCCACCGCGCCCGCGCGCAGCATGGCAAGCGCCTGATGACGCTGATGACGACGCGCTCGCACGACCAGTACAACACGACGATCTACGGGCTGGATGACCGCTATCGCGGCGTGTATGGCCAGCGGCGCGTGCTGTTCGCGAATCGCGAGGACATCGACATGCTGGGGTTCGAACCTGGCGAGTGGGTTGATATCACCAGCGTGTGGGACGATGGCGTCGAGCGGCGCGCGGACGGATTCCTGCTCGTGGAATATGACATTCCGAGGGGGTGTCTGGGGGCGTATTACCCGGAGACGAATCCGCTCGTGCCACTCGCTTCCGTAGCGGATGGGGCGGGCACGCCGACGTCGAAGTCGATTCCGGTGTTGTTGGAGCGGGCGAGGGCGCTGGCGCTTGGGGGTGGGGTTGAGGTTTACGCCGTTTGATTTTGTTGCGCTTCTATGGAACCTGTTTTGGTTTTGGTTTATTTGCTCTGCCCCTGTCCGGGGCGGGACTCACTTTCTTTGCTGCTGCAAAGAAAGTAAGCAAAGAAA
>NZ_FCON02000041.1 GCF_001544535.1 Caballeronia choica | reverse complement strand
CGACATGCCGCGCGACCCGAGCCTCTTTCACGGACTTGGCGATCCCTCCCGCTACGAAACCCCGCGCGTTCCGATCGCCACCCGAATGACTGCCTTATTGCCCGAAATACACGGGTTGCACGGCACCGGCCGGCGCCACGCGGCCGGACTGGGCCGAGCCGCTGGCCGACGCGCCGTAGCTCGTCTGCGCTGCATCGTTCTGCGCGAGAACGCGCGCTTGTGCGGCTTGGAGGTTCCCCGGGTATTCCGTATCGTTCGCGTTCGGGTTGTAGCCGGCCTTCTCGAGCTGGACGAGTTCAGCGCGCACTTGAGCACGAGTCACCGGCGCGTTCGATTGAGCGAACGATGCGACCGGAGCAGCGAGAACGGCGGCGACGACAACGGCTTGGATCAGCGACTTCATGATGAACTACCTCCAGATGGTTTTCTCTTTGCCGCGAACCCTTGTTCGCAGCCAGTGATTGCATTGTAAGGAGATGATTAAGAACATTTAAGCGCGCAGATTGGGATTCATTTTTGCGAATCGCGTAAGAGTCGGCGGGACGGTTCAACTCGAGCGTGCTACGCTCGTTACACGCAAGCTCACCCGCCCAACCGCCGACGATCATGTCCACAGCGCTCAGCATCGGCCTGATTTCCGACACGCATAACCTCGTGCGTCCCGAAGCGCTCGCGGCGCTGCGAGGCTGCGACCGGATCGTCCATGCGGGCGACATCTGCCGTCCGACGGTCCTCGATGCACTCGCGGAACTCGCGCCCCTCACCGTCGTGCGCGGCAACAACGATTCCGGCGAGCGCATCGACGAACTTCCGGAAGCGACGACGCTCACTGTCGGCGGCGTAACGATTTTCGTCGTCCACGATATCGCCGACGTGCCGCGCGAACTCGCGGGCATCGACGTCGTGGTGACGGGGCACTCGCACAAGCCGCTGATCGAGCGACGCGACGGCGTGCTGTTCGTCAATCCGGGCAGCGCGGGGCCGCGACGCTTCACGCTGCCCGTGACGCTCGGCTTGCTGACGATCGAACGCGGCAAACTCGAAGCGCGCATCGTGCCGCTTCTCGACTAGGCAGAAAAAAGCCGGCACAAGTGCATGCGCCGGCTTGGTTCACTTCACATTCGACAGCGCGATCACGCCCGAACCGTGCCTTCCGGGAAACGCTCGTCGTCCATCGCCGCGGCTTCGCGAGCGCCGCGCAACACCGCATGCGCTTCGGCGCGGCTTGCGACTGCGGGCGGCGAGCCCTTCAGCGGCTTCTTCGCGGTCTCGTGCAGCGCGAGCACCGACACGATCCCGATCACCGACGCGCCCATCAGGTAATACGCGGGCATCATCAGGTTGCCGGTCGCATCGACGAGCCAGGCGGTCACGAGCGGCGTCGTCCCGCCGAAGAGCGACACCGACACGTTGAAGCCGATCGCGAGCGCGCCGTAGCGGATCCTGGTCGGGAAGAGCGCCGGCAGCGCCGACGGCATCACGCCGGTGAAGCACGACAGCATCACGCCGAGAATCATCATGCCGCTGAAGATCGGCGCGATCGTTCCCATGCGAATGAGCTGGAGCGCCGGAATCGACAGCACGAGCAAGCCGATGCAACCCGCCAGCATCACGGGCTTGCGGCCGATCTTGTCCGACAGGTGGCCGGCGAACAACGTCATCGGCATCATCAGGACCATTACGACGAGCACGATGAAAAGCCCGTGCGTCTCGTTGAACTTGAGCGTCGCCGACAGATAGCTCGGCAGGTACGAGAGCGCCATGTAATCGGTCACGTTGAAGATCAGCACGAGGCCGACGCATTGCAGCAGCGGCTTCCATTGCTTCATCAGCGTGTCGCGGAATTGCTGCTTGGGCGTCGCGTGCGCTTCGGATTCGCGCTTGTCGGCTTCACGCTGGAACGCGGGCGTTTCCTCGAGCTTCATGCGGATGTAGAGGCCGATCAGCCCGAGCGGTCCGGCGACGAGGAACGGAATGCGCCAGCCCCACGACAGCAGCGACTCCTGCGACAGCGTGGCCGTGAGCACCGCGACGACACCCGCGCCCAGCACGTAGCCGACGAGCGTGCCGAATTCGAGGAAGCTCGACATGAAGCCACGCTTCTTGTCCGGCGAGAATTCGGCGATGAAGGTGGCCGCGCCGCCGTACTCGCCACCGGTCGAGAAGCCCTGCAGCAGCCGTGCGACGAGCAGCAGGAGCGGCGCGAAGATGCCGATCGACGAATAGCTCGGAATCAGGCCGATACAGAACGTGCCGATTGCCATCATGATCATGGTCATCGCGAGCACGCGCTTCCTGCCGATGCGGTCGCCGAGCGGGCCGAACACCATGCCCCCGAGCGGGCGCACGAGGAACGCGGCGGCGAACGTGCCGAAGGTGGCGAGCAACTGCGCGGCAGGATTGCTCGACGGGAAGAACACCTTGCCGAGCGTCACGGCGATGTAGCTGTAGACGCCGAAGTCGAACCATTCCATCGCGTTGCCGATCGCCATCGCGCCGACCGCGCGCTTGAGAAGCGATTGGTCGACGATGGTGATGTCGTCGACGGTGAGGTCCGCGCGTCGGTCGTGTTGCTGTTCGTGTGTGCTCCAAAGGCCGTCGTGTAGGGCGGTCATGGGTGGGGTAGCTCCGTGTTCAATGCCGGGGTCCGCGAGGAACGCAACCGGCGCGCTCGTTCAGACTGCTTCAAGCGCGTATTGCCAGGACATGCTGTTCAAAGTGCAGTTTCGCGACGATGCCGGAAGGCATGGTTGGCGGGTGTCGCCCGCGGCCCGGACTTTCCGAAGCAAAAAGCAAAGCCCGCGCATCGCAGGAAGTCGCGAAAGTGCACTCGATGAAAACAGCGCGAATTGGACGTTAGCGGACGGCGAACTCGAAAGTTGCCGCAGGTGTGCCGCCACGTCGACGAAAAGAAGGCTTGAAACGAAAAAGGCCGGCGTACTGCTGAAACCGACAAGCCTCTTTGTATAAAACTGTCACGAATCACATGTTGCCAGACGGATTGACCATCGAAGCTCGTGTGCGTGAATGAAGGTGAATTGCTGTTGGAAAGAAGAAGATGATATCACGATGACGCACGATGCGCAAACCGGGCGGTTTTCATATCATCTTGAAAAGGCTTGAATCCCTTGTGTGGCGTTGGATTGCGGAATTTGTGAGCGTACGCTTAACAGGGCATCGCGCGGGCCTGGCTCGCGTAAAAAAACCGGTCGCGGAGGACCGGTTTTTCGATGCTGCGGAGCCGGTTTCAGCTCTGCGGCGGGACATAACCCGAAGCGGTATCGGCGCCTTCGCCGAAGAAATACTTCTCCGTCTGCTTCAATAGATACTGGCGCGCGCGCGGATCGGCCATGTTGAGACGATTTTCGTTGATCAGCATGGTCTGCTGCTTGAGCCAGCCTTGCCACGCTTCCTTCGACACCGTTTCGTAGATCCGCTTGCCGAGTTCGCCCGGCAGCGGAGGGAAATCGAGTCCTTCGGCTTCCTTGCCGAGCTTCGCGCATTGAACCATTCGGGCCATTGTGTGTTTCTCCTGTGTCGACCAGAGTTGGCGGCTAGCGCATTATTCTGGTCCCGTGGTTGCCATATCGGGGGTAGCGGGGCGTCGCGATTTTCATCGAAACCTGCGGCCGCCCGGAATGTGGTCTACAGCTGTTTTTTCAGCACGAGCGACTTGCGTTGCCAGTTATAGAGCCGGCGGCGGTCTTCCGGCAAATCGTCGACGTTGACTTTCACGAAGCCGCGTTTCAGGAACCAGTGCTCGGTGCGCGTCGTCAGCACGAAGATATGCGTGAGGCCGCGCGCGCGGGCGCGTTGCTCGATGCGCTTCAGCAGCCGCTCGCCGTCGCCGGAGCCTTGCGCCTCGGGCGCCACCGTCAGGCACGCCATCTCGCCGATACGCTCCTGCGTGTACGGGTAAAGCGCCGCGCAGCCGAACAGCACGCCGTCGTGCTCGATCACCGAGAAGTGGTCGATGTCGCGCTCGATCTGGTGACGCCCGCGCCGCACGAGCGTGCCGTCGGATTCGAGCGGCTCGATCAGCGTGAGAATGCCGCCGACGTCGTCCGGCGTTGCTTCGCGAAGGCTTTCGAGATTCTCGTACGAGATCATCGTGCCGACGCCGTCGTGCAGGAACAGTTCGAGCAGCACGCTGCCGTCGAGCGCGTAAGGGATGATGTGCGCCCGCGCCACGCCGCCGCGGCAGGCGCGGATCGCATGTTTCAGGTAGAACGCGGCGTCGCCCTGCAGTTCGCCGCCTTCGTGCAGACGATAGGCGTCGTCGAGCGACATTTCGCGCATCAGCTCGCCTTCCGGGTCGACGAGGCCGTCGATCTCCGTGACGAAGATGATCTTGTCGGCGCGCAGCGCGATGGCCGCGGCGGAGGCGACATCTTCCATCGACAGGTTGAACGCCTCGCCGGTCGGCGAAAAGCCGAGCGAGGACAGCAGCACGAGCTTGTTGCTCGCCAGCGACTGGCGGATGGAATCGCCGTCGATCTTGCGCACGACACCCGTGTGCTGGAAATCGACGCCGTCCAGGATGCCGACCGGTCGCGCCGTCACAAAATTGCCCGACACGACGCTGATGTGCGCGTGCGCCATCGGCGTGTTCGGCAAGCCCTGGCTGATGGCGGCCTCGATGTCGAGGCGCACTTCGCCGGCCGCTTCCTTGGCGGATTCGAGCGCGCGGGCGTCGGTGATGCGCAGTCCGTGCGAGAACGACGATTCCACGCCATGCAGGCTCAACTGCTCGTCGAGCTGCGGGCGCGAACCGTGCACGAGCACGACGTTGATGCCCATCGCGTGCAACAGGCCGACGTCCTGCACGAGCGCGTTGAGCCGGCCTTCCTGCACGAGTTCACCGCCGAACGCGACGACGAACGTCTTGTTGCGGAACGCGTGGATATACGGCGCGACGGAACGCATCCAGTCGACGAACTGGCCGTGCGGATTCGGCGCTTCCGGTTCGGCCGCGGGCGCGTCTGCAACCTGCGACGGGACGGGGGGGAGGTCGGTTTGAGAATTCATGCGGGGATTATAATGCGACGCTATGCCGAATGTTTCCAAACACCCCGCCGATGCGGAGAAGCTCGATCCCCAGGAACAGTTGAAGAAGCTGCGTGAAAGTCTGCTGCGCGATGCGGAGGTGCGTCCCGGGGGCGCCGGTGATGAAGATCAGACAGAAGCGCTGAGCAAGAAGGAGGCGGCCGCGCGGCGGTTCGCGGGGGCTGGAGGCGCGACGGCGGCGCGGCCTGCTGTCGGCACGGCATCTCCGGCGGGTGCGAAAGCGCGCGCGGCGGGACCGGTTTCGCTACCGCGCGGGCCGCAGGTTTCTGCCGCGAGCGCGCAACAGGACAAGCCGGGAGCCGGTGCCGAAGATACGGCTCATCACGCGAAATCGCGCAGCGGCGAGCGTCATTCGAACCCCGACGTGCCGCGACGCGCGCCATCGCGACCGGAAGCGAAACGTGCGCGCGTTGATGAGGCGACGAAATCGGCACGTTCGGCGGAGCCGCTCAACGCAAAACCGTCGCCAACCCGCGCGCCGGACGATTCGAATCCCGCGGGCCGGCGAACGACAGAATCCGCCCGCGATGGATCGGCCACAAAAACGGTTCGAAGCGACGCCGATGCGTCGACGCGTGACCGGTCGGCGAGCACGGGACGCCCTGCAAACGAACGCGTAAGCCATCTGCCCCGAGGCGAGCAGCAGCGCGGGCAGCACGCCGAAAACCGCCAGCCAAAACGCGAGACACAGCAAGCAACCGCGAAGCCTTTGGAGTCGCGCGCCGATCGTCCGCCGGCGCAACGCGGCGCACAGCCCGCGACACCGCAATCCACCCAACGCGACAAACCGCGTCGCGACACCCCGCGCGAACGACGCATCGTCGAGCCGAACCCGATCCCGCCGATCACGTTCCCCGAAGCGCTGCCGGTCTCCGGCCGTCGCGAGGAAATCGCGCGGGCGATCGAAGCGCATCAGGTCGTGATCGTCAGCGGCGAAACCGGCTCCGGCAAGACGACGCAGCTTCCGAAGATCTGCCTCTCGCTCGGACGCGGCCTGGGCGCGGGCGGCTCCGGTTTGATCGGCCACACGCAGCCGCGCCGGATCGCGGCATCGGCGACGGGGCGGCGCATCGCCGAAGAACTCGGCACGCCGTTCGGCGAAGTGGTCGGGTACAAGGTGCGTTTCACCGATAACCTCTCGCCCGGCGCATCGGTCAAGCTGATGACCGACGGCATCCTGCTCGCCGAAACGCAGACCGACCCGCTGCTTGCTGCCTACGACACGATCATCATCGACGAGGCACACGAGCGCAGTCTCAATATCGATTTCCTGCTCGGCTATCTGAAAGAGATCCTGCCGCGCCGGCCCGACCTGAAGCTGATCGTGACCTCGGCCACGATCGACGCCGACCGCTTCGCCCGCCATTTCGGCAGCGACGAGAAACCGGCGCCGGTGATCGAAGTGAGCGGGCGGATGTTCCCCGTGGAAGTGCGCTACCGGCCGGTGCAGGAAGACAGTCCGGCGGTGAAGAACGCGCAGGGCACGCCGCAGAAGGAACCGCGTCAGAAAAGCGCGCGCGAGACCGATCGCGACCTGATGGAAGCCATCGTCGATGCCGTCGATGAACTCTGCCGCGAAGGTTCCGGCGACGTGCTCGTGTTCCTTCCCGGCGAGCGCGAGATCCGCGACGCCGCCGAAGCGCTCCGCAAGCACCATCCGCCGCACACGGAAATCCTGCCGCTCTTCGCGCGCCTCTCCGCCGCCGAGCAGGAGCGCGTGTTCAAGCCGTCGAACGCGCGACGCATCGTGCTCGCGACCAACGTCGCGGAAACGTCGCTGACGGTGCCGGGCATTCGCTATGTCGTCGATACCGGGATGGCGCGCGTGAAGCGCTATTCGTACCGGAACAAGGTCGAGCAATTGCAGGTCGAGCCGGTCTCGCAGGCGGCGGCGAACCAGCGTGCGGGCCGCTGCGGGCGTGTCGCGGACGGCGTGTGCATCCGTCTCTACGACGAAGCCGATTTCCAGTCGCGCGTGCGTTTCACCGATCCCGAAATCCTGCGCTCGTCGCTCGCGGCCGTCATCCTGCGGATGAAATCGCTGCATCTGACGGCAATCGAAACGTTTCCGTTCATCGAACCGCCGCCGGGCCGCGCCATCGCCGATGGCTATCAGTTGCTGAACGAGCTCGGCGCCGTCGATGACGACAACGCGCTCACGCCGCTCGGCCGCGAACTCGCGCGCCTGCCGCTCGACCCGCGCGTCGGGCGGATGATTCTCGCCGCGCGCGATCATCAGGCGCTGCGCGAGGTGCTCATCATCGCGGCGGCGCTCTCCGTGCAGGACCCGCGCGACCGCCCGATCGAAGCGCAAGAGCAGGCGGACCAGGCGCACCGGAAGTTCGTCGACGAGCGTTCCGAATTCCTGCAATGGACGCGCATCTGGGCCTGGTTCGAGGACGCGATCACGCACAAGAAGTCGAACAAGCAACTGACGGATGCGTGCCGCGCGAACTTCCTGTCGCATTTGCGCCTGCGCGAGTGGCGCGACGTCCATTCGCAATTGCTGACGGTGGTGCGCGAGCACGGCTGGCGGCTGAACGAATCGGAGGCGACGTTCGAGCAGGTGCATCTGTCGCTCTTGACCGGCTTGCTCGGCAACGTCGGCCTAAAAGCCGATGACGAGCCGTATTACCTCGGCGCGCGCGGCATCAAGTTCTATCTGTGGCCTGGGTCGGCGTTGCTGAAGAAAGCGGGGCGCTGGGTGATGGCGGGCGAACTGGTCGAGACGAGCCGGCTCTATGCGCGCACGATCGCGAAGATCGAACCCGAGTGGCTGGAGCAGGTCGGGGCGCATCTCTTGCGCCGCTCGCTTTCCGAGCCGCATTGGGAGAAGAAGGCGGCGCAGGTCGCGGCTTTCGAGCGCGCGACGCTACACGGGCTGACCGTCTATGCACGGCGGCGCGTGAGTTTCGGCAAGCAGGACCCGTCGCGCGCGCGGGAACTGTTCATCCGCGGCGCGCTCGTCGAAGGCGAGTTCGACACCAGGCTGCCGTTCTTCGCCCACAACCGCAAGCTCGTCGCGGATATCGAGCAACTGGAGCACAAGTCGCGCCGCCAGGACGTGCTCGTCGACGACGAACTGATCTTCGCGTTCTACGATTCGCTCGTGCCGGAGGGCATCTACACGGGCGCTGCGTTCGAGCGCTGGTATCGCGACGAAGAGAAGGCGGGCAAGACGCGTCTCCTGTTCCTCTCGCGCGACGACCTGATGCGCCACGAAGCCGCTGGCATCACGACCGACCTGTTCCCGAAGCGCATGACGATGGCCGGCATCGAAATGTCGCTGACCTATCACTTCGAGCCCGGCTCAGCGCGCGACGGCGTGACGCTCACGGTGCCGCTCTACGGCCTGAACCAGGTCGATGCGCGCCGCGCCGAATGGCTCGTGCCCGGCATGCTGAAGGAAAAGGCGCAATTGCTGCTGAAGTCGTTGCCGCAGAAGCTGCGGCGTCATGTCGTGCCGCTGCCGGAATTCGCGGCGGGTTTCGTCGATCGTCACGGCAGTCCGAAGTTCGGCGCGGGCGGCTTGCTCGAAGCGCTGATCGCCGATGTCCGCGAGCAGACGCAAATTGCGATGAAGGGCTCCGACTTCAAGCTCGAAACGCTGCCGGCGCATCTTTTCATGAACTTCAAGGTCATCGACGAGCACGGCCGGCAGCTCGCGATGGGACGCAACCTTGCACAGTTGCGCGCGGAACTCGGCGGGCAGGCACAGCAGCATTTCCAGAAGCTCGCGGCGGGCGCGACGCTATCGACGTCGGCGGATGCGTCGGACGATGCCGACCCGCAGGCCGCAGCGGCACCTTCGAGTACCGCGCTCTACGAAAACCTCACGACGTGGAACTTCGGCAAGCTGCCCGAGTTGCTCGAAATCCGTCGTCGCGGACAGACGCTGTTCGGCTATCCGGCACTCGTCGATCGCGGCACGCATTGCGATGTCGAAGTGTTCGATTCGCCCGAGGAAGCGGCGCGGATTCATCGCGCGGGTTTGCGGCGCTTGTTCGCGCTGCAACTGCGCGAGCCGATCAAGTATCTGGAGAGAAACCTCGGCGGCCTGCGCGAGATGTCGCTGCAATACATGGCGCTCGGCACGCAGGAAGAACTGCGCGACCAGATCATCGAGACCGCGCTCGACCGCGCGTGCCTACAAGACCCGCTGCCCGACGACGACGCCAGTTTTCACAAGCGTCGCGACGAAGGGAAAGGCCGGCTCACGCTGCTCGCGCAGGAGATCGCGCGGCTGACGGGGCTGATCCTCGCCGAGTACGCGGCGGCCGCGAAGAAGCTCGTGCAGGCCAAGTCGTTCGGCGCGGTTTATGCCGACATGCTGGCGCAACTGAATTCGCTGATCGGCAAACGCTTCGTGATCGATACGCCGTATGCGCAACTGACGCACTTTCCGCGATACCTGAAGAGCATCGCATTGCGCATCGACAAGCTGAAGGCCGATCCGTCACGCGATGGGCGTCTGTCCGCCGATTTGCAGCCGCTCGTGCAGAACTACCAGCGCGCGATTGCGCAGCGTGGCGGCGTCGCGGATGCGCGGCTCGGCGAATATCGATGGCTGCTGGAGGAATTGCGCGTGTCGCTCTTCGCGCAGGAGTTGCGCACGCCGATGCCGATTTCGGTCAAGCGGCTGTACAAGGTATGGGAGTCGATGCAGCGCTAGGCGTTGTAAGTCTGGAAAGCACGAGGCCGGCGTTTTGCGCCGGCCTCGTGCTTTTGCGTCGTGCAAGGCACGATGCGCGCTTACTTGAGTTGGTCGACCTTGACCGCACTGTCGGCCACTGCCGTGGTGGTGGCTTCCGGTTCGGCGACGGCCACTGGCACGATGACTTCAACCGGCGGTTCGTACTTGCGCCATTTGCCGTCGAGCAGGGTTTCGACGTTATCGCCGCACTTGCGATAGTAGTTGCGAGCCTCGTCGCGCGAATTGAAGATCACCTTCAACTGGCAAACGAACTGCGGTGCGCCGGCCTCGTTTGTCACGTTCAGCCGGTAATCCCATTCGCGGACGCCGAAGAAGCCTTCGCTATATTGCGGCCGGCCGATCAGCGCTGAAATCTGGCTCTTCGTCATGCCCGGCCTGAGCTTGCGCAGCGACTCGACGAGCGGGTAGGAGCCGTTGTGCGCCCACGTTGCCGCGTCCGGGGCTGGGAAGACCAGCTTGTCGTGCATGCCGTCGTCGGAAATCCGACTCAGCGAACCGCAGCCCTGGAGCAGCGCCGCAGCCGACAGCATGGCCGCCAATGCGGCCCACGCCGGCGCGCGGCGCGAGACGGTCTGGAGTGTGTGTTTCATCATGCTTGATTCACCCATTTCGATTCTTGTTGTGATTGATTGAGCGCGATGGGCGCGGATTCGACGATGTGCCAGATCCGCGCCCGGCCTCCCTGCGCAAGAGGCCGACTGGAGGCGCTTACCAGTGCATGCCGGCGCCGACGCCCACGCCGAACTGGCCGCGCGTGCTGGTTGTGCCGGTCACCTTGTAGGCCCAGATGCCGTTTTCGGACAGTTGCGACACGCCGATTGCGAGCGCCGACTGGCCGCCGTAGGTGCCGCCGCCTACGGCCACCATGCCGCGGCCTGGCAACACTGCCTGCGGCAGGTTCGCGATCGCGATTGCCGCCGCCGCACCGCCGTAGCCGTCGCGGCGTGCATCGTCGAATTTCGCGTCGGTGTAGTCGTTGGCCTGCTTGAGCGTATTCGCCGAGAACTGGCTTAACTGGTTGACGTTCACGGCGTCGGTGCCTTGCGTGCCGGGCGCGACGTTGATGATCTGCCGCTCCTGGCCCGCCGCACCGACCGACACCGTGTTGGCGCGATCGGCGACGGAGTTCTGGCCGAGTGCGACCGAGTTGTCGGCGGTGGCTTTCGTGCCACTGCCGATTGCCGTTGCACCGACACCCGAGGCCGACGCGTTCTGACCGGCCGCGACCGTTCCGACGTTCGATGCCGACGCGTTTTGTCCCACTGCGAGTGCGCCCGCGCCCGCTGCCGATGCGCCTGCGCCGAACGCGGCCGATCCCACGCCCGTTGCCGATGCCTTCGCACCCGATGCAACGGAATGCGCGCCGCTCGACACCGCGCCTTCGCCGTTGCGATCGCCTTCTGAGCTGAAGAACGGATTGGCGGAATTGACGATGGCGTTGTTCACCGCGCCGAGGGCGTCGTTCAACTGGCCGAGGTTTACCGCGTCGCCGGCAGCGGTGCCGGCCGCGACGTTGTGGATCGCGGTGCCGCCCGCGGCCGGGTCGCCTTCGAGCGTGACGCTGTTCTTGTTGACCGTGCCGTCGGGGTTGCGGTCGTATTTGACGGCGCCTTCCGTGGCGGCGACCGCTGCGTCGACCTTGGCCGTCACGCCCTTCAGCTGCGCGACGTTGACGGCTTCGTCGTCGTTCAGGCCCGGCGCGACGCCGCTGATCGTGCGATTGCCGACGTTGACTTCGCCCACCGACGCTTGCGTGCCGGTGAGGCCATAGCCGGTGTACGCGTCGCGTTTGCCGACCTGGGTCGAGGAACCCGCGCCGAGCGCGACGCTGTTGGCCAGGGTCGCCTGCGCGCCCGTGCCGATGGCGACCGCCTGGTCTGCCGACGCATTGGCCGCATTTCCGAACGCGGCGCTCAAGGCACCGGACGCGTTTGCGTTGGCGCCGAACGCAGCGGCGCCGGCTGTCGCACTGGCATAGGTGCCGACCGCCGTGGCATCCGCGCCGTCCGCGGCGGCGAACGATCCGATGGCCGTTGCGTTGTCGCCAACCGCTCCGGCGTACAGGCCGAGAGAGCTGGCTCCATGACCTATGGCCTTGCTTCGGGCGCCGAGGGCGGTTGAGTCGATGCCGTCCGACTTGGCCAAGTAGCCGAGCGCGGTTCCGCTGTTGCTGGTCACGATGGTCTCTTCGCCGATCGCCGTGGCCCCGGGCGCCTTCGCGTTGGCGTTGTGTCCGACGGCGGTGGCTCCCTCGCCGCTCGCCGTGGCGTTCGCGCCCGCGGCTAGCGCGTAGCCTTCCGTGGCCTTTGCGCCTTCGGTTGCCCGATTGCCCTGCGCGACGAAGAATGGGTTGGAAGCGTCGCTGATGGCGGTGTTCAACTGGCCGACGTTCACGGCGTCGGTGTCCGCCGCGCCGGCCGCGACGTTGTGGATCGTGGCGGCGCTGCCGCCCGGGTTGAGCGTGACGCTGGTTTTGTCGGCGGCGCTGTCGTACATCACGGCGCCGTCGATGCGCGTGTTCACGCTTGTCAACTGCGCGACATTGACCGCGTCGTCACTGTTCTTGCCGGCCGCGACGCCGCTGATCGTGCGGTTGCCGATGTTCACTTCGCCGGAAGACGTTTGCGGAGCGGCGAGGCCATAGGCGGCGTAGCCGCTTTGAGCGCCGATGGTCGTCGCCGAACCCGCGCCGAGCGCAACGCTGTTGTCATGCGTCGCCTGCGCGCCCGTGCCGATGGCGACCGCCTGGTCTGCCGACGCATTGGCGGCATTCCCGAACGCCGCGCTCGAGGCGCCGGACGCGTTTGCGTCAGCGCCGACCGCAACGGCGTCGGCTGCGGCGTTAGCATAGAAGCCGACCGCTGTGGCGTTGGCGCCGTTCGCGGCAGCGCGTAATCCGAGGGCGGTTGCGTTTTCGCCAATCGCTCCGGCATACCGGCCGACCGCTGTGGCCCCGCTGCCCTCAGCGTAGCTGTTGGCACCGACGGCGGTGGCTCCCTGGGCGCTCGCTACGGCGTTTGCGCCTGCCGCGACTGCTTGCATGCCGCCGGCAGTGGCGCCGTAGCCAGCGGCGAGCGCCTCCTCGGCCGTTGCCGTGGCGTGGCCGCCGAGCGCGGTGGCATGCCTGTCTGCCGTGGCGAAGCCGCCAAGGGCGGTGGCATATGCGGCGCTCGCAGTGGCGAATATACCGAGTGCGACTGCGCCTTGTTTTGTGGCATAGCTATCACTGCCGATTGAGATTGCGCCGCCAGCGGCCGCATTTGCTCTGGAGCCAATTGCGAGAGTGTTTGAGCCGATGGCAGACGCGTTGATACCGAGCGCCATGGACGCTGGGTACACGGCCCGGCTTTGCGCACCGATTGCGATGGCACCGCCTCCGATACCTCCGGGCTGGGCCATGCCGCTCGTGGCACCCGCGCCTATGGCGATAGCATTGACGTCGGTAGCACTTGCGCTGCTCCCCGCCTCAAGCGCACCTGAGATGGACGTGTTCGTCCAGTCATCCGCATGTGCCGCCCCCGCCACTACGCCGCTCGCTACTGCCACGCACAGTATCGCGAGCTTGCCGCGCGACGATGCCCGCTTGGTCTTGGCGCGCGACGTTTCCGAAGCGGCGACCCACGTTCCCGTCGATTCGTTCCAGATTGCCTTGAAGATTCTGTTCATAAAAAGGGATGTCCAACCAAATGATAAAAACTGTCGATCTCTGAAGCGCCCGCAACTGGTCGGACGTTTCGTGAAACGAGCGCTGGGGGCCTCGTGTTCTTCGGCCCGCTCAAATTCGGACTCCTGTGATTGATCGTCTGCAGACCTAGAATCGCGTGATATTCGCTCCAATTCCCGCCCGCCAATACGCGAAATTTCCTAGTTCGAGGGGAGGGCGAAACGATTTAACGCTTCGTAACAATCCGCGAAGCTTAGGATCGAGCTAGGGCGATTCTTAAAATGAGGCGTGCCGACGTGGGATCGTCGCAACGGGGAAGTGGAGAGAACGGGGGCGGGCGAGGTGCTGGAAAACGCGTCCGAACGAGGGAGCACGCGCGCTGTCGGAGGCGGCGGGTGCGGTCGCGGGCGGCGCCGTGCGTGACGCGTTTCAGGAGAGCGGCCCCGCGTCGGGCGCAATACCTCAGTGGCGCATTGGCGCAACAGGACAGCGTCGATCCCGCGTGACTCCCGTCAACGTTTTCCCGCCGGCAAACGTTCTACAATGACGGCCTGTTTTCCCACCCGAGCTTTCATGCGCACTTTCCCGCTATCCGGTCTCGTTCGCGCGACCCTCGCCGGCACGGCCCTCGCCGCCGCCTTCCTCGCACCCGCCGCCCACGCCAACAACGTCATCGTGCTGAATTCCGGCGAGGCCACGCTGAGCCTCATCGACGAAACGAGCCACCAGGTCGTCGGCACCGTCCCGACGGGCAAGGAACCCCATCACCTGATGCCCACGCCCGACGGTTCGTCGCTGATCGTCGCGAATTCGGTGTCGAACAACCTGATGTTCGTCGACCCGAAAACGGGCAAGACGCAGCGCTGGCTGGAAAACATCGAGGACCCGTACCAGATCGGCTTCTCACCGGACCGCAAGTGGCTCGTGACAACCGGCCTGCGCCTCGATCGCCTGGACATCTATCACTACGACGGCCGCGACATTTCGATCGCGAAGCGCCTGCCGCTCGCCACGATGCCGAGTCACATCGCGTTCACGAACGACAGCCAGACGGCGTTCATCTCGCTGCAGGTGTCGGGCGAAATCGCCGCGATCGACCTCGCGACGCAGACCGTCAAATGGAAGATGAAGGTCGGCAAGGTGCCGGCGGGTGTCTGGCTGACGCCGGGCGACAAATATCTGCTCGTCGGCATGACGGGCGCGGATTACGTCGCGGTGGTGGACTGGCGCAACCAGAAAATCGTGAAAACGATCAAGACGGGTAACGGCGCTCACAACTTCCGCTCGCTGGCGGACGGCAAGCACGTCGCGGTATCGAACCGGGTGGCGAGCACGATCAGCATCATCGACGAGGAGTCGCTCACCAATGTCGGCGACATCACCGGTCTGATGTCCGGCCCCGACGACATGGAACTTTCCGCCGACAAACGCTATCTCTGGGTAACGTTCCGATTCGCGAAGCACATTGGCATCATTGATCTGACGAATCGCAAGCTGATCCAGACGATTGCCGTGGGCCGCTCGCCGCACGGAATTTATTTTTACAATCGCGCGCCGGTCACGGCGCCGAATGGCGCCTGACGGGCCTCGGCTGTACTACGATTGGTATAGATCGATATAGGCCCGCTGGCAGCGCAAGTGACGGAGCACCATGTTTCATTTCATTTTTTCGTCCCTCGATAATTTCGTTTCGACGCTGCAGACGCTGCTGTATGTCGATATCGTGCAGCCGGTTCTGTTCAAGGTCGGCCTGATGGACTACGACGAGGACACCTACGACGCGCTCTATTGGGTGATCGTGGGCGTGCTCGAAGTGATCGTGATGTATGCGCTGCTGCGTCCGCTCGAGGCGCTGCGGCCGGCCGAGGAATGGGAGCATCGCAAGGGCGTGCGGGTGGACGTGCTCTACACCTGGATCGTGAAGCTCGGCATCCTGAACCTGTTCTTCTTCTTCACGTTCCAGCCGGTCTTCGATTCGCTGCAAGGCTGGCTGCGCCTGCACAACGTGTCGAATCTCGAAATCGACAACCTCTGGCCGGGTGTGACGACTCAACCGCTCGTCGCATTCGCCATCTATCTCGTGGTGCTCGATTTCGCCGGCTACTGGTATCACCGGCTGGAGCACCGGATCGGCATCTGGTGGGAACTGCACGCCGTGCATCACAGCCAGCAGCAGATGTCGCTCTGGTCCGACGATCGCAACCATCTGCTCGACGACATCCTTCAGGCGAGCTTTTTCGCGGCGGTCGCGCTCGTGATCGGCGTGGAGCCGTCGCAATTCGTGGTGCTCGTCGCGATCACGAACCTGATGCAGAGCGTGCAGCACGCGAACATCCGCCTCAACTACGGCTGGCTCGGCGAGCGTTTGCTGGTGGGGCCGGCGTTTCATCGCCGGCATCATGCGATCGGTTACGGCCACGAAGGCACGAAATACGGCTGCAACTTCGGCGTCCTGTTTCCGTGGTGGGACATGCTGTTTCGGAGCGTGTCGTGGAGCCGCGAGATCGAGCCGACCGGCATCCGCGACCAGATCGCCGCGCCCGGCGAGCGCGCGGTGAACTACGGCGAAGGCTTTTTCGAGCAGCACTGGCTCGCGTTCAAACGCATCGGCGCGCGTCTGTCCGCTCGCCGCACGACCGGCCGCGGCAATTCCGATACGGACGCCGCCGCTGTCTAGCGCATGTCCATGCCGCGCGGCGCTCGCGCGGCATTTTCTCCCCGTCACTGGCCACTCGGCCAACTGCGCGGCGGGCCTCCGCTGGTTTATCCTGTCTCTTTTCCCTTCTTGAACGACTCCCGCATGAATGACCTGCTGCGTTCGTTCGCGCGCGCGCTCGCGAACGCGTTTCACCCGAGGATGCTCTGGCTCACCTTCATGCCGTTCGTGGTCGCGACGGCCGGGTGGGGCGTCCTCCTGTGGTTTTTCTGGCAGACGCTGACGGGCGCCGCAAGCGGCTGGCTCGACGGCTGGGCGTTCACATCGACCTTGTACCGGCTCTTCGATTCGGTCGGCTTTTCGTCGCTGCATGCGGTGATCGCGCCGTTTCTGGTCGTCGTGATGTCGATACCGCTGATCGTCGTGACGGTTTTGCTGCTGATCGCGACGATGTCGATGCCCTCGGTCATCAAGCTGCTCATGCGCCGGCAGTACGCCACGCTCGAAACGCGGCGCGGCGGCTCTTGGTACGGGAGCCTCGGCCATTCGGTGGTGACGACGGTCGTGTGCCTCGTGCTGCTCGTCGTGACGCTGCCGCTCTGGCTGATCCCGCCGTTCTTCGCGCTGATCCCGCCGCTCCTGTGGGGCTGGCTCACGTATCGCGTCATGACCTATGACGCGCTCGCGCTGCACGCAACGGCTGCCGAACGCCGCCAGATCGTGCGCACGGCCCGCTGGCCGCTTCTGTCGATCGGCATTGTGAGCGGACTGCTCGGCTCTCTGCCGACCGTGCTCTGGGCGTGGTCGGTATGGCTCTTGCCGCTCTTTCCGGTCGTGGCCGCCGCGACGATCTGGATCTACGCGTTCATCCTCGTCTTTTCGGCGCTCTGGTTCGCGCACTACTGCCTGCACGCGCTCGAGCGCCTGCGTGCCGAGACCGCGCGCAGCGTGGTCGTGCCGGTTCAATCCTGAGGGGTTTTTATGGGCTTTGGCGTCATCATCATCGGCGATGAAATCCTGTCCGGGCGTCGCGCGGACAAGCATCTGCCAAAAATCATCGAACTGCTGGCGGCGCGCGGGCTGTCGCTCGAATGGGCGGAATACATCGGCGACGATCCGGCTCGCATCACCGCGACGCTTGCGCGCACGTTCGCGTCGGGCGACTTCGTTTTTTCGACCGGCGGCATCGGCGCCACGCCCGACGACCACACGCGGCGCTGTGCCGCGGAAGCGCTCGGCGTGCCGCTGGAATTGCATCCGGAGGCTGCGGAACTGATCCGCGCGCGCATCGTCGAGATGGCCAACGGCGCGGCCTTCGATCTCCAGGCGCCGGAAAACGTCCATCGGCTGAACATGGGGACGTTTCCGAAGGGCGCCGCGATCATTCCGAACAGCTACAACCGCATTCCGGGGTTTTCAATCGGCAATCACCATTTCGTGCCGGGCTTTCCGGTGATGGCGTGGCCGATGATCGAATGGGTGCTCGACACGGCGTATGGGCATCTGCATCACGCGCAACCTTTTATCGAGCGCTCGGTGCTGGTGTTCGGCTTGCCCGAGTCGCGCATTACGCCGCTGATGGTCGCGATCGAGCAGGATTTTCCTGGCGTGCGCGCGTTCAGCCTGCCGAGCGTCGGCGATCCGTCGCGTGGCGAGATCTATGCGCGCTCGCACATCGATCTGGGTGTGAAGGGCGATCCGGAGACGGCGAACGCGGCGTTCGACGTGCTGCGCGAGGGCGTGCGCGCCCTCGGCGGAGAAATGGTGGAGACGCAGTCGGGCGCGGCGGAGTGAAGGCGGGTCCAGTCCGAGCGTTCAGGCGCCCATCCACGGCAAGCCGCGGAAACACCAGCCTGAAACCGTCTTGCGATGTCCCTGACCGTTCTTGTCGCCTTCGAAGCCTTCCAGCACGTCGAAAGCCTGCGTGAAGCCTTCCTTCTGCGCGGCAATCGCCGCGAGCTTCGAGCGCGCCGCGCTTCGGCAGAGGAATAAAACCGGCGTGTCCGGGGTGGCGACCTGGCGCAGTTGTTCGATAAACTCCGCATTCGGAACCGAGCCCGGGTAGCGGATCCATTCGATGTGAGCGTACTGCGCGCCGTCGATGGCGGGACGGCCGACCCAGTCGAGTTCCGCGCGCGTGCGGACGTCGACGAGCCGGACGTGCGGATCGAGTTGCAGCAGTTCGAAGGCCTCGGCGGGCATGATGGCGCCCGCGTACGGCAACCGGTTTTCAGTGCCACGCGCCTTGGCCTGACCGTACAACTGCTCTAGCGTGCTCATGACGCAAGTCTCCAGAAAGCTGAAAAGATCATTCTAGCGTGGCGCCGGCGCCCACAGCGCGGCAGTGAACAGAAGCAAGAGAAACGGCTGCATGCATCAAGTTGGTGCGCGAGATATCGCGTGCCCGGTTTCAGTGCTAACGTAAGACGAGTGGCAGGACGAAGCACCATTATTGTGCACGCGCGCGTGTCGCTCAGCCGGGGTCCTGCGTGGCCGCATAGTGTTCTTCATGGAAAATGCGCGCTGCTTCAATCGCTTGGCGCACGAATCGCAACGCCTGGCATGGAAGCTGCTTTTTAGACGCCGATAGTTTTCGGATCGGTACGGGGCGGCGAAGGCTTTTCGCCGACTTTTGTTAATCAGGAGATAGGTAATGAGTAAATCCGTGGCCGACGTCATGCAACTCGTCAAGGACGAGGACGTCAAGTTTGTCGATTTCCGTTTCACCGACACGCGCGGTAAAGAACAACACGTTTCGGTGCCGGTATCGGCATTCGACGAAGACAAATTTGAAAGCGGCCACGCTTTCGACGGTTCGTCCATCGCAGGCTGGAAGGGCATCGAAGCGTCGGACATGCTGCTCGTGCCGGACGCGGACACGGCCTTCATCGACCCGTTCTACGAGGAATCGACGCTCGTGCTGTCGTGCGACGTGGTCGAACCGGCTGACGGCAAGGGCTACGAACGCGATCCGCGCTCGCTCGCCAAGCGCGCCGAGGCGTACCTGAAGAGCTCGGGTCTCGGCGACACGGCATTCTTTGGTCCGGAGCCGGAATTCTTCATTTTCGACTCGATCAAGTGGGGCACGGACCAGTCGGGCACGTTCGTCAAGATCGGCTCGGAAGAAGCACCGTGGTCGTCGGCGATGGACTTCGAAGGCGGCAACACCGGCCATCGTCCGGGCACGAAGGGCGGCTATTTCCCGGTCGCTCCGGTCGACACGTTCCAGGACATCCGCTCGGAAATGTGCCTGTTGCTCGAACAGATCGGCATTCCGGTTGAAGTGCATCACCACGAAGTGGCGGGCCAGGGCCAGAACGAAATCGGCACGAAGTTCTCGACGCTGGTTCAGCGCGCCGACTGGCTGCAGCAGATGAAGTACATCATCCACAACGTCGCGCACACCTACGGCAAGACGGCGACGTTCATGCCGAAGCCGGTCGTCGGCGACAACGGTTCGGGCATGCACGTTCACCAGTCGATCTGGAAGGACGGTCAGAACCTGTTCGCGGGCAACGGCTACGCGGGCCTGTCGGAATTCGCGCTGTTCTACATCGGCGGCATCATCAAGCACGCTCGCGCGCTGAACGCGATCACGAACCCGGGTACGAACTCGTACAAGCGTCTCGTGCCGCACTTCGAAGCTCCGGTGAAGCTCGCTTACTCGGCGCGCAATCGCTCGGCATCGATCCGCATTCCGCACGTGCCGAACCCGAAGGGCCGCCGTATCGAAACGCGTTTCCCGGATCCGCTCGCGAATCCGTACCTGTGCTTCTCGGCGCTGATGATGGCCGGTCTCGACGGCGTGCAGAACAAGATTCATCCGGGCGAAGCCGCCGACAAGAACCTGTACGACCTGCCACCGGAAGAGGATGCCAAGATCCCGACCGTGTGTGCCGGCCTCGACGAAGCGCTCGACGCACTGAATGCTGATCGCGAGTTCCTGACGCGCGGCGGCGTGTTCACGGATTCGATGCTCGATGCCTACATCGAACTGAAGACGGGCGAGCTGCAACGCTTCCGTCAGGCGGTGCATCCGATCGAGTTCGAAATGTACTACTCGCTGTAAGCACGCTTCATGGCGGCGCTTCGTCGGCTGATGATCGATGAAGCGCGCGCCTCTTTGCGAGCAACGAGGCGAACAGCAAAAAGGGACGGCGCGCCGTCCCTTTTTTAATCGTCGCCCCGTCTGGAATTCAAGGCTTAAACGAAAGGCCCCACAGCACGATGGTTCTCAAGAATCTGATCAAGTCGAGAAAGCCCCAGGCCGATGCGCTCTCCGACGATGGGCAACTCGTCCACACGGGCTTGCTGCCGGGGTTCGAAGCGTTGCCGACGGTCGTGCTCGTCCTCGACAAGCGCAGCCTGAAGATCGCGTACGCGAATCCGTCGGCGGAGTCGATGCTGGAGATGTCGAGGAAGCAGCTTACGCAGGCGCACTGGCCCGAGCTTTTCGCGAACGCAGATGAACTGGTCAGCACGATTGCGTCGATTGCCGAGAACCGTTTCAACGCGACCCATCTCGATGCCGTGCTCGAGCGCCAGGGGCGCGAGCCGCTGCATGTGCATGCGGTGGTCGCGTATCTCGAAGTCGCACCCGATTACGTGCTGCTCGAACTCTTCGAGAACGAGCGGCATCTGAAAAGCGATCGCGAGGAGCGTATCCACGACCTGACCGCGGTCAACAAGCAACTGATCCGCAACCTCGCGCACGAGATCAAGAATCCGCTCGGCGGGATCCGGGGCGCCGCGCAGTTGCTTGAGTTCGAACTTGGCGCGCGCGAACGCGACGAGTTGCGCGAGTACACGCAGGTGATCATCAAGGAGTCGGACCGGCTGCAGACACTCGTCGACCGCTTGCTCGAACCGCACCGGCATCCGCATATCGTCGGCGACGTGAACATTCACGAAGTCTGCGAGCGCGTGCGGCAGGTGATTCTCGCTGAGTTTCCGCGCGGCCTCACGATCGAACGCGACTACGACGTGAGCGTGCCCGACCTGCGTGGCGACAAGGAGCAGTTGATCCAGGCGCTGCTGAACATCGTGCGCAACGCGGCCGAAGCGCTGCGCGAGCGCATCTCGCAGGGCGACGCAAAGATCGAACTGCGCACGCGCGTCGCGCGCAAGATCACGATCGGCAAGCGCCTGCACAAGCTGGCACTGGACTTGCATATTACTGACAACGGCCCCGGCATCCCCGGCGACATCCGCGACCGGATCTTTTATCCGCTCGTGTCGGGCCGCGAGGACGGCAGCGGACTCGGTCTCACGCTCGCGCAGTCGTTCGTCCAGCAGCACGATGGACTGATCGAAGTGGAGAGCAGGCCGGGCTGCACCGAGTTCATGATCCTGTTGCCTTTCGGGAGTTGAATACGGAGTTGAACCGGGAGGCTCGACCGGAAGTTCAAATATCCAGAACCCCATTCCGAATCACGCTTTGACGCCTGACCGTTTCGACGGGCTCACACCGAACCACACGAAGACTTCTCGCCGAACGATATGAAGCCGATCTGGATAGTAGACGACGACCAATCCATCCGCTGGGTGCTCGAAAAGGCCCTGGCACGCGAGAACTTCGCGACGCGAAGTTTTTCCGGCGTCCGCGATGCGCTCGCCGCACTCGAGCAGGAGAGCCCGCAAGTGCTCGTGTCCGACATCCGCATGCCGGGCGGCTCGGGCCTCGAATTGCTGCAGACCGTGCGCGAGCGCCTGCCGGGGTTGCCGGTCATCATCATGACCGCGTTTTCCGACCTCGACAGCGCCGTCGCCGCGTTCCAGGGTGGTGCATTCGAATATCTCGCCAAGCCCTTCGACGTCGACAAGGCGGTGGAACTGATCCGCCGCGCCGTCGACGAAAGCATGCGCGGCGAGGCCGCCTACGACGACCGTGTCACCGAGACGCCCGAGATGCTTGGCCAGGCGCCGGCGATGCAGGATATGTTCCGCGCGATCGGGCGTCTGTCGCATTCGGCCGCGACCGTGCTCATCACGGGCGAATCAGGCACCGGAAAGGAGCTTGTTGCCCGCGCGCTGCACCGCCATAGCCCGCGCGCGAACGGACCGTTCATCGCGCTGAACACCGCGGCGATTCCGAAGGACTTGCTCGAGTCGGAACTCTTCGGCCACGAGCGCGGCGCGTTCACCGGCGCGCAGGCAATGCGGCAGGGCCGTTTCGAGCAGGCCGAGAACGGCACGCTGTTCCTCGATGAAATCGGCGACATGCCGTTCGACCTGCAGACGCGCTTGTTGCGCGTGTTGTCCGACGGGCAGTTTTATCGCGTGGGCGGCCACAATCCGCTGAAGGCGAACGTGCGCGTGATCGCGGCGACGCACCAGAATCTCGAATCGCGCGTGCGGCAGGGCCTGTTTCGCGAGGACTTGTATCACCGGCTCAACGTGATTCGCCTGCGGCTGCCCGCCTTGCGCGAGCGCAGCGAGGATATCCCGCTCCTGACGCGACACTTCCTGCAAAAAAGCGCGCGCGATCTCGGGGTCGAGTCGAAGCGCGTGTCCGAAGATGCGCTCGCTTATCTTGCTTCGCTGCCGTTTCCGGGCAACGTGCGGCAACTCGAAAACCTGTGCAACTGGCTGACCGTGATGGCGCCCGCGCAGACGATCGAGCAGAAGGACCTGCCACCCGACCTCACGCCGACGCAGGAATATGCCGGCGAGAGCACGTCGCTCACGGCGACGGCGGAGGCGAGCGGGACGTCGCAATCCGCCGCGGGGCACAACGGCACGACCAGCGCGCCGGCGACGCTCGGCACGGCACCGGCCGGCGTGCCGGTCAGCGTGTGGGAGAACGGCTTGCGCACGGAAGTCGCACGGCTGTTGCGCGAGAACACCGCCGACGTGATGGACGAACTCGCGCGCCGTTTCGAAGCGGCTGTGATCCGCGAGGCGCTCGATTTCACGCGCGGCCGCAAGGTCGAGGCGGCGGAGCGGCTCGGCATCGGCCGCAATACGATCACGCGCAAGATCCAGGAACTGCATCTCGACGCTTGATCGTCCATTGGCGGCGTCGTTACGTCGTTACGTCGCTAAGCGATCAGCCGATCGTCGCAACCACCGGTGCGTGGTCCGACGGTTGCTCCCACTTGCGCGGCACCTTGTCGACTTCGCAGGCGGAACACTTCGCGGCCAGTTCCGCCGACAGCAGGATGTGGTCGATGCGCAGCCCCGCGTTGCGGCGGAACGCGAGCATCCGGTAATCCCACCACGTAAAAAGCTTCTCCGGCTGCTCGAACTGGCGAAAGGCGTCGGTCAGGCCGAGTTCGACGAGCCGCACGAAGTGCGCGCGCTCCTCCGGCGACACGAGATTCTGGCCTTCCCACGCTTTCGGATCGTGAACGTCGCGATCGTCGGGCGCGATGTTGTAGTCGCCGAGGAGCGCCAGCTTCGGATGGATCTTCATCTCGGCGCCGAGCCAGTCGTGCAGCGCGTCGAGCCAGCGCATCTTGTAGGCGAACTTCTCACTGCCCACGGCCTGCCCGTTCGGAAAATAGGCGGACACGATGCGCATGTCCTCGACGGTCGCGGCGATCACGCGTTGCTGCGGATCCTCGAAGCCGGGGATATTGCGCACGATATTGGTTTCATCGACCGCGATGCCCTTGCGGACCAGGATGCCGACGCCGTTGTACGTCTTCTGGCCGGCGAACCAGCATTTGAAGCCGGCGGCTTCGAACTCGGCGCAGGGGAATTTCTCGTTGGGGAGTTTCAGTTCCTGAAGGCACAGCACGTCGACCTGGCTTTGTTGGAGCCAGTCCATGACGTGTTGCTGGCGGACTTTGAGGGAATTGACGTTCCAGGTGGCGATTTTCATATGTAGCCAATCAAGTTGATTTCAAAGCGTTCATCTTTCTTGTGTCTCTTTAAGGCCGTAAGCCTGTGCGATCCGACCGAGGAATTCGGCAAGGGGCGTCCGGTCGAGCCCCAGGGTCTTGGGGTCAAGGGAGTCGTCGGCTGCCGCCGCGTCCAGAAATCTCTGCATGTCATCGGCGATTTTCGCTTCGAGAGGGATGCGTGTTGAGGGGGTGAGCAATTGCGAAAGTCGCAGGATATCGTTGGCATGCTTGCGGATGCTCTTCGCGTCCACCGGTTCGCCCTGTTCCCGACGGGTGCTCAGGTCCAGCCAGGCGATGGCTTTCAGGGGGATCAGACGATCCTCGCCGACCCAGGGCACCCCATCGATCTCGCGCCGTCCGGCCATGATGAATGCATAGTAGGCGTCATCGAGCAGGATGGCCGACAGGCTTGAAACCGCTTCATCGAAAGGGATCGGCGTGAGCTGTCCGTTCTCGATGGGCCGCAGGCTGTCGGGCGCACGGGAGAACAGTTCGACCATGACTGGAAAGCGGTGGTCGGTCGGCTTCTGGAAACGGTAGAAGGTCGGCTTTCCCCTGTCGGTGGCTTGCCGGATTTCATAGCCGCCCGCTTCGATGAACCGCCAGAAGGTTTCGCCGAATGAAGGCGTCAGCGCTTCGACATGCAGCACGACATCGAGGTCCTTGGTGGCGCGAAAGTCCAGTCCTGCCTCTTCCATTGCCAAGGTGGCCGCAGTGCCGCCGATCAGGATGTACTGGTCCGGGTAGTCGGCGAACCATGCCCGAAAAACATCAAGTCCCTTCACCATGGCAACTGTTCCTTTAGTGCATCCAGCGCGCTTTGGACACGTTCGTCCGTGCTATCCCGCAAGCTCAGCATGAGCGAGAGGGGGTCCACCGTGTCGCTGTCCGGCTGTAGCGTCGGGGCGTAATTCCACAACTGCCATTCGCATGCGCCTGGCATGGCTTCCGGAAGTTCGACCATGTCTGCCTTCATCGCCTGCCATGCGGTGCGACTCACGGCGAATACCGGCGATGCGGGTTCCGCGAGCATCGAGTGGCGCGCGAGCGCGCTCAGTCCAGCCACTCGCACGGGCAGTTCTTCTGCCTTCGGCTGCGTGGATGTCCAGACGGTGCGCTGCACGGGATTGCGCAGCAGGGGCAGTGCTTGCTCCCAGGTCTCCCGGGGAGCGTACGCCATCCTCAGGTACTGGGAGCGGCCGGCCTTGTGTGTCTGTGCGAGTCCTGCCGCCACCAGTTCTCGCACGGCACGCGAGAGCGTCATCGGTGTGTAGCCCAGGATAGCGGCAGTCTCTGCCGGATGCCATTCGGCCTCCCAGCCAGGACGCAGCAACGCCGCGATCAACATGGCCTGAGCCGAAGGGCTGAGCGGGACGTCTGCCGAGCTGCGGCGCTGGCGGAAATATTCGCGCAGGTCCAGCCCCAGGTCAGGCAGATAGAGCTGGTTGCCAGGGACAATGAACGGCACTTTTTGCGCGATCAGTCGCTTGCGTTCATAGGAAGCGAGTGCCTCCGTCACATAGACCACGGGCAGTTTCGCCACTGACCGCAACTTGTCCAACCGATTCCGGATATCGCCAATGGACGGCTTCTCGGGATTTCGCTCCAGGGCCAGCAGGACTTTGTGGCCAAGGATGTCCAGTTGCCGGAAATCGAAGGCGTCGCGCAGAAAGTAGGGCAGGCTCTCCTGGCCCGCCCACGGTCGATGTCCCGACGTGGAAGCGCCTAGCGTTTGATTCAGGTAGTTCTGGGCGCTGGTGGCGAGGGCGGGCACGGCAATTGGGTTAATAACTCAATTTCTGCACGATAACATTGATGTTGTTATCGTGCAAATCGCGGTTATTGGCCATCAGCCATAGACCAAGTTGCGAAGAGGCTGGGCGGGTCGCCGGCGCCCCCGCGCTTTCTGTCCCGCTACAATCGTCTAGTCTGAAGCGCTTACATTCACCGCACGCCAAAAGGATTCGCAATGGACCTCATCATTCGCCGCGCGGCGCTTGGCCCTCACCGCGACCCGGTCGACATCGGCATGGAGGCGGGGCGGATCGCCGCGATCGAGCCGCATTTGTCCGCCACCGCGCGCGAGGAAATCGACGCGAACGGTTCGCTCGTCACGGCGCCCTTCGTCGACGCGCACTTTCACATGGACGCGACGCTTTCCTACGGCTTGCCGCGCGTGAACGCGTCGGGGACGCTGCTCGAAGGCATCGCGCTGTGGGGCGAACTCAAGCCCGAACTGACGCAGGAAGCGCTCGTCGAGCGGGCGATGCAGTATTGCGACTGGGCCGTCGCGCGCGGGCTGCTCGCGATCCGCTCGCACGTCGACGTTTGCGATCCGCGCCTGCTCGCCGTCGAGGCGCTGCTCGAAGTGAAGCGGCGCGTGAAGCCGTATCTCGACCTGCAACTGGTCGCATTCCCGCAGGACGGCGTGCTGCGCAGCGCCGGCGCGTTCGACAACCTCAAGCGCGCGATCGCACTCGGCGTCGATGTGGTCGGCGGCATTCCGCATTTCGAGCGGACGATGGCGGACGGCGCCGCATCGGTGAAACTGCTGTGCGAGTTCGCGGCTGAGAAGGGTTTGCGGGTCGACATGCACTGTGACGAAACCGACGATCCGATGTCGCGCCACATCGAAACGCTCGCGGCAGAGACGCACCGGCTCGGCCTTGCTGGCCGCGTGACCGGCTCGCATCTCACGTCGATGCACTCGATGGACAACTACTACGTGAGCAAGCTGATACCGCTGATGCGCGAGTCGGGCGTCGCGGCGATCGCGAATCCGCTCATCAACATCACGCTGCAGGGCCGCTCCGACACGTACCCGAAGCGGCGCGGCATGACGCGCGTGCCCGAGCTGATCGCGGCGGGCGTCGATGTCGCGTTCGGCCACGACTGCGTGATGGACCCGTGGTACAGCCTCGGTTCGGGCGACATGCTCGAAGTGGCGCACATGGGCCTGCACGTCGCGCAGATGACGGGCGTCGACGGCATGCGCGCAGCGTTTGACGCCGTCACGACGACGCCGGCGCGGATTCTGGGCATCGAAGGATATGGAATCGAAGTGGGCTGCAACGCGGACTGCGTGGTGCTTGACGCGCGCGATCCCATCGAGGCGATCAGGCTGCGCGCCGGCCGCACGGCGGTGATCCGGCGCGGCAAGGTGGTGAGCCGCGCGCCGGCGATGAGGGCGAGTTTGTCGCTCGAAGGGCGGCCTCAGGAGGTGAATTTCAGGCTGGAGCGGTAACGCCGGGCTGAAACGACAAAGGCCGTACCTGCTTACGCCGGTACGGCCCCTGGTCGTGGTTAGAGCTTAAAGTGCCCGACGAACAGCACCCCACTCCGAACGCCTGCGACTCCTTCAGTCGGCGCGCAAATGCACCGCATCCGCCGTCATGCCGTTATGGCGCAGCAACGCATCGATAGTCGGCTCGCGTCCGCGAAACGCCTTGAACGATTCCATCGCGGGCCGGCTGCCGCCCACTTCCAGAATCTCGCGGCGATAGCGAATCCCCGTCCCGGCATCGAGCACCGACCCTCCCGCCGATTTCGCTGCTTCCTCGAACGCCGCATAAGCATCCGCCGACAGCACTTCCGCCCACTTGTAGCTGTAGTACCCAGCGGCATAACCTCCGGCGAAAACATGGCTGAACGTATTCGGCCAGCGCGAGAACGGCGCCTGCGGCACGACATGAAACTTCTCGTTGATCTCGCGGGCGATATCGTTGACGCTCTTGCCGCCGTCGCGCGACGGATCGTAGGACGTGTGCAGCACCATGTCGAACATCGAAAACACGATCTGCCGCAACGTGCCGAGCCCGCTCTGAAAGTTCTTCGCGGCGAGCATCTTGTCGAAGAGTTCGCGCGGCAGCGGCGCGCCGGTATCGACGTGCGCGGACATGTCGGTCAGCACGTCCCACTCCCAGCAGAAGTTCTCCATGAACTGCGACGGCAGCTCGACCGCATCCCATTCGACGCCATTGATGCCCGACACGCCCATCTCATCGACGCGCGTCAGCATGTGATGCAGCCCGTGGCCGAATTCGTGGAAGAGCGTGATGACTTCGTCGTGCGTGAAGCAGGCGGGCTTGCCGCCGACCGGCGCCGAGAAGTTGCACGTGAGGTAGGCGACAGGCGTCTGCACGTTGCCGCCGGTGAGCTTGTGGCGCGAGCGCGCATCGTCCATCCAGGCGCCGCCGCGCTTGCCTTCGCGCGCGTACAGGTCGAGATAGAACTGCGCGACGAGCGAGCCGTCCTTGTTCTCGACGCGAAAGAACCGCACTTCCGGATTCCACACAGCGGCTTCGTCGCGCCGGATCGACACGCCGAACAGCGTCTCCGTGACCTTGAACAGCCCCTTGAGCACCGCTTCCTGCGGGAAGTACTGCTTGACCTCGTTTTCCGAGAACGAATAGCGCTGCTGGCGCAGGCGTTCGGCGGCGAAGGTCGCGTCCCACGGCTGCAACTCGGGCATGCCGAGTTCAGTGGCGGCGAACGCGCGCAACTCCATCCAGTCGTTTTCGCCGTGCGAACGCGCGCGTTTCGCGAGGTCTTCGAGGAACGCGATCACCTGCGCGGGCGATTCCGCCATCTTCGGCGCCAGCGATACTTCCGCGAAGTTCTGGTAGCCGAGCGTGTGCGCCTCTTCGGCACGCAACTTCAGGCTTTCGGCGACGTTCGCGGTGTTGTCCCACTCGGACTTGCCGTTGCCGTACATCTCGCCGAGTTCGGACGCGCGCGTCACATATGCGCGATACATCGCTTCGCGCAGCGGCCGGTGTTCGGCGTACTGCATCACCGGGAAATACGACGGAAAGTGCAGCGTGAACTTCCAGCCGTCGCGGCCGTCCTTTTGCGCGGCCTCGCGCGCCGCCTGGATGACATCCTCGGGCAGCCCGGCCAGTTCGCTCTCCTTCGTGACGATATAGGCGAACGCGTTGGTGGCATCGAGGACGTGATCGGAGAATGCCTTCGACAGCGCCGCCTGCTCTTCCTGCAACTGCGCGAAGCGCGGCTTGCGGTCTTCGGGCAGTTCGGCGCCGGACAGGCGGAAGTCGCGCAGCGAATTCTCGAGGATCTTCTTGCGCTCCACCGACAAGCCCGCGAATTCGTCGCCCGCGGCGATGGCCTTGTACTTCTCGTACAACGCGAGATTCTGGCCGACGCTCGCCCAGAATTCGGTCACGCGCGGCAGGTTTTCACCGTAGGCGGTGCGCAGTTCCGGCGTATCGGCGACGGCATTCAGGTGGCCCGCGACGCCCCACGCGCGCGACAGGCGCTCGGACGCGCTCTCGACCGACTCGACGATATCCTTCCACGTGGCGGGCGTATCCGGCGCGCTCGCGTGATCGACGGCCGCTTTCGCCGCGGCGAGCAGTTCATCGAGCGCGGGCGTCACGTGTTCGGGTTTGATCTCGCCGAAACGCGGCAAGTCGGAGAAATCGAGCAGCGGGTTGATTTGCTTCTCTGACGTGGCTGACGTGGTGTCGCTCATGGCTCTCCCGGTCTCATTTGAGGAGCGGGCCTCGGAGCCCGCTCGCGTTACTCGGTTACTGGCTCGGTATCTTGGGGCAAACGGGCAAATTCCAACGCCGTCGTCCGGTCGTTGGGTTCAGCCCGCGGCGGCCCGCTCGGCGGCTTCGATCGTGTTGACGAGCAGCATCGTGATCGTCATCGGGCCGACGCCGCCCGGCACCGGCGTAATGAACGCGGCCACTTCCCGCGCGCCCGCGAAATCGACGTCGCCGCAAAGCTTGCCCGCGTCGTCACGATTCATGCCGACATCGATCACGGTCGCGCCCGGCTTCACCATGTCGGCGGTAAGCAGGTTGCGCCGGCCGACCGCCGCCACGACGACATCGGCGTTGCGCGTATGCGCGGCGAGATCGCGCGTCTTGCTGTGACAGACCGTGACGGTCGCGCCCGCTTCGAGGAGCAAGAGCGCCATCGGCTTGCCGACGATGTTCGAGCGCCCGATTACCACCGCGTTCGCACCCTTGAGCGGGATGTCGTATGCGTCGAACATCTTCATCACGCCGTAGGGCGTGCACGGACGAACCAGTGGCTTGCCGGTCAGCAGCGCGCCGGCATTGGCGACGTGAAATCCGTCGACGTCCTTCTCCGGCGAGATCGCCTCGATGACCTTGTGACTGTCGATGTGCGCCGGCAGCGGCAACTGCACGAGAATGCCGTGGATCTTCGGGTTCTGGTTGAGCGCGTCGATGTGCGCGAGCAGGTCGGCTTCCGGGAGCGTCGCGGGGAAGCGGTCGAACACCGAAAAGAGGCCGTTGTCCTGGCACGCCTTTACCTTGTTGCGCACATAGACTTCGCTCGCCGGATTGTCGCCGACCAGCACGACAGCCAGGCCCGGCTGATGTCCGCGAGCGGTGAGGGCGGCGGCGCGCGTGGCGACATCGGTGCGAAGTTTCTTGGATAGGGCGGTGCCGTCGATCAGTTGGGCAGTCATGGTGAGTCGGTCGAGAGTAGGCAAGTGGCGCGGCGCGGGCGGACTTGATGGCGCGTTGGTGAAACGCGCCCAAGGTGCGTTCCGTGCGGGTTCGGCGTGAGGCCGGCCGATACACGGCGCTTTCGGACGGCGCTGATGGAAAGGCCGAAATTATACCGCTTCGGGATGTTTCCCCGCGCTTGCCCGCCTCGTGTGTCGTCAGCGCGTTCAAGACAGCGAGGCCCCGGAAGGGGCCTCGCCTGGCGTCGCCTCATGACGATCGCATTCCTCTTCATGGTGACACGGGTTGCCATGTCGGGTCGGGATCGAAGGCACGCAGCGCGGCGGCGACTGTCGCCGTCGAGGGCCCGAGGTTCTTCTGATAAACCTGACCGTCCTGATTGACGATGAAGCTCATCACGCCCGTCTTGCCATAGTCCGCCGGCCACGCGACGAGAGCGAAACCCTTGGTCATCTCGCCGCCGCTCACGTAGCTCTGCGCGCCGCCTTTCGCGTGCGAACCCTGCCCGGTGAGGATCTTGTAGTGATAGCCGTGATAGGCATCGGCGGGCAGCGTGTGGTTCGGCATCGTGGCCGCAAGCGGGCCGAGCGGACTTTCCGGCTCGCCGGGCGCGCTGTCCCAATACAGGCCGTCGTGCTTGCCGGGCGTGCTGACGAACAACTGCGCATAGCGCTGCGTCTGCTTGTGATAGTCCTGCTGGGCGTCGACGTAACCGAGCGCGGCGAGCATCGCTGAGCGCTCGTCGCGGCCGATGCGCCGGGTCAGGATCTCGTCGCGCGCGGCGGGCAGGTTGAACTGCCAGCCTTTCGACACCTGACTGAGCGGGATCGGCAGCGTCCAGCCGCTTTCGCCGACTTCGATGTGCGCGCTCGCATGGCCGCCGAGCGGGGCGGCATCGTTGACGACCTTGTGGTGCTTCGCCCAGGCGCCGAGGAAATCGTAGATATCCTGCTCGCCGATGTTGTCGGTCGGGATGAAGCGGTTGAAGTCGTTGCCGAGCACATGGCGCAGTGCGGCGTGGTCGCTGGTGGCGAGGGCGTCGAACAGTGCGTCGGCCGCTGCGTCGGGGCTCGGATAGACGGTCTGCGCATGGGCTGCGGGCGTCATGAAAAGCGCACCGGTGGCACCGAGCGCGGCGAGCGACGCGACGATGCGTGCGCGCAGTTTCTTCGATGTGGCGTGTACGGATGTGTGATTCATCACAGGGCTCCTGAATCGGGTTGTGCGTAGGCTTGACGTCTGGGAATCGGAATCGGGCGTGCTCACCGACGGTGCATGCCGCCGCCGTGTCCGCCACCATGTCCGCCACCACCGAATCCGCCTCCGCCGCCTCCGCCTCCGCCGCCTCCGCCTCCGCCGCGCTGTACGCCTCCGCCTCCACCGCCGCGTTGTGCGCCGCCACCGCCGGCGCCGAATCCGCCACCTCCGCCACCGCCGTGCTGCATGGCGCCGCCTCCGCCGCCTCCGTGTTGCATGCCGCCACCGCCGCCGCCACGATTCGCGAGTTGCTCGCGGCTCGCCTGGCCGCGCTGCGCGTCGCGCCGCGCGGTGTCGCCGTCGCCGGCGCCGCGCAGTGCGTTGTCGCGATTCACGCCCTGGGCGCGCTGCTGCACGTCGCCGCGATTCGCGCCGGATAACCCGCCGCCGCCTCCGCCCGCGCGGTTGCCGCCCTGCTTGATGTCCTGCACGCGTTGGCTAGCGGGACCGTTCACGTCCTGGCCGGTGCGCGTTTGCAGCGTCTGCCGTGCCTGGGCGCGCGGATCGTCGCGGCCGCGGTACTGATTGGCCTGAGCGCGATTGCCGCTGCCGATGTTCCCCGTGTTCAGGTTGTTCTGCCGGTTGCTCGCGTTGACGTTGTTGCGGTTGAACTGCGGGTTGTTGCGGTTCCAGTTCGTGGTGCCGCCGTTCGCGGTGATGCGATTGTTGACGTTGATGTTGTTATAGCGATTGACGTTCACGTTGACGTCGTGGTTGTTCCAGTTGAAGCCGCCCCACAACGCATTGGTGACGGCGATCCCCGCGCCGAACGCGATGCCCGCCGCGAAGCCGGACGCGATCGCATAGCCGGGCGGCGGCGGCACATAGACGGGCGGATACGCCGGATAGGGCCAGGTGCCGTAGACGACCGTCGGGTTATAGGTCGGCACGTAGACGACTTGCGTGCTGGTCGGCTGGATCTGGATCGTGCTCTGCTCGACGATCACCTTCTGCTGCTCGTTCGACTTCAGGTTGCCCGCCGATTGCGCCGCGCGCCGCAGACGCTGCACGGAATCCATCACGTCGTTCGGCTGCGCGATGAACGCGTTGCCGAGTTGCGTCATCCAGTCGGGCTTCGATGCCATCGTCGCGAGCACCTGCGGGAACGCGACCAGCGATTGCACGCTCGGGTCCCATGGCTCGGACGCGACGGCCTTCACGGCGTCATCGCCCTTCATGTTCGTGTGCGAGCTCGACCATGAGGCAGCGGCGGTTACGTCCGACGGGTAAGTGGACGCCATCAGCACCTGGGCGAGCAGGGCGTCGGGGTAAAGCGCGACGGGCGCCGTCAACGAGTCGAGCTGCTCGTTCGAAAGCTTCGCCGCGGCGGGTGCGCTGGTCTGCGCCTGCGCCTGCGCGTGAGCGGACGGTGCATGGAGCGCGAGCAACGGCCCCGCAACGAGCGCCGCGCACAGCACGAGCATGCGTGAGGTCGGGTGGGCATCGAGCACGCGATGCGCCGATGAGTGTGTCCGGTTTCGATTCACGGTCGGGTCCTCGAGGCCGTCGCGCGTGGCGACAGCCGGTGTCGTGCCGCTTGGGTGGGTGTCGCCGGGAACGTGGCGAGGCTGCCGTGCGGCGGGAAAATCGGAAAGGGGAAGGGAGGCGGGAAGAGGAGTATGACGCGAGCGGAGTGTCGAAACCGCGCGCGTAAGGTGCACGAGGTGCGCGAGGTGCGCAGTAACGAGACTGAGAGAATGCCGGCCGATCAGGACCGGAAAGGCAGTTGAACCGCTGGCATGCGGATGGAGCACGTTGCTTCGCGCCTGACTGCGCATGATCCTGTTCCTGTGGTTTCGATTCGGCCAAATTAAGGGCCGGACACACATCATGTCAACGCGAAGCAGAAATATCACGATTCCGAAAATGGGGAAACCAGGAAAACGGGAGAGGGTCGATGCGGGGGCGGGAGAGGCTGAAACCTGAAGCGCGCCGGACATCGTCGGTCCGGCGCGCATGTGATGGGGCTTGCGGCTTGAAGCGGCTTACTGCTGGGGCTTGTTCGACAGCGCGAGTCTCAGCAAATCGGCGACCGTGTTGACGCTCAGCTTCTCCATGATGTTCGCGCGATGCGCTTCCACCGTCTTGATGCTGATGCCGAGGTCGTCGGCGATCTGCTTGTTCAGGCGCCCCGCGATGATCCGCTCGAGCACCTGGTGCTCGAGCGCCGTCAGCTTGCCGAGGCGCTCGGCCGCCGCGCGCTGCTGCTGGACGCTCGTGCTCTCGCTGCGCGCCTTGTCGAGCATGCGCTCGACGAGCTTGCGCAACTCCGCTTCGTCGAACGGCTTTTCGATGAAATCCATCGCGCCTTTTTTCATCGTCGAGACGGCCATCGGCACGTCGCCGTGCCCCGTCACGAAGATGATCGGAAGCAGCGAGTTCTCGGTGATCAGGCGCTCCTGCAACTCGAGTCCGGTCATGCCGGACATGCGCACGTCGAGGATCAGGCAGGAAATCGCGCCGGAATGCGCGATCGGCAGGTAGACATCGAGAAACGTCTCCGCGCTCGCGAAGCACTGCACGCGATAGCCGTTGGCTTCGAGCAGCCAGCGCAAAGAATCACGCACGGCTTCGTCATCGTCGACGACAAAGACGGTTTCCTGAGTGGTGACTGGACTGCTCATAGCTCTCCCGTAACGGTTTGTTGTCTGGTTTGTTCACTGTGAGTGTCCGGCCCGCCGTTGCTCGGGCTGTTGGACTCTCCAATAGGCAGACTGCAATGGAACGTGGCGCCCGTGACGTGGCCGTCGGCTTCGACGTTGTTGACCACCCACAGGCGTCCGCGATGCGATTCGATGATCGAACGGCAAATGTTCAGCCCCATGCCCATGCCATCGGACTTGGTGCTGTAAAACGGCTCGAAGAGGCGCTCGGCCGTGGCTTCGTCGACGCCCGGACCCTGGTCCACGACGCTGATGCACACGAAACCACCGTCGACGCGCTGCACGACCACGCGAATCACCGGATCGACTGCGTTCGGTTTCGCATCATGCATCGCTTCGGCCGCGTTTTTCAACAGGTTGACGAGCACCTGCTCGATCAGGACCGGATCGACCTGGATCACCGGCATGCGCGCGCGGATCTCCGTCACGATGCGGATCTTGCGCTTTCTCGCTTCAATTTCGGCGAGACCGACCGCATCGGCGACGATGTCGGCGACGCGCGCCGGCTGCCGTTTCGGTTCGCTGCGCTTCACGAATTCGCGGATGCGCTTGATGATCATGCCCGCGCGCACGGCCTGCTGCGCGGTTTTCTCGAGCACGGGCAGCAGGTTTTCCTGCGACATCCGGCCCGACTTGACCATCGCGACGCAGCCCGAGCAGTAGTTGTTGATCGCGGCGAGCGGCTGGTTCAACTCGTGCGCGAGCGACGACGCCATTTCGCCCATCGTCATCAGGCGGCTCGTGAACTGGAGCTTCTCTTCCTGCTGATGGGCGAGTTCCTGCGCCTGCTTGCGTTGCGTGATGTCGGTGGCGATCTGCATCTGCGCGAGATGGCCGTCGACCCACTGGATATATTGGCGCCGCACTTCGAACCACTTCTGGATGCCTTCGACATAGACTTCCTGCGCGTCCGCCGAACTCTCCGTGAGCGCGGTGGCGGGCAGGCCCGCATAGGTATCCACCATGTCGATGGTGTCGGACGATGTCTGTGCGCCGTCGAACCCGGCGCCCGCGAGTTGCAGGTGTCCATCGGGCCGGATGCCGAACAGGTGCCGGTAATAGCGGTTCGCGAAGAGCAGTTCGGCTTCGTCGGCGGCGAGCACGGAGACGGCCGCGTCGAGGCTTTCGAGCACGGTGGTGAAGCGCTCGTGCGCGGCGGCGAGTTCCTCGCGCGCGCGTTTGGGCTCGGTGATGTCCGTCATCGACGACATCCAGCCGGTCTGCCGGCCGGAACTGTCGATGAGCGGCGACACATATAGCCGCGCGTGGAAGAACGAGCCGTCCTTGCGGCGCACGCGCAATTCGAACCCGGACGAGGGCGCCTTGCCGCGCAGGGTCATGTCGAGTTGCCGCTGCATCTCGGGATACGCGTCGCGCGGCCAGTACGGAAACGGCTTGATCCTGCCGACGAGATCGCTTTCGTCCCAGCCCGTCATCCGGCAGAACGCCGGATTCACGTGCGTGATGCGGCCGTGCATGTCGAGCACGCGCATGCCGATCAGCACCGAGTTTTCCATCGCGCGGCGGAAGAACGCCTCGGCGTAGAGCGCCTGCTGCGCTTCAAAACGCTGGCGCGTGTGCTTCCAGAGGCTCCACAAGCTCCACAGCACGAAACACGACAGCCCGGCCACGAGCCACACGAGCGTGTTGTTCGTGAAGTTCGTGAGCTGCGGGTACGAGTAGACGCGCACCGACACGCCTTGTCCCGGCGGATCGAGCGGCAGGTCGTAGAACATGTCGCGCGGCAGGCGCGGACGGCTCGACGTGGTGGCGAGTTCGCGGTTGTTGAGATCGGTGATCGAGATCTTGTATTTCGCCGACAACTCGCTCGGAATGTCGTGCTTCAGGATCCCTTCGATCGAAAACACCGCCGCGATCGAGCCGAGGAATTCGCGGTCGCGAAATACCGGCGTCTGCAACGTGATGTAGCCGTTGCCGAGATCGTCGTAGAGCAGCGGGGAATAAATCTGGCGGCGCGTCGTGCGGGCTTCGTCGAACGATGCCTGCACGGCTTCGTCCATCTGCGTGTCGTTGGGCTTGGCGAGGCGCGAACCCAGCACCGGCAACGGCGTGTTCGGCCAGCGCGGCTTGTGCTCGCTCGTGTACCAGTTCATGTACAGGATCTCGGGATGACCCTGCATGATGTCGGCGGAGGAGGTCTGAAACGTCTGCGGATCGCCATGCCCGCTGACGATATCGCGAGCGAGCGCCTGAATCTGCTCTTGCGCTCCGGTCATGGAAAGGCGAATCTGCTGCTGGGCCCACGCGACGTTCCGGTATAGCGTGTCTTCCTGCTGTTGTTGTTCGCGCCGGTTCAAACTCCAGAGGATCAAACTCATCACGACCAGGAACACCAGGATCGAGATCAGCGGCGTCAGTAAATAGGAGTTCGACCACCACGGTCCGTGGTGCCAGCGAGACGGCGACGAGTCTGTCGGCTTGCGCGACGACCGCGCCGAGCGTGCGAAAAGCCGATCGGTCAACATGACGGCGATTGTAACGCAGCGTTTGATTGTTAAATGGCGTAAAAAGACGGGAAACCGCCTTCAATGGGTCGCAAGGGAGCGAAACGTCTACCAAAAAAGCCTTATCGGACGGTGCGCCGCAGCAATTTTCCGCATTATGAGATTCAGTCTCATGATTCGAAAAATTCCTTGCGTGATGGTCCGGACCCTCTTTAGAATTGCGGCACGCGGCCGGCGCCGTATGGCGCGTGATGTCTGTTCATAGAGCGTTCCTCAAATCAGGAGACGAGCATGTCCGCTGTACCCGACGAAGTTCTGAAATATGTCGCCAATCCCAAAGACGACGATCCCCAGGAAACCGCCGAGTGGCTCGAAGCGCTCGACGGCGTGATATCGGCGGTAGGTCCTGATCGCGCGCATTACCTGATCGAGAAGCAAATCGAGTTTGCCCGCGTGCACGGCCAGCATTTGCCGTTCTCCGCGAATACTCCCTACATCAACACGATTCCCGTCGCCAACCAGGCCAACATTCCCGGCGATCAGGACCTCGAACATCGCATCCGTTCGTACACGCGCTGGAACGCCATCGCGATGGTGCTGCGCGCGGGCAAGGACACGAACGTCGGCGGCCACATCGCTTCGTTCGCTTCCGCCGCCACGCTCTATGACGTCGGCTTCAACCACTTCTGGCACGCGCCATCGCCGGAACATGGCGGCGATCTCGTGTTCGTGCAGGGCCATTCGTCGCCGGGTGTCTACTCGCGTGCGTTCCTGCTCGGCCGCCTGACCGAAAAGCAACTGAACAACTTCCGCCAGGAAGTGGGCGGCGAGGGCATCTCGTCTTATCCGCACCCGTGGCTGATGCCGGACTTCTGGCAGTTCCCGACCGTCTCGATGGGCCTCGGCCCGATCATGGCGATCTATCAGGCGCGCTTCATGAAGTACATGGAAGCACGCGGCATCGTGAAGACGGCAGGCCGCAAGGTGTGGGCGTTCCTCGGCGACGGCGAAACCGACGAACCGGAATCGCTCGGCGCGATCGGCATGGCCGGCCGCGAGCGGCTCGGCAACCTCGTCTTCGTGATCAACTGCAACCTGCAGCGCCTCGACGGCCCGGTGCGCGGCAACGGCAAGATCATCCAGGAACTGGAAAGCGAATTCCGCGGCGCCGGCTGGAACGTCATCAAGGTGGTGTGGGGCAGCCGCTGGGACGCGCTCTTCGCACGCGACAAATCGGGCGCGCTGATGCGCCGGATGATGGAAGTCGTCGACGGCGAGTACCAGACGTACAAGTCGGAGTCGGGCGCGTTCGTTCGCGAGCACTTCTTCAATTCGCCGGAACTGAAGGCGCTCGTCGCCGACTGGTCCGATGAAGACATCTGGAACCTGAACCGGGGCGGCCACGATCCGCACAAGATCTACGCCGCGTACGACCAGGCGCAGAAGGCGACGGACGCGCCGACCGTCATCCTTGCCAAGACCATCAAGGGCTACGGCATGGGCGAGCACGGCCAGGCGATGAACATCACGCACCAGCAGAAGAAGCTGCCGATCGAGACGCTGAAGAAATTCCGCGACCAGTTCCGCCTGCCGATCGCCGACGACAAGATCGAGGACGTGCCGTACCTCACGTTCGAGGAAGGCTCGAAGGAACTCGAGTACATGCGTGCCCGCCGCCAGGCATTGGGCGGCTATCTGCCGACGCGCCGCGAGAAGGCGGAGTCGCTGCCGGTGCCGGACCTGTCGGCATTCGAGCCGGTGCTGAAGGGCACGGGCCCGGGCCGCGAGATCTCCACGACGATGGCGTTCGTGCGCGTGCTGAACATCCTGCTGAAGGACAAGGCGCTCGGCAAGCGCATCGTGCCGATCGTGCCGGACGAATCGCGTACCTTCGGCATGGAAGGGCTCTTCCGCCAGATCGGCATCTGGAACCAGCAAGGCCAGAAGTACATTCCGGAAGACTCCGACCAGCTGATGTTCTATCGCGAATCGGAAACCGGGCAGATCCTGCAGGAAGGCATCAACGAAGCCGGTGGCATGTGTGACTGGATCGCGGCCGCGACGTCGTACTCGACGCACGGCGAGATCATGATCCCGTTCTACATCTTCTACTCGATGTTCGGCTTCCAGCGCATCGGCGATCTGGCGTGGGCCGCGGGCGACATGCGTTCGCGCGGCTTCCTGCTCGGCGGCACGGCGGGGCGCACGACGCTGAACGGCGAAGGCCTGCAGCACGAAGACGGCCACTCGCTGCTGTGGGCGGCATCGATCCCGAACTGCGTGAGCTACGACCCGACGTTCGGCTACGAACTCGCCGTGATCATGCACGACGGCCTGCGCCGCATGGTGGCGGATCAGGAGGACGTGTACTACTACGTCACGGTGATGAACGAGAACTACGAGCATCCGGCGATTCCGGAAGGCGAGTCGGTTGCTTCGGACATCATCAAGGGCATGTACTCGTTCAGGAAGGCCGAAGCCGACAAGAAGGCGCCGCGCGTGCAACTGATGGGCGCGGGCACGATCTTCAACGAAGTCATCGCCGCCGCCGAGTTGCTCAAGAACGACTGGGGCGTCGCCGCCGACCTGTGGAGCGTGCCGAGCTTCACGGAACTGGCGCGCGAAGGCCAGGCCGTCGAACGCTACAACCTGCTGCATCCGACCGAAGAGAAGAAGGTCGCGCACGTGACCAAGCTGCTGAAGGACGCGAAGGGCCCGGTGATCGCATCGACGGACTACATCCGTGCGCTCGTCGACCAGATCCGCGCCTTCGTGCCGCAGAAGTTCGTCGTGCTCGGCACCGATGGCTTCGGCCGCTCGGACACGCGTGAAGCACTGCGCCACTTCTTCGAAGTCGATCGCTACTGGGTCACGGTCGCGGCGCTCAACGCGCTCGCGGACGAAGGCACGATCGAGCGCAAGGTCGTCGCCGAGGCTATCAAGAAGTACAGCCTCGACCCGTCGAAACCCAACCCGATGACCGTCTAAAGGCATCGCCCCCGAGCGTTGTGACGGCGCGCCCGCTCGAAGCGAGCGGGCGCGCCGTGCAAGCCAGGAGACACTAATAATGAGTCAAGCGATCGAAGTCAAAGTGCCGGACATCGGCGATTTCACGGACATCCCCGTGATCGAAGTGCTGGTGAAGGCGGGCGATGTCGTCGAGAAAGAGCAGTCGCTCGTCACGCTCGAATCCGACAAAGCCACGATGGACGTGCCCAGTTCCGCCGCGGGCACGGTCAAGGAAGTGAAGGTCAAGGTGGGCGACAACGTATCGGAAGGCACGTTGATCGTCGTGCTGGAAGGCGGCGTGAACGGGGCCGCTGCTGCTCCGGCGAAGGCCGAGGCGCCCAAGGCGCAAGAAGCCGCGCCCGCCGCGCCGGCGGCTGCGGCTCCGGCGGCCTCCGGTGGTGGCACCGTCGACGTGAAGGTGCCGGACATCGGCGACTTCAAGGACATCCCGGTCATCGAGATCGCCGTGAAGGTCGGCGACAAGGTCGAGAAGGAGCAATCGCTCGTCACGCTCGAATCCGACAAGGCGACGATGGACGTGCCGTCGCCCGCCGCGGGCACGGTCAAGGAACTGAAGGTCAAGCTCGGTGACACCGTCTCCGAAGGCACGTTGATCGTCGTGCTGGAAAGCGGCGGCGGTGCTGCCGCGGCGCCCGCGCCCAAGCAGGAAGCGCCGAAGGCCGAAGTGCCGTCGGACGCGCCCGCCAAGCCGGTACCGCAGAAGGAAGCGCCGTCGGCGCTTGCGCAGGCGCCCGTGATGCCCGCCGGCGACGGCGTGCGCACGTCGAGCCATGCATCGCCTTCGGTGCGCAAGTTCGCGCGCGACCTGGGCGTCGAGGTGTCGCGTGTGACCGGTTCCGGTCCGAAGGGCCGCATCACGCAAGGCGACATCACCGCGTTCGTCAAGGGCGTCATGACGGGCCAGGGCAAGGCACCGGCGGCAGCCGCGGCACCTGCCGGCGGTGGCGGCGGCGAGTTGGGCCTGCTGCCGTGGCCGAAGGTCGACTTCACCAAGTTCGGTCCGGTCGATCCGAAGCCGCTCTCGCGCATCAAGAAGATCTCGGGCGCGAACCTGCATCGAAACTGGGTCATGATTCCGCACGTCACGAACAACGACGAAGCGGACATCACCGAACTCGAAGCACTGCGCGTCAAGTTGAACAAGGAAAACGAAAAGGCCGGCATCAAGATCACGATGCTCGCGTTCGTCATCAAGGCGGTCGTTTCGGCCCTGAAGAAATTCCCGACGTTCAACGCGAGCCTCGACGGCGATAACCTCGTGTTCAAGCAGTACTACAACGTCGGTTTCGCGGCCGATACGCCGAACGGTCTCATGGTTCCGGTGATTCGCGATTGCGACAAGAAGGGCCTGCTCGACATCGCCAAGGAAATGGCGGACCTGTCGAAGGCAGCGCGCGACGGGAAGCTCAAGCCCGACCAGATGCAGGGCGGCTGCTTCTCGATTTCGTCGCTCGGCGGGATCGGCGGGACGAACTTCACGCCGATCATCAACGCGCCCGAAGTCGCGATTCTCGGGTTGTCGCGGGGCGCAATGAAGCCGGTCTGGGATGGCAAGCAGTTTGTCCCGCGCCTGACGCTGCCGCTTTCGCTCTCCTATGACCATCGCGTCATCGACGGGGCAGAAGCTGCGCGCTTCAACGCGTATTTGTCGGGGATTCTGGCGGATTTCCGTCGGGTGATTCTTTGATTTTTTCGCCTTGGCTGGCCGCTTCGGCGGTCAGCATCGCGTGTCATTGAACTTGCATTCGCGCCGGTCTTTCAGCGTTGCCCCTGTGCGGGGCAGGACTTGCTTTCTTTGCCTTGCCAGGGAAAGTAAGCAAAGAAAGGCGCGTCTGCCGACGGCAGAACCGATCGCCTCATTTGGCCTTCGGTTCTCTCCGCTTCATTCTTAGGGGACAACATGAGTCTCGTCGAATTAAAAGTACCCGATATCGGCGACTTCACTGACGTCGATGTCATCGAAGTCAACATCAAAGCCGGCGACGTCATCGAAAAAGAGCAGGGCGTCATCACCCTCGAAACCGACAAGGCAACCATGGAAGTGCCCAGCGACGTCGCGGGCACGATCAAGGAAGTCAAGGTCAAGGCCGGCGACAAGGTTTCGCAAGGCTCCGTCGTGGCGATGGTCGAGACGGCCGAAGCGGGCGCCGCCGCCGCTGCTCCGAAGGCCGACGCGCCGAAGGAAGCACCTGCTGCCAATGCCAACGCGGGTGCCAAGCCCGCCGCCGGCGGCGGGACGCAGGAAGTGAAGGTGCCGGATATCGGCGACTTCAGCGATATTCCCGTGATCGAAGTCCACGTGAAGCCGGGCGATACCGTCGAGAAGGAGCAGTCGCTCGTCACGCTCGAATCCGACAAGGCGACGATGGACGTGCCATCGCCCGCCGCCGGAACCGTGAAGGAATTGAAGGTGAAGGTCGGCGACAACGTGTCGGAAGGCGTCGTGATCCTGACGCTCGAAGATGCGGGAGGCGGCGCGGCTCCGGCCGAAGCCAAGCCGCAGCAGGCCGCGCCGCAAGCCGCTGCTCCGGCCGCGGCTGCGCCCGCGCCCAAAGCGGGCAGCTACTCGGGCGCCGCGGACATCGAATGCGACATGGTCGTGATCGGCGCGGGCCCCGGCGGTTATTCCGCCGCGTTCCGCTCCGCCGACCTCGGCATGAAGACGGTGCTCGTCGAACGGTATGCGACGCTCGGCGGCGTGTGCCTGAACGTCGGCTGTATTCCGTCGAAGGCGCTGCTGCACACGGCGCTCGTGCTCGACGAAGCCAAGGCGCTCGAACATCACGGCATCACGTTCGGCGCGCCGTCGGTCGACCTCGACAAACTGCGCGGCTTCAAGGAAGGCGTCGTCAAGAAGCTGACCGGCGGTCTCGCCGGGATGGCGAAGGCGCGCAAGGTGCAGGTGGTGACGGGCGTCGGCAGTTTCGTCGATCCGAATCACATGGAAGTCGAGACCGCCGACGGCAAGAAGGTCGTGAAGTTCGCAAAGGCGATCATCGCGGCCGGTTCGCAAGCGGTGAAGCTGCCGTTCATGCCGGAAGACCCGCGCGTCGTCGATTCGACCGGCGCGCTCGAACTCCGGCAGATTCCGAAGCGGATGCTGGTGGTCGGCGGCGGCATCATCGGCCTGGAAATGGCGACGGTGTACGCGGCGCTCGGCTCGCAAATCGATGTCGTCGAAATGCTTGACGGCCTGATGACGGGCGCCGACCGCGATCTCGTGAAGGTCTGGGAGAAGTACAACGCGAAGCGCTTCGCGAACGTCATGCTCAAGACCAAGACGACCAAGGCCGAAGCGAAGGACGACGGCATCTACGTCAGCTTCGAAGGCGAGAAGGCGCCGGCCGAAGCGCAGCGCTACGACCTCGTGCTGGTCGCGGTCGGGCGCAGCCCGAACGGCGGCAAGATCGGCGCGGACAAGGCGGGCGTCGCGGTTACAGATCGCGGCTTCATCAACGTCGACAAGCAGTTGCGCACCAACGTGCCGCACATCTTCGCGATCGGCGATCTCGTCGGCCAGCCGATGCTCGCACACAAGGCGGTGCACGAGGCGCACGTCGCGGCGGAAGCGGCGCACGGCGAAAAAGCGTACTTCGACGCGCTGCAGATTCCGTCGGTGGCCTACACCGATCCGGAAGTGGCGTGGGCGGGCAAGACCGAAGACGAGTGCAAGGCGCAGGGCATCAAGTACGGCAAGGCGGTGTTCCCGTGGGCCGCGTCGGGCCGCGCGATCGCCAACGGCCGCGATGAGGGCTTCACCAAGCTGATCTTCGACGAAGAAACGCATCGCGTGATCGGCGGCGGGATCGTCGGCCTGAACGCGGGCGACCTGATCAGCGAAGTGTGTCTGGCGGTCGAGATGGGCGCGGACGCGACGGATATCGGCAAGACGATCCATCCGCATCCGACGCTCGGCGAATCGATCGGCATGGCGGCCGAGCTGTACGAAGGCGTCTGTACCGATCTGCCGCCGCAGCGCAAGAAGTAAGTCGCGGCATCGGGCGGTACGAAGCAAAAGCGGCGCACCTTTTGGGGCGCCGCTTTTTTTCGAGCGTGGCGTGGCATGTCGTGCGCGTCGACGCTGTTCAGCCAGGCCTCGCGGACCGTCACGGTTGCCGCATCCAGATTCCGTTCGCGCAAACAAAAACGCCGCGCTCGAATAGAGCGCGGCGTTTTTTTCAAACCTGCCTGACTGAACGACATCCCGGCCGAAACCGGTTCTGCCGATCGGCCGCTGACCTAGCCAGCCGACCTTCGATCAGGCAAAAAGCTTAGGCAACCGACTTCTTGGCGGTGCGCGTAGCTTGTTCGGTCGCTTGCGTAGCGGCCTTCGTGGCGGCCGTAGCGGCTGCGTTGAAGTTGCTTTCAGCGATTTCGACAGCTTGCTTCGTTGCCTTGTGAACCGTTTCGTACGTGGTGTTGGCAGCGGTGATCGCCGACTTCATCACGGCGACAGCCGTTTCCGAGCCTGCCGGTGCGTTCTTCGCGACGTTGTCGACGAGCGTCTGCACCTTGCGGTTTTGCTCTTCGTACTGAGCTTCAGCAACGCGGGCGAATTCAGCTTGCGTGGCCGATGCGATTTCATACAGGTGACGGCCATACGACAGGACCTTTTCCGCGACCGGCTGGGTCAGGCTGGCTTGCAGCGCCAGCAGTTCCTGCGCGTCCTTCACCGACAATGCGCGTTGCGTGTTTTCCTGGCTTTCTGCGAGCGTCGACTTCACGACTTGCAGGTTCAGTTCAACCAGCTTTTCGATGCCTTCGAATGCCTTGTTCGTCAGGCCGAAGAGCGTGTCGAATTGAGCTTTTTGTGCGGCGGCGACTTGTTCGGGGGTCAACAGGGTCATATCACACTCCTGAAAATCGACCCAGCATCGAGCGGGTCGTGGTTTTGGTGACGGCAGCCGGAAGTCCGGCTACCGGATGAAGCAACAACGATTGGTGCGTCGCAACATGAAGCTCATTTTAGTCATATTCCTAGTCATGTCAAGCGCTTTTTGTGCGGTGCACAAAGTGGTTAATTTATTTTCTTAAACAAAGGCTTACCCGCGCTGGCCGAGGCGGTGGAATGCTCGGGGAAAACCCTGATGCACCAAGACGGGACAAGGCATACAGGACGATTCCGATGCTACGATCGGCGTCTGGAGAACATCCGCAGGCAATGATGAGAGCATTCTATAGTGACCGTTTCGTGTTGCCGCTTCCCGCCGGCCACCGATTTCCGATGCAGAAGTACCGTTTGCTGCGGGAGCGTGTGGAATCGGAGTTGCGCGACGTCGTCCTGCACGAAGCGCCTGTCGCAAGCGACGCGGAACTCACCCGCGTTCACTGCGCCGGCTACGTCGAACGGGTCGCGACGGGTGCGCTCGATGCGGGCGAGCAGCGCGAAATCGGCTTTCCGTGGTCGCGCGAAATGGTCGAGCGGTCGCGTCGTTCGGTTGGCGCGACGATCGCCGCCTGCCGCGCCGCGCTCGACGAAGGCTTCGCGGTCAATCTGGCCGGCGGCACGCATCATTCGTATGCGGCGCACGGCGCGGGATTCTGCGTCTTCAATGACGCGGCCGTCGCCGCCCGCGTGATGCAGGCCGAAGCCCGCGAGAAGGGCGCGCGCGAGCAGGTGTCGATCGTCGATCTCGACGTGCATCAGGGCAACGGCACGGCATCGATTTTTCGCGACGATCCGAGCGTGTTTACGCTCTCGCTGCACGGCGAGTCCAACTATCCGTTCTCGAAGGAAACGAGCGATCTCGATGTCGCGCTGCCCGACGGCTGCGATGACGATGCCTACGCCGACGCCTTGTCGCTCGCGCTCGAAAAGATGTTCGAGCGCTGCGACCCGGCGCTCGTCATTTACCTGGCGGGCGCCGACCCGCACGCAGGAGATCGGCTCGGGCGTCTCGCGCTGAGTTTCGACGGCCTCGCGCGCCGCGACCGTCTGGTCTTTGAAGCCGTGGCCGCGCACAATCTACCCGTCGCGATCACGATGGCCGGCGGCTATGGTCGCGACATTCACGACACGGTGGACGTCCATTTGCGGACGATCCAGCTTGCCGCTTCCGCGTGCGCGCGTCGCGCTGCGCGGCCGGACGCCACCGGCGTGCTTTTTTAGGATGTGGCCGTAAACCTAAAGTGTTCCAGGAACGTTAACATTTGGTCTTAGTCGAAACGCCCGTTGCCGTTCGGCGACAAGCGTTCCAGCCGGTCTGCGTCAACCACGATTGCACGCAGAGCGGTTCCGGACACCACAGAGTCGACATTTCTCTCAAGTTGCAGAATTAATTGCCGATAGGCATGGAAGGGCCCGCCCGACTCATGCGTCATCGGCGAAAAGTTTTCCGATTCCGATCGTTTTTGACGATCGAATGTAGAACCTTATTGGCTTTTCACAATCGAGGCTTACAACTCGGTTTAAAGAGCGCCCATAAGTGCTTAATATTGCTTAAATTTCGCAGCTTTACTACACTTGCGGTACTCTCCCGCCGCCCAGAACAGAACACTAATGAAAACCGAAATGTTTTCGCCGCTAAAGGTGATGCAAGGCGTGGCGCTACGCACCGCAATGTCGGTCGCCGTATCCATCGCGGTTGCGACATCTTTCGCGGCCATGCCCGGCGAAGCCTTCGCAAAGACCTCCACCGCGGCGTCGAAGTCCGCCGCCAAAAAAGCCAGCACGACCGAAACCGCCGCGGCCGCCGCGCCAAGGGCGAAGCCGGTCAAGGCGATCAGGGCGCCCGCGCCGGCCAAAGCCGCGAAAGTAGCGGCCGCGGACGACGACGATGATGCGCCCCGCGCTGCGCGCAAGCGCCGCGTGACCTACCGGATGGACCCGCACAGCCGCCGCAGCGCCGTTCACGCGGTCGCGTTCCAGCCGCGTACGCCGAGCGTGGGCCAGGCGTTCGGCCTGCATGAGACAGCGGACAGCCTCGCGCTGCGTTCGAGTGTCGCGTATGTCGTCGATCAGAACACGCAGGAAACGCTCTTCGACAAGAACTCGCGGGCCGTCGTGCCGATCGCGTCGATCACGAAGCTGATGACGGCGATGGTCGTCCTGGATTCACGCGAGCCGCTGACCGACGAAATCCAGGTCACCGACGAAGATCGCGACTACGAGAAGTACACCGGTTCGCGTCTGGCGGTCGGCTCGGTGCTGAACCGCGAAGACATGCTGCATATCGCGCTGATGGCATCGGAGAATCGCGCGGCGGCGGCCTTGTCGCGCTATTACCAGAACGGGCGCCCGGGCTTCATCGCCGCGATGAACGCGAAGGCGAAGTCGCTCGGCATGACCGACACGCACTTCGAAAACTCGACGGGCCTTACCAGCCTGAACGTGTCGAGCGCGCGTGACCTCGTCAAGATGGTCAACGCGGCGTATCAGTATCCGCTGATCCGCAAGTTCTCGACGGACAGCAGCTACGAGGTGTACACGGGCAAGCGCAACATCGCCTACCGAAGCACGAATGCGCTGATCCGCAACCCGACGTGGGACATTGGCCTGCAGAAGACCGGCTTCATCAACGAAGCGGGCGAGTGTCTCGTGATGCAGGCGAACATCAATGGCCGGCAGGTGGTGATGGTGCTGCTCGACTCGTCGGGCAAGTATTCGCGTTTCGCCGACGCAGGACGCCTGCGCGCATTCCTCGATACAGCCACCGAGCCGCATATTACCAGTGCTGATGCAGGTGGCGGCGCCTGATCCCTGATCTAGCTTGCTACGCATGAAAAAAGCCGGATTCATCGCAAGATGAATCCGGCTTTTCCATATGGGCGCCAAGCGCCGGGCCTGAACGCTAGCGCTGCTGCGAATCCGAGCCCTGGTCTGCCCGATAACCCAGCGAGTGCGAAATCTCCAGCGCCGTATGGCTCAACTGCTTGAGCCAGGCGTCCTGCAAGCGGTCAGCAGGCGCCGACAGCGACAGTCCCGCGACGAGCCGACCGGTATCGTCGTAGATGCCGGCCGCGATGCAGCGCACGCCCAGTTCCAGTTCCTCGTTATCGCGCGCGCAGGCCTGCTGGCGCACGAACGTCAGTTCGCGCTCGAGTTTCCCGAGATCGGTGATGCTGTTCTGCGTATGCCCCGAGAGTCCCGTGCGCATCGCGTAGGCGCGCACGCGCGAGGCCTCGTCGGCGGCGAGAAAGAGCTTGCCGACTGAAGTCAGATGTAGCGGCGCCCGCCCGCCGATCGCCCGCACGACCTGCATGCCCGAGCGCTCCGAATAGGCGCGCTCGATGTAGACGATCTCGTCGCCCTGTCGCACCGAGAGATTCACCGTCTGCCCCGTCTGCCGATGCAGTTCGCGCATTGGCGGCATCGCGGCTTCGCGCACCGAGAGACGCGCCTTCACCAGATTGCCGAGTTCCAGCAGCCGCATGCCGAGCCGGTACGTGCCCGGGTCCGACCGGTCGACGAGCCGGCACAGCACCATGTCGTTCAGGATGCGGTGTGCCGTCGACGGATGCAGTTCGGTGCTGTGCGCGAGTTCTTTGAGGCTGACAGGGTCGGTATGCGCGGCGAGGGCATCGAGAAGACGCATCATGCGCTCGATGACCTGAATGGACGTTTTGGATTCCGGGTTCGTATCGCTCATCGTGGGAAATCGCTTGACGCGTCAAACAGCGGAACTGCAATTGTATCTCGTAATGTGAAAAAAGCGAAAGGATGGGCGCTTCCGTCCCTTTTTTGGGTTGGATGGCCGCGCACCGAGGATCTTCGCGGATATTCGGAGCGTTTTCGCGACGAGTCGAGAAGCTAGAGTCCGAGGCGGCTGGACTTAATGCGCCCGGGGATCGGCTTTTCGGTCATCAAACTAAGGCGTGAAAGTCGTATTTTGGCGAGACCCGCCTGGCACGAGAAATCGTTTAAGGCAACGCGGATAAGGTTCATTTGGCCCCTTGGAGAGCCCTTGTCGCCACGTAGCCTTCGGCGAAATTCACGTACTTGTTAAGCGTTGCCCCAAGGCAAAAGGCCGCTCCGACTGACGCCGGAGCGGCCTTTTTATCGCTTCCCCCACTCATTGCTCGACTGAACGACGCAGCGCGAGACAAACGACCTCGCCTCGAGCAATATCCGCTCAACCGCCGGTGGGCTGGCCGCCCGGCCAGCGTTGCGAACCGTGTCCACCGTTACCTTGATTGGAAGGCGGCTGCACCGTCGGGCGGCTCGGCGCAGGCCCGCCGACCGCAACCGGCGGCGGCCGTCCGCCACCCGCCTGCGATCCGCCGGGCCCGCCATGATTGCCGCCGCTCCCACCGCCCGCCTGTTGTCCAGGCGGCGGTCCGCCATGATTGCCGCCACCGGCCTGCTGTCCCGGCGGCGGTCCGCCGTGATTGCCGCCGTGGCCGTTGTCGCCAGGAGGCCGGCCCTGACCTTGCCAGCCGCCTTGAGAAGGGTGCCGGTATCCCGGGCCGTCGTCCCAGTACCTGCGCGGAGGCGGACCGCCGTAGTACGCCGGACCGCCGTAATAGCTTCCGCCTCCGACATAGACGCCCGATTGCACGACCGGGCCACCGTAACCGTAGGGGTCATACCCGGGGTCGTATCCTGCTGCCGGATAACCGCCGCCATAAGCGGGCGTGCCGTCCGGGTAGACCGCGCACCCGGCGAGAAGCGCCGACGACGCGACAACGAAACCTGCGACTGCGAATTTCATGATTGACTGGAAAACCCGTTGATCGATTACTGAATAAGACACCTGCACGCCGCAAGTGTCTCGAAAACTTTGTAAGGCTTTATGACGGGCAGACGCAGGATTATCCTCGATCGCCCTTGGTGCAACGGTTTGTTGTCCCCAATGCAACAAACATTTGCTTTCAGACGTCTTTTTGAGGCAAGGGCAAACCCGTAGACTTCGAAGCGTCGACAAGTGGGCTTGTTGCCCACGCGACCTGGAAGCAGAGTTGACCATGAAAAAGACAATATCGACCTACTGGCCCGTCGCGATCCTGATCCCGATCGCCCTTGCCTCGTACCTTCACGCCTTGAGTGTCACTCAGCCGGAAGCCGCACCGCGTCAACTGATGAGCGCGGCGAACGTCAGCGCCGAGCTCGCGCGCGCGGTTTCGTTTGGCTACGTTGAACCCGAGGCCGGCTGGAATCCCGCAACGGCCATGCCGAGCGAGACGGCTCCCGCGCCGCGCGTGCTTTGAATCGTGCTGGGATCCGAATCGGGCGCTTTTTTCCGCGCCTTTGTATAATTCGCGGCAATCGAAGCTGCGGCCGGCCTCGTCCGCGCGCGGCCGGCGCAATCTCCTCCTTAATCCCGTGCAGTCTCACTCCCAAACGATGAATTCGATCGCCGTCTGCTTCGTGTGTCTGGGCAATATCTGCCGCTCGCCGAGCGCGGAGGCCGTGATGCTGCATCAGGTGGCGCAGGCGAAACTCGCGGATCGCATCGTCGTCGACTCCGCCGGCACCGGCGACTGGCACATCGACCAGGCGCCCGACGAACGCGCCCAGCGTGCGGCCAAGCGCCGAGGCTACGATCTTTCGGCGTTGCGCGGCCGGCAGATCGCCCCCGACGACTTCGCCCGCTTCGACTTGCTGATCGCGATGGACGATGCCAACGCCGCCGCGCTCGCCCAAAGCTGCCCGCCGGAGCACCGCGACAAGATTCGTCTGCTGATGGAATTCGCCACCCGCGACGACAGCCGCGTGGTGGTCGACCCTTATTTCGGCGGCGACGAAGGTTTCGAGCGCGTTCTCGACCAGTGCGAAGACGCCTGCGAAGGCCTGCTCAACGCGCTGCGCGCGCAACTGGTCGTCTAAACGACTAGAGCGCGGCATCGACCGCCTTTAAGTAAATTCCTATAGATTTTTTCGGGCGGGATACTTGACTAAAAGCGTAGGCTATTTATACTGGACGAAAATCCTCAAGTATTAGCGGTAGCCCCCAAATATGAGACTCACCACGAAAGGCCGTTTCGCCGTCACGGCGATGATCGACCTGGCATTGCGCCAGGAGCAGGGCCCGGTGACGCTGGCCGGCATCAGCCAGCGCCAGCGCATCTCGCTTTCCTACCTCGAACAGCTGTTCGGCAAGCTGCGGCGGCATGAAATCGTCGAATCGGTCCGCGGGCCGGGCGGCGGTTACAACCTCGCGCGCCGCGCGGAGAACGTCACGGTCGCGGACATCATCATCGCGGTCGACGAACCGATCGACGCCACCCAGTGCGGCGGCAAGGGCACATGCGAAGGCACGAAGCAGCACGACGGCCACTGCATGACCCACGAACTCTGGGCGACGCTCAACCAGAAGATGGTCGAGTATCTCGATTCGGTGTCGCTCAAGGATCTCGTCGACCAGCAGCGTGCGCGCGAAGGCTCGTCGGCGGTGCTGCGCGACCGGCGCACCGAGAGTGCGGGCGTCGAAGCCGCGCGCGTCGTGCCCAAAGGACCCAATTCCGTTTTCAACCTGGCGGGCTGACGGCTGCCGCGCCGAACTGCCAGGCAGCACAAGCAGCAGCAAGCGCGAAGCGTCCGCATCTACAACAAAGACAACGCCATTAGACAGATTTCCCGGAGCGACTGATGAACAACGAGTTTCCCCACCTGCCCATTTACATGGACTACAGCGCGACGACCCCGGTAGACCCGCGCGTGGTGGACAAGATGATTCCGTATCTGCGCGAGCAATTCGGTAATCCGGCATCGCGCAGCCACCAGTACGGCTGGGATGCGGAACGTGCGGTCGAGCAAGCGCGCGAGAACGTCGCCGCGCTGGTGAACTGCGATCCGCGCGAAATTATCTGGACGTCGGGCGCAACCGAGTCGGACAACCTCGCGATCAAGGGCGCGGCTCACTTCTACAAGAGCAAGGGCAAGCACGTCATCACGGTGAAGACCGAGCACAAGGCCGTGCTCGACACCTGCCGTGAACTCGAACGCGAAGGCTTCGAGGTCACGTATCTCGACGTGAAGGACGACGGCCTGATCGACCTGGACAAGCTCAAGGCGGCGATTCGCCCGGACACGATTCTCGTGTCGGTCATGAACGTGAACAACGAGATCGGCGTGATTCAGGACATCGCCGCGATCGGCGAGATCACGCGCGAGAAGGGCATCATTTTCCACGTCGACGCGGCGCAGGCCACCGGCAAGATCGTAATCGACCTGCAGAAGCTGAAAGTCGACCTGATGTCGTTCTCGGCGCACAAGACGTATGGTCCGAAGGGCATCGGCGCGCTGTATGTTCGCCGCAAGCCGCGTGTGCGCATCGAAGCGCAGATGCACGGCGGCGGCCACGAACGCGGCATGCGCTCGGGCACGCTCGCGACGCACCAGATCGTCGGCATGGGCGAGGCGTTCCGCATCGCGCGCGAGGAAATGGCAACCGAGAACGAGCGCATCCGCATGCTGCGCGACCGGCTGCTCAAGGGCCTCTCGGATATCGAGGAAACCTATGTCAACGGCGACATGGAACAGCGCGTCCCGCACAACCTCAACATCAGCTTCAACTTCGTCGAAGGCGAGTCGCTGATCATGGCGGTGAAGGACGTGGCGGTGTCGTCGGGTTCGGCTTGCACGTCGGCGTCGCTGGAGCCGTCGTATGTGTTGCGCGCGCTGGGCCGCAACGACGAGCTCGCGCACAGCTCGATTCGCTTCACGGTCGGCCGCTTCACGACGGAGCAGGACGTCGACTACGTGATCAACCTGCTGAAGGGCAAGATCGCCAAGCTGCGCGACCTGTCGCCGCTCTGGGAAATGCACAAGGACGGCATCGACATCTCGACCATCCAGTGGGCCGCGCACTGAGCGCCCCGCCCGTAGCTCGGACATACACGGAATACGAAAGGAGTTTGAATCATGGCATATAGCGACAAGGTTCTGGACCACTACGAAAACCCGCGCAACGTCGGCTCGTTTGGCAAGGACGACGATACGGTCGGCACCGGCATGGTCGGCGCGCCCGCTTGCGGCGACGTCATGAAGCTGCAGATCCGCGTGGGCGCGGACGGCATCATCGAGGACGCGAAGTTCAAGACCTACGGCTGCGGCTCGGCGATTGCCTCCAGCTCGCTCGTGACCGAGTGGGTGAAGGGCAAGACGCTCGATCAGGCGCTTACGATCAAGAACACGCATATCGCCGAGGAACTGGCGCTGCCGCCGGTGAAGATCCACTGCTCGATTCTCGCGGAAGACGCGATCAAGGCAGCGGTCGCCGACTACAAGCAGCGTCACGGCGCGGCGGCTCCCGAAGCGGCGCACGACGAAGCGAAGCAGCACGCGGCGTAATGACGTAATGAAGGGCGGGCGCGACAGATTCGCTGGCGCCCCTGATTTTGGATCAAAGAGCAAGGCCGCAGCATGCGACCGCGAAGCTGGAGTTAATGAGCCACGCGGACGAGCGGCTGCGAGAACGAGACACTATGGCAATCACGTTGACCGAAAAAGCGGCACAGCACGTGCGGAAGTATCTGACGCGACGCGGCAAGGGCGTGGGTCTGCGCCTGGGCGTGCGCACGACGGGCTGCTCGGGCCTTGCGTACAAGCTCGAGTATGTCGACGAACTCGCGCCGGAAGATCAGGTGTTCGAGTCGGCGGGGGTGAAGATCATCATCGATCCGAAGAGCCTCGCGTATCTCGACGGCACCGAGCTCGACTTCGCGCGCGAAGGATTGAACGAAGGTTTCCGCTTCAACAATCCGAACGCGAAGGACGAGTGCGGTTGCGGCGAGTCGTTTCGCGTTTGATGCCGGGAGTACCGGCCAAAGAGGCGGCGTGTGCCGCCTTTTTCTTTCGTGGTCCACTTTCGCGCATTCAGTCACTTTCGTAAATCATGGCAACGCTCAACGACAGCCACTTCGACCTGTTCCACCTGCCGCCGATCTACGCCGTCGATCAGGAGACGCTCGACCACGCCTATCGCACCGTGCAGGCGCAAGTGCATCCCGACCGCTTTGCGGCTGCCGGCGACGCGCAGCGCCGCATCGCGATGCAATGGGCGACGCGCGCGAACGAGGCGTACCAGACGCTGCGCGATCCGCTGAAGCGCGCGCGCTATATGCTGTCGCTGCGGGGCGTCGACGTCGACGACCATAACAACACCGCGATGGAGCCCGCCTTCCTGATGCAGCAGATGGAATGGCGCGAGAGCATCGAGGATGCGGCGGCGGCGAAGAATCTCGGCGCGCTGGAATCCCTGCTCGACGAGTTGCGCGACGAAGAGCGCATCCGGTTTGGAAAACTTGCAGCACTGATCGACAGCAACGCGGATCAGGCGGCAGGCGAGGCCGTGCGCCAGTTGATGTTCATCGAGCGCGTGGCAAGCGAAATCGGCGCGCAGATCGAGAGGCTCGAGCACGCCTGACCGGCCCATCGGCGCATACGCGGCAATCAACCCCCAATAGAACAACGATGGCTTTACTGCAAATCTCAGAACCCGGCATGGCGCCCGCGCCGCATCAGCGACGCGTGGCGATCGGCATCGATCTCGGCACGACCAACTCGCTGGTCGCCGCCGTGCGCAACAGCGTGCCCGAAGTCCTGCCCGACGAAGACGGCCATATGCTGTTGCCGTCCGTCGTGCGTTATCTGGAAAAGGGCGGGCGGCGCATCGGCCGTGTCGCGAAGGATGAGGCGGCGCTCGATCCGCGCAATACGATCGTGTCGGTCAAGCGCTTCATGGGGCGCGGCAAGAGCGAAGTGGAAGGGGCCGAAAACGCGCCCTACGATTTCATCGATGCGCCCGGCATGGTGCAGATTCGCACCGTCGACGGCGTGAAGAGCCCGGTCGAAGTGTCGGCGGAGATTCTGGCGACGCTGCGTTATCGCGCCGAAGACTCGCTCGGCGACGATCTGGTCGGCGCGGTGATCACCGTTCCCGCATATTTCGACGAAGCGCAGCGCCAGGCGACCAAGGACGCCGCGCGTCTCGCGGGCCTGAACGTGTTGCGCCTCCTGAACGAACCGACCGCTGCGGCGATCGCCTACGGTCTGGACAACGCGTCCGAAGGGCTGTACGCCGTGTATGACCTCGGCGGCGGCACGTTCGACCTGTCGATCCTGAAGCTCACCAAGGGCGTGTTCGAAGTGCTGGCGGCGGGCGGCGACTCCGCGCTCGGCGGCGACGATTTCGATTCCGCGCTGTATCGGCATGTGGTCGCGCAGGCGGGCATCGAAATCAGCACGCCCGAGGACGTGCGCCTTCTGCTGGACCGCGTGCGCTCGGCGAAGGAAGCGCTGTCGGATCAGGAAGAAGCCCGCATCGAAGTCACGCTTTCGACCGGCAGGCAGATCGACGTCGCGGTCAGCCAAACGCAATTCGCGACGCTCTCCGAAGCGCTTGTGGCGCGCACGCTGACGCCGACCCGCAAGGCGTTGCGCGACGCGAAAGTCGCGCGGGCCGACATCAAGGGCGTCGTGCTGGTCGGCGGCGCGACGCGCATGCCGGTGATTCGCCGCGCGGTCGAAGACTACTTCGGGCAGCCGCCGCTCACGAATCTGGACCCGGACCAGGTCGTCGCGCTTGGCGCGGCGATCCAGGCGGATCTCCTCGCCGGCAACCGTCGCGGCAACGGCGACGACTGGCTGCTGCTCGACGTGATTCCGCTGTCGCTCGGTGTCGAGACGATGGGCGGGCTCACCGAGAAGATCATCCCGCGCAATTCGACGATTCCCGTCGCGCGCGCGCAGGACTTCACGACCTTCAAGGACGGCCAGACCGCGATGGCGATCCACGTCGTGCAGGGCGAGCGCGAACTCGTCGCCGATTGCCGCTCGCTCGCGCGCTTCGAGCTGCGCGGCATTCCGCCGATGGCGGCGGGCGCGGCGCGCATCCGCGTGACCTATCAGGTCGATGCGGACGGCCTGCTCTCCGTGTTCGCCCGCGAACAGGGGTCGGGCGTGGAGGCGTCGGTGGTGGTGAAGCCGTCCTACGGTCTCGCCGACGACGACGTCGCCCGCATGCTCGAGGAGAGCTTCAAGACCGCCGAGGTCGACATGCGCGCCCGCGCGTTGCGCGAGGCGCAGGTCGACGCGCAACGGTTGGTCGAAGCGACGCAGGCGGCGCTGGAAGCCGACGCCGAACTCCTCGACGACGACGAACGCGCGCAGATCGACGCGCTCGTGGCCGAACTGGCCGCCGTCACGCGTGCGGACAAGCTGGAGGCGATCGAAACCGCGACCAAGGCGCTCTCGGCCGCCACCGACGAATTCGCCGCGCGCCGGATGAACAAGAGCATTCGCCGCGCGCTCGCGGGCCGCAAGCTCGACGACGTCTGATCGAACCATCGAATCTACGGAAAGACTCATGCCTCAAATCGTTGTACTGCCTCATGTGGAACTGTGCCCGGACGGCGCCGTGATCGATGCGGACCTCAGCAAGAGCATCTGCGACAACCTGCTCGACCACGGCATCGAAATCGAGCACGCCTGCGAAAAATCGTGCGCGTGCACGACGTGTCACGTGATCATCCGGGAAGGATTCAACGCGCTGGAACCGTCGGAAGAGGACGAGGACGATCTGCTCGACAAGGCCTGGGGCCTCGAGCCGACATCGCGGTTATCATGTCAGGCGATGGTGCCGGCGGAGGAAGATCTGGTGGTCGAGATCCCGCGCTACTCCATCAACCACGCGAAAGAAAATCACTGACAGCACGGACAGGAGAGCGCCCATGAAGTGGACAGACACGCAAGACATCGCGATGGCACTGACGGACGCGCATCAGGGCGTAGACCCGCAGTATGTGCGTTTCACGGACATGCATCGCTGGATCACCGAACTCGAAGGCTTCGACGACGATCCATCGAAGTCGAACGAGAAGATCCTCGAAGCGATTCAGGCTGCGTGGATCGAAGACGCGGATTATTGATGCACCGTGCGCCCGGGTGATTTTGCGGCGGCGCACGAAACAAAACGGCGATTCCGGGAGGAATCGCCGTTTTGCATTTAGGGCTGCGCTGCGGGTGCGGAATCAGCCTGCGACGAGCGTCCCGTTCTGCACGCGCACATGCTGCCCTTGCTGGAACGGCGGCGCCTGACGATAGGTAAACACGCGCGTCTTGCCGCTTTCCATGTGTACGCGCACCGAATAGTCGGTCTCGCTGCGGATGTGCTTCTCGACCGAGTTCCCTGCGAGACCGCCGCCGAGGGCGCCGAGCAGCGTCATCGCGGTGCGGCCGCTGCCGCGTCCGAACTGGTTGCCGACCACACCGCCCGCCACCGCGCCGCCGACCGCGCCGATCCCGGTTCCCTGGCCTTCGTGGCGCACCGCCGTGATGGCTTCAACCGTGCCGCACGTCGAGCAATACGCCGGCCTTTGCGCGTAGGAAGGCTGCGGCGGGGCGACCGGTTGTGCCGGTGCCTGTTGTGCCTGCTGCTGCTGTTGCTGCGCGGCGGCCTGCTGTTGAGCGGCTTGTTGTGCAGCCTGCTGTTCGGCTTGCTGCTGAGCGGCCGCTTGTTGAGCCGCTGCTTGCTGTTGCGCTTGCTGCGCTGCTTGCTGTTGGGCGGCGCTTGGCGCGCTCGGCGCGGCCGAATCGACGACGGGCTGCGGCGTGACCGCCGCCGACTGCGTCTGCGGGTTCTCGACAAGATTGCTCGAAGCCTTCGGGAACACGCCTGTGATCGCGGCCGTCGCGGCGAGGCTCGCGACGATCACGGCGCCTGCCGCGGTCGCGATCAGCGGATGCAGACGCCGCGAAGACCCGCCGTCGGGCGTGCTGGGGTTGGTGTTTCCGTTATTCATTTTCGACCTCCGAATCGAGGCATGGGTAGTGGCTAGGTGATTGATAAGACGTAGTTTCCGGCAAAACGATCGCGACAGCATTTCATTTTGTAACCGAAGCTGACACGGCGCTTTTCGGTAACGAAGCATGATCGATGCCATCGACGCACCCGCACGGCGCCGTGTGCATCCGACGCCGAACAACGCGGGCAAGGTTTTACCGATGGTTACAAACGAAAATGCGCGCCGGCTGGCGCGCATTTTTACAACGATGCGGGTAATGCACCCCGCCGACGTCAGTCTTCGCGACGCAAATGAGGAAACAGAATCACATCGCGGATGCTCGGGCTATCGGTGAGCAGCATTACCAGCCGGTCGATGCCGATGCCGCAGCCGCCCGTCGGAGGCATGCCGTATTCGAGCGCGCGGATGTAGTCGGCGTCGTAGTACATCGCTTCTTCGTCGCCGGCGTCTTTCTGGTCGACCTGCTTCTGGAAGCGCGCGGCCTGATCTTCCGGATCGTTCAGCTCCGAGAAGCCGTTCGCGATCTCGCGGCCGGTGATGAACAGCTCGAAGCGTTCGGTGATGCCTTCCACCTTGTCCGACGCACGCGCGAGCGGCGACACTTCGATCGGATAATCGATGATGAACGTCGGCTCCCACAATTGCGACTCGGCGGTTTCCTCGAAGAGCGCCAGTTGCAGCGCGCCGACGCCCGCGTTCAGGAACGCCGGCTGGGCCGTATCGACGCCGAACTTCTTCAGTTCCGTGCGCAGGAAAGCGCTATCGGCGAGTTGCTCGCTCGTGTATTGCGGCGCGTATTTCTGGATCGCCTGACCAATCGTCAGCCGATGGAATGGCTTGCCCAGATCGAGTTCGCGGCCCTGGTAGGTGATCGCCGCGGTGCCGCGCGCATCGATGGCGGCCTGGCGGATCAGTTCCTCGGTGAAGTCCATCAGCCACTGGTAATCCGTGTACGCGGCGTAGAACTCCATCATCGTGAATTCCGGATTGTGACGCGGCGAAACGCCTTCGTTACGGAAATTCCGGTTGATTTCGAACACGCGCTCGAAGCCGCCGACGATCAGCCGCTTCAGGTAAAGCTCGGGCGCGATGCGCAGGAACATCTGCATGTCGAGCGCGTTGTGGTGCGTGACGAACGGCTTCGCCGCCGCGCCACCGGGAATCGGATGCAGCATCGGCGTCTCGACTTCCATGAAGTTCGCCTTCGCCATGAAGTTGCGAATCGACGTGAACGCCTTCGTGCGTGCGACGAACGTCTTGCGCGCCTCGGGCGTCACGATCAGGTCGACGTAGCGCTGGCGATAGCGCATTTCCTGGTCGGCGAGACCGTGGAACTTGTCCGGCAGCGGGCGCAGCGCTTTCGACAGCAGGCGCAATTCCGTGCAGCGCACCGACAATTCGCCCTTGTTCGTGCGAAACAGCACGCCCTTCGCCGCGACGATGTCGCCCAGGTCCCACTTCTTGAAGGCGTCGTAGACTTCCGCGCCCACATCGGCCGGCGTGATGAAGAACTGGATCTGGCCGCTGCCGTCCTGCACGGTCGCAAAGCTCGCCTTGCCCATCACACGCTTGAGCATCATCCGGCCGGCCAGCGCCACCGGGAGCGGATTCGCTTCGAGCGCTTCCTTGTCGGTGTCGGCGTAGTCGGCTTGCAGCGCGGCGGCTTGATGCGTCGGACGAAAATCGTTCGGATAGGCGATGCCTTGCTCGCGCAACGCACGCAGTTTCTCGCGGCGCTCGGCGACGATCTGGTTTTCTTCCAGTTCGGGAGCGGCGCTCGTCTGGGTCGGTTCGGTCATGATGGTTTGGCTTTGAATTCGGTCGGAGAGGCGGTTCGGCGCGGCTCGGCGTGGCTGTAATGACGATGCGTCCGGCGCTCGCGCACCCGGATGGCGCTGATCGGAAAAACGGCGCGGCGCGGTCTTCGAAACCCGAAGCCGCGCCGCTTGCGCTTAGACGCCCTGTTTCAGGCTGGCGCTGATGAAGTCGTCGAGATCGCCGTCGAGCACGGCTTTCGTGTTGCTGATTTCGACGTTGGTGCGCAGATCCTTGATGCGGCTGTTGTCGAGCACGTACGAGCGGATCTGGTGGCCCCAGCCCACATCGGTCTTGCTCGATTCGAGCTTGTCCTGCTCAGCCTGACGCTTGCGCATTTCGAACTCGTAGAGCTTCGCCTTCAGCATCTGCATGGCTTCGGCGCGGTTACGGTGCTGCGAGCGGTCGTTCTGGCATTGCACGACGATGCCGGTCGGCCCGTGCGTGAGACGCACCGCGGAATCGGTCTTGTTGATGTGCTGGCCGCCCGCGCCGGACGCGCGATACGTATCCGTGCGGATATCGGCCGGATTGATCTCGATCTCGATCGAATCGTCGACTTCCGGGTAGACGAACACCGACGAAAACGACGTGTGGCGCCCGCCCGACGAATCGAATGGCGACTTGCGCACGAGCCGGTGAACGCCGGTTTCGCTGCGCAGATAACCATACGCGTATTCGCCCTCGACCTTGACGGTCGCGCTCTTGATGCCCGCGACGTCGCCTTCGGATTCTTCGAGCACTTCGGTCTTGAAGCCCTTGCGCTCGCAGTAGCGCAGGTACTGGCGCAGCAGCATCGCCGCCCAGTCGCACGCTTCGGTGCCGCCGGCGCCGGCCTGGATGTCGATGAAGCAGTTGTTCGGGTCGGCCGGATTGCTGAACATCCGGCGAAATTCCATGTCTTCGACGCGCTTTTCGAGCGACGCCGTATCGGCTTCGCAGGCGACGAGCGTTTCTTCGTCGCTTTCCTCGCGGGCCATGTCGAAGAGATCCTGCGTGTCGCGCAGGTCGTTATCGAGGCCGGTGAGCGTCGTGACGACGCCGTCGAGCAGCTTCTTTTCCCGGCCAAGCGCCTGCGCGTTCTTGGAGTCGTTCCAGACGTTCGGGTCTTCGAGAACCTTGTTGACTTCCTCTAGACGCTGGGCTTTTGCGTCGTAGTCAAAGATACCCCCGTAGCTCGGCCGCGCGGCGGCGCAGGTCGGCGAGCAGGTTCTCGATCGAGTTGAGACGTTCCGCTTCCATGGTCGATCTTTTCGGCTTTGTGAAAAGGGGAAATTATAGCCGATCGGATGTTTTTGGCCGCTGGCGCTTGGGGTGGGGGTGGGGTTGGGGTCGGGGGTCGGGGTCGGTTTGTTTACACCGTTTGATGCGCTTGGGCTTCTGCGGAACTTGCTTTGTTTTTGGTTTATTAGCTCTGCCCCTGTCCGGGGCGGGACTCACTTTCTTTGCTGCTGCAAAGAAAGTAAGCAAAGAAAGCAGCTTTCCACCGCCAATGCTTGCCATGCGTCGCTAGCCCGTTATGTCGGAGTGGTCCAACCGGGGGAGTGTCGTTAGCGGGGTTTCATCGTTGTTGGCATGTAGAAA
>NZ_FCON02000040.1 GCF_001544535.1 Caballeronia choica | reverse complement strand
TTTCTTTGCTTACTTTCTTTGCAGCAGCAAAGAAAGTGAGTCCCGCCCCGGACAGGGGCAGAGCAAATAAACCAAAAACAAAGCAAGTTCCATAGAAGCCCGAGCACATCAAACGGTGTAAGCCTGAACCCCGAGCGCCAGCGACAAAATCACTTCGCCACGACGACCGGAATCCCCTTCAAACTCGCCGCGCCCTTCATCTCATCCAGCGATGCACGCACCGCCGCGCCCGTCGCTGCTTCGATGCGCAGTTTCGCGGCCAGATCGCGCTCGCGACGCTTCACCATCGACAGATTCGCCAGCTTCACATGCCCATACCCGCGCACGCGTTCGAAAAGCACGGCCAGCGCTTCAACGTCTTTCGCGTTATCCGCGTTCAGCGCGCCAAACGCCCGTGACATCGTGACTTCGTAATCGTCGGCGAGCTGGCGCTCCATGCGGCGCTCGAGCGTCTTGCCGAACGGATCGAGCATGCCGCCGCGCAGGCCGCGGAATTTCGCCATCGTGCCGAGCACAGGCCACAGCCACTGGCCGAACGTCATCTTGCGTGGCTGTCCGCCGTTCTTCGGCTTCGACAAAACCGGCGGCGCGAGGTTGAACTTGACGGTGAAATCCTTGCCCGCCGCGCCTTCGAACTGCGCCTCGAGTGCCGCGCGGAAAGCCGGATCGGCGTGCAGGCGCGCGACTTCGTATTCGTCCTTCACGGCCAGCAGCTTGTAGAACGTCGTCGCGACGGCGCGCGTGATCGCATCGTCCTTCGACGCCGCCGCCGCGTTCACCAGCTTGCGATAACGCTCGACATACGCCGCGCCGCCATATTCCGCGAGACGCCGTTCGCGATCGGCGATCAGCGCGGCAAGCGGCATCGCGTTCATTTCGACGCGTGTCGTCTGCGCGGTCTTCTGAAGCGTGTCGAGCGCGTCGAGGTCGGCGGCAGCGAGGCGTCCGATGGCGAACGCCAGCTTGTTCATCGGCACGGCGACGTTGTTCAACTCGATCGCACGCATCATCGCCGCGTGCGACACCGGCACGAGGCCAAGCTGCCACGCGTAGCCGAGCATCAGGATGTTCGCGCCGATCGTATCGCCGAGAAAACGCGTCGCGAGCGCCTGCGCGTCGCAGGTCTTCATCCGCTCGGCGCCGGCGGCGTGCTGCATCTTGTCGAGGAGCGCGTCGGCGTGGAGGTTCGCGTCCGGGTTCTGCACGAAGCTCGCGTTCGGAATCGCGTGCGTGTTGACGACGATCCGCGTGCGGCCGTGGCGCACCGTCTGCAACGCGTCGGCACTCGCGCCGACCACCATGTCGCAGGCGAGCAGGACGTCGGCTTGCTGCGTGTCGATGCGGACCTGGTTCAGCAGCGCATCGGTCGCGGCGAAGCGCACGAACGACAGCACCGAGCCGCCCTTTTGCGCGAAGCCCATGAAATCGAGCACCGATGCGCTCTTGCCCTCCAGATGCGCCGCCATGCTGATCAGCGCGCCAACCGTCACCACGCCCGTGCCGCCGACGCCCGTGATCAGGATGTCGTACGGCGCGTTGTCGAGATGCTGTTTCGGGCTTTGCAGCGCATCGACGCGCCGCGCGAGTTCGTCAGGATCGAACGCGTTGCCGGCGGCCTTTTTCAGCTTCGCGCCTTCGAGCGTGACGAAGCTCGGGCAGAAGCCGTTCACGCACGAATAGTCCTTGTTGCACGACGACTGATCGATGCGGCGCTTGCGCCCCAGTTCGGTTTCGACCGGTTCGACTGAGAGGCAATTCGACTGCACGCCGCAGTCGCCGCAACCCTCGCAGACGGCTTCGTTGATGAAAAGACGCTTGTCCGGGTCGGGAAACTCGCCTTTCTTCCTGCGACGGCGCTTTTCCGCCGCGCACGTCTGGTCGTAGATCAGCACGGTGACGCCCGGCGTATCGCGCAGACGCCGCTGCACGGCATCGAGTTCGTCGCGGTGATGAAAGGTCGTACCGCGCGGGAACTGGTCGTGGTGACCGTCGTACTTCTCGGGCTCGTCGCTCACGACGAACAGCAGCGCGATGCCTTCCGCTTCGACCTGCCGCGCGATCTGCGGCACCGAAATGCTGCCGTCGACGGGCTGGCCGCCGGTCATCGCGACTGCATCGTTATAGAGGATCTTGTAGGTGATGTTCGCCTTCGCCGCGACCGCCTGGCGAATCGCGAGAATGCCCGAGTGGAAATAGGTGCCGTCGCCGAGGTTCTGGAAGACGTGCGGCGTTTTCGTGAACATCGAATGCGACGCCCAATCGACGCCTTCTCCGCCCATCTGGATCAAACCGGTCGTATCGCGCTCCATCCACGACGCCATGAAGTGGCAGCCGATGCCCGCCTGCGCGACGGAGCCTTCGGGCACTTTCGTCGACGTGTTGTGCGGGCAGCCCGAGCAGAAGTACGGCGTGCGCTTCACAGAATCGGCGACGTTTGAGAGGATTTGCGGCGCGACGAGATCGACTACTTTCTCGCGACGGTCGAGCGCCGGCTTGTGGCGCGCGAGCCAGTCGGCGAAAACCGGCAGCACGCGCGACGGACGCAGTTCGCCAAGCGACGTCAGCAGCATCGCGCCATCCTGCGCGTGCTTGCCGATCACGATCGGCCGTGCGCCGCTCGTCCGGTTGTAGAGATGATCCTTGATCTGCTGCTCGATGATCGGGCCCTTCTCCTCAATCACGAGCACTTCCGACAGCCCTTCGACGAACGTGTCGAGCCGCGTGGTTTCGAGCGGAAACGACAGGCCGACCTTGTAGATCCGCACGCCCGCCCGGTCGAGGTCGTCGACGGTGAGATCGAGCCGGCGCAGCGCCTCCATCAGGTCGAGATGCGCCTTGCCGCACGTCACGATCCCCACATTCGCCTGCGCGCTCGGCGCAATCCACTTGTCGATGCTGTTCACGCGGGCGAAGTGACGCACGGCGTCGAGCTTGGCGGCGAGACGTGCTTCGATCGTGAGGCTCGGCAGGTCGGGCCAGCGGTTGTGCAGGCCGCCCGCGGGCGCGACGAAATCCTGCGGTGTTTTCCACGTCGTCTGGATTGCGTCGAGATCGACGGTCGAACCCGATTCGACCGTCTCCGAAATCGCCTTGAAGCCGATCCACGCACCCGAAAAACGCGACAGCGCCCAGCCGTAGAGGCCGAACTCCAGCATGTCCGCGATGTTCGACGGATTCACGACCGGCATGCTCCAGCCGATCAACGCCTGATCGCTCTGATGCGGCATCGATGACGACACGCAGCCGTGATCGTCGCCCGCCACCACCAGCACGCCACCGTGCGGCGACGAGCCGTAGGCGTTGCCGTGCTTGAGCGCATCGCCCGCGCGATCGACCCCCGGGCCCTTGCCGTACCACATTGCGAAGACGCCTTCGACGGTGCGTTCCTCGTCCGATTCCACCCGCTGCGTGCCGAGCACGGCGGTGCCGCCGAGTTCCTCGTTGATCGCGGGCAGGAAGCGCACGTCATGCGACGCGAGCAGTTTCTTCGCCTTCCACAACTGCTGGTCGACCATACCGAGCGGCGAGCCGCGATAGCCGCTGACGAAACCGGCGGTGTTCAGATTCGCGGCGCGATCGAGTTCGCGCTGCATCAGCACGAGCCGCACGAGCGCCTGCGTGCCGGTCAGGAAGATGCGGCCGCGCGTGGCGGAGAGATTGTCGGTGAGCTTGTAGTCGGACAGGGCGGGAGTCTGGCCGTCCTGAATTGCTTCAAAGGGAACGCGCGCGTTCATGAAATCTCCGGCTTTTTATGGTTTGGCGTGGGGGTTCGCAAGAGCTCCATTCTTCGCCGACAAAACCGGAATTTTTTTGCGGACTTCTCGCGGGTCTTCGTTTATCGGAAACGAAACCGTCTCTTTTCGAGATAGCGGAGAGAGAATCACCGGCGCGGCGCGCGTGTCAACGTAAACCCGAACCTTTGGCGGGGCGCGTTGGGGCTAACTGAGCGTAACCTGAACGCTTGCCGAGCCACCCGAGGACGATCCGCCGATGAAGCTCTACTACTGGCCGAAGACGCGCGCATTTCGCGCGCTGTGGATGCTGGAGGAATTGCGCGTGCCGTATGAGTTCGCGTTCGTGAACATCCGCGCGGGCGATCAGAACGAGCCGGAATTCTGTCGCGTCAATCCGATGTGCAAGCTTCCCGCGCTGGAGGACGACGGCGTGATGGTCGCCGAATCGGGCGCGGTGCTTTTGTATCTCGCCGACAAATTTCCTGACGCGCGGCTTGGCGTGCCATTGGGTGATCCGCTGCGCGGACGCTTCTTGCAGTGGATGTTCTTTACCGGCGCGTGTCTCGAACCGGCGATGGCCGAGCGGATGACCGGCGCACCCGGTAACACGGTGAGCTTCGGCTGGGGCGATCTGGGGCGCGTCGAGCATGCGATCGAAGGGGCGCTGAAGGACGGACCGTGGGTGGTCGGCGAGCGGTTTACCGCTGCGGATATTCTCGTCGCGAGCACGCTGCAGATCGCGTATATGGCGAAGCTCATTGAGCCGGGCGGGGTGCTGTCGGAGTATGTCGATCGCGCGGTCGCGCGCGAGGGGCACGAACGCGCGGCGGCGATCGATCATCGGGAGGCGGAGCGGGTTGCCTTGAGGCGATAGGAAGCGCTGGCGCCAGCAGCGCCAGCCCCAACCCTACGGAAAGGCCCGTGGTTTTGGAATTCCCGCGCCAGCCTCGATATCGGCGATTGCCTGCTGGTGCGCAAGATCGATCGCTTCGGCGGCATTTGACAGGCCGCCATCGCCACCCACCGTCGTCCACGATTTCACGGCCTTGTCGTGGTGACGGATTTCGTATTCCGCGTCCCAACGCGCCCCCTGCAGTTCGAGCGGCCGCACATGGATCGCATAGACGCCATAGAGGAAGAGCTGTTCCGGCATGATGTCCCTCCAGTCGAGCCGCAAGCGCCCGCGCGACGCGAGCGCCGCCGGCTGCTTATAGTTCGATTTCCCCGAGGATGCGGTGCGCGAGTGCCCGCGCTTCTTCGAGCGCCTCGCCCTCGTTCTCCGACGACGCTCCGACTTCGTAGAGTGTCGAGTCGGTTCCCTCGCCGTCGTCCCGGGCGAGCGAGACGACACCCTGGAACTGACCGTCGTCGACCGGGCGTACGCCGATCGTCGCGGTGTAGAGGCCCTTCGTGTAGGTCGTGTCGTCCATGTTGCAGCTCCGGCGAAGACGGAAATTCATGCTAGCACGCTGATATGCAACGTGCGTGACCACGATGACGCGACTTTGAACAATGAACGGCTTCAGTAGGTCCACGCGCTTTCGCAGCGGCCGCAAGCCCGCCCGCGCCGCTGCGATCAGCCCGACGCCGGGTCACGCGTTCAGCAATTCCTCGACTTCCTCCAGCGACGGCGAATGCGCGCCCGAGAACCGGCAGGCCGCCGCGCCCGACGCGAGCGCGAAGCGCAGATGCTCGGGCCAGCCACCCTCGCGTGCCATCAGGCTATAGAGCAACCCCGCAATCGACGCATCGCCCGCACCGACCGTGTCCGCGACCTGAACCTGCGGCGGCTTCGCGCGATACACCGCATCGCCGACATAGAGCGCCGCCTCGCTCGACCCGCGCGTGACGAGCACGCTCGCCTGCGGGTTCATCGCGCGAATCTGTGCGAGCGCGTCGGCTTCGGGGATGCCGCGAAACAGCATGTGCAGGTCTTCGTCCGATACCTTGATCAGGTCGGCAAGCGATGCCATGTTGCGCAGGATCGGCTCGTAGCCGGTCTCCATCAGGTTGCGATAGTTCGGATCGAAGCTAATCTTCACGCCGTGCGCGCGCAGTTGCGCGGCAAGCGCGGCGAGCGTCGCGCCGAGCGGCAGGCGCACGAGGCTGATGCAGCCGAAATGCGCCCACTTCACCTGCTCCATCCAGCCCTGCGGCAGCTTCGACGGATCGAACGCGAGATCCGCGCCGTTCTCGCCCATGAAGTAATAGGTCGGCGGCTGCGTCTTGTGGACGATCGCGAGCAGCGGCAAACGCTCGACGCGCTGCATGAAGCGCATGTCGAGACCGGCGGCGACACTCGCTTCCCACAGGTCGTCGGAAAAGTTGTCGACGCCAAGCGAGCCGGCGCAGGCCGTCGGCAGGCCGAGGCGCGCGACCGCCCGCGCGACGTTCCAGCCGGCGCCGCCCGGACGCGAAAGCCACGTCGACGCGTCGGTGCGGATCATGTCGGTGAGGATGTCGCCGGCTGACACGAAGGTCGGAAGAGTCTGCTGTTCTGCTGCCATTTGTCTCACCGTTCTGTTTTGTCGGGCGCGGGGAGGGCGTTCAGCACCTCGTAGCACGCGCCCATCGTGTGGTAGTCGGTCTTGCCGGCGGGGCTTTTTTCGTCGCCGTACTTGCGGTTGTCGCACGTGAGGATGCGGTACCACGCGCCGTATTCGTGATCGACGAAATGGTCCCAGCTATAGCGCCAAAGCTCGTCGTAGGAATCCCAGAAGCGCTCGCGGCCCGTGCGCGCGCCGAGCAGCGCGGCGGCGGCGAAGCTTTCCGCCTGCACCCAGAAGTATTTGTCGTGGTCGCAGATGGTGTCGTCGGGGCCGAAGCCGTAGTAGAGACCGCCGTGGCGGCTGTCCCAGGCGCGGTTGAAGGCGGCGTCGAAGAGTTCGATGGCGCGCGGCGCAAGCCACGGCAACGCGCGATGACGCTCCAGAATCAGCAGCAGCTTCGCCCACTCCGTCTGATGGCCGGGCTGGAAACCCCACGGACGGAAGATGTTCGAACTGTCGGACTCGTTGTAATGCCAGTCGATCGACCAGTCCGGGCGGAAATGCTCCCAAACCAGCCCACTCGACAGCTTCGCCTGTCGCAGCGTGATGTTGCCCGCGATCTTCTCGGCGCGATCCAGATAGATGACGTGGCCGGTCGCCTCGAACGCGGCGAGCAGCGCCTCAGTCGCGTGCATGTTGGCGTTCTGGCCGCGATAGTCGGAAAGCTGCCAGTCGGGCGTGGCTTCGTCGGCGTAAAGGCCGGCTTCGGCGTCCCAGAAACGGCGCTCCAGCAGATGGAACGTTTCGCCGATCATCGGCGTCGCTTCCTCGATGCCCGCCATCGACGCATGCGCGCACGCGAGCAGCACGAAAGCGAGTCCGTAGCAATGGCGCGTGCCGTCGAGCGTGCGCTTCGCGCCGTCGCGCCATTCGATTTCCCAGTCGTAGCCTTCGTTCACGGCGTCCCAGTGGGCGTCGCGCAGGAATTTGAACGCGTGGCGGGCGTCGTCCTGATGCGCGATGTCGCCGAAGTGGCGATAGGCCATCGCGTAATTGAAGACGAAGCGCGTGCTGCTGACGAGGTGGCGCGTGGTGCGGTCGTAGACGCGGCCGTCGTCCTTGAAGAAGTGGAAGAAGCCGCCCGACGGATCACGCGCGGTCGGCGCGTAGAACGCGAGCGTGTCGCGCACGTGCGAGAGCAGGAAGTCGCGGCTGCGGAAGTCGATCGGGCCGCTGGACGAAGCCGGAGCGATCGGCGCTATCGGCGTGTTCGCCGCGTTGGGCGTGGGCGCAGTTGCGGCGGGTGAGGCGGTCGAGTTCATGTCGTGGTCGAGCCGGAGCTCGCGCGAGGGATGAAATTTACCGGCACCAGCGTGTCGGCCGGGTCGAGTGTGTTCGGGCTGTCTTCGAGCAGCAGGTCCACGCCGCGGCGGCCGAGCGCTTCCTTGTCGACCGTCACCGTCGAAAGCGGCGGCGTACTCTGCGCGGCGGCCGGAATATCGTCGAAACCGACGAACGCGATGTCCTGCGGCACCCGCAAGCCGTGCGCAAGACAGACGCGCATCGCTGCGAGGGCCGCTGCATCGTTATAGGCGAAAACGGCGTCGGGGAGCGGATTCGATTGCGTGCGTGCCTGGGCGCGCGCTTGGGCGATCAGGCGCTCCATCGCGTCGGCGGCGGCCAGATCGGCGGCGATGCCGGGTTGCGTGTTGATTTCGAGCATCGGATCGAAGAGCAGACCCGCCTCGAAATACGCCAGCCGATAGCCGAGCGCGCGCTGCGAGATGCTGTGATGCGCGAGCGATCCGCCGATGAACGCGACGCGCCGCCGCCCGAGCGCGAACAGATGCTGCATGGCGAGCGCGGCGCCGCGGATGTTGTCGATATTGACCGAGCGGAAACCGGGCGCGCGCAGGTCGATCAGTATGGTCGGGCGGTTGAGCGAGTGCAGATGCGCGAGCAGTTCCGGCTCGACGAAGCCCGCGACCGCGATGGCATCCGGCGCGTGCAGGCGCATCTGCTGCGCGAGATCCTGCGTCGGGCCGGCTGTCAGCACGGAGGGCACGAGCCGCCGCTCGCGGCACGCCTGTTCGAAGCCGTTCAGGACGTGCGAAAAAAACGGACTGACGGCGAAGTTGTTGTGCTGCCGGTGCAGCAGAAAAGTGACGCGCCGGATGCGCGTGCGCAGTTGCGCGGAGTCGTAGCCGAGTTGTTGCGCCACTTCGACCACGCGCACGCGCGTTGCCTCGGACAAGCCCGGCTGGTTTTTCAGCGCTCTCGAAACGGTGCCGATCGAGACGCTGGCCGCACGCGCGACATCGCGAATGGTGGTGCCCATCGTGGTGTTCTCTGTGTACGCCTGATTGATCGTTCCGCGTCGTGTTTATCGATGCGCGGTGGGTTCGCTTCTTTGCGGCGATTGTATAGTAAAAATCGCGCGTCCCAACCGATCACGGACCTAGAGAAAACCAGTAGAGGCTTGTCCTGTATGGGTTTTGTTGGGTAAATGTTGTTTAGTAAAACGGCCTGAACAACGGGCTATTTTGCCTCGCGGCGATGCACCGAGTCTGCGTTCGACGACCAGACGTCGAGCTCCATATCGTCATCCTGATAGTGCGACAAGCGCGCGAACGGCAGTGTGGCGTTCAGTTCGTCGTGAACGAAATCGCCGGAGTGGGGCCAGCCTTCGATCGGCTGCCGCCAGTGACAAGCGAGAATCGTCCCGCCCGGTGCGAGCGATTCGGTGAGGCGCCCACAAAGCCGCGACAACTGGCCTTCGTCCAGATAGTAGGCAAGCTCACTCACGACGATCAGGTCGAAGCGGCCGTCGGGCCAGTCGTCGGGGATCGCGCGCTGCTCGACCTGCACGTTGCCCAGATGCGCAACACGGCGGCGTGCCAGCTCAACGGCGTCCGGGTTGAGATCGGCGGCGAGCAGTGCGTCGCAGCGCGCCGCGAGCGCCGCCGACAGTTCACCGTTCGCGCAACCAGGTTCGTAGGCCCGCGCATAGCGTTCGTCGGGCAGCATCGCGAGCGTCAACGCCCGCTTGCGCCGCTCGTACCAACGCTCGCGCAGCAGCCACGGATCGTCGCTGCGTTCGTATAGCCCGCTGAAATATTGCCGGGCGTCGGGTTCGCGCGTCATATCAGGACCACTTCATAGGGCCGCGTCAGGCGCGCGAGCACATGCTCGGGCAGGATCGCCGCGCGTCCGGTCGCGGAGTCGGGTTCGAGCTGGCTGCGAAACGCCTCGACCGCGTGGAGCTTGCGCGCGTGCGTGTCGGTGTCGAGGACGATGCGGCGTGCGCGGCTCCACGGCACGCGCGAGTCTTCGGGCGACGCCCAATGCCACGTCCAGACCGGAATCTCGACGAACGGCAGGTCGAGCCGCCCCGCCATCGACGACACCGCTCGCCCGACCGCCTCGTGATCGGGATGGCCGTCGTGACGCCACGTACCGAAGACGACGTCGCCGGGACGCAGGTGCTCGGCGAGCGCCGCGCTCACATGCGTCTCGAAGCGGTCGCCTCCGCCATCGGGCAGCCCGAGGCGCACGATCCGGACGTACCGCATATGCAGGCGTTGCAGTGCTTCGCGCGTTTCCTGCGGCCGGATGTCGGCGAGGCGCGTGACCGGCCAGATGGGCGAGCCCGGATGGCTGGCCGTCCCGTCCGTCACGGCGATGATCAGCACCTTGCGCCCGAGCGCCGACAAGCGCGCGAGCAGTCCGCCGGTGCCGAGCACTTCGTCGTCCGGATGCGGCGCCACGACGACTGCTCGCCCGCCCGCCGGCACGAGCACCGACGGCTCGACTTCCGGCAGCGTGGCGAGTCGCGCCCAGCCCTGCCAAGTGGCTTCGGACGTACCGGTGCTGGCGAATGCGCGTTTCCTGTCGTTCATGATTAGAGTTCCCATGGTCCGCGCTCCTCGTTGACGATGCGCTCCGCGAGTGCAGCCTGGTCGCGCTCGGCGTGGCTTTGCCGGATGAACACGGGAAGATCCGCCATCAGGCGGGCGAAATGCGCGTCGCGGCAAAGCGGCGCGGCGCCGAGCGCGCGCCCCGCATGCTCGACGACGCTCAGCGCCGCGCGCTCCACCACGAGCCGCGCACGGAGCGCTACCGGCATGGCGTCGGCGTGCGGTTCGCGGTCGATGCGCGCCGCGCTCTCGCGCAACAGGCTCGCGGCGCTCGTGAGCGCTGCGTCGATCGCGCCGAGGTGAGCGAGCTTGTGCGGGTCCGCACGCCGCGCGGCGTCGCGTCTCACGAATTCGCCGATGGCCGACGCCGCTCCGAACCAGCACGCCGCGATGCCGCCGCCGCCCTGCCAGAAGCCGGGCCGCTGCAGATACGCACGGGGCGCGCCGATGCGCACGGCGCTGGCGTTGTCGAAGTGGACGTCGACACTCGCGCAGGCGTTCATGCCCACCGCCACCCATCCTTCGTCGGTCACGCGAACGCCCGGCTGGCGCAGATCGACCGCCGCGAGGATCGGCTCGTCGCGCTCGTTCCATGCCGTCACCAGCGCGTGGGTGACGAAGGCCGCGCCCGAGCACCAGGCTTTCGTACCGTGCAACGCGATGCTGTCGCCTTCTGCGGCCGTCGCGCCGAGGCGGGCCGTTGGCGGCTCGGCGGCCCAGACGCCCCAGGCGTTGCCTTTGTCGCTGTTCTGGCCGTCGAGTTCGGCGAGGATCGCGAGCGCGTCTGTGTGCCCTTCGAACAGCTTGACGAGCGCCAGGTCGAACGCCGCCACCGCGGCGAGCATCCGCCATCGCTCGAGCGTCGCGCCGCTTCCCGGCAGCGGAAGGCGGTCGAGGCCGGCGTCGATCAGCGCGCGCAGCGCCGCTGCCGTCTGCGCCGCCGAGCCGCGCTCGAAGTGCAACTCGCGCAGGAAGGACGTCAATTCGGCGGAAGTGGCGCCGGTCGGCCGGTTCATGACCGTCGGCATGGCGCCCCTCGAAGGCTGCGTTCGATGGTCGTGGTCTGCATGGTGCTTCTCCCTGTCGGCGTGCCGTGTCGCGTTGATTGAAGACAAGTGTGGCAAGCGACATGCCCGGCCGCCAGTCGGCCTGAAGATATAGGCCCGGCGCACGGTGTTTCCTGTTTCGTGCTGCGGGCCTATGTCGAACGGACGAATCGACAGCGCATCGCCCGCAGGCTCAAATAACGAAAAAGCCGCACGAGGCGGCTTTAAGGATTGGGAGGGCGGGATGCGTTTACACCATGATTCGCGACGTCGCGTCGCTCAACGGCGCACCGCCGGGGCAGCGCCTTCGTGCTCGCGCACCTTCTCGGCGGCCGTGCGGCGGGCGCCCCAGCGTTGGGCCAGCACGGCGCAGACCATCAACTGGATCTGGTGGAACAGCATCAGCGGCAGCACGACCGCGCCGACCGTATGCGACGCGAAGATCACCTTGGCCATCGGAATGCCCGACGCGAGACTTTTCTTCGAGCCGCAAAAAATGATCGTGATCTGGTCGGCGCGGCTGAAGCCCAGCCGCTTGCTGGCGAATGCCGTCGCGAAAATCGCGAGCGCGAGCAACACGATATTGGCGACGAGGAGCCCCGCCAGCGTCCCGAGCGACATCGAATGCCAGATGCCTTCGTTGACCGCTTCGCTGAACGCCACGTAGACCACGAGCAGGATCGAGCCCTGGTCGACGAACTTCAGCACGCTGCGGTTGCGGTCGATCCATCTGCCGATGGCCGGGCGCAGCAACTGGCCGGCGATGAACGGCACGAGCAGTTGCAGCACGATATTGCCGACCGTGTGCCACGGCGAACCGGTCGTTGCGCCGTGGTTGCTCACCACGAGCCCGACGAGCAGGGGCGTGATGAAAATGCCGAGCAGGCTCGAGGCCGATGCGCTGCAGACCGCGGCGGGCACGTTGCCCTTGGCCATGGACGTGAACGCGATCGACGATTGCACCGTGGAGGGCAGCGTGCACAGGAAGAGAATGCCCATGTAGAGCTGGGGCGTGACGAGCGGCGTGAGAACGGGCTTCAGCGCGAGGCCGAGGAGCGGGAACATCACGAAGGTGCTCAGCAGCACGACGAGGTGCAGCCGCCAGTGCGTGGCACCCGAGATGATGGCTTCGCGCGAGAGTTTTGCGCCGTGCAGGAAGAACAGAAGCCCGATGGCGACGTTGGTGAGCCAGTTGAAGCCGACGGCGACCGTGCCCCGGCAAGGCAGGAGACTGGCGACGATGACGGTGCCCACGAGGGCGAGCGTGAAGTTGTCGGGAAGAAGTTTTGGGCGCGCCATCAAAAATCTCGCACTCGAATGTGCATGGGTTGCGAAAAGACCTGGCGTCGCTTGCATTTCACGCTGATTTCCATGCGCGATGAAACGTCAAGTCAGGAAAACCAGTATTTTCGCCCGATTATGATTCAAGAGGCAAATTCATTTAAATGATCGATTAATGATCACCCGGCATGGAACGTCTTCGATCCGCCATGCGCCAATATGCCCGTCGCACAATTTTCGAGCCAGCGAATTTTGAGCCGTCTCGTCACATGATTGCGCATTTCAGCGCACCGCAAAAACGGCAAAAAACCGAGTAGTAACATGGTGTTACAACCATTGAGCAGGTCTAACACTTTTTGGCTCGACTCCCGAGGCGCGGGGCCATAAATTGTCCGTAGACCGGTTGGCATGGATGCGCTGGGTCGTTGCAACGCATCCAGACGCTCCGACCATCGACCGGTCGCTTGCCATCCGCACGATTCGTTCGCCGCCGCAAGCCGAATACGTCGGACAACCTGCAGTACTGACATGGCGCTCAAAGGCTTCCGCAAGACTACTCGATGTTTCATTGCCACCGCGATCGGATCGATCGCGGTGGCGGCTTCGCTTGCGCTCGCCGGTCAGCCGGACGGCGTGTGGTTAAGAGCGGGCGGCCCGGGCGAGCAACCCGCGGCGAATCGCGACTTCACGCGCAATGCGCAGTCGCTGCGTTACCTGCAGATCGGTGCGAAGGACGGCCTCACGCCGATCAGCGCCGAAGTGCGCGGCGTGCCCCACGCCGAGCAAAGCGCGCCATTGCGAGGCGCCGGATCGATTCGCGCGGACATCACCCGTTATAACGAGGAGCGCAACGTTCCGCGTCCTCCGGGCCGTTCGAGCGACGAAGCTCGCGTGCAATCGAACCCGAACTATCGGAACTAAAGCAGCGCGCCGGTCGGCCGTCGATCTTGTGCTGAACAAAAAAATAAGTCCGCGTCCAGACCCCTCTCGTCTGTGACGTAAGCGCGCCACAGTTGCGTGCAATAACCCTCGCAGCAATTCCCCTCTTTTTTCCGCGCACCGACAATTCGGCCTGCGCGCGTTCACGCCTGTTTTCCGATCCTTCGTTTCGCTTGCAGCCGCGCCGAGCTTGCGTCGCCGCGCGTCCAGTGCGTCGGGACGGCCAACGCATCGATGAGGTTTCCTGTCGCAACGTGCGTGAAGTATCCGAACCGCTATACCAGCAATAACCAAAAACATTTTTGGCCGGAAAAATGATCCGTAAAGATGGTCCCCGCTCCAGCAAGGCCGCACGCCCAGCGGAAACCCATCTATTACGCCGGTCTGACGAGGCAAGTCATGAGTCTTGCCCGCCAACGCTTTAACTTTTGACAAACGACAGGAGAGTTCATGAAGCCAACCGTCAACCGTGCGCTTAAGGCAACGGTCAAGGCCACCGCAATCGCCGCCACGTTCGGCATGCTCGCCGCGGGGTCGGCACAAGCGCAATCGAGTGTTCAGCTCTACGGACAGGTCGACGAATGGGTGGGCGCCACCAAGTTCCCCGGCGGCGATCGCGCGTGGAACGTGAGCGGCGGCGGCATGTCGACGTCCTACTGGGGCTTCAAGGGCGCTGAAGACCTCGGCAACGGCTACAAGGCGATCTTCACTCTCGAAAGTTTCTTCCGCGCGCAGAACGGCCAGTTCGGCCGCTTCACCGGCGACACGTTCTTCGCCCGTAACGCCTACGTCGGCATCCAGGCGCCGTACGGCACGTTCACGGCCGGCCGCCTGACGACGCAACTCTTCGTATCGACGATTCTCTTCAACCCGTTCGTCGACTCGTACGTCTTCTCGCCGATGGTGTATCACGTCTTCCTCGGCCAGGGCACGTTCCCGACCTACACGACCGATCAGGGCGTCGTCGGCGATTCGGGCTGGAACAACTCCGTGCAGTACACGACGCCTGATTTCAGCGGCCTCTCCGGCAGCGCGATGTACAGCTTCGGCAACCAGGCGGGCGACGGCCGCTCGAAGAAATACAGTGCGCAGTTCCTGTATTTCCACGGCCCGTTCGCGGCGACCGGCGTCTACCAGTACGTCAACTTCAACAACACGCCGGGCGATTTGACGTCGCTGGTCGCGGGCTACAAGAGCCAGAGCGTCGGGCAGGCCGGCGTCTCGTACGACCTGAAGTTCGTGAAGTTCTTCGCCCAGTACATGTACACGAAGAACGACATCGAAGAGGGCAGCTTCCATGTGAACACGGGGCAGGGCGGCGTCACGGTGCCGCTCGGACCGGGCCTCGTGATGGCGTCGTACGCCTACTCGCGCAGCAACGGCGGCCTGGACCAGACGCACAAGAGCTGGGCGCTCGGCTACGACTACCCGCTTTCCAAGCGCACGGACGTCTACGCCGCGTACCTGAACGACAAGTACACGAGCATGTCGTCGGGCAATACGTACGGCGTGGGCCTGCGCGCGAAGTTCTGAGCGCCGCGCACGCGACGCGCATGCGAAAACACCGCGTTCCGGGCGACCGGAACGCGGTGTTTTTCATGACGCCGCTGATGACGCCACTCACGGCGCCACGCGATACTCAGGCCACGCCGATACGCGCCTTCGCCTCCTCATACTCCTGCTTCAGCCGCGCGACCAGTTCGCCGACGCTCGGCACGTCGTGCATCAGCCCGACACCCTGTCCCGCGCCCCAGATGTCCTTCCACGCCTTCGCCTTGCTCGACCCGTCGCCGAAATTCATCGCGGTCTTGTCCGATTCCGGCAACGCGTCGGGATCGAGCCCTGCCTCCACGATGCTTTGGCGGATGTAGTTCCCGTGCACGCCGGTGAAGAGGTTCGTGTAGATGATGTCGGCGGCGTTCGAATCGATGATCGCGTTCTTGTAGCTCTCGTGCGCGTGCGCCTCGCGCGTCGCGATGAAGCGCGTGCCCATGTAGGCGAGGTCCGCGCCCATCGCCTGCGCGGCGAGGATCGAGCCGCCGTTCGCAATCGACCCCGACAGCACGATCGGCCCGTCGAAGATGCGCCGCACTTCGCCGACGAGCGCGAAGGGCGAGGTCGTGCCCGCGTGGCCGCCGGCGCCGGCCGCAACCAGGATCAGGCCATCGACGCCCGCTTCCAGCGCCTTCTGCGCATGGCGGATGTTGATCACGTCGTGCAGCACGATGCCGCCGTAGCTGTGCACGGCGTCGATCATTTCCCTGACCGGCGCGCGCAGGCTCGTGATGAAAACCGGCACCTTGTGTTCGACGCACACGCGCACATCCTGTTCGAGCCGCGCGTTCGACTGATGCACGATCTGGTTCACCGCGATCGGGCCGATGACGGCATCCGGGTTCGCCGCCTTGTGCTCGGCGAGCGACGCCTGGATTTGCGTGAGCCATTCGTCGAGCAATTCGGCGGGGCGCGCGTTCAGCGCCGGAAACGACCCGACGACGCCCGCCTTGCACTGCGCGAGCACGAGTTCGGGATAGCTGACGATGAACATCGGCGAGGCGACGACAGGCAGCGCGAGATGTTGCAGGACGGCGGGTAATGCCATGGCGTGAATCTCCTGAAATGACGTGCGGTGCGCGATCGGGGAATTCTACGATTGGCGCTTCGCGATCGACCGCAAAAATAATTTCGAGAAACGGGCAGCGCTTCCCGACAGTCGCGATTACATAATCGAACGATCGTTCTATTATAGAGGATTCGCCGCGTGCGCGGTGCTCGGGACAATCCCGAAGAACTCCTCGGTTTCCGCGAAAGTCGCTTCCAGCAAGCGTCGGGCGTCATCGGCGACGCATACAATGATCCGCACCCATCACGACGAGAGCGCCACCATGCCCTTTGAGAACTACCAGCCGTTTCGCGTCGGCGCCGCGGGCGTCGATATTTTCGGGATGAAGGGCGGCAGCGGGCCGCCGCTGTTGTTGCTGCATGGGCATCCGCAGACGCACGAGATCTGGCACAAATGCGCACCGATACTCGCGCAGCATTTCACCGTGATCGCGACCGACCTGCGCGGCTACGGGGCGTCGGCGAAACCGAGGAGCGATGCCGAGCACACACCTTATTCGAAACGCGCGATGGCCGCCGACCAGGTGGCGGTGATGCGCCATTTCGGCTTCGAGCGCTTTCTCGTCTGCGCGCACGATCGCGGCGCGCGCGTCGCGCATCGCATGGCGCTGGATTTTCCTGACGCGGTCGATCGGCTGATGCTGCTCGACATCGCGCCGACGCTCGCGATGTACGAAGCGACCAACCGCGAATTTGCGACGACTTATTTCCACTGGTTCTTCCTGATCCAGCCGTCGCCGTTGCCGGAGTTGCTGATCGGCGGGAACACGAACGCCTACCTCGAGCGCGTGATGGGCAGCCGTCATGCGGGACTCAAGCCGTTCGCGCCACATGCGTTGCAGGCGTATCGCGATGCGCTCGCGTCGCCCGGTGCGGTGTATGCGATGTGCGAGGACTACCGCGCGTCGGCGTCGATCGATCTCGAACACGATCGCGCCGATCTCGAACGCGGGCGCAAGATCGCGTGTCCGTTACGCGTGCTGTGGGGCGCGGAGGGCGTGATCGAACGCTGCTTCAAGCCGCTCGATGAATGGCGGCGCGTCGCGCGCGATGTGAGCGGTCGCGCGCTGCCTTGCGGCCACTATATTGCTGAAGAAGAACCTCAGGCGTTACTTGAAGAAGTATTATCGTTCTTCGAAACAAGCGAACGTTGAGCGTGCGCTGGACCGGTTATGTCCCGTACATGTGGCCGTTAAAATTTTGTAGGGAAAGCACCGATGCACGCTATTCAGCCTCGCGTTACGATGCAATCGACGCTGATCACGTCTTAAATTACGCCGCTTGCCGTAGCTGACAAGCGGCTTTCTTTTTGTGGCTCTCCTTTCGTCACGCAGCGAGTAGCGTCTCGCCGTCGACCCGCACTGCGCCACTGCGCGCCAGCTCATCCACGCACTGTTTCAACACCGCGCTTCTCTTGCTCGATGTAGCGAGCAGGTCGGCAGCCGACCGCATCGCACGCGCCGAATCGGTCATGTGCCGTAGAGCGTCGAACGACATCGAGCGCACTTCCATCAGCTTGAACACGATCAGCACCTTCAACGCATTCTTCGCGTTGCGCGCGGGATCGGCACGCAGATAGTCGAGCCGAGACGAAGCGACTTCGAGTGCATGCGATACGTCGGTGAACGGCGCGCCGTGACCCGGAATGACCGCGCGGACATCGAGCGTCGCGATCAGGTCGAGCACGGCGCGTTGCTCGGCGAATCCGCTTTCGCCTTCCAGTTCCGGAAAGATCACGCCAAAGCCCTTCTCCCACAATGCATCGGCGCTGATGAGCACGCGTTCTTCGGCGCAATAGAGCATCAGCGAGTGCGGATCGTGGCCGGGGGCACCGAGCACGGACCAGTCGAGGCCGCCCAGCCGCAAGCTTGAGCCGGGCTCGATCGTGCCGGTGAAATCGAAGCGCTCGCACGACTGGCCCGTTGCGCGGAAGGTCAAGGCGTCTTCGTCCCAGTTGCGCACGGCATTGGCTTCGCTCGCCGGGATCAACGTGTCGCAATCGTAGGCGCGTTGCAGCAGCGCGTTCCCGCCGCAGTGGTCCGAATGGAGATGCGTGTTGACGACGAGATCGAGCGGGCGCGCGCCCAGTGCGTGTTGCACGAGTGTGCGCGTCTGCGCCGCGTGCGACGCGTAGCCGCTATCGACGAGCGCGGTGCGTTCGTCATCGATGAAGAGCACGTTGTTCGACGAGAGCCAGCCGCGCTCGAACACTCGCATCGATGCAGGGAAGCGGATCATGCAGCCGGCTCCTTCGGCATCACGACAATCGTCGCGCTTGCCTTCAGCACGGTCTCGCCGTGTTGATTGCGCGCCTCGCCTTCGAGCGTGACGAGGTCGCCGTTGAGGCTCGCTTTCCACTTCGCGCCGGTGACGTGCCAGCTCATCGCAAGGACATCGTTCGCCTTGACCGCGCGCGTGAGCTTGAGGCCGAACTCGAGTCCGAGCGGCTGCGCATACTGCGAGAAATGCGTGGCGAGCATCGCCATCAGATGCGCGGTGGGCTGCGTGCCCGATGCGATCAGCGAGCCGAAGCGGCTCGCCCTGGCGTAGGCGTCGTCGTGATGCAGCGGGTTCATGTCGTTGACGAGCGTGGCGAACGACTTGATCGAATCGGGCGGCAACGCAAGCGTCGCTTCGATGCGCTCGCCGATCATGACGACGCGCGCGCCCTTGCGACGGCTCTCGGTACGCAACAGCACCGCGCGCTTTTGCGAAGCGTCCAGCGAAGACCAGTTCGCGATTTCGTCGATCGTGCGCAGACACCCATCGCAGAAACCCGTGGCCGGATTCATCCAGCACACGTCGATGCACGGCGACGGCACGTCATCCGCCTCCACGATCATGCCGTCTCGCGCAACGCGACATCGGCGACGGGCGCGCCCGTCAGCGACACGAGTTCCTGCGGCGACAGGTTGAAGACTGCATGCGGATGACCGGCGGCGGCCCAGAGGCTGTCGAGCGCGAGCAGGTCTTCATCGATCAGCGTGACGGGCTCGGTCGCGTGACCGATCGGACACACGCCGCCGATCGCATAACCGGTCTTCTCGCGCACGAACTTCGCGTCGGCACGCGCCAGTTCGCCGACGCGCGCCGCGACCTTCTTCTCATCGACGCGGTTCACGCCGCTCGCGATCACGAGCACGGGCGCGTCGTCTTCGCGGCGCCGGAACAGGATCGACTTCGCGATCTGCGCGACCGAGCAGCCGAGTCCGGCGGCCGCTTCGGCCGACGTCTTGCCGGTTTCCGGCAGCATCACGATGGGGTGCGGATGCCCGCGTTCCTGCAACAGCCGCGCGACGCGCCTGGCGGACTCGGGGAGCGCGTCGATGTTATGCATGTCGTTCATTTTTTCCTTTCCAGATGATTCAGACGCAGGGCGTCACGCCGTCGCGTTTCTTTGCGAGCAAGGCACGGCCGGCACGCGATGAACTCGGCTTGCCGATCGCGCGCGAAATAAAGTCACCGATCTCGATCAACTGGTCGAGGTCGATGCCCGTCTCGATGCCGAGTCCGTTCATCAGGTACACGACGTCCTCCGTCGCGACGTTGCCGGTCGCGCCCTTCGCGTAAGGACAGCCGCCGAGCCCGGCCACTGACGCGTGATAGATCTCGATCCCTTCCTGGAGCGCCGCATAGATGTTCGCGACGGCTTGTCCGTAGGTATCGTGAAAGTGGCCGGAGAGGTGTTCGCGCGGAAACACCTTCGATGCGGCCGCGAGCACTTCACGCGTGCGCGTCGGCGTGCCGACGCCGATGGTGTCGGCGATGTCGATCTCGTCGCAGCCGAGTGCTTTCATCCGCTCGACGACATCGACCACCGATGCAACCGGCACCTCGCCCTGATACGGGCAGCCGAGCGAACATGAGATGCTGCCGCGCAGGCGCACGCCGGCTTCCTTCGCGGCTTTCGCGACCGGTTCGAAGCGCGCGATGCTTTCCGCGATGCTGCAGTTGATGTTCTTTTGCGAGAACGCTTCGCTGGCTGCGCCGAAGATCACGACTTCGTCGGCGTGGGCTTGCAGGGCGGCTTCGAAGCCGCGCATGTTCGGCGTGAGCACGGAATAGATCGTGCCGTGGCGGCGGTCGATGCCTTCCATGACAGCGGCGCCGTCGGCCATTTGCGGGACCCATTTCGGCGATACGAACGAGGCGGACTCGACGTTTTGCAAGCCGGCTTGCGAGAGCCGGTTCACGAGTTCGACCTTGGTTTCGGTTGCGACGAAGTTCTTTTCGTTTTGCAGGCCGTCGCGGGGACCGACTTCCACGATCTTTACCTTGGTCGGGGTCATGGTCTTGTCTCCGGTTTTCTTCGCTGTTGCCAGCGACATTCAATACCCACGTTCCAGATCAACGATACCGCTGATCGGTTCCCCGCGCTCCAGCGCCTTCACCTTCCACGCGATCTGCACGATGCTTTCCTCGCGCAGCGTCTCAGCGGAAATGTGCGGCGTGATCGTCACGCGCGGCGTGCGCCAGAACGGATGATCCCTGGCCAGCGGCTCGGTATGAAATACATCGAGTGTCGCCGCAGCGATCTGCCCACTTTCGAGGGCAAGCAGCAAGTCCTCATCCACGAGATGCGCGCCCCGCGCGAGGTTCACCAGATACGCGCCGCGCGCGAGCTTCGCGAACGTGGTGCGGTTGAGGATGCCTTCCGTGTCCGGCGTATGGGGCAGCAGGTTGATCAGCACCTTGACGCCGTCGAGAAAGGCATCGAATTGCGCTTCGCCCGCATAGGTCTCGACGCCTTCGATCCGCTTCTCGCTGCGGCTGAAACCGCGCACGGGAACGCGCAACCTGTCAAGCGCCCGCGCGACCTCCGTGCCCAGCACGCCAAGCCCAAGCACACCGACCGTAAAACTCTCACGCCGATGCGCCTTGAGCTTTTCCCAGCGGCCTTCGCCTTGCAGCAAATCGTATTCGTCGAAACGGCGCATGTAGCGCAGCACCGCGTGGGTCGCGTACTCGACCATCTGCTGCGCCATGCCGGTGTCTTCGAGCCGCACGAGCTTCGCGTTCGGCGGCAGCGTGCCGGGCTCCCGGCGTTCGACATCGAGAATCGCATCGACGCCCGCGCCGAGATTGAACACTGCCTTCAGGTCCGGCCGGTTCGCGAACAACTCGCGCGGCGCGCGCCAGACGATCGCGTAATCGGCGGGCGCGGTGTCGCCGGGTTGCCACTCGCGTAGCTCAGCCTCCGGCAATGCACGCGAAAGTTCGTCGAGCCATAGCGATACATCAGCGCCCGTCTCATGAAAAATGATCTTCATCGTCACTTTGCAAAGAGGCTGCCGATATCCTTGAACGCCTTGAATTCAAGCGCGTTGCCGCATGGATCGAGGAAGAACATCGTCGCCTGCTCGCCGACTTCGCCCTTGAAGCGGATATGCGGCTCGATGACGAACTTCGTGCCGACGCCCTGCAGACGCTCGGCGAGCGCATGCCATTCGTCCATCGACAGCACGACGCCGAAGTGGCGCACCGGCACGGCGTCGCCATCGACGGCATTCTTCGCGGGCGGCCGCACTTCATCGGGCGAGAGATGCGCGACCAGTTGATGGCCGAAGAAATCGAAATCGATCCACTCCGGCGAACTGCGCCCTTCCGGACAGCCGAGCAACTCGCCATAGAACGCGCGCGCGTTGTCGAGGCTCGTGACCGGGAAGGCGAGGTGGAACGGCTGGAGCGTGCGCAGCGTTCTCGAACGGTCCGATGCGGTCGGTTGATCGGTGGACACACCAGGCATATCAGACATACGGCCTCCATGGGAATGTGTGTTCATTTTACGGTCTCGTTCGCCCTTGCGCGCGGCGCGGCGAAGTGTCGAGAGGGCTTCTACATAAACAAATGACGAAATATTGGTTCGTCTGCATGGAGTGGCACCGGAGAATGCTTCATGAAAGACGCCGGCCCGATGCTGGCAGCGAGGTCGATATGAAAACTTGCAGGTCTGGCTGGCCGCCGCGGCTCGTCACCGTGCCCGGCTTGCACGGCAGCGAAGGCGCGCACTGGCAGACGTGGCTGGAGCGGCAATATCCGAAGGCGGCGCGGGTCGTGCAGGACGACTGGGACGCACCACACCTCGACACCTGGGCAAACGCCGTGCGCGCGCTGCTCGCCCGCGAGCGCGGGCCGGTCGTGATCGCTGCGCATAGTTTCGGGTGTCTAGCGACGGCGCATGCGTTGTCGCGCGGTGACATCGGCGCGGATGTCGATGTCGTGGGCGTATTGTTCGTCGCGCCGGCGAGCCCGGAGAAGTTCCGCTTCGCCGGCGCGTTCGATGCCGGGCGCCTCGACGTGCCGTCGATTCTCGTCGCGAGCGAGAGCGATCCGTGGATGCCGGTCGAGCACGCGCGCGAACTCGCGCGGCGTTTCGACAGCGCGTTCGTGAATCTCGGCGACGCGGGCCATATCAACACCGCAGCGGGATTCGGGCCGTGGCCGCGCGCGAAGTATTTCGTCGATACACTGACTCACCTCGCGGCACCGCTGCGTTTCGGCGATGCCCGCGATCTTCCGGCGGATTCGCTCGAACTGCACGCGTACGGATGAGTCGCGTGTTTCGATAGAATCCCGCCAGACGGCCGCTTTCACGCGGCCTTTTTTGCATTCGATAACGGGAGAAGACATGGCGGGATTGAAGACGGCGCTCACGCTGGCGCTTGGACTGGCTGCCGGGTTCGCCCACGCGGACACATCGCTGCTCAACGTTTCCTACGATGTCACGCGCGAACTCTACAAGGACATCAACACGGCGTTCGTCGCCGACTACCAGAAGAAGTCCGGCGAGACGGTATCGATCCGCCAGTCGCATGGCGCATCGAGCGCGCAGGCGCTTTCGGTGATGCAGGGATTGCAGGCCGACGTCGTCACGATGAACCAGCCGAACGATATCGACTTGCTCGCCGAACACGGGCAACTCGTGCCCGCGAACTGGCGCACCCGGTTGCCCGACAACAGCGCGCCCTACACGACCACGATGGTGTTCCTCGTGCGTCATGGCAATCCGAAGAACATCAAGGACTGGAGCGATCTCGCGCGTCCCGGCGTGCAGGTGGTGATCGCGAACCCGAAGACCTCGGGCAACGGACGCTACACGTATCTCGCGGCGTGGGGCTACAAGAAGCAGCAGGGCGCAACCGACGCCCAGGCGCAGGACTTCGAAAAAGCGATCTTCAAGAACGTGCCGGTGCTCGACACCGGCGGACGAGGCGCGACGACGACCTTCACCCAGCGCGGCATCGGCGACGTGCTGGTCACGTTCGAGAACGAAGTGGCGCTGATCGATACCGGCGCTGGCGGCAAGGATTTCGATGCGGTCTATCCGTCGATGAGCCTGCTCGCCGAGCCGCCGGTGACGATCGTCGACAAGGTCGTGGACAAGCGCGGCACGCGCAAGCTTGCAACAGCGTATCTCGACTATCTGTACACGCCCGCCGCACAGGAGATCATCGCGCAGCATCATTTGCGGCCGCGCAACGCCGAGGTGCTGGCGAAGCACGCGAGCGAGTTCAAGCCGCTGAAGACGTTCACGGTCGAGCAGGTGTTCGGCAGTTGGCAGAAGGCGCAGCAAGCGCACTTTGCCGACGGCGGGACGTTTGATCAGGTCGTTGTGGACAAGCGGTGAGGTGCTTCGCGCGGACGTGAAAAAGCCCGCGGCGCGGGCTTTTTCGTCAAGGTTCGCGCTTCAGTTGATCTGCGCGTGCCCACACTTCGTATCGCACGCCTGCGCCTCTTCAACCTGCTGCGAAGCCTCGGCGCGAATGCCGAGCCGATCGAGCAACTTGCGGTCGGCTTCGGCTTGCGGATTGCTCGTGGTGAGCAACTGGTCGCCGTAAAAAATCGAATTCGCGCCGGCCGCGAAACACAGCGCCTGCAACGCTTCGTCCATCTGCTCGCGACCCGCCGACAGGCGCACCATCGCGCCCGGCATCGTGATGCGTGCGACCGCGATCGTGCGCACGAACTCAAACGGATCGAGCGGCGCGGTGCCGGTGAGCGGCGTGCCTTCGACCTGTACGAGATTGTTGATTGGCACCGACTCCGGATACGGGTCCAGGTTCGCCAGTTGCGTGATCAGGCCCGCGCGCTCGCGCCGCGATTCACCCATGCCGACGATCCCGCCGCAGCACACGTTGATGCCCACGTCGCGCACGCGTTCGAGCGTGTCCAGGCGATCCTGGTACGTGCGCGTCGAGATGATCTGGCCGTAGAACTCGGGCGACGTATCGAGGTTATGGTTGTAGTAGTCGAGGCCCGCGTCGCGCAAGCCTTCCGCCTGATGCGCTTCGAGCATGCCGAGCGTCACGCATGTTTCGAGCCCCATCGCCTTCACGCCACGAATCATGTCCTTGATCGGTTCGAGGTGACGATCCTTCGGATTGCGCCACGCGGCGCCCATGCAGAAGCGCGTCGCGCCGTTCGACTTCGCGATTTGCGCGGCCTTGAGCACGTCATCGACGGCCATCAGCTTGTCGGCCTTCAACCCCGTGTCGTGATGCACCGACTGCGGACAATACGCGCAGTCTTCCTCGCAGCCGCCCGTCTTGATCGAGAGTAGCGTCGAGAGTTGCACCGTGTTCGGATCGAAGTGCTCGCGATGCACGGTCTGTGCGCGATAGAGCAGGTCGTTGAACGGCAGTTCGTAGAGCGCGACGACATCGGCCACGCGCCAGCGGGCTTGCGTCTGCTCTTGCGTTTGCGAACCGGCCTGAATCGAAGTCTCGACAGCTTGTGCTTGCGTCATGTGATCAATCCTTTGCGATAAAACGTGAATCATTGACCTGTGTCGCCGCGCGAAGCGTCTGCAACAGCAGGGCCGAATCGATATGGGTCGCCGCCTGGCCTGCATCGGGCGGCGCGAGATGCGGGATCGTGCCGAGGAGCGGCGCGTTGTACTGACTGTCGAGCCTGACCTGGATCGCTTCGATGTTCTCGCCGGGATAGAGCATGTCGGGATCGACACGATTCGCGACCCAGCCCGCGAGCCGAAGGCCACGCGCCGCAATCGCTTCGGCCGTGAGCAGCGCATGACTGATGCAGCCGAGCCGCATGCCGACGACGAGCACGACCGGCAGGTCCAGCGCGAACGCGAGATCGGCGGTGTCATGCACCTCGGTGAGCGGCACGCGAAAGCCGCCGACGCCTTCCACGACGACGACATCGGCCTGCGTTATAGCGAGCTTGTGGGCGTCGACGATGCGCGAGATATCGAGAGAGACGTTCTCGCGTGCGGCGGCGATATGTGGCGCGATCGGTTCTTTCAACAGATACGGCGTGCGGACGTCGGGCGGAAGCTGGACGTTCGCGGCGGCGTCGAGCTGATCGGCGTCTTCGTTGTGCCAGATGCCGTCGCGCTCGAACGCGCCGGCCGCGATCGGTTTCATCGCGGCGGCGCGCAGCCCCTGCTGCGCGAACCCATGCAGAAGCGCTGCCGAGACCAGCGTCTTGCCGATCTCGGTATCGGTGCCGGTGACGAAGAAGGAGACCGGCGCGTTCATGATTGTTGCTCGCTCAACGTGGACAACGCGTTGCCGAGCAGCGCGAGGTCCTCAACGCTATGCGCCGCCGACAGCGAGATGCGCAAACGCGACGTGCCCGCAGGCACGGTCGGCGGACGGATTGCGGGAACCCACAGGCCCTTCGAATCGAGCGCGGCGGCGAGCGCGAGCGTCTCCTCGTTGCCGCCGATCACGAGCGGCTGCACTGCCGTGTGCGAATCGACCGGCAGCCAGCGCGTGCGCCTGAGCATTGCGCGGGTGGTCTCGATCAGCGCGCCGAGATGCTGGCGGCGCGCGTCGCCTTCGTCGCTCGCGATCAGCGCGATGCTCGCCGACACCGCATGCGCGACCGCTGGCGGCGATGCCGTCGTGAAGATGTACGGACGCGCGCGCTGCACGAGCCATTCGACCACGGTTTCATGCGCGACGACGAACGCGCCCGCGACACCCGCCGCCTTGCCGAGCGTGCCGACATAGACGAGATGCGGCGAACGCAGCGCCGCGTGCGCGAGCGCGCCGCGTCCTTGCGGACCCAGCACGCCAAAGCCGTGCGCATCGTCGACGACGAGCCACGCGCCGTAGCGTTCCGCCAGTTCGACGAGACGCGCGAGCGGGGCGATATCGCCGTCCATGCTGAACACGGTATCGGTGACGATCACCTTCGTGGCCGCTTCGTCCGACGACGCATCGAGCATCGCGTCGAGCGCTTCGACGTCCGCGTGCGGATAGATCTGCACGTCGGCGCGCGAAAGCCTGACGCCATCGATCAGCGACGCGTGGTTCAGCGCGTCGGAGAAGACCAGCGTGCCGCGACCGGCGAGCGTCGACATCACCGCGAGGTTCGCCATGTAGCCGGTGCTGAAGTAAAGCGCACGCGGGTTGTCGACGAAGCCGCCCGAGAACGCGGCGAGTTCGTCTTCGAGTTGAGCATGGGCGCGCGAGTGTCCGCCGAGCAGATGCGAACCGCCGCTGCCCGCGCCGTAGCGACGCGCGCCTTCGGCGAGCGCGGCGCGCAGCGTTTCATGCGCGGCGAGGCCGAGATAATCGTTGCTCGCGAAGCCGATGATCGCGCGTCCGTCCACGGTCATGTGCGCCGCGCATGCGGTGTCCGCGATGCGGCGACGGCGGCGCAAGCCGCGCTGGTCGATGTCGGCGAGGCCTTGTTTCAGCGTGTCGAAGAGGGCATCCGAGGTGTGGCTCATGCGGCCTCCGCGAGCGTTGCTTCGAAGGTCGCGCGTGTGCGTTCGGCGAGCAGCATGAGTTCTTCGTCGTTGAGAATGTACGGCGGCATCAGGTACACGGTCGTGCCGATCGGGCGCAATAAAAGCTCTTGTTTCAAGGCGTTTTCGAAGAAGCGCCGCGAGAAGGTGCGGGCTTGCGCGGGGTCTTCGATGGCGGCATCGAACGCGAAGATCGTGCCGCGTTCGCGCAAGTTGCGCACGTTCGGATGATCGGCCAAAGGTTGCAACGCGCGGCCCAACAGCGACGACTTGCGACGGTTCTCGTTGAACACGTCCGCGCTTTTGAACAGGTCGAGCGTGGCGAGCGCCGCGCGGCACGCGAGCGGATTGCCGGTGTACGAATGCGAGTGCAGGAATCCGCGCGTGAGGTCGTCGTCGTAGAAGGCGCCGTAGATTTCGTCGCGCGTAAGCACGATCGACAGCGGCAAATAGCCGCCGCTGATGCCCTTCGACAAGCATACGAAATCCGGCCAGATCGCAGCCTGTTCGCACGCGAAGAAAGTGCCGGTGCGCCCGCAGCCGACCGCGATTTCATCGGCGATCAGGTGCACGTTGAATTCGTCGCACAGCGCGCGGAGTTGCGTCAGGTACGAAGGATCGTGCATCGCCATGCCGGCCGCGCACTGCACGAGCGGTTCGACGATCACCGCCGCGAGATAGTGCGAGCGCGCTTCGAAGAGCGCGCGCATGTCGGCGAGCGCATTCTGAACGGCATCGGCGCCTTTCCGCGCATCCGGCGATGTAACCACATGCGCGTGACGGATCAGCGGATCGTAGGCGTCCTTGAACAGCGCGACATCGGTTACGCCGAGCGCGCCGATCGTTTCTCCGTGATAGCTGTTCGCGAGGCACACGAACTCGCTTTTCTGCGCTTGCCCGCGATTGCGCCAAGTGTGAAAGCTCATCTTCAGCGCGATCTCGACCGCCGACGCGCCATCGGATGCAAAGAACGCGTGGCCGAGCGTGTGCTGCGTCAGCGCGGATAGCCGCTCCGCGAGCAGCACGGCCGGTTCATGCGTGCAGCCGGCGAGCATCGCGTGTTCCAGCGTGTCGAGCTGATCCTTCAGCGCCGCGTTAATGTCGGCGTTCGCGTGGCCGAACAGATTCACCCACCACGAACTGATGCCATCGAGATAGCGGCGCCCTTCATGGTCATAGAGCCACGCGCCCTTGCCGCGCGCGACCGGAATGAGCGGCAGGCGCTCGTGATGCTTCATCTGGGTGCACGGATGCCACACGGCGGCGAGCGATCGCGCGACCCAGTCCTGATTGGCTTCTGTATTCAAGGCAACTCCATGACATGCGCGAGCGCGCACGCCCGATACGTCACGCAAGCCACGACGGCTTGCGCTTCTCCAGGAAACTGCGCACGCCGTCGCGTCCTTCATCGGACGAACGAATGCGCGCGATGCGATCGGCGGTATCGGCGATCAGGTTTTCGTCGATCGTCTTCTCCGCCAGGTCAACCACCAGTTGCTTGCATTCGCGCACCGCGTTCGGGCTGTTCGCGACAATCGATGCCGCGACCGCCTCGACGCTCGCGTCGAGCTGATCCGCCGAAACGACCTGATGCACGAAACCGATGCGCAGCGCTTCGTCCGCGTTGAAACGCTCGGCGGTGACGAAATAGCGATGCGCCGCGCGCGCGCCCATCGCGCGGATCACATACGGCGCGATCGTGGCGGGCATCAGGCCGAGTTTCGCTTCCGACAGGCAGAAGTTCGCGGTGTCCGCGCTGATCGCGATGTCGCACGCGGCGACCAGGCCCATGCCGCCCGCGTAGGCGTCGCCCTGCACGCGGGCGATCACGGGCTTGCGGCACGTGTAGATCGTGTTCAGCATCGTCGCGAGGCCGAGCGCGTCGGCGCGGTTCTCGGTGTCCGAATAACCCGCCATGCGCTTCATCCAGTTCAGGTCGGCACCCGCGCAGAACGCCGGGCCATTCGCCGCGAGGACGACCGCGCGCACGCTGGCGTCGTCGTCGAGCGCGCGAAAGGCGGCGGTCAGTTCGACGATCGTCGCGTCGTCGAACGCGTTGCGCACGTCGGGGCGGTCGAGCGTCACGCGGGCCACGTGCCCTTCGACAGTGAACTTGAGGCGTTGCAGGTTCAGCGCATCGGTCATGGATAGGTCTTCGCAAGGTGGACGACGAGATACCGATTATCTCTAAATTCGGAATTTAATTCGATTCCGGCGCGGTTGGCCGGTCGGCGGACTTGTCGTGAAGCCGGCGGCGAGGGCGTCATTGCGCCCGACTTCGCGCCTAACTTCGCCCAACGCGGCCGCTTGTCGTGCCTTCTGGCGCGTGAAGATACAAAAGCGCCGGCTCGAGGCCGGCGCGATAAAAATTCGAAGTGAGGACGCGTTTAGCGCGATGCAGTCTGCGTGTCGCCGCTGGCATCGCGCCAGACGACGTCTTCGTTGACCGCATACAGCCGGCACGGATCGCTGCTTTGCTTCTGGCAGCTCGCGAGCGCAACCGACATCGGGTCGTCGCCGCCTTCGGCCCACGACCACGCGCCCGAATTCGATACGGCGAACGCGCGGCTCGAATACTGGTGCAGGAAGTTGCGATAACCGGCGCGGCCGCCTTCATCGAGGAAAGGGACCGCCGTGACCGCGTCGAGACTCGCGTAGCCGGTCGCTTTCGGCGCCTGCGGCTCGGAGACTTGGTACTGCACCGCGGTCGGCATGCCGATTTGCGCGAGGAACGCCTTCACTTGCGGCCACCAGATCTGCACGCCGTCACGGTCGCCGACCAGCCGGTGCGCGTCGTTCTTGTACGCGCCGAAGTCGACCATCTGCGCCTTGGCGCCGTGTTCGGTGAATGCGGTGTACATCTGGCCGGCGAGTCCGCCCTGCCAGACGGAATCGTTCTCGCCGTAGAACCACAGCGACGGCAAACGCACGTTTTCGCCGTAGGCGCCGAATGCGTTGGTCAGGTTTTTCTGCCAGCCCGCGCACTCGTCCTGGCGCAGGCCGCCGGAAAAGTTGATCAGGCCCCGCACGCCGGGTGCGGAGGCAGCGTCGTGCGCGCCGTAGGCGATGGCCGTCAGCCCGCCGTGCGACGTGCCGCCGACGACGATATGCGTCTTGTCGATGTACGGCTGCTCGCTCATGTAGGCGACGGTCGCGGCGACGTCGCGCGCTTGCGCATAGCCGTTCGCTTCGACGTTGCAGCCGTTGCCGGCATAGTTGCCGCCCGATTCCGCGAAGCCGCGGCGATTCGGCACCACGACGACGTAGCCGTGCCGAACGAATTCGCGGGCGAGGGCGAGCGGGCGATTGCGCGGCTGATCGTGCGCGTCGCCGGGCAGCTTGCCGTGATTGAACACGATCATCGGGAAGGGGCCGGCGCCGTTCGGCTTGAAAACCGTGGTCTGGAGCGTGATGTCGTCTTCCGGGATGCGGATGACGGTTTCGTTCAGGCCATTGTCGACGGCGGGAAGGGTGGCATCGGCGGCGCTGGGGATCTGCCCGAAAGCAGGAGCCTGAAGTCCTTCAGACTGGCGCGTGCCCCCGATCGGTTCGGCGTGCGCGACGGACTGCAACGTCCCGAAGGCGCACAAAAAGCTGCATCCGACCAACCAGGTTTTGATTCCCATCCGATTGAACTCCAGCCGTTGAGGGAGAAAAAGATACGGTGTGGCCCGAATTGAAGTCACAAACCGATCTCCCTGTTCACCTTCGGGAACAGTATGACGGCGGGGTTCCGGGAGTCATGCCCTGAACAGACACGACAATTGGCTTCAATACAGACGTTTCAGGCGTCGCTTGCAAGGACACCTAGCGTAGGAGAAGAGTAACCGGACAAAAAGCATGTGAACAATTAGAGGAACCCCTGTAACTACTCGCTTAATGAAAGCTCATATTCAGGGAATTAGTTCCGATCGTTTCGTTTGTAGCGCTTATTTATGATTTTATTTCGCCGTCGACGTATAACCAGCGATGTTGCGCATTGCGAATGAATCGGCTCGTTTCATGTAGGCGATGCGCGCGCCCGCCGGTTTTATAACGTGCGACGAACTCGACTTCCGCGTGATGTTCGTCGAGCCGGACGTGGCGTTTGATCTGCAAGCCGAGCCAGCGCGTGCCTGTATCGCCGGATGCGTCGAGATCGGCGGGACAGGTGTTTTCAGCCCACGTCATGCGCAGGTAAGGCGTATTGCCGAGCACGTAGGCGGTGTAGCGCGAACGCATCAGTTCCATCGCGTTGGCGGGCAGTGCGCCGTCTTCGATGAACCGGCCGCAACATTCAGCGTAGAGCGGCGCGCGATCGCTCGTGCGACGCTCCGGCGATGCGCCGCCGCACGGGCATTCAACCGGTTTCATTGATCGACGCCCGGCATTTCGACATGGCGCGGTTGTTCGCGCACGCGGGCGAGCCAGGCGCGGATCGCCGGATAGCGCGACAGGTCGAGATTCGCCTCATCGGCGACGTGCGTGTACGCGTAAAGCGCGATATCGGCGACGGTGTAGCGCTCGCCGACGAAAAACGTGCGCGTCGCGAGATGCGATTCCATCACATCGAGCGCGCGATATGACCCCGCCGTTTTTTCCGGCAGACGCGGGTCGTCCGCTTGCTTCAGGAACTGCAGGATGAAGCGCGCCACCGCGACGTTCGGCTCGTGGCTGTATTGCTCGAAGAACATCCATTGCAGCACTTGCGCCCGCGCGAGGCGATCCGCCGGCAGCAGCGGCGTGCCCTCGGCGAGATAGCAGAGGATCGCGTCGGATTCGGCAAGACAGGTGGTGTCGTCGATTTGCAGCACCGGCACCTTGCCGTTCGGATTGAGCTTGCGAAACGCATCCGTGTGCGTGGCGCCGTTCATCATGTCGACTTCATGCCAAACGTATGGCAGATTCAGTTGTTCGAGCGCGAGCCTGACCTTGTAGCAGTTGCCCGACGCGGAAACGCCATGTACCTGGTAAGTCACGCGTGGTCCTCTCTAAGTTTTGTTTGGGTCACCAGTCGAGCTTCGTGCCGTCGTACTGCACGAAACTGCCGTTGAACTGATCGCGCATCGCACCCGCTTCGGCGATCACCGCGCGCATGCCCGACACGCTGTGCGCGACGTCGATCGCCGCCGACGAGCCGCCCATCTCCGTGCGCACCCAGCCCGGATGCAGCGCGATGCACGCGGAGTGGCGCGTTTCCAGCGATGCCACCTTGAGCACCGAATTCAGCGCCGCCTTGCTCGCGCGATAAAGCCAGCCCGTCGTGCCGCTTGCCGTGCCGATGCTGCCCATCCTGCTCGACAGCACGGCGAGCACGCCTTTCGCCGCATCGGTGAGCGGCAGCAGCACGGGGATCAACTGCATCGGGCCGTGCACGTTGGTGCGCATCACGTCGTCGAAGTCCTCGGCGCTGACCGGCTCGACGCCTTCCGTGCGCGGGCCGTACACACCCGACACGATGATCGCGACATCGAGCATCTCGCCATCGAGTTGCCAGCCGAGCGCCGTGACCTGCTCGGGTTGCGTGACATCGAGCGAGAAAGTTTGCGCGCCCATCGCATCGAGTGCGTGGAGTGAGGTCTTGTCGCGCGCGGTGGCGAGCACGCGCCAGCCGTCGCGGCAATATCTGCGCGCAAACTCGTGACCGATGCCACGCGACGCGCCGACGATCAATACAGTTTTCATGCTTGGTCCCTTCCTGCGTTTCACCGGGCAAGGGCGGGGCTCCGCCGTCCACGCCGAGAGATTGGCGCGTGCCCGTCAGTCCAGAATGGTTTGCAGACGAGCGAGCGCGTCGTCCACGACTTCGACCGGTGCGCGCTCTATCGTCTTTGCGCCGCGCGCCTCGAGATCCAGCGTACGAATCATGTTCACCAGCGCAACGCCTTGCGTTTCGGTGCCGGAACCGGACAGCGGCACCGCAAAGCCGGCGAATCGCGCGAACTCGCCACCCTGCGTGATCGGCGCGACCAGCGCGACGCCGAGCGAGTTGAATGCGGCGGGCGACAAAACCAGCGCAGGGCGAAAGTCGCCCTGCTGTTCGCGGCCTGCCGTGGGATTCAGATTCACGCGCACGATGTCGCCCCGATCAAACTTGACACGCCTCACCATGCTTCACGACCGACCGGCACGGCGCTGTTCCACGCGGTCAGGTCCGCCGGCATCGGAGCCTTCGGATCGCACTGCGCGAGCAACTCCTCTAGCGTATAGGCGTGCCGCGCCGGTTTGAGCATGAGGCCCTCCGGGCGCACGTCGACGGTGAGCTTGTCGCCCAAGGCGACCTTGAGTTGCTCGAGCAACGTGGTGGGCAGGCGCACCGCCGCACTGTTACCCCATTTTTGAATCGACAGTACCATTGGGTCATCTCCACGAATGTAGATTCATTGTAGATACGCCCTGCGGAAATATCAAGCATTCGTATCTACATCGTAGATACGAATTGCCTTCCCGGATTCGCAAAAAAAACTACAGAAGTTCCACCCCCATCGCCGTCGCCTCCCCACCGCCGATGCACAGACTCGCGACACCGCGCTTCAACCCGCGCTGTTTCAGCGCGCCGATCAGCGTGACGAGAATCCGCGCACCCGACGCGCCGATCGGATGCCCCAGCGCGCACGCGCCGCCGTGCACGTTGACCTTGTCGTGCGGCAGGTCGTGCTCGCGCATCGCGGCCATCGTCACGACGGCGAATGCTTCGTTGATCTCGTACAGATCGACTTCGTTCGCGCGCCAGCCGTTCTTCTCGAACAGCTTGCGGATCGCGCCGACCGGTGCGGTGGTGAAGAGCGCGGGCTGCTGCGCGAACGTGCTGTGCCCCGCGACGCGCGCAAGCGGCGTCACGCCGAGGCGGCTCGCTGTCGATTCGCGCATCATCACGAGCGCGGCGGCGCCGTCGGATATCGACGACGAATTCGCCGCCGTCACCGTACCGTCCTTCGCGAACGCGGGCTTGAGCGTCGAGATCTTGTCGAGGTTGGCCTTGAACGGCTGCTCGTCGCGATCGATCACCGTATCGCCCTTGCGCCCCTGCACCGTGACGGGCGCGATCTCCCACTTGAACGAGCCGTCTTCGTTTGCGCGCTTCGCACGCCGCAGCGATTCGATCGCGAACGCGTCCTGCGCTTCGCGCGAGAACGCATACGACGAAGCGCACTGTTCCGCGAACGTGCCCATCAGCCGGCCCTTTTCGTAGGCGTCTTCGAGGCCGTCGAGGAACATGTGGTCGAGCACCTGGCCGTGGCCCATGCGCATCCCGGCGCGCGCCTTCGGCAGCAGGTAGGGTGCGTTGGTCATGCTCTCCATGCCGCCCGCGACCATCACCTCGACCGAGCCGGCCAGCAGCATGTCGTGCGCGAACATCGCCGCGCGCATGCCGGAGCCGCACATCTTGTTGACGGTGGTGCTGCCCGTCGAGAGCGGCAGCTTGGCGCCAAGCGCGGCTTGCCGCGCGGGCGCCTGACCCTGGCCCGCGGGCAGCACGCAGCCGAACACCACTTCTTCGATCTGCTCAGGCGAGAGGCCGCTGCGCTCGCGCGCCGCCGCAATGGCGACCGCGCCCAGCTCGGGCGCCGTCATCGACGCGAAGTCGCCCTGGAAAGCGGCCATCGGCGTGCGCGCCGCCGATACGATGACCACCGGATCACGATTTGTCTCACTCATGTTTTAACTCCTTGATGACGCCTTCGACAATGGCGGGAATATCTCCGAGACGCGCGGCATCGGACGCGAGCACGTCGTTCTCCACGGAATGCGCGCCGCCTCGTGCAAGCGCTGCGATGCATGACTGGTACGTCGATTCGATCTGCTCGGTCGCGTGGATCATCATGCCCAGGTTGCGCACGCGGCCGTCGTGCACGCCATACGCCCAGCCGTGCACGGTGAGCTCCTGGCCGCGCGCCCACGCATCGTTCACGATGGTCGTGCGGCACACGTTCACGGTCTGCTCGATGGTATTGAGTTCGACCAGCCTGCGATGCCGCGCGCTGCCCATCGGCCATTCGTCGAGCAGGTGCGCGTGCTTGTCGCGCACGTCCTCGACGTGGCGCAGCCAGTTGTCCGCGAGACCGACGCGGCGGCTCACGAGCGCCGCGGCGACGCCCGAGCATCCATAGTGGCCGACCACCATGATGTGCTTGACCTTGAGCAGATCGACGGCGAACTGGATCACCGACAGGCAGTTGAGGTCCGAGTGCACCACCACGTTCGCGATGTTTCTGTGCACGAAGACCTCGCCCGGCGGCAGTCCGATGATCTGGTTGGCCGGCACGCGCGAATCGGAACAGCCGATCCACAGATACTCCGGCGCCTGTTGATGCGCGAGCCGCGAGAAGTATTCGGGATCGTGGCCGAGCTTGCGCTCGACCCATGCCGCGTTGTTGTCGAACAGGTGCGCGAGCGGGTTGTGTGCGTTGGTGTTGTCGTCAGTCGTATTCATGATGTGGTTTGAGTCCGCCTTCGTCACGCAGCGCGTGCGCGTGTGGATGCGATTGCGTTCGGGTCCTGCTCGAAGCGCTCCGGATAGCGGATGCAGAATCGGGCGGAACGGTCGTAGGGAAAGAAGTCGGCGAGTTCGCCGCGCAGCAGTTGGTCCTTGTTCCTTTGCCAGAGCGCGGGATCGAAGAAATCGGCGTGATGGCGCATGAACGCTTCGCGCACGCGCGGGTCGCCGAGCAGGAACGTGCCGTAGGTTTCGGGAAAGATGTCGTGCGGGCCAACCGTGTACCACGGCTCGCCGGACATCTCGTCTTCCTCGTAGCGCGGCGCGGGCACCTTGCGCACGTTGCAGTCCGTCAGGTACTCGATTTCGTCGTAGTCGTAGAACACCACGCGGCCATGGCGCGTCACGCCGAAGTTCTTGTAGAGCATGTCGCCGGGGAAGATGTTGGCCTGCATCAGTTCCTTGATCGCTTCGCCATATTCCCTGATGCCGTGGTCGATATCGGCGTCGCTGGCGTTCTGCAGGAACAGATTCAACGGCACCATGCGGCGCTCGATATACAGATGCTTGATCACGAGGTTGTCGCCCTCGTATTCGATCATCGATGGCGCCTCTTTCTCCAGTTCACGAATCAGCGCGTGATCGAGCCGCGCGATCGGCAACGCGACGCTCGAATATTCGAGCGTGTCGGCCATGCGCCCCAGCCGGTCATGGCGCTTGACGAGCAGATACTTGTCCTGGATCTTCTTTCTCGTCGTGTCCTTCGGCGGCGGGAAGTAGTCCTTGATCATCTTGAACACGTACGGAAACGACGGCAGCGTGAACACGATCATCACCAGCCCCTTGATGCCGGGCGCGATGATGAACTGATCGCTCGAATGCGAGAGATGATGCAGCAGGTCGCGATAGAAGAGGTTCTTGCCCTGCTTCTGCAAGCCAACGGATGTATAGATTTCCGCCTTCGGCTTGCCCTGCATGATCGAGCGCAGGAACTGCACGTATGCCGACGGCACCTCCATGTCGACGAGAAAATACGAGTGCGCGAAGCTGAAGATGATCAGCAACTGCTCGCGGGTGAGCAGCACGGCATCGAGTGCGAGCAGGCCCGGCTGCGTATGGCGCACGGGCACCGCGAACGGCACGACGCTGTCGGCATTGATGATGCGCCCGACGATATACGCGGCCTTGTTGCGAAAGAACAGCGACGAAAGAATGTGGATCTGGAAATTCGGCGCCGCCTTGAAGTCGCCGGAGACTTCGGCCATCGACTGCATCACGCACTGCACGTCGCGTTCGAGGTCTTCGAATGGCGCGTTCAACTGAAAGTTGGTGACGATGCGTTCCAGCGTCGCGGCGAGCCCGTCCTTCGCCGGGTAATACGCGCGATAGGTTGGCTTCGCGGCCGGTTCGCCGTTCTCGATGTATTCGGTCGAGAGGGCCGGGCGCACGAAGATGAAATCGTTGTTGAAGTACGAGCGATGCAGGATCTTGCAGCACACCGAGTTGAAGAAGGTCTCGGCGCACTCCGGCTGCCGGTGCGACGTGAGCAGCCCGATATAGTGCAGCTTGATCTGCTGCCAGATTTCGGCGTCGATGTTTTCCGCGTCGTATTCGTCTTCGAGCAGCATCACGCACTCGTCGACGCGATCGTCGTACGACGCGATGCGCTCACGCGCAAGCTGTTGCAGCGCGAGCCAGTTGTACGTTTCGAACAGCGTCTTGGCCTTGATCGCGGCATCGCGAAACACGCGGTAGTGACGGTCGAACCCTTCGAGCATCGTCTGCGCGATGTCGAAGGCGACTTGCGACGAGAGCAGCTTGGGGAAGTGGTTCATGTCGACCCTGCACGTCGTGGGGTGTCGCCGGTTTGCTTCGCATCCCGGCCACGCTTAATGCCCGCCGCGAAGTTCGTGTGATCCATCATGCGGCCTTCGACTTGCGCGCGCGCTTTTCTGCGCTCGCTGAAAGCAGTGCGCGACCCTGCTGCTCGTACTCCGCGAGTTCGGCGAGGGTCGCGTTCAGGTCCTCCAGTTGCCGCTCCAGCACCTTGCGATGCGCGGCGATCGTGTCGAGAAACGCATGAAGTTGCGAGACGGTGCCGGTCGGCGAGTCGTAGAGATCGAGCAGTGCGCGAATCTCCGACAGCGTAAAGCCGAGCCGCTTGCCGCGCAGCGTGAGCTTGAGCCGCGTGCGATCCCGCGACGAATACACGCGACGCAGGCCGCCCGAGCCTTCGCGCGTCGGTGCGAGCAGGCCCTGGTCTTCGTAGAAGCGAATGGCGCGCGGCGTGATTTCGAATTCGCGCGCCAGTTCGGTGATCGTATATTGCGTGTGCTGATCCATCGCAGAGCGCCGGGTTGCAGCGCGATTGTTCTACGGAAGTTAATATGTACGTTTACGTTATCGTCAACCTGGCTAAAATGCAACGGCGCCGCAACCCGGAGACATCCCCCGAATGAACGCCCTCGAACATCAACTCGACTACGTCTTCACCGACACGCTACCGGAATCCGGCGGCGTCATGGAAGTGGCGCCCGGCGTGTTCTGGGTGCGCATGCCGCTGCCGTTCGCGCTGGATCACATCAATCTCTGGCTGATGCGCGATGAGATCGACGGCGAGCGTGGCTGGACGGTGGTCGATTGCGGTATCTCGAGCGAGACGATCCGCGCCAACTGGGAGCGCATCTTCGACACGCTGCTCGACGGCATGCCCGTGCTGCGCGTGATCGTCACGCATTGCCATCCGGATCACCTCGGGCTCGCCGACTGGATCTGCCAGGGCGGCGACAAACAACGCTGGAACGTGCGCCTCTGGATTTCGCTCGGCGAATACGCGATGGGCCGCGTGATGGCAGCCGGCGACGGCTCCAACGCGGGCGGCGAGCGCGCTGCGCGTCATTTTGCGCGGCACGGCCTGAACGACGAAGCCTCGCTCGACGCGCTGAAGAAGCGCGACAGCTACTACCCGTCGCTCGTGCCTTCGATCCCGCCGGAATTCCGCCGTCTGCGCGACGGCGACACGCTCACGATCGGCGGCCGCGCATGGGAAATCGTGTCCGGCTACGGCCATTCGCCGGAGCACAGCGCGCTCTTTTGCGCGGACGCGAAGCTGCTGATTTCCGGCGACATGGTGTTGCCGCGCATCTCGACGAACGTGTCGGTGTTCGGGATCGAGCCGGAAGGCAATCCGCTCGCGTTGTACCTGGAATCGCTGGGCCGCTATGAAACGATGCCCGCCGATACGCTCGTGCTGCCGTCGCATGGCAAGCCATTTCGCGGCATGCATACGCGCATCGGGCAGTTACGCGATCACCACAAGGCGCGTCTCGCGGAGGTGCGCGAAGCCTGTGCGACGAAGCCGCAAAGCGCCGCCGAAATCGTGCCGCTGATGTTCAAGCGCAAGCTCGATATTCATCAGATGACATTCGCGCTTGGCGAAGCGCTCGCGCATCTTCATCTGCTGTGGCTCGACGGCGAATTGAAGCGTCACGTCGATGACGATGGCGTCGTTCGCTTCTCTCCCGCGTGACCACGCCATTCGCGCTTACTGCACCGTGACGCTCGCGAAGTTCTGTCGCCCGAAAGGGCTCACGCTATAGCCGCTCACGTTGCCGCGCGTGAGCGCGGCGGCTGTCGGATACGCGAGCGGAATCCACAGCGCCTGGTCGTGGATGATCTTCTGCGCCTCCACATAGGCTTTCGTGCGCCTGCCGATATCGGGCGTCGTCTTGCCATCGGCGATCAGCTTGTCGAGTTGCGGATCGCAGTAACGCGCGAAGTTGATCCCGGACTTCACCGCGTTGCAACTGAAAAGCGGCGAGAGATAGTTATCCGGATCGCCGTTGTCGCCGGCCCAGCCCATGAACAACATGTCGTGCTGGCCCTGTTTCGCTTCCTTGATCAGCTCGCCCCATTCGATCACCTTCACCTGCGCCTTGACGCCGATCTTCGCAAGGTCCGCTTGCAGCAATTCGGCGCCGGCCTTCGGATTCGGATTCAGCACGCTGCCGTTCGGACGCACCCAGATCGTGGTGTCGAAGCCATTCGGAAAGCCCGCGTCGGCGAGGAGCTTCTTCGCCCGGTCGGCCGAATACGGATAGGCGCTCACCGACTTGTCATAGCTCCATGTGTTCGGCGGGAACGGATTGACGGCCGGCGTCGCCGTGTTCTCGAAGACGGTCTTCAAGTACGTCGTGCGATCGAAGGCGACGTTCAGCGCCTGACGGACCTTCGGATTGTCGAGCGGCTTCTTCTGCGTGTTCAGCGCGACGAACGCCGTCATGAACGCGGGCGTCTCACTCACTTTCAGCGACTTGTCGCTCTTCGCCTCGATGACGTCCTGCGGCTTGGGCGACAGCGCGATCTGGCACTCGCCCGCCTTGATCTTCTGCGCGCGCACCGAAGCGTCTGGCGTGATCGCGTAGATCAGCCGGTCGATCTTCGGCTTCGCGCCCCAGTAGTCCGGATTGACGTCGTAGCGGATCACGGCGTCCTTCGTGTAGCTCTTCAGGACGAACGGCCCGGTGCCGACCGGCTTCATGTTCAGGTCGGCCTGCTTGTTCGCCTTCAGCAACTGATCGGCGTATTCGGCCGAATAGATCGAGGCAAAACCCATCGTCAGGATCGGCACGAAGGTCGCGTTCGGCTCGTTGAGTTCGAACTTGACGGTGTTGTCGTCGACCTTGCCCACCGACTTGATCAGCTTCACGAGACCCATCGACTGCGCATGCGGAAAACCGCTCGCCCCGGCGACTTTGTGCCACGGATTGCTGTCCGAGAGCATGCGCTCGAAGGTGAACACGACGTCGTCGGCGGTGAGCTTGCGCGTCGGCTTGAAGTAGTCGGTGGTCTGGAACGCCACGTTCGGGCGCAAGTGAAACGTGTAGGTCAGGCCGTCGTCGCTCACGTCCCACTTCTGAGCGAGCGACGGCGCGACTTTCTTCGCGGCTTCATCGTAAGCGACGAGCGTGTTGAAAATCACGTCCGCCGACGCGTTCGTCGTGACGAGCGAATTGAACTGGACGACGTCGAAGCCGTCCGGGCTCGATTCGGTGCAGACGGTGAGCGGTTTGGACATCGCGAGCATCGGCGTAGCGACGAGTGCGGCGAGCGCGAGCAGTTTGAAGCGCATAGGTTCTCCCGTGACCTTTTGAGTCAATTGATATTTACATTCGTTTTCTTTCGATGGCGCGCGTCCCGGATGCAAGGCGCGCCCGCGCCGGTAGATTATCGAAGCCCAACCGCGGCGACAACGATCCGATTGTCATATCCCTATGCGCCGGCCCGGACGCGCGCCTTGCCGAATCGTTTTCAGCGGGCTACACTTCACCCCGTCTTTGGGGAGTAGCCTTCCTTCCAGCTTTGGAAGGAGAGCGCGTCAACATCCTCGGCTGTCAAGCCGTGGCGCGTTCGACCGGTCCGGTTTGGCGAGACCATTGATGCATCGCGTCGTTCCTGGTCGGACGACGCGCGGTGCATCATGGTTCGCTGACGTCCGACCGTGGAATCATCGTGTCCCCAAAACTCATAAAACACTCCCCGCCAAGCGCAGTCATTGTCACGTTCACCTCGACGCGAGGTGCCGCATGACGCTGCTTTTTCTCGAACTCGCGCTGATGCTCGTCGTCATTCTCGTGGCGTCCGAACTGTTCACGAACGCGCTCGAACATCTCGGCGAGCGGCTCGGCATATCCGAAGGCGTGACCGGGTCGCTCTTCGCGGCGGTCGGCACCGCGCTGCCGGAAACGACAGTGCCGATCATCGCGCTGCTCGGCGGCACGGCGAGCCGGACGGTCAACGAGGAGATCGGCGTCGGCGCGATCCTCGGCGCGCCGCTGATGCTCGCGACGCTCTCCACCTGCCTGATGACGCTTGCGATCCTGAAGTCGCGCGGGATGCGTGGCGTGATCGCGCCCGAGCGCACTGGCTTCACGCGCGACCTCAACTTCTTCCTGTGCGCTTTCGTGATCGCGGCCGGCGCGATGTTCGTGCCGCACCACGCGTGGCAAGTGCGCGCGCTTTTCGCGGCGGGTCTTGTCTGCGTCTATGTGGTCTATGTGATCTCGACGTTCAGGGCATCGGCGGCACTCGTCGATAGCGGACACGGCACCGAGGCGCCCGAGCGCCTCTTCATCTCGCGCCTCGGCCTGCCGACGACGCTCGCCACCATCGTGCTGCAATTCTTCGTGGGGATCGTGCTGCTGGTCGGGGGCGCGAAGGGGTTCATCCACGGCGTGGAGGGCGTGTCGCAAGTGCTGGGCATATCGGCGCTGCTGCTCTCGCTGATCATCATTCCGATCGCGACCGAACTGCCTGAAAAGGTGAACAGCATCCTCTGGGCGCGGCGCGGCAAGGATACGCTCGCGTTCGGCAACATCACTGGCGCGATGGTGTTTCAGGGCACGCTGCTGCCGGCCATCGGCATCATGCTGACGCCTTGGGAACCTCGCATCGAAGTGTTGACGGGCGTGCTGATCACGCTCGCGGCGGCGGCGTGGCTGCGCTTCAATGCGCGACGCAATGGCGTGGTGTTGTGGGCGCTGCTCGGGAACGGCGTGCTTTACGGCGCGTATCTCGGCCTGACGCTCGGACGCTGAAGACGATGAAGGCGGCCGCACAAATAAGAATGCCCGCCGAGGCGGGCACCAAGAGCGAAGCAGCGTGCCATCGATCGGCACGTTGTTCTTGTTGTTCTTACTCGTATTAACGGCAGTCGGCGGGGAAACTTTAGAAGCGTGAAGCCTGCTGATAGAGGCCCGCCGCATTCGCACGCTCCATCGACCGGCGATGGTTCGCGACCAGCGCCGTTTGCGCGATCTCGGCCGCCTGCGTTACCGCTGCAATGCTCGACTGGATCTTGCGGATCGTCGCAAGCGCGTCGGGCGACTGCTCGGCGGCGAGCGCCGTCAACAGCGGCGAGCGCGTCTCGGCAAGCCGGGCGGCGAGCGGCCAGTTGCCGCCGACCGCCGCCACTTCGATCGCCTGGGAAAGGTCCCACGCCTGGGAAATCATGTCGTGCTGGCTCATGTTCGGCATTCCGTGTTGCGTTTTACTTGTTGGTTGCGAGCGTACCCGCGCTCTTCTCGCCGCCGAACAACTGCGTCAGGTATTGCGAGTTGCTCTGCATCTGCGCCATCAACGTGTTCAGCGCGGTGAACTGCGCGTTGTACTGGTCCGTGAGCTGGTCCGTGTAGGTCTGAAGCGACGCCTGCTGCGTGGCGACGTCCGCCAGATCGTTGTTCAGCGCCGTGGTTCGCGTGTCGATCACGCCGCCGGTTTGCAGGAACGTCGTGATGCTGTTGTTCAGCACCGCGCCGACGCCGGTCGTCGAATTGAACAGCGTCGAAACGGCGGACGGATTGTTCGTCAGCGCGCTGGACAGCGTGTCGCTGTCCACCTTGAGCGTGCCGTCCGGCTGCAGGTCGACGCCGATCGCGCTCAGGCTCACCGTCGTGCTGCCGTTCGACACGCCCTTGGCGATAGTCGACGCAAGCGAGCTCGTGATCGAATTCAGCATGGAGTCGCCGAGTAGCGGGCCGCCCTGGCTGCCGGCGCTCTGCGTCGAGTCGTAGCTCGACAGCGACGAAGCCGTGGTGACGTACGAGTTATACGCGGTGACGAAGGCGTTGATGGCGGTCGTCGCCGTGCTGTTGTCGGTGGCGACGGTCAGCGTCTGGCTGCTGTTGTTCGCCGCGGCGCTCAGGTTGAGCGTCACGCCGGTGATGACGCCCGTGACCGAGTTGCTTGCGCTCGTGGCAGGCGTGCCGTCGACCGAGAAAATCGCGTCCTGCGCCGGGGTCTTTTCCGTGTAATTGCTGTTGGGACTGGCGCTGTCGTAGGCGAGCGAGCCGAGGCCGTCCGTCGAATCGGTCGTGACCTTGATGGTGTTGGCGGCGCCCGTATTGTTGGACGTCAGCACGAGGTGCGAGCCGTCCGTGCCGCTCACGACCGTCGCCGTGACGCCCGGATTGTCCTTCGCCGAATTGATCGCGGAGGCGATGCCGGTCAGCGTGTTGTTGCCGCTTCCGATCGCCACGGTCATCGCGGTGCCGGAGCCGACGGAAATCGACAGGTTGCCGGTGCCGAGCTGCGTGGTGGACTGGATGCCGGTCTGGGTCGAGACGAGCTTCTGGGCGGTGGCGGCCTGCGTGACGTCGATCGCGTAGCTGCCTGCGACGGCGCCGGTCGACGTGGTGGCCGTGAGGCCCGTGCCGTCCGCTTTCGCGGTGAATGAGGAGACGGCCGAGCCGTCCGAGAGTCCCGCGAGCGCGGTCTGGAGCGCCGAGAGCGTCGACTTCAACTGGCCGATCGCAGACAGCGTCGTGTTGTCGGTCGTTTGCCGGTTCGTGAGCGTCGTCGTCTGCGAGGCCGTCTTGGCCGTGACCATCGCGGACACCAGGTCCGACGTGCTGGTCGTCGAGTTGGTCACCCCGCTGATGATGGACTGCGCCGCTTGCGCAAGCGTGGTGCTTAGAGCCGTGCTCGAAGTTGTCGTCGTCATGAGACCGTTTCGTCCGTCGATGCGTATTCAGATGCGCCGGTAGCGCGTCTTCTGCGCCACGATGCCGTCGAGTTTGCGAAACGCGCAATGGGAGGCAAGCCTCCCAGTGCGCATTTCCAATCCGGTTTGCCGCGAGAATGGCCGCGCACGCGTTTCCGTGGAAGGCGTGCGGGCCGTCATCAACCGGCTTAGCCGAGCAGCTTCAGGACCTGTTGCGGCATCGAGTTGGCTTGCGCGAGCACCGAGATGCCGGCCTGTTGCAGAACCTGAGCCTTCGACAGGTTCGCCGTTTCCTGCGCGAAGTTCGCGTCGGTGATCTGCGCGCTTGCGGCGCTCAGGTTGGTCGATTGAGCGGTCGTTTGCGAAATCGCCGACTGGAAAATATTGAGGTTGGAACCGAGCGTTGCCTGGGCGGTGTTCACCGTCTTCAGCGCCGTGTCGATCGTGTCCATCATCGATTGCGCCGTGGTGGCCGTCTTGACGTCGCCGGTCAGGCCGAGCGTGGTCGCGTCGTATTTGCCGCTCAGGTCGATGGTCAGTTGCTGGCCCGACGATTCACCGATCTGGAAGTTCAGGTTCGCGCCGGCCGAGCCGTCGAGCACCTTGATGCCGTTGAACGTCGTCTGGCTGGCGATACGGCCGATTTCCGTGATACGCGCCTGCACTTCCGTGTCGAGGTTGGCGGCGGCGTCCGTGCCGATCGATGCGTCCGAAGCCTGAACGGCGAGCTGGCGGATGCGTTGCAGGTTGCTGGTGATGGCCGACAAAGCGCTCGATGCGGTCTGAATCATCGACACACCGTTGTTCGCGTTCGAGACGCCCTGGTTCAGCGCATTGACCGACGACGTCATCGACGTCGAGATCGCGAGGCCGGCCGCGTCGTCGGCGGCGGAGTTGACGCGCTTGCCCGACGACAGGCGGTTGATTGCTTGCGACAGCATGTTCTGCGTGCTGTTCAGGTTCGTCTGTGCGGTCAACGAGTAAATGTTGGTATTGATGTTCAGCATGATGTCCCTCGTTAGTGAAGACGCCGATTGGCGTTAATTCGGTTAAAGCGTCGCGCTTCACGAGTTGCGCTGGCCGCCTTTCCTGGTTTTCGGCAGTCCACCCCGAAACTTTAGCCCCGCCGGTAATTGGCCTGAATCAGAGTCGCAGGGGCGTTGTGCGCCAGAAGCGACGTGCATCCGCCGGTTCCTGATTTTCGGCAGCAAGCGGAAAAACTTTATCCCCGCATAGGCCTGTGCCGCTAAAACGCAGTGCAAGGCGCTTTGAAAAGAATTGAAAGCGCAAGTAATGAAATCAGTCGCTTGGCTTCAGTTGCACGGACAACGGCAAATACGGCCTCGGCGTATGCTTCTTCTTCTGTATTTTTCCCAACTTGCAAACGGAGCAGACATGCAAAAACGCCCCATCGGAACCTCGGAACTGCAGGTCGCGCCGCTCGTATTCGGCGGCAATGTCTTCGGCTGGACCGCCGACGAGCGCACGTCGTTTTCCATCCTCGACGCCTTCGTCGACCACGGCCTGAACTTCATCGATACCGCCGACGTTTATTCCGCCTGGATCGACGGCCACAAGGGCGGCGAATCGGAGTCGATCATCGGCAAGTGGTTCAAGGAAAGCGGCAAGCGCGACAAGATCGTGCTCGCGACCAAGGTCGGCATGCTGAGCACGCGAGCGGGGCTGTCGGCGGCGAATATCGCGGCCGCCGTCGACGATTCGCTGCGGCGCCTGAAGACCGATTACATCGACGTCTATTTCTCCCATCTCGACGACGACAAGACTCCGTTCGAGGAGACGCTCGGCGCGTACCAGAAGCTCGTCAAGGCGGGCAAGGTGCGGGTGATCGGCGCGTCGAACTACAACGGCGAGCGGCTCGAGGCGGCGCTGAAGGTATCCAGCGACACGGGCCTGCCGGCGTATCAGATCCTCCAGCCCGAGTACAACTTGTACGATCGCGAAGGCTACGAGACGGATCTCGAACCGGTCGCGCAGGCGCACAAGGTTGCCGTCGTGACGTATTTCAGCCTCGCGAGCGGCTTCCTCAGCGGAAAATACCGCTCGAAGGACGACACGAGCAACGCCGCGCGCGGATCGCGCGTGGAGAAATACCTGAACGACCGGGGCCTGCGAATCGTCGATGCGCTCGTCGACGTGGCGAAGCGCAACGACACCACGCCCGCGACGGTCGCGCTCGCGTGGGTCATCGCGCGGCCGAGCGTGACGGCGCCGATCGCCAGCGCGACATCGGTCGCGCAACTCGAAAGCCTGGCTGCCGCGACGCGCCTGAATCTCTCCGCTGAAGACATCGCGGCGCTCGACGAAGCCAGCGCGCCGGCCAAATAATCGAGTTGCATCAGGGAGTTGGATGCTTGGCGATTGCGAGATGATCTGGTAACATCGCGCCCGAATCGAGATTTTTGCCCGACGGCGCGGTGTTTCTGCGCTGCGCCCGGCGGCCCAAAGTGCGTCATTTCAGATTTTCGTCTCGAGTGCGCATGCCGTTTCGGCGGTGAATCCCAACTCTCTCTTTTCCGGCCTCCGTGGCCGCTTTGCTCGTGTCCGCCGTGTTGGGCGGACGATCGGAGTGCCGGCGCGTGGTACGGGCCGCAAGATCCGTCTCCCGCAGTCACAAATACGTTTAGCGATTTAGGAATTCCATGACCACTATTGTTTTGAAAGAAAACGAGCCGTTCGACGTGGCGATCCGCCGCTTCCGTCGCACGATCGAAAAGAACGGCCTGATCGCAGAATTGCGTGAACGCCAGTCGTACGAAAAGCCGACGACGGCTCGCAAGCGCAAGAAGGCAGCGGCCGTAAGCCGTCTGCGCAAGCGTCTGCGCAGCCAGATGCTGCCGAAGAAGATGCACTAAGCATCTTCTCGCCGCGGTCCCGATGCGGTCCGAAACGGCCGCGGCAAAGCAAAACGGCGGTGCGACCCGAAAGGGCGCACCGCCGTTTTGCTTTTTGTTCTTGCTCGGGCCAGGCTTTTCGTTTCAGATGAACGCGTGGCGCTTGCCGAGCGCGGTGAGCAAATGCGGCCACTGTTCGACGGCGGCGTCGTCGTGAACCTGCTCCAGCTCGCACAGCAACTCGACAATGCCCGGATCGTAGGCATTCACGTTGGATGCATACAGCGCGCGCAGTAGTACGCCATCCTGCGCGTGCCGGTAGTACGAAATCCCGACGCCTTCGATGTCCGGATGGTAGACCTCGTCGCTAACGAGCGAGCCGATCGCGCACTTGCGGCCGTGCGCGCTACGCAGCCGGCACGAGCCGTTTTCGTCTTCCGACACGGCCCTTTGTTTCAGCAGATGAGCACTTACGCGCTCGTATATGTCTCTTGCGCTCAACATCACAACACCTGCAACACTCAGGCAGCGGTTTTCAGAAGGTCGGCCGAGAGGCCGAATTGACGAGCGATCGATGCCAGCCGCTCGCGCCATTCCCATTTGCCAAACACGTCGTGCACGTTCTGCAGACAACTCAGCAACTCGACTGTGGTCGGATCGAACACGTTGATGCGCGAGCGCAACAGCGCGCGCTTGAGCGCCGCGACACCGACATCCATGTACGCCGGCACGGCTTCGGGCGCCTTCGCGATGTAGCGAATGGGCACGCCCTCCATCGCGGTCATGTAGTCACGCGGCTTGATCAAGCTGCCAACCGGACAGCCACCGCAATATCCGCGATACGCACCGCCGCCGTGGGGCAGCAGAGCGGCTTGCCCCTGGCTGAACAGATGGAGCACGGCGTTGTTGAAAATCTCCTGATGTGTCAGGAAGTTCAGGCTTTTCATGGTCTTCCCCCTGCGCCCCGGCGCAGCGGCCAATCGTTGAATTTCGAGCAACCTTCACCTGCAGTATCGGACGTCGACGCCGTTGCCTTGGAGCGGTCGGCAACATAAGAGTGCGTGATGTATCGAGTCCTGAATCTACTTGGTGCATCGGTTTCCCCACCCTGGCGCACGGTCTGATAGCGCCACCTACCGCTCGCGACGAATTCCGCACTCTGTGAAAGCCCCGTCTCACCGTTCGTTATAGCGACTTGGCCCGGTAAAAAGGTGCGCTAGCGCACGCGAGCGACGCAATTCTGACACGGTGCGAACGATCGTGCACCGCCGCAAGAATGCGGCGAAGCGTTGCACTATAAGCAACAGCGCGTGCTTCACTGCAAAAAAAGCGAGCTGAATAGGGATTTACCCTAGGTGAAGGAGAAATTGCCTCGAAACGTTGCTAAAAAGCAAAAATTTCCGTTTATGAAAAGATCAATTCGTCTCGTGCGCCGGTTTTACCGGCTTACGGCGCGCCGTCCTCGGGGCGGCTTTCGTGGTCGAGCGGGAGAGGCAACCGGCCTCGTGGTCGTTCACCATGCCCGTTGCCTGCATGAACGCGTAGCAGATGGTCGTGCCGACGAATTTGCAGCCGTATTGCTTGAGCGCGCGGCTGAGCGCATCGGATTCCGCCGTGGACGCCGGTGCCTGCTGATACGACTCGCGCGGCGTATCGATGGGCGTATCGCCGACGAACGACCACACGAACGCAGCGAACGATCCGTGTTCCGCCTGGATGCGCTTGACCGCCTGGGCGTTGAGAATCGCCGACTCGATCTTGGCCCGGTTGCGCACGATGCGGGCGTCGCCCATCAGGCGGGCGACGTCGTTTTCCGAGAAAGCGGCGACCTTGTCGATGTCGAAGCCTTTGAACAATTCGCGGTATCCCTCGCGCTTGTTGAGGATCGTCGACCACGAGAGACCGGCCTGCGCGCCTTCGAGAACGAGCATTTCGAACAGGTGGCGATCGTCGCGGGCGGGCACGCCCCATTCGGTGTCGTGATAGTGGATCATCGCGTCGGTCGACGCCCAGCCGCAGCGATGCGGTTCGTGCGTTTCTTTTGCCTGCATAGTCTCGGTCCTTCGTATTTTCGACTGCGCCAGCATAGCGGAATGCGTGCGGCCGCCACATCGGCCGTTCGGCTAGCCCGTTCGGCCAATTGGCGACGCGAGGCCGCGCCGGTAAGCTTGCGGACATGACCAATTCACTTCACTCAGGCGGCTATCTGATCGGCGTCGACGGCGGCGGAAGCGGCACGCGCGTCGTTCTCGCCGACGCGAACGGGCTCGAACTCGCACGGGCGACGGGCGGCCCCTCGGGGCTGGGACTGGGCGTCGAGCGCGCGTGGCGCGAGATCGAAGCCGCGTGCGCCCGCGCTTTCGAGGCAGCGGCGTTGCCTTTCCACTGGGCGGAATGTTCGCTCGGCTGCGGGCTCGCGGGCGTGAATCACTCCGGCTGGCTCGCGCAGTTTCACGCGATGACGCCCGACGTGCGCGCGCTTGCCGTCGAAAGCGACGCCTACACGACGCTCCTCGGCGCGCACGGCGGCGAGCCGGGCGTCATCGTCGCGCTCGGCACGGGCAGCATCGCCGCGGTGCTCGACGCCGGCGGCGCCTGCCGCATCGCAGGCGGCTATGGCTTTCCGAGCGGCGACGAGGCGAGCGGCGCATGGCTCGGGTTGCGGGCGATCGTGCACCTCCAGCAAGTGCTGGACGGCCGGGCGCCCGCCGACGCGTGGTCCGACGCGTTGCTCGCACGCATCGGCGGGGTCGATCGCGACGGGCTGGTCGTCTGGTTGAGCGGAGCCAATCAGACGGCATACGCGACGCTGGCGCCGAGCGTCTTCGAGCATTGCCGGCATCCCGCAGCCGCGGCGTTGCTCACCGACGCGGGACGGGAGATCGCAAGGCTCGTCGCAGCGCTCGATCCCGCTGGGGCGCTGCCCGTCGCGTTGTGCGGCGGACTGGCCGCGCCATTCGAGCCGTTCGTGCCGGCCGGTTTGCGCGCGCGGCTGCGCGCGCCGCTCGCCGATTCGGCGGCCGGTGCGTTGCAACTGGCGAAGCGGGCGTCCGGTGCGGCGCCGATTTCGCCCGCGCGGGCAGGCTAAAATAGCAGGCTTCGCGTCAGCGCAACGATACAAGGCAGTCATGTACCCAGTCATCGCCACCGATCTCGACGGCACGCTTCTCAACAGCGATCACCAGGTCGATCCATTCACCGTCGAAACGGTTCGCCGGCTCGAAGCGAGCGGGGTGCGCTTCGTCATCGCGACGGGGCGGCATTATCGCGACGTCGCCGGCATCCGCGACCTGCTCGGCATCGACGCCTACCTGATCACGTCGAACGGCGCGCGGGTTCACGCGCCCGACGACACGCGCATCTACTCGCGCGACCTCGACCCGGCCGCGGTGCGGCGTCTGGTGCAGCCCGACCTGGCGGGCGGGGCGGGGCGCGTGATCGTCAATCTGTTCGCCGACGACGCCTGGCTGATCGACCGCCACGCGCCCGAACTGCTGGTGTTTCATCAGGATTCGGGCTTCCAGTACGAAGTGATGGACCTGCGCGAGCACGACGGCCACGACGTCGCGAAGGTGCTCTACATCGGCGATCCGAAGGACCTGAAGGAAACGGCGGCTAACCTCGAACGCGAATTCGGCGACGCGCTCTACGTCACCTATTCGCTGCCGGACTGCCTGGAGGTGATGACGGCGGATGTGTCGAAGGGACGCGCGCTGCGCTTCGTGCTCGACCGGCTCGACGTCGAGCCGGCCAACTGCGTCGCGTTCGGCGACAACATGAACGACATCGACCTGCTCGAGACGGCCGGCCATCCGTTCATGATGAACAATGCGAATCCCGACCTGATCAAGCGCTTGCCCGGCGTGCCGCGCATCGGCAATAACTTCGAGGCGGGCGTGGCGCACCATCTGCGCAAGCTGTTCGGCATCACGGACGAACTGGCCTCGCCGGGGCAGATTCCGGACTAGCCAACGCAAAGGGAGCGCCGAGGCGCTCCCTTTGTTTTCATCGCATGTCGCGGCGGGGTTTATCCGCGGTGGTTCCAGCCACCGTTCCCGTTGTTTCCGTCGCGGCCGTGGTCCCAGCCGGTGCGGTTCCAGTGGCCGTTATCGTGGCGATAGTCGCCCCAGCGCGGTTCATCGTGGCGCCATTGCGGTGCGCGATAAACCGGCGCCGGACGGGCATAAACCGGTGCGGATCGCACATACGCAGGCGCATAAGCGGGTGCATAAGCCGGTGCATAAGCGGGCGCGCCGAGCGACAGGCCGATGCTGAGATCGGTGTGCGCCTGAGCGGCGCCGACAGCGCCAATCGCGAGACCGGTCGCTACGAGAAGATGGGTGACGATGCGCTTCATGTTGTTTCTCCTGGAAAGCGACGTCTGTCGCATGAGTCCAATTTAAGCGCCTGCCGTCTTACATGCTTCGATGAGTTGTTACCGTGTGCAAGCGCTGCGTAAGGCTTCGAATCGCGCGTCTCGACCGGCCAGATAGGGTCGAAGTCCTTGTGAGCACTCGCTTCCAGCGCGTTCCACACGAAGCCGCTAACCAGCTTTGCTGTCGTGGTTGTAAACGCGCATTACATTTGTCGCCGCCAATTCATATTCGGGTGCGCGCCGGAAACGAAAAACGGGCGCCAAGGCGCCCGTTTCGGTGCGATTTCGCGAAACTATCGCGTTGCGCTGACTTCTTGTCGTCCGAAGGACGTCGCCTTCTTTTCGCGCGAGAGCAGCGGATAAACCACGCCCGCGATCATCGCGCCGATGATCGGGGCAACCCAGAACAGCCACAGTTGTTCGAGTGCCGCGCCGCCGACGAAGAGCGCCGGGCCGAACGAGCGCGCCGGGTTCACCGACGTGTTCGTCACCGGAATCGAGATCAGGTGAATGAGCGTCAGGCACAGGCCGATGGCGATCGGCGCGAAGCCGGCCGGCGCGCGGCTGTCGGTCGCGCCGAGGATCACGAACAGGAAGAAGAACGTCATCACGACTTCGCAGACGAGCGCCGCGATCAGCGAATAGTGACCCGGCGAGTGCTCGCCGAAGCCGTTCGTCGCGAAACCGCTGGCGACGAGGTCAAAGCCCGGCGCGCCACCGGCGATCACTGACAGAACACACGCGCCGAGCGTCGCGCCGATCACCTGCGCGACGATGTACGGCACGAGGTCGCGCGCCGGGAACCGGCCAGCGACCGTCAGGCCGATGCTGACCGCCGGATTCAGGTGGCAGCCGGAGATATGGCCGATGGCATAGGCCATCGTGAGCACCGTCAGGCCGAACGCGAGCGAGACGCCCGCGAGGCCGATGCCGACGTGAGGAAATGCAGCCGCGAGCACGGCGCTTCCGCAGCCACCGAGCACGAGCCAGAACGTTCCGAACATTTCAGCGCCGAGGCGCTTTCCCAATTGCATGATTCTGCCTATCCTAAAAAGATTGATTAAAGCCGGGTATTCGACATGACGGACTCAATGCGCGTCCATTCGGGTGCGAAGTTTAATGTCGGTGGTAGCGCGAGTTTGTCAACAATGGTTAACTGGCTTTGAAAAGAGTGGAATCTTTTCGGGATAGCGGGTAGCAGCGTTAATCTTTGGCAAATCGGGATTTGAAGTTATTGGTCGATTTAAATCGGAGTGTTTAATCGGCGCGGGCCGTCTTTCATCTGGTTCTGAGTGGAAGGAAAGAGCGCACAGGCCGTGATAGCTGGAATGCTGGCGGAGGGGCCGAGGTGGTCACAAGCCCGTCGCGGCGCGGTTCACTGCTGTTGATCGGTAGATTGACGAAGGGCCATGAATATGGGATTTACGTTCGCTAAAAGTCGCTAAAAGCGGGGCGCCAAGGTTGGTCGTAGATAGGATCGCGAAACGGGCGCTACGTGCCGAGGCGGCGACCTTGCTACGCATCGCGGGACCTGAAACGCATGAGATATTGCATAAAAAATGCCGCCCGATGGGGGCGGCATTTTAAATTGCGGCGTTTATAAAACGCGGATTTTAAACAGCATTCAATCCGCCATTAACCCATTGCAACCTGACGCAAAATCGGGCGCTTCGCAGCCTGAAGCATCGACGCATAGCTGTCGACATAATTCTGCGCCATCGTCTTCGCGCTGAAGCGACGTTCGAATTGCGCGCGAATTTCCGGCCGCGACAACTCATCCAGGCGTTGCAGCGCGCCTACTGCGCCCTGAACGTCTTCGCAGATATAACCGGTCACGCCATGATCGATCACCTCCGGCACCGAACCGCGATTGAACGCAATCACCGGCGTCCCGCAAGCCATCGCCTCGATCATCACCAGGCCGAACGGCTCCGACCAGTCGATCGGGAACAGCAGCGCCTTCGCGCCCGACAAAAACTCCGGCTTCTGCGCTTCGTTGATCTCGCCGACGAATTCGACATGCGCCTGCGACAGCAGCGGCTCGATCGTCGACTTGAAGTATTCCTGGTCGACCTTGTCCACCTTGGCGGCGATCTTCAGCGGCAGACCGCTTTGGGCAGCGATCTTGATGGCGAGATCGGCGCGTTTTTCCGGGCAGATACGACCGAGGAACGCGAGATATTCCGGCTTCTTGTGAATCTGCGGCGTCAGCAGGTTTTCCGGCAGACCGTGGTAGATCGTATTCAGCCACGCCGCTTGCGGCAGCGGCAGGCGCTGCGAGTCGGAGATCGAGATCACCGGCGCCTTGGTGAACGTGTTGAAGATCGGCTGTAGTTCCGGCAGGTCGAGGCGGCCGTGCAGCGTCGTGACGAACGGCGTGTCGAGCTGCGAGAACAGCGGAAACGGCATGTAGTCGAGGTGAAAGTGCAGCACATCGAATTCATGCGCACGCTGGCGCACGCTTTCGAGCAGGAGCATGTGCGGCGCGAGGGCGTCGCGGATCGACGGATCGAGGCGCAGCGCGCGCGGCCATGCGGCTTCGAGCGTCGCACGGGTTTCGGAGTCGCCGCTTGCGAACAGCGTCACATCGTGCCCGAGGTCCACGAGCGCATCGGTGAGGTAGGACACCACGCGCTCGGTGCCGCCATAAAATTTCGGGGGGACTGCTTCGTGCAGCGGTGCAATTTGTGCGATTCGCATAACGTAACTCTCCTGTTCATGAGGGCATCGCACAATCACGCCCCGGTCGAGCGCTTCAGCGAATGCCTGTCGGACGGACAGCGTTTTGCCGCCGCCCGAGATCGGCCCGGATATCGACCGGGTTATCCCTTATGTTCATTATCGGTATCGAGGCCGGTATTTCGAGTCATTTTTCAATCGCTTAACCTTGTTACAGGACGAAACACCGGCTGTTACGAAGCGCTGAACCCGCGCGAAAAGCCAATACGCGGGGGACTTCCAGACTTTTTCAGGCAGTTGTATTCACGCGGGCATCGCAAGGCTTCAGCACTTTTCGCGCCACGCCAAGGCAGGCGGCGTTCGCCCGGCGCACGGTCGAAAGCCCCAGCGCAAAATTTCCCTTCAGCAATGGGGATCGCTGCCGTTAATCGGGAAAATACGCCGGCAAGTTCGCCGGCAAAGATCACCAATAGCAGGCCAATAAGAAGCGTGTAGGAATTCTTCCTACATGGATTTACTCGCGGTGCCGTCGGTAAATCGGAATGTTTGTCCGATACCGGTCCGCTATTCATTCGACGAAAATCGGCCTGAACATTAAAGGAGCGGGGCCGAAATTCCGTCTGCAGTTCTGGAATTCGAGCAAACGTTTCTCCGCTTGGGCCTGACCAGCCACGGTATCGACTCGGGGGAAAAGATGACGACCAGTAACGCCAGCACGCTCGCGGAAATCCGCGAGGTGAACCTCTCGTATTTGCTGCTCGCGCAACGCCTGCTGCAGGAAGACCGGCCGAGCGCGATGTTCCGCATGGGACTTTCCGAGCAACTCGCGGACATCCTCGCCTCGCTGAATCTCGCGCAAGTCGTGAAGGTCGCGGCATCGAGCCAGTTGCTGTGCCGCTTCCGCTTCGACGATCACGCGATCCTGTCCTCGCTCGCGGACAAGGAGAAGAGCGCCGCGCTCGCGCACACCCATGCCGCGATCCTGATGGCGAACCAGCCCGCCGGACAGATCGGCTGAACGCGGCAGGGCCGTCTACATGGCGACAAAGAGCGTGGTCGCGGAAGTCCGTGAAATCACCCTGGCGATCGAGCTGATCGAACTCGGCGCGCGGCTGCAACTGCTCGAAGCGGAGACGAGCCTGTCGCGCGACCGGCTCATTCGCCTCTATAAGGAGCTGAAGGGCGTCTCGCCGCCGAAGGGCATGCTGCCGTTCTCGACCGAATGGTTCATGACCTGGCAGCCGAACATTCATTCGTCGCTGTTCTACGGCATCTACCGCTTCATTAGCCAGCATGGCGGCTGCGAACCGATCCAGTCGATCGTGAAGGGCTACCGGCTGTATCTCGAACACAACGAACTGCACGGCGAAGAACCGATCCTGAGCCTCACGCGCGCCTGGACGCTGGTGCGCTTCTTCGACTCCGGCATGTTGCAGACCAATACCTGCACGCGCTGCGGCGGCCCTTTCGTCGCGCATGCCTACGACTTGCGGCAGGGTTTCATCTGCGGCCTGTGCCAGCCGCCGTCGCGCGCGGGCAAGACGCGCAAGGCGAGCGCTGCACGCTCGGCGCGCTTCGGTGAAGCAGGCGAAGCCGGCGACGCCGAACTGGCGGCCTGAGCACTCCGCACCCGCCCGTCCCGCATCTCCCAAACCCGCGCCCATGCGGGTTTGACCGTCCGCACCCGTCGATTTTTCCCCCAAAGTTTTCGCGCTCCATGCCGTAAACCACTTAACGGCGGGTTTGCCGCATCGAAACGTGAGGACTCGACTGTGCTGATTTTCGTGGGAACACTCGTGACATTGTTGTCCGTGTTCGGCGGTTACGCGCTCGAAGGCGGACACCTTGGCGCGCTCGTGCAACCGGTCGAAATCCTGATGATCGCGGGCGCGGGCGTCGGCGCGTTCATCCTCGGCAACGGCATCAAGACGATCAAGGCCACGCTGAGAGTCATCCCCACGCTGTTCAAGGGCTCGAAGTACAACAAGGACGTGTACATGGAGCTGATGGCGCTGCTCTATGTGCTGCTCGCGAAGGCGCGCAAGGAAGGCACGCTGACGCTCGAATCCGACATCGACGATCCCCAGAAAAGCCCGCTCTTCAACAAGTATCCGAAGATCCTCGCGGACCACCACATCATTGAATTCCTCACGGACTATTTGCGCCTGATGGTCGGCGGCAACATGAACGCGTTCGAGATCGAAAGCCTGATGGACGAGGAGATCGAAACGCATCACGCCGAAGGCGAAGGTCCCGCGCAGGCGCTGCACAAGGTGGGCGACGCGATGCCGGCGTTCGGCATCGTCGCGGCCGTGATGGGCGTCGTGCACACGATGGCCTCCGCCGACCAGCCGCCCGCGATCCTCGGCGAGATGATCGCGCAGGCGCTGGTCGGTACGTTCCTCGGCATTCTGCTGTCGTACGGTTTGATCGGGCCGCTCGCGAGCGTGGCGGAACAGCGCGTCGCCGAGTCGACCAAGATGTTCCAGTGCATCAAGGTGACGATCCTCGCGAGCCTGAACGGCTACGCGCCCGCCATTGCAGTCGAGTTCGGCCGCAAGGTGCTGTTCTCCACCGAGCGTCCGTCGTTCTCCGAACTGGAAGAGCACGTGCGCCGGGTCAAGGGAAAGTGACGCGGCCGCTGGCTGCGTGACCACAAAGGCACCGGGATGAGCAACGACAAAAACCGTCCGATCTTCATCAAGCGCGTGGTCGGGCGCCGCAAGGGGCACCACGGCGGCGCGTGGAAGCTCGCCTACGCGGACTTCATGACCGCGATGATGGCGTTCTTCCTGCTGATGTGGCTGCTGAGTTCGGTGTCGCCGGTGCAGCGGCGCGGCATCGCGGAGTATTTCAACATGCCGCTCAAGGCCGCGATCCTGGGCGGCCAGAGCACGGGCATGGATTCGAGCATCGTGACGGGCGGCGGGCGTGACATCTCCAGTCCGGAGCCGGGCACGACCCGCATGAGCGACGGCACGATTTCGGCCAGACGCATGTCGATGCGTCCCGACGAGCAGGCGCTGAAGGACGCGACGACCGAACTCGAACGGCGCGAGCAAGTGCGCCTGCACGACCTCCAGGTGAAGCTGATGGCGGCGATCGAAGCGAACCCGACACTCAGGCAATTCAGGCAGCAGATCCGCATCGATTCGACGCAGGAGGGCTTGCGCATCGAGATCGTCGACACGCAGAAGCGGCCGATGTTCGCGCTCTCCAGCGACAATGTGCAGCCTTACATGCGCGACATCCTGCGCGAGATCGGCAGGACGTTGAACGACGTGCCGAACCGCATCGTCGTGCAGGGACACACCGACGCCGTGCGCTACGCGGGCGGCGAAAAGGGCTATAGCAACTGGGAACTGTCGGCGGATCGCGCGAACGCGTCGCGGCGCGAACTGATCTCGGGCGGCATGGATGAAGCGAAGGTGCTGCGCGTGATCGGCCTCGCGTCGACGCAGAACCTGAACAAGAAGGACGCGCTGGACCCGGAGAACCGCCGCATCAGCATCATCGTGTTGAACCGCAAGTCGGAAGCAGCCATGACGCACGACGACGCCTCCGCGACCACGCTCCTCGACAACGCCGCCGGAGCGGGCGCCAAACCGTCGCCGGGTGCATCGGCAAACTCACCGGGCGCGGGCGCCAAGCCGCTGCTCGACAAGCTGGCGCCCGCGCCAACGGTCGCGCCGAAGCCGTTGCAGCAAGCCGCGATCGACACGCCGGTGCAACGCGTAGCGACTGCGCAGCAGTGACGGCACAAACCCGTTCGGTCATCACGAGCAAGAGATTTTCATGATCAAGCACATTCTGGCAATCGACGATTCGGCCGCCATGCGGCAGATCCTCTCGGCGACGCTGACGATCGCCGGCTACGGCGTGACCGTCGCGGCCGACGGCATCGAAGGGCTCGAAGCGGCGCTCGCCGAGCGCTTCGATCTCGTGCTCACCGACCAGCACATGCCGGGCAAGAGCGGTCTCGATCTGATCGCCGAACTGCGCGCGAATCACGCGTACAAGTCGACGCCGATCCTCGTCCTCACCACCGAGGACGGCGAGCCGTTCAAGGAAGCCGCGCGGGCGGCGGGCGCGACCGGCTGGATCGAAAAGCCGCTCGACCCGGACCTCCTGACGGAACTCGTCGCGGCGTTGTCGGAAGTCGAGCCGCAGGGCTAAAGCATTCCGACGAACGACCGTAGTACCGAACGTACCAGACACGAAACTCAACGCGCCAGACGTAAAGCCAAGGCGCCGGCTGACCAGCATTCCTGCGGCGAATCAAGCATGACACTCGACATTACCCAGTTCTATCAAACCTTCTTCGACGAAGCCGACGAACTGCTCGCGCAAATGGAGCAATTGCTGCTCGTGCTCGACATCGCGAATCCCGATCCCGAAGACCTCGCGGCGATCTTCCGCGCGGCGCATTCGATCAAGGGCGGCGCGGCGACCTTCGGTTTCACCGCGCTCACCGAGACGACGCACATCCTCGAATCGCTGCTCGATCGCGCGCGCAACAACGAACTCGTTCTGCGGCGCGACATGATCGACACGTTCCTCGCGACCAAGGACGTGCTCTCGGATCAGCTCGCCGCGTATCGCGCGAGCGCCGAGCCGGATGCGGCGGCGGCCGCCGCGATCTGCGCGAAGCTCGAACGCCTGAAGAGCGGCGAGGCGTTGAATTCGGCGCTGCCCGCGCTCGAACTGCGCTTTCCGGATGGGGTCACGCGCGTCGAAGCAGAACCGGCGTACGAAGGCCCGAACGCACCGCCCGCGCATGTGCTCACGCAGGCGCGGGAAATCATCGAAGACGACGGCGACTGGGACGGCGCGTTCGAAGTCGCCGGTTCGGCCCGGGATGCAGGGTCCGCGCAAGACGCAACGCCGGGGCACATCGGCCGTGTCGGCGCGGAAGCAGGACCCCACCTGAAAATTACGCTACGGGGGGTGGGCGAGAAGGACCAGGCTCTGTTGACGGAAGAGCTTGGCAATCTGGGCAGTATCGTCGGTGAGAAGAAGTCGGGCGGCGACCTCGTGTTGTGGCTCGACTCCGATGTGTCTTCCGACGACATCATCGCCGTGTGCTGTTTCGTGATCGACGAGTCGCAGATCACGGTCGGGCGGGGGAACGCAGCGGATGCGGCCGAGCCGGCAGAGGACAGCGCGCCGGCCGCGGCGGAGGTGACGGCAGCGAGGCATGACCCGATGCAAGAGGCGGCGGTATCAGCGCCCAAGGGAGAAGAAGCGGCACCGGCGGCGGCGCAAGCCGCTGCCGGGAACCGCCTCGCTCAGGGGCCGGTTCAGGCTCAGGCGCTCGATCAAGCGCCCGCGAAGCCAGGCGTGCCGGCGACCGACACGGAGAAAAAAGCACGCCCTGCCGCAGCGGCATCGGCGGAAGGCAGTTCGATTCGCGTCGGCGTGGAGAAGGTCGATCAACTGATCAACCTCGTCGGCGAACTGGTGATCACGCAGGCGATGCTCGCGGAAACCACCAGCACCTTCGATCCAGCACTGCACGACCGGCTTTTCAACGGCATGGCGCAACTCGAGCGCAACGCGCGCGACTTGCAGGAAGCCGTGATGTCGATCCGCATGATGCCGATGGATTACGTTTTCAGCCGCTTCCCGCGCCTCGTTCGCGACATCGCGGGCAAGCTCGGCAAGGAAGTGGAACTCGTCACGTTCGGTCAGGCGACCGAGTTGGACAAGAGCCTGATCGAACGCATCATCGATCCGCTCACGCACCTCGTGCGCAACTCGCTCGACCACGGCATCGAAACGCTGGAAGCGCGCCGTGCGGCGGGCAAGTCGCCGGCGGGGCAACTCGTGCTGTCGGCGGCGCATCACGGCGGCAACATCGTGATCGAAGTCAGCGACGACGGCGCGGGCCTGCGTCGCGACAAGATTCTCGCGAAGGCGCAGAAGCAGGGCATGCAGGTGAGCGAGTCGATGCCCGACGAGGAAGTCTGGCAACTGATCTTCATGGCTGGCTTCTCGACCGCAGAACAAGTGACCGACATCTCCGGGCGCGGCGTCGGCATGGACGTGGTGAAGCGCAATATCCAGGCGATGGGCGGACACGTCGAGATCAGCTCGCGCGAGGGCCGGGGCACGACGACGAAGATCGTGCTGCCGCTCACGCTGGCGATTCTCGATGGCATGTCCGTGAAGGTCGGCGAGGAGATTTTCATCCTGCCGCTCAACTTCGTGATGGAGTCGCTGCAGCCGGTTGCCGAGGACATCTACACCGTCGCCAACGGCGAGCGCGTCGTGCGCGTGCGCGGCGAATATCTGCCGCTGGTCGCGCTGCATGATGTCTTCTCGGTGGAGGGAGCGCGCACCGAGCCGACGCAGGGCATCGTCACGATCATGCAGACCGAAGGACGCCGCTTCGCGATGTTGATCGACGAACTGGTGGGCCAGCAGCAGGTCGTGGTGAAGAACCTCGAAACCAATTACCGCAGGGTGCACGGCATTTCCGCCGCGACGATCCTGGGCGACGGCCGTGTCGCGTTGATTGTGGACGTGGCCGCGCTCAATCGCGAATCGCGTGCGCAGCATGGATCGCATACGCATTCGTAACGAACAACTTTCGCAACACCCAAACGAATATCCGGGGGCTCATGTGGCAGCAGACATTCAATCCATTCATTCCGCCGCGTCGCAGCGTCGCGATGCGCAGCACGCCGAAGCCGCGGGGCAGGAGTTTCTCGTCTTCACGCTTGGCGCCGAAGAATACGGCATCGACATCCTCAAGGTGCAGGAGATTCGCGGCTACGACAACGTTACACGCATCGCGAATGCGCCGTCGTTCATCAAGGGCGTGATCAATTTGCGCGGCATCATCGTGCCGATTGTCGATATGCGGATCAAGTTCAACCTGGGTCGCGTCGAGTATGACAACCAGACGGTTGTGATCATTTTGAACGTCGCGCATCGGGTGGTGGGGATGGTGGTGGATGGGGTTTCGGATGTGCTGACGCTGACTGCCGAGCAGGTCATGCCGGCGCCGGAGTTTGGCGCAACGCTCACGACGGAATACCTCACCGGGCTCGGTACTGTCGATGGACGCATGCTGATCTTGATGGACATCGAGAAGCTGATGACCAGCAAGGAGATGGAGCTTATCGATGTAGTGGCAGGGTAGGGCGCTGGCGCTTGGGGGTGGGGTTGTTGTTTACACCGTTTGATGTTGATGCGCTTCTTTGGAACTTGTTTTCTTTGCGGTTTATTTGCTCTGCCCCTGTCCGGGGCGGGACTCACTTTCTTTGCTGCTGCAAAGAAAGTAAGCAAAGAAAGCAGCTTTCCAACGCCAATTCTTGCCAGTCGCCTCCAGACCGCTCCCTCGGAGTGGTCCAACCGGGGGAGTGTCGTTAGCGAGGTTTCCCCGTTGTTGGCATGTAGAAAAGGCGCGCACGTCGCACCGCTACAGGGAGTGGAACAGCAGTCATTCATCCGTCCTGGCACTTCGTGCCCGACGACAGGTTCGCTAAGCGGTGAATTGAAGCATGCAGCAAGCA
>NZ_FCON02000039.1 GCF_001544535.1 Caballeronia choica | reverse complement strand
GCGCGACGTCCTCTTCAAAAGGGCGAGAAGCTGGGCTCGAAAATTCACGAGCAGCTTTCACAAATTGGCCGCGATCCGTACCTCGTACGCTACTTCTTTAGCCATCAATCTGTCCGCTATATTTCTGACGTGTGAGTAACTTCACGCCGGCGAAGGAATAGATCCAAGGAGGGATGATTTTCCGGCTGATGCGATGGACGCGGCGACTTGATCCAAGGCGTCAAAGACAGACGAGAGTCAGTCCGATCAGATCTGACGCCGCCCCTGCATCAGGGCCTGATGCTATGGGAGGAGTCGTGGATCCTTTTCGACTACCGCCGATTGCTCGATCTCCTCGAGCCAGTCGGCCCACGCCTGCATCATTTCGCGCCGCTCGGGGAGGTATTTCGCATGGTTGTACGCGGCACGGGTCTGATTTTTGTCTTTGTGCGACAGTTGCATCTCAATCACTTCATCACGCCAACCCATTTCGTGCAAATAGGTCGATGCTGTCGCGCGGAAGTCGTGACCAGTAATCGGTTCCGGGTGATCAGGCAGCAGGTATTTCATCGCCTTGTTAAACGTCGCGCGACTCATGTGACCGGTCTTTGAACCGCTGTAAAGCGTTGGCAGCGCGTGTCCCTTGTTCCCATACATTTCCTGCAGTTCGAGCAGGATCATCTTCGCCTGTCGCGAAAGAGGAACCACGTGCAATCTGCGGGACTTCATCTTATCTGGAGGGATCCGCCATTCGCCGGCGACCAGGTCAATCTCCTCCCATTTCGCACGGCAAAGTTCGATCGTGCGGGTGAAAGACATCATCAGCAGCTTGATCGCGAGCACCGTGCGCCGGCTTTGATAAAACGGCATGCTGCGGTAGATCGCTGCGACTTCTTCACGGCTCAGAGCACGTGAGTGCACTGTGGCAGGTTTGATCACGGCGCCGCGCAGAACAGACGCCGGGTCTGCATCGGCTCGCTGGGTGATAACCGCGTACTGGAAGACGGCCGAAATGTACTGGCGCAGCTTTATCGCCACAGCGGGTGATCCACGCTCTTCGACCCGCTCCATAAGCCTGAGTACCTGGCTGGCAGTCATTAACCGCATCGGCAGCGCACCGATAAACGGGTATGCGTCTGCTTCGATCATGCGGGATACCTCAAGGTGGTGGCGGGGCGTCCAGAGTTTCTTCTTCTTGTTGAGCCATTCTTCAGCAACGGCTTTAAAGGTTTCACGCGCCTCCTCGACGGTTTGGGCGATTTCTCTGCGGCGTGCTTGCGCCGGATGCGTACCTTTCCTGACCAGTGCGCGCGCGTTATCCCTCGCCAGCCGAGCCGCATGCAGGCTGACTTTCGGGTATTCACCGATCGCGAACACGTTCTCTTTCCCTGCGATCCGGTAGCGGTATCGCCACAGCTTCGAGCCGTTCGGCTTCACCTCAATATAAAGACCATTGGAGTCGGCAAGTTTGATAGGCTTGGACGCTGCTCTGGGATGCCTGATTCTGATGTCGGCGAGCGCCATGAATCGACGTGCAGACGTCGCGAATGATACCCTCTTGCACACCCGCTTCTTTCCGGGCAGAGGCGTTTTCCGGCGAACGGCTGCGAACGTGATAAAAGTCGGAAAGGCAGGCTGGGCAAGCATCCAAACCTACTTAACGGACTAGCGCGAACCGCTACGAACACTATGCTTCGACACATCGTCATGTGGAAACTGAAGGAAACCGCCGCAGGCGCCGACCGCGCCGAGAACGCAGAAAAACTGAAAGCCACGCTCGAAACCTGCCGCAGCATCGTATCGGGGCAGGGGCATTTCGAAGTCGGCATCGGCCACGCGTTGCCCGGCTCCACGTTCGACGTCGTCCTCGTCTCCGACTTCGACGACAGCGCCGCCCTCGAGGCCTACCAGAAGCACCCGAAGCACGTTGGCATCAAGGACTTCGTCGCCTCGGTGGTCGAAGGGCGCCAGTGCGTCGACTACGAAGTGTGACCACGACGATGCCCGAAGAAAACAAGGACCCCGTCATCGAAAGCCCGTTCGTCGATTCGCTCGGCGTGCAGCTTATCAAGGCCACCGACGGCGCAAGCGAGGTCCTCATGCCGCTCGCCGACGGTCACCTGAACACGTGGGGCATCGCGCATGGCGGCGTCACGATGACGCTCGCCGACGTCGCGCTCGCGATGGCCGCGCGCAGTCTCGCGGGCGATGGCATCGGCGTCGTCACGGTCGAGATGAAGGTCAACTTCATGCAGCCGGGGCGCGGCGAACTGCGCGCGTTCGGCCGCGTGCTGCACCGCTCGACCACGATGGCCTATTGCGAAGGCGAAATCCGCGACAGCGAAGGCCACTTCGTCGCGAAGGCGCTCGGCACGTTCAAATACATGAGGCGGCTCGCCGTCGGACGCGATATCGTGCGCCAGAAACTGCGCTCCGATCCTGCCGCGAAACCCGGCCCGAGCGACGCCTGAGCCCCGCCGACCGATCCCCCAAGGAGTCAAGCATGTCCGAGCAAAACCGACAAATCCTGCTGGTCTCGCGTCCACAAGGCGAGGCCACCGTGGACAACTTCAAGCTGGTCGAAACGCCACTGGCGCCGCTCGAAGCGGGACAAGTGCGCGTGCGCAACCACTATCTGTCGCTCGATCCGTACATGCGCGGCCGCATGAACGACACGAAATCCTACGCACCGCCGCAGCCGCTCAACGAAGTGATGATCGGCGGGACGGCGGGGGAAGTGGTCGAGTCGAACAATCCGAAGTTCAAGCCCGGCGACAGGGTGGTCGGCATGTTCGGCTGGCAGGAGTACGGCACCTCGGACGGCACACTGCTCAAGATCGTCGACGATACGCACGTGCCGCTCTCGGCCTACCTCGGCGCGGTCGGCATGCCGGGCGTGACCGGCTGGTATGGCCTGAACCGCATCATCGAGCCGAAGGCCGGCGAGACGGTCGTCGTGAGCGCGGCGAGCGGCGCGGTCGGCGGCGTCGTCGGGCAACTGGCGAAGGCGGCGGGCTGCCGCGCGGTCGGCATCGCGGGCGGCGAGGACAAGTGCCGCTATGTCGTCGAGTCGCTCGGCTTTGACGCGTGCGTCGATTACAAGGCGGGCAATCTGTACAAGGACCTGAAGGCGCAAACTCCGGACGGCGTCGACGGCTATTTCGAGAACGTCGGCGGCGAAGTGCTCGACGCCGTGCTGGCGCGGATGAACCCGTTCGGGCGCATTGCGTTGTGCGGCATGATCGCGGGCTACGACGGCGCGCCGCTGCCGCTCAAGCACCCGGCGCTGATGCTCACGCAGCGGCTGAAGGTGCAGGGCTTCATCGTCAGCGAGCACATGGACGTGTGGCCGCAGGCGCTCGCCGAACTCGGCGGACGGGTCGCGCAAAAGAAGCTGCATTTCCGCGAGAGCCTCGCGATCGGCCTGCAAAGTGCGCCGGAAGCGTTCCTCGGGCTGCTCAAGGGCCGCAATTTCGGCAAGCAGCTCGTGAAACTGATCTGAGCGCAGGTCCGAGCGCGAACCCAAGCGCAAATCCGAGCGCGATCGACACATTCAGGAGCAGACCAGCGTGGATCAGTTTGAAGGCAAGGTCGCCGTGATCACAGGCGGCGGCAGCGGCTTCGGCCGCGAGTTCGCGATCAAGGGCGCGTCGCTCGGCATGAAACTGGTGCTCGCGGACGTCGACGCCAACGCGCTCGCCGAGACCGTCGAGATGCTGCGCGCATCGGGCGCCGAGGCGATCGGCGTGCCGACCGATGTCTCCGACGCCGTTCAGGTCGACGCGCTCGCGCGCACCACGCTGGAAACCTTCGGCGCCGTGCATCTGCTTTTCAACAACGCGGGCGTCGGCGCGGGCGGCTTCGTCTGGGAGAACAGCGCGCGCGACTGGCAATGGGTGTTCGGCGTCAACGTGATGGGTGTCGTGAACGGATTGCGCGCCTTCACGCCGGTCATGCTCGCGCAGAACGAAGCGGCGCACATCGTCAATACGGCGTCGGTCGCGGGGCTGCTCGCGGCGCCCGCGATGGGCGTCTACAACGCGTCGAAACATGCGGTCGTCGGGCTGACGGAAACGCTCTATAACGACTTGAGGATCGCGGGCGGACAAGTCGGCTGCTCACTGCTGTGCCCGGCGTTCGTGCCGACCGGCATCGCCAACGCCGAGCGCGCGCGGCCCGAGAGCCTGCGCAACGACGCGCCGCTGACGGCGTCGCAGAAGCTCGCCGGCAAGCAGTTGACGAAAGCGGTGCAGGGCGGACGGATCTCGGCCGCCGAGGTGGCGGAGATCACCTTCGATGCGATCCGCGAGCGCCGCTTCTATGTGATCACGCATCCGAACATCATGGCGTCGGTGAAACTGCGCCTCGACGATATCGCGCTACTGCGTAATCCTAGCGATCCGATGGCGGGGGGGTGATCGCTGGCGCTTGGGTGTGGGGTTGGGGTGGGTTCGTGTTTACACCGTTTGATGCACTCAGGCTTCTAGGGAACTTGCTTTGTTTTTGGTTTATTAGCTCTGCCCCTGTCCGGGGCGGGACTCACTTTCTTTGCTGCTGCAAAGAAAGTAAGCAAAGAAAGCAGCTTCCCAACGCCAATCCTTGCCATGCCTCGCTAGACCGCTCGCTCGGAGTGGTCCAACCGGGGGAGTGTCCTTAGCGGGGTTTCACCGTTGTTGGCATGTAGAAAAGGCGCGCACCTCGCACCGCGACACGGAGTGGAACAGCAGTCATTCATCCGTCTTGGCACTGCGTGCCCGACGACAGGGTGCAAGTGGTGCTGAATTGAAGCATGCGCCAAGCACGAACGTAGGATGTAGATATAGCGATGGGTGTTGGATTTGCCTGACGGGCGAGCGCGAAGCGCGAGGCTGGATGAATGACTGCTGGTCCACTTCGTATAGCGGTGCGACGCCCGTACCTCTTCTACATGCCAACAACGGGGAAACCTCGCTAACGACACTCCCCCGGTTGGACCACTCCGACATAACGGGCTGGCGGCGACTGGCAAGCATTGGCGGTGGAAAGCTGCTTTCTTTGCTTACTTTCTTTGCAGCAGCAAAGAAAGTGAGTCCCGCCCCGGACAGGGGCAGAGCTAAAAAACCACTAAGAAAACAAGTTCCATAGAAGCCTGAGCGCATCAAACGGTGTAAACAACAACCCCCAACCCCACCCAACAACAAGCGCCAGCGCCCCCCCTTCACACTCCCTCCTTCATCTCCCGCAGATGCTTGTACACGGTCGCGCGTCCCATCCCGAGCACCTTCGCTACGTAGTTCGCCGAGCTCTTGCCCTTGAACGCGCCCTGCTCGTGCAGCGCCTCGACGAGTTCGCGCCGATGCTCGCGCGTGAGCGAATTGAGCGCGATCTGCCGCTCGCGCAGCCAGCCGTGCAGGAACGTATTGATGCGCTCCTGCCAGTCGTCCTTGAAAAGCTCCACCGGCTGCGCGACGACGCCCGCTCCGCGCAGGAACAGATCGAGCGTCGAGCGGATCTCCTCGAACGCCGCGATGTTGAAGTTGATGCACATCACGCCGGCTGCATTGCCCGCGTCGTCGAATAGCGCCGTGCTCACACAGCGCATGCGCCGGCCGTCCCAGTTCACTTTCTCGTAGGGGCCGACAAGCTTGTTGCGCGTAGTTTCCTCAACGTCCTCAAGCGCGGAGTCGTCGCCGATCTCGCGCTTCGAGAGATTGTTCGACAGATACGCGATGGTCTGGTCCGACAGATCGTGGATCACGACTTCCGCATACGGGAAGAAAAGCGTGGTGATGCTGTCGGCGACATGCGCATAGCGCTCGAGCAGCGCGGCGCGCGCGGGCGTGTTCTTTTTCGAGGGCTTGCGCTTCTGCATCGGCGTGGACATGGGAGGCGATGGTCGAACGTCGATGATACCGCTAGGCCGCCGCGCGCAAATGCATGTACAACGCGTGCGCGAGCGCGACATCTTCAAGGCCGAGGCCGATCGAACGGAAGAACGCGTGCCGCCCGTATGACGGCACCGCGCAGGTCCGGTTCACGAGTTCGGCGAGGTCACCGAGAATCGCTTCGGGCGACCAGCCGCGCTCGGCCGCGATCACCATCTCTCCCGCGCTTGGCGGCGTCGTATGGCGGTAATCGCAATAGACATCGAGCGTGGGCAGCGCCGACGGATCGATTTCGTGCGCCCGCGCGACGTTCGTGCTGATCGACGTGATCAACGCCGGCTTCGTCAGGTGATCGAGCGAGATGACGGGCGTGCCCGACGACGTGCACAGCATCACGACATCGGCATCGCGCAGGCACTCGGCGCTCGTTTGTGCAATGACGATGCGCGGGTCCATCGCCCGGATGTGCGCCTGGCGCACGGCATCGTTATCAAGGCCCGGCGAATGGATGCGGATGTCCCGCCACTTACGCAGCGGCGCGACGTGCCGCAGATGCGCGAGCGCGACCGCGCCCGAGCCGATGATCGCGAGCCGCGAACTATCCTGCTTCGCCAGGAGGTCGACGGCGAGCGCGGTCGTGCCCGCCGTGCGCTCGGTCGTCAACAGCGCGGCGTCGCACCACATCAGCGGCCGGCCTGTGCGCATCGACATCAGCGCCGTCCACGCGGTGATCACCGGCGCGCCGGCCGTCGCGATGTACGGCGAGAGCTTCGCGCCGAACACCTGCTCGCTCGCGAGCACGCCGAGATACGTGATGAAATCGCCCGCGTCGCGCGGAAAGAGCGTGAGCGTCTGCGGCGGCTGCACGGCCTCGCCGCGGCCGAGCGCGCCGAACATGCGCTCGAGCGCGCCGCGCACGTCGAGCGCGGGAAGTGCCGCGCGGACCTGCGCTTCATCGACGATGATCGGCACCGATATGTCAGCGCGGTCTTCAAGTGAGTGATCCATCCTTTCCTCCGTCGCCTTGCTGTAGACATTTTTGTCCATTCTAGACTTTTATTTTATTTTTGGTCTATATTTCGCTGACGGCAGCGACATTCGCAACGCGCCTGAACGGAATTCGGCACGCTCAACCCCACGACTACGGTGACGACGATGAACTGGAAAATGATTTGCTTCGCGGGCGCTGCAAGCCTTGCGTTCGCGCTTGGCTCGGCACAGGCAGAAACGCAGCAGACGCTGCGCTTCGGCGTCGAGGCGTCCTATCCGCCCTTCGAGAGCAAGTCGCCGTCGGGGCAACTGGAAGGCTTCGACATCGACATCGGCAATGCCGTCTGCCAGCGCATCAAGATGAAATGCGTGTGGGTGGAGAACAGTTTCGACGGCCTGATCGCCGCACTTCAGGCACGCAAGTTCGACGTGATCAACTCGGCGATGAACATCACCGACAAGCGCAAGCAGGCCATCGACTTCACTCCCCCCGTCTACGTGATGCCGATCCAGATGGTCGCCAGACGCGGCTCGAAACTGGAGCCGACGCCCGCGAGCCTCAAGGGCAAGTCGGTCGGCGTGCTGCAGGGTTCGACGCAGGAGGACTTCGTCCGCAAGCACTGGGCCAGTGAAGGCGTGCAGGTCGTCACGTACCAGAGCCAGGACCAGATTTTCGCGGACCTGTCGGCCGGGCGGCTCGACGGCGGCGTGCAGGAAGTGCAGACCGCGATCGACGGCTTTCTCGCCAAGCCGGAGGGCAAGGATTTCGATTTCGCGGGACCGGCGCTCTCCGATCCGAAGACACTCGGCGAAGGCACGGGATTCGGCTTGCGCAAGAACGACGCCGCGCTCAAGGCGAAGATCGTCGCGGCGCTCGACGCGCTGAAGAAGGACGGTACGCTCAGCCAGTTGTCGCAGAAGTACTTCAAGCGCGACATCATTGCAAAGTGATTCGAGCGAGTGCAATCGGGCATCATCGGGCACCGCATGTTTCGACCAGGGAGCGTATGGCTAAGGACGTGATCGTGCTCGGCGCGGGCATCGTGGGCGTGAGCGTCGCGCTGCATTTGCAGCAGCGCGGATGGAGCGTCGTGCTCGTCGACCGGCGCGCGCCCGGCGAGGAAACGAGCTTCGGCAACGCGGGGCTGATCGAGGCGTCGTCGGTCGTGCCGTATTCGTTTCCGCGCGACTGGCCCACCGTGCTGCGCTTCGCGCGCAACGGATCGACGGCGCTGCGCTACGACATCCGCTCGCTGCCGTCGTATGCGCGCTGGCTCGCGCGTTTCTGGTGGGAGTCTGCGCCCGACCGCCTTCAGGCCGCCTCGCGCGACATGCTGCCGCTGATCGGGCGATGCGTCGCGGAGCACGATGCGTTCATCGACCGGGCCGGTTTGCGCGATCTCGTGCGTCCGACTGGCTGGCTCGAAGCGTACCGGGAGGCGGCGTCATTCGAGCGCGAGGCGCTCGATGCCAAGCGGATCGCGGCGACGCACGGCCTGCACGTCGCCATTCTCGATGACGCAGCATTGCGGAGTACCGAGGCGTCGCTTGCGGGCGGGTATGCCGGTGCGATCCACTGGACCGACCCTCGAAGCGTGTCCGACCCGGGCGCGCTGACGAAGGGTTACGCGCGGCTTTTCGAGCGCGAGGGCGGCACGATTGCGCGTGGCGATGCAGCGACGCTCGAAGCACTCGCCAATGGCTGGCGCGTGCGCACGGACGCTGGCGTGATCGAAGCCGGGGCGGCGGTGGTCGCCCTCGGCGCGTGGTCGGATGTGGTGCTGCGGCCGCTTGGTTATCGCGTGCCGCTGATGGCGAAGCGCGGTTATCACATGCATTACGAGAGCGCGGCACAGGCGCCGCTGTTGCGTCCTGTCGTCGATATCGAAGGCGGCTATGTGGTCGCGCCGATGCGGCGGGGCTTGCGGCTTACGACCGGCGTCGAACTGGCTTCGCGCGAGCGGCCGGCGAACCCGGTGCAACTGGATCTGGCGGAACGCGCGGCGCGGCCGGTGTTCGGGCTGGGTCGACGGCTCGACGAGAAGCCCTGGGTCGGGCTGCGCCCGTGTACGCCGGACATGCGCCCGGTGATCGGTGCGGGGCATCGGCATGCGGGGCTGTGGTTCGCCTTTGGCCATGCGCATCACGGGCTTACGCTCGGGCCGGTGACGGGGCGGCTTCTGGCCGAGATGATGTCGGGGGAGACGCCCTTCACCGATGTTGCGCCGTATCGGGCGGCGCGGTTTTAGCGCTGGCCGCTGACGCCTGAAGGTGGGGCGTGGGGGTCAGCGACAATCAGATAACCCCGGCCAACCGCCGCCTCTCACTGCGCTGCATGAAGTAATTGGCGGCCACCACGCCCGCCGTCACGAACGCGATGAACAACGTCGCGAGCGCATTCATCTCGGGATTCAGCCCGAGCCGCACGCGCGAAAACACCACCAACGGCAATGTCGTCGACCCCGGCCCCGAAAGAAACGCCGACAACACCAGGTCATCGATCGAAAGCGTGAACGACAACAGCCACCCGGCCACCAACGCCTGCGAAATCAGCGGCAGCGTGATCGAAAAAAACACCCGCAACGGCGTGGCGCCCAAATCGAGCGCCGCCTCTTCGAGCGAAGGATTCAATTCCCGCACGCGCGATTCCACGATAATCGCGACATACGAGATACACAGCATGACGTGCCCGATCCAGATCGTGAAAATGCCACGTCCGGCGGGCCAGCCCAGCACCTTCGCCATTTCCACAAACAACAACAGCAGCGAAATCCCCTGAATCACTTCCGGAATCACGAGCGGCGCATTGATCATGCCGGTATAAAGCGTAAATCCGCGAAACCGCCCCATCCGGGCGAGCACGAACCCGGCCCAGGTCCCGATCACCACCGAGGCGCAAGCCGTCAACAGCGCGACGCGCAAGGAAAGCCACGCAGCGTTGATCAATTCTTCGTCGTGCAGCAGCGCCTTATACCAGCGCAGCGAAAATTCCGTCCAGACCGTCACCAATTGCGACTCGTTGAACGAATAAACAATCAAACTGATGATCGGAATATAAAGAAACAAGAAACCGATTCCGAGCGAAGTCATCTGGAGCGAGCGACTCGGCTTGATCATCGCCTCTCCTCCAGTTGCTTCGCCTGATAATGCTGGAAGAGCGCCATCGGCACGAGCAGCAGCAGCACCATCGCGCAGGTGACGGCGGAGGCCATCGGCCAGTCGGCGTTATCGAAGAACTCGTTCCACATGACGCGGCCGATCATCAGCGTATCCGCGCCGCCAAGCAGTTCAGGAATCACGTATTCCCCGACCGCCGGAATGAATACGAGCAAACAACCCGCGATAATCCCATTTTTCGAGAGCGGCAACGTGATCTGCACAAACGCTTTCCACGGTTTCGCGCCGAGATCGTAAGCCGCTTCGAGCAAGGTCAAATCCATTTTCACGAGATGCGCGTAAAGCGGCATCACGAGAAACGGCAGATACGAATACACCATGCCGATATAAACCGCGATATTCGTGTGATAAAGCTCGATCGGCGAATGAATCAGCCCGATCGACATCAGGAAATTGTTGAGCAAGCCGTTGTTCTTCAGAATGCCGATCCACGCATAAACCCGGATCAGAAACGATGTCCAGAACGGCAGCATGACCGCCATCATCAGGATATTGCGCGTCTCCGGATTCGAGCGCGCGATGTAATACGCCATCGGATAACCGATCAGCAAACACAGCAGGGTCGATACCGCCGCCACCAGCAGCGAATTCATATAGGTGGCGAAATACAGGCTGTCGGTGAAAAGGAACGCGTAATGCGAGAAATCGAGCGCGATACTGAGCACGCCCTCTTTCATCGCGACGAGTTCGGTATAAGGCGGAATGCCGAGGCGCGAATCGGCGAAGCTGATCTTCACGACCAGCAGGAACGGCACGAAGAAAAACAGCAGCAGCCAGACGTACGGACCGCCGATCACAGCCGTTCGCCCCGTCAATCCCATGCGCCGCCACGGCGCGGTCACCAGTGCGAGCGCGCGCTTCATGCCGTCAGCACGACGCCGGCCGACGCGCTCCAGCGCACGTAGACCTCGTCGTCCCAAGTGGGCGAATCGATTTCGCCGAGCGCGAGACTCGACACGTTCGCGACCACGATCTTGCCGCTGTCGAGCTTCACGTGATAGAGCGTGTAGCCGCCCATGTACGCGATGTTCGACACCAGGCCGCGGCCCCAGTTGTAGGCGCCGTCGGGCGGCTTGCGCATCAGCGCGATGCGCTCGGGCCGCACGGAGATCGTCACCGGCATGCCCAGCGGCCCGGTAATGCCGTGATTCACGTAAAGCCGCACCGGCAGTTCCGCCGACTCGACGAACACATGGTCCGGCTCGTCCTCGACCACCGTGCCGTCGAACAGATTGGTCGAGCCGATGAACTCCGCCGAAAAGCGGCTGTTCGGATATTCGTAGACTTCGTGCGGCGTGCCGAGCTGGACGATCTGCCCTTCGCTCATGACGGCGAGCCGGTCGGCCATGGTCATCGCTTCCTCCTGGTCGTGCGTGACCATGATGCAGGTCACGCCGACCTGATCGAGGATATTCACGAGTTCGATCTGCGTGCGCTGGCGGATCTGCTTGTCGAGCGCGGACATCGGTTCGTCGAGCAGCAGCAGTTTCGGCCGCTTGACGAGGCTGCGCGCGAGCGCCACGCGCTGCTGCTGGCCGCCCGAAAGCTGATGCGGCTTGCGCTTCTCAAAACGCGCCATCTGCACGAGTTCGAGCACACCGTGCACGCGGCTCTTCAGTTCGTCGCCGCGCACGCCTTCCTGCTTCAGCCCGAAGCCGACGTTCGCTTCCACCGTCATGTGCGGAAAGAGCGCATACGACTGAAACATCATGTTGGTGGGCCGGTTATACGGCGGCATCTTCGCGAGGTCTTCGCCTTCGATCAGGATCTGGCCGGACGTCACCGATTCGAGCCCCGCGAGCATACGCAGCAGGGTCGACTTGCCGCAGCCGGAACTGCCGAGCAACGCAAACAACTCGCCCTTCTTGACCGACAGGCTCACGCCCTTCACCGCCGTCGTCTCGCCGAATTTCTTCACGACATCGACGATCTGCACAAAGTTGTCCGTATCGGCCGACGCCGCGGAATTGCCCGGCTGCGGCCTGCCGGAGTTAGGCGCTGCGTGCACTGCGCTCGACTGCTCACTCATGATTGCCTGCTCGACTCCTGCGGTATTCGCTTTGTGCTGCGCGTGGTGCGCGTGGTGCGTGTGGCGCCGGGAATGCGTGGCATCCACGCGGCATCCACGCGGCATGCATCGTCCCGGCGACGAACAAAGCCCCCGGCGGTCCAGGGGCTTCGTGTCATGACGGCTACAAACGGCTCAAGTCTAACGGCCGGACTTGAATTCGGTCCAGAGCCGCGTCTGCAGGCGTTGAATCTCCGGCGGCAGCGGTTTCAGCAGGAACAGCGTCTTGATCACGTCCTGCGACGGATACACCGCCGGATCGTCCGCCACGTCCTTGTCGACGTACTTCTTCGCCTCGGCATTCGCGCTCGGGTAATACACCGCATTCGTGATCGCGGCGTGGACCTGCGGCGTCTCGATGTAGTTGATCCATTCGAGCGCGGCTTCCTTGTTCTTCGCGTCCTTCGGGATCGCCATCACGTCGAACCAGACCGGCGCGCCGCCCTTCGGAATGTAGTACTCGATCTTGAACGGCTTCTTCGCATCGACCGCGCGATGCTTCGCAATTACCACGTCGCCCGACCAGCCGTAGGCAAAGCACACGTCGCCGCCGACCATGTCGTTGATATAGCCCGACGAGTTGAACTGCGTGATGTACGGGCGGATCTTCTTCATCATCGCGAGCGCGGCGCGATAGTCGGCCGGGTTCGTGCTCATCGGGTCCTTGCCGATGTAATGGAGCGCGGCGGCGAACATCTGGTCCGGCGCGTCGAGCACCGAGACGCCACATGCCTTCAGCTTCGAAATGTTCTCGGGCTTGAAGAGGATGTCCCAGTTGTCGAGCGCCGCGCCCTTGCCGAGAATCTGCTGCGCCTTCGTCACGTTGTAGCCGAGGCCGGTCGTGCCGTAGGCCCAGGGCACCGTGTACTTGTTGCCCGGGTCGGCACCGGCGACGAGTGCCATCAGCGAAGGATCGAGATACTTCAGGTTCGGCAGCTTCGACTTGTCGAGCGGCGCGAAGATGTCCGCGGCGATCTGCTTGCCCGCGTAGTTGCTGGTCGGCACGACGATGTCGTAACCCGAATTGCCGGTGAGGAGCTTCGCTTGCAGGGTGTCGTCGCTGTCGTAGTTGTCGTACTTGACCTTGACGCCGGTCTCTTTGGTGAAGTTCGGGATCGTGTCCTTGGCGATGTAATCCGACCAGTTGTAGACGTTGAGCTGCGTATCCTTCGCCGATGCCGTCACCGGCACGAGCGCCGCCACGCAAGCGACCAGACCGGCCAGGGCAGCTACCTTTTCTTTCATCTCGATTCTCCGTCGTTCGACTTTCGACAGCTTCATGCCGCGCGGACCGCCTGCTCTTTTGCCGGCTCGTCCGCGGCTCCCTTTAAAAGTCCGAAAACTACCATTAAACCCGGGCGGGACAAAAAACAATCGCCGCTTGTCGCGCGAAATTCACACGCCGCGCGCGCCGGCGATACAGGCTCGCGACGCCGCCAGCATTCGCGCACGCGAAACGCGCCGATCCCGCCCCATGAAACGCGCGCAATTCTAGCCGTTAATTCGCGGGTGCGACACGGGCAAAAACCACACTCGCATCAATGAATCCAATCGGGGTACGGGCTGCGTAGTTCAATATGCGCTTTCGGAAGTCGTGGCCGGCCAACCGGTCGCGATGGAATCGAATAGCCCTAGCGGAACAGTCATTGCTTAGCCATTTCGAATACGCGCCGGACGCCGGCGCGTATCTCACGGGCGGTGCTCTCGGCGATTCGCGGCGCATGCGGCATTGAGCGGCCGGCTTTCCGGGCCGGCTGCCGCCCCTCCTTTCACGATGCGCCGCACTCCGTTTCAGCTATTCGAGGCCAGGATCACGATGAACACCACGCCGTCCGCACTCACGCCGTGCCCCGCCGAGCGCCAGCCGTCCGAACGCGACCCGCGCGACGACCGCCGCCCGCTGCTGCCGGAAGGCGCGCCGCGCGGACGCTGGTTCTCGTTCGTCGGCGCGGGCGCGCTCGTCGCAGTCGGCTACATGGACCCCGGCAACTGGGCGACGGCGCTCGGCAGCGGCGCGAAATACGGCTATCAGCTGCTCAGTGTCGTGCTGGTCGCGAGCCTGATGGGCATGCTGTTGCAATGGGTGGCGTCGCGCGTGGGCGTCGTGACGGGGCGCGATCTCGCGCGCCTGTGCCGCGAGCGCTTCAGCCGCCGTACGACCGTGTTTCTCTGGATCACCTGCGAGATTGCGATCATCGCGTGCGACGTCGCGGAGGTGGTCGGCAGTGCGGTCGCGCTGCAATTGCTGCTCGGCGTATCGCTGACGGCCGGCGTGCTGATGTCGGCGATCGGCACCTTCGCGATGCTCGCGCTGCAAAGCCGCGGCAAGCGTCCGCTGCAGATGTTCATCACCGCGCTGATCTTTTTCATCGGCTTTTGCTTCGTGGTCGAACTCGCGCTGGCCCGGCCGGTGTGGCACGAAGCGCTCGCCGGACTTGCGCCGCCGAAGGAACTGCTGCGCGACGCCGGCATGATCTGGCTCGCGGCGGGCATCCTCGGCGCGACGGTGATGCCGCACAACCTGTATCTGCACTCGGCGCTGGTCAAGGACCACGCCCCGCACGGCGACGACCGTTCCATCGCCGAAGCGCTCTACGGCGTCAACATCGATACCTTCGCGTCGCTCGCGCTCGCGTTCACCGTCAATGCGTCGCTGCTGATCGTCGCGGCAGCGGTGTTTCACGCGAGCGGCCACGTCGATGTCGAGGATCTCGCGGACGCGCACCGGCTGATCGCGCCGCTCGTCGGCAACCAGTGGGCCAGCATCTTCTTCGCCGCCGCGCTGCTCGCGTGCGGGCTGAACGCGACCGTGACCGGCACGCTCGCCGGACAGGCGGTGATGGAAGGCTTCCTGCGCTTGTCGATCGCGCGCTGGGCGCGGGCGCTCCTGACGCGCGGGCTGGCGATCGGGCCGGCGCTGCTCGCGGTCGGCTCGTTCGGCGAACACGGGTCGAATCAGTTGCTCGTGGCAAGCCAGGTGGTGCTGAGCATGCAATTGCCGCTCGCGGTAATCCCGCTCGTGCGTTTCGCATCGGACGCCGGACTGATGGGCCGCTGGCGCGTCGCGCGGATTCCGCTCGCGCTGGCGTGGGCGTGCGCGGGGATCATCGTCCTGCTCAACTTCGCGCTGTTGTGGCAGTGGGTGGGCGGCGCCTGACGACGGCCACCTCCGAGCGTCGCCTCTCGACCTTCGAGCCGATGTATTTCGGCGACGGTCAGAACGGCTAGAACCGCGCGAAATTCAAGTTCCGCTTCAAGAACCGCTTGATGCTGCCGGACGACCCGCACGACGGCAAGGACATCCTCGATTACAACCAGCGTACTCACCGGATCGCGCGGATCGGCTACAGTATCGCCCGCTGAGGTTTATCTCGTCCGCCCGCCAGTGTTGGCGGGCGGACGCAAACGGGTTTTTTATGTCATCGAATCTTCACGGCTTGCCGGACAGCCCCTGTATCGGCGTCTGTTCGACCCTCTTCGACGAAATCTGCAAGGGCTGCGGCCGCACGGCGGGCGAAGTCTCGAACTGGGTTTTTCTCTCGGAAGAGGAAAAGCGGGTGGTCTGGGAACGCATCACCCGCGAGGGAACCGCGATACGGTTCCGCAACGATCGGCTGTAACCAGGGTTGTAAGCTCAGGCCGTCACCGGCTGGCGGTTGGTAAGCAAAAGGTCCAGCAATTCACGCACGCTGCGGATCGCCGATCCGAACGGCAGCGCCTCGCGGCCGCGAAAGAACAGGCCGTTCGAGAAATCGCCGCGCAACGCGGCGGAGAGCCGCGTGTCGATACAGAAGTGGCCGAACTTTTCGATGCCGTCGCGCAGCCCGCACACCGCAAGGCAGTCGAGCCCGGTCGGACAGGTTTGCTTGCGCGCGCCGATCTTCGTGCGGATGCGTTCCTCGTTGCGCAGATAACGCATGAGCCACGGCGTCTTGACGGCGCGCGCCGGCAGTCCCGTCACGCTGACGAAATCGACGATGTCTTCGGGTTCCGCTTCGGCCAGGATGCGCTTGAAGTTCGGATGCGCATCGCCTTCCTCCGTCACCGCGAAAGGCGTGCCAAGCTGCACGCCCGCCGCGCCCGCCGCCAGGCACGCGCGCACCGTAGCGTGGCTGTTGATGCCCCCCGCGACGATCAGCGGAATGCGCGTGCGCTCGATGCCGAGGGTGTCGAAGGTCTGCATCGTTTCCTCGATCACGCGGGCAAAATCGAAGCGCGCGTCCTGCATGTCACCGAGGTTCGCGACGCCGAGATGGCCGCCGGCATGCGCCGGATGCTCGATCACGATGGCGTCGGGCAGGCGGTTCTTCTTGATCCATTTCTTCAGCACGAGCGCGATGCCGCGACTATCGGACAGGATCGGAATCAGCGCGATGTCGACGCCTTGCGTCAGGTCCGGCAAATCGAGCGGCAGGCCCGCGCCCATGACGATCGCGTCCGCGCCGGCCTCGCACGCGGTTTTCACGGAGTCGGCATACGAACTGACCGCGCGCATCACGTTCACGGCGATCATGCCGCGGCCTTCGCTCAATTGCTTCGCGGCCTTGATCTCGCGTGCGAGCGCTTCCTGGTTGGCAGCTTCGAGCGTCGCGCGATCCGGGTTCGCCTTGCAGCGTTCGAGCAAGTCGGCGTGATGATGACGCAGGTCGATACTCGCGATCGTGCCGAGTGCGCCCTCGCGCGCGACTGCACCCGCCAGGCGATGCGCCGAAACGCCGACGCCCATTCCACCCTGCACGATGGGTAACAGCGTGCGGCCGCGGAGGGTCAGCATGGGGAGCGTGGTCATGACGAGATGTCCTTCGATGGATTCAGATCGGGAAAGTGTGATCGAAGGATGCAGGGCGACGCTTGCGGAATATCAAGGCAGGTAGCGGCAAGCCGTCGCGTGCGACCTTGTTACGCGGAGTGCCCGGAGCGTTTTATCGAGCCAGCGGGCCTCGTGCTGGCTCGATATTCGGAAGGCTTTTGCAAAACAAAGCGGCCCGCTTCTTGCGAAGCGGGCCGTTCTCAGTGGCGATGCCAGAAGCCGCAGACTTACTGAATCCCCTGGCTCGCCAGAAACTCCTCGTACGTGCCGCCGAAATCCCGCAGCGTGCCATCGGTGCGCACTTCGATAATGCGGTTCGCCAGCCCGCTCACGAACTCCCGGTCGTGCGACACGAAGATCAGCGTGCCCTCGTATTTCTCGAGCGCGATCTGCAGCGATTCGATCGATTCCATGTCCATGTGGTTGGTCGGCTCGTCCATCAGCAGCACGTTGTGGCGGCCGAGCATCAGCTTGCCCCAAATCATGCGGCCCTTTTCACCGCCCGACAGCACCTTCACGGACTTGCGGATGTCGTCGGCGTTGAAGAGCAGCCGCCCGAGCGTGCCGCGCACCATCTGGTCGTCGTCGCCTTCCTGGCGATACTGGTAGACCCAGTCGGTCAGCGTCTCGTCGTCCGGAAACTCTTCGTAGGTGTCCTGCGGCATGTAGCCGACATTCGCGTTTTCCGCCCATTTCACCGTGCCGCCGTCGAGTGCGGTTGCGCCCTTGAGCGACTTCAGGAGCGTGGTCTTGCCCGCGCCGTTCTCGCCGATGATCGCAATCCGTTCGCCCGGCTGCACGCTCAGGTCGAAGCGCTCGAAGATGGTCCGGTCGTACTTCTTGGTGATGCTGTCCGCGACCACGGCAATGTTGTACAGCTTCTTCTCGAAGTCGAAACGGATGAACGGATTCTGGCGCGACGACGGCTTGAATTCCTCGATCTTGATCTTCTCGATCTGCTTCGCGCGGCTCGTGGCCTGGCGCGCCTTCGACTTGTTCGCCGAGAAGCGGCGCACGAAGTCCTGCAAATCGGAGATGCGGTCCTTCGCCTTCTGGTTCGCGGCCTGCTGGCGTTCCTTCGCCTGCGTGCTCGCGAGCATGTAGTCGTCGTAGTTGCCCGGATAGACCTTCAGCGTGCCGTAATCCATGTCCGCCATGTGCGTGCAGACCTGGTTCAGGAAGTGTCGATCGTGCGAGATGATGATCATCGTCGAGTTGTACTGGTTCAGCACGTCTTCGAGCCAGCGAATCGAGTTGATGTCGAGGTTGTTGGTCGGCTCGTCGAGCAGCAGCACGTCGGGCTTCGAGAACAGCGCCTGCGCGAGCAGCACGCGCAGCTTCCAGCCCGGCGCCACGTTGCTCATCGGACCGTTGTGATCGGCGATTGCGATGCCGATGCCGTGCAGCAGCTCGCCCGCGCGCGCTTCGGCCGTATAGCCGTCGTATTCGGCGAACTTGGCTTCGAGGTCGGCGGCGCGCATGTAGTCGTCGTCGGTGGCGTCGGGGTTCGCGTAGATCGCGTCGCGCTCGGTCATCGCGGCCCACATTTCGGTGTGGCCCATCATGACGACGTCGAGCACGCGCATGTCCTCGTACGCGAACTGGTCCTGGCGCAACTTGCCGAGGCGGATGTTCGGCTCGAGCATGACGTTGCCGGAACTCGGTTCCAGGTCGCTGCCGAGGATCTTCATGAAGGTCGACTTGCCGCAGCCGTTCGCCCCGATCAGGCCGTAGCGATTTCCTTCCCCGAACTTGACCGAAATGTTCTCGAAGAGGGGCTTCGGCCCGAATTGCATGGTGATATTGGCAGTAGACAGCACAGCGCGTCCTTTTGAATGGTATACGGCGAAAAACCGCGTATTTTAGCAGTTTTTGCGATGGTTTTGCGGAATTCTCCGATAGCGGCGGCGCGAGAACGGGCCTCTTTGCGGTCCCCCGACGAAGCCGATTCCGGCCAAGCGGCGCCGTGCCGCGGCGAAAGCCCCAGCCCCAAGCGAAACGGGGCGCGGCAAGTCTGCCGCGCCCCGCGCTGCGTCGATAAGGCGTTACGTCGCCGGTTCAGGTCCGCTCGGCGATATACGCTTTCACGACGCTCGCGTCCGCAGACACGATATCGAATCTTTGTGGCAATTTTTCAAGCCCGACGAACGCCTGCGGCCGTTCCGGCTCACGCTTGAGCGCCTCGCGGATCGTCTCGCCGAATTTGATCGGCTGCGCGGTTTCCAGCACGATCATCGGCACGCCCGGCTGCAGGTTTTCCCGCGCGACTTTGAGTCCGTCGGCGGTGTGGGTGTCGATCATCGTGTCGTAGCGCTCGAATACGTCGCGGATCGCTTCCACGCGGTCGGCGTGGCTGCTGCGCCCCGACACGAAGCCAAACTCCTTCACGCGGGCGAAATCGCCGCTTGCCGCGAGATCGAAGCCGCCCTTCTCCTCGACGTCGCGGAACAATTGCAGCACGCGCGCCGGATCGCGGCCGAGCAGGTCGAACACGAAGCGCTCGAAGTTCGACGCCTTCGAGATGTCCATGCTCGGGCTCGTCGTGTGATACGTCTCGTCGGCCGAGCGCACGCGATAGATGCCGGTGCGGAAAAACTCGTCGAGCACGTCGTTCTCGTTGGTCGCGACGACCAGTTGCGCGATCGGCAGCCCCATCATCCGCGCGATGTGACCGGCGCACACGTTGCCGAAATTGCCCGACGGCACCGTGAACGACACGCGCTCGTCATTGCTCTTCGTCGCGGCGAAATAGCCCTTGAAGTAGTAGACGACCTGCGCCACGACTCGCGCCCAGTTGATCGAATTGACCGTGCCGATCTTGTGCGCGGCCTTGAACGCGTGGTCGTTGGAGACGGCCTTGACGATGTCCTGGCAGTTGTCGAAGTTCCCTTCCACCGCCAGATTGAAGATGTTCGGGTCCTGCAGCGAGAACATCTGCGCGGTCTGGAACGCGCTCATCTTTTTGTGCGGCGAGAGCATGAACACGCGCACGCCCGACTTGCCGCGCATCGCGTATTCGGCCGCGCTGCCGGTGTCGCCGGAGGTCGCGCCGAGGATGTTCAGCGTCTCGCCGTGCTTCGCCAGCGTGTACTCGAACAGATTGCCGAGCAACTGCATCGCCATGTCCTTGAACGCGAGCGTCGGACCATTCGACAGTTCCAGCAGCGACAGCGGCGCGCCGTTCTCGACACCGAGCGTCTTCAACGGCGTGATCTGCGCGGCGCTCTCCTCGTGGCGCACGTTGCTGTAGACCTGCGCGGTATAGGTCTTGCGCGTGAGCGAGCGCAGTTCCCCGGCGGGGATGTCGTCGCTGAATTTCGACAGCACTTCGAATGCGAGATCCGCATACGACAGCGTGCGCCAACGCGCGAGTTCATCGGCTGAGACACGTGGATATTCGTTTGGCAGGTACAGCCCGCCGTCCTTCGCGAGACCGCCGAGCAGGATGTCCGAAAACGTGTGGCGCTCGCCAATGCCGGCGCCGCGCGTCGAGATGTAATTCATGGCTTCGATCCTAGTTCAGCGCTTCCATGCGCAGCTTGGTCACGTTCGACACGACGGTGGAGAGCGCCTCGATCTCGCCGATCGCCACGTTCACGTTCTTTTCGACCGTCTCGTGCGTGATCAGGATGATGTCGGTTTCGCCCTTGTCGACGCCGTCGACCTGCTCCGATTCCTTCTGCAGCAACGCGTCGATCGAGATGCCTTTGTCGGCGAGGATGCGCGTGATGTTGGCGAGCACGCCCGTCACGTCCGCGACGCGCAGGCGCAGGTAGTATCCGCTCGTCACGTCGTCGATCGGCAGGATCGGCGTGTTCGAGAGGCTGTCGGGCTGGAACGCGAGATGCGGCACGCGATGCTCGGGGTCGGCCGTATGCAGGCGCGTCACGTCGACCAGGTCGGCGACCACGGCGGACGCCGTCGGCTCGGCGCCCGCGCCCTTGCCATAGTAGAGCGTCGTGCCGACCGCGTCGCCATGCACGACGACCGCGTTCATCGCGCCTTCGACGTTCGCGAGCAGGCGCTTGGCCGGAATCAGCGTCGGATGCGTGCGCAGTTCGATGCCCTTCTCCGTGCGCCGCGTGATGCCGAGCAGCTTGATGCGATAGCCGAGTTCCTCGGCGTAGCGGATGTCGACGGCCGACAGCTTGCTGATGCCTTCCACGTAGGCGCGCTCGAACTGCACCGGCACGCCGAACGCGATCGCGCTCATGATCGTGACCTTGTGCGCGGCGTCGACGCCTTCGATGTCGAAGGTCGGATCGGCTTCGGCGTAGCCCAGTTCCTGCGCGGCCTTGAGCGCGGTCGCGAAGTCGAGCCCGCGGTCGCGCATCTCCGAGAGAATGTAGTTCGTCGTGCCGTTGATGATGCCCGCGATGTACTGGATGCGGTTCGCCGTCAGCCCTTCGCGCAGCGCCTTGATGATCGGAATGCCGCCCGCCACCGCCGCCTCGAACGCGACCATCACGCCCTTCGCGCGCGCCGCCTCGAAGATTTCGCTGCCATGCACGGCGAGCAGCGCCTTGTTCGCCGTGACGACGTGCTTGCCGTTCGCGATGGCGCGCAGCACCAGTTCGCGCGCCGCGCCCGTCCCGCCGATCATCTCGCAGACGATGTCGATGGAAGGATCGTCGACGACGGCGTTGAAGTCATCGGTCACCGCGATGCCTGCGTCCGCGGCGGCCTGGGCCTTCGACGGCGTGCGCACGGCGACCCGCGCGATTTCGATGCCGCGGCCGGCGCGGCGCTTGATTTCTTCCTGGTTGCGGCGCAGTACCGTGAAGGTGCCGCTGCCCACCGTGCCGAAGCCCAGCAGTCCAACTTTGATCGGTTCCATGCAGCGTGAGTCTTATAGAAGGGTTAAGCGGAGTGACGTTTGCGATAACCGTCGAGAAAACGCGCGATGCGATGAATCGAATCCGCGAGGTCGTCGACGTTCGGCAGGAACACGACACGGAAATGGTCAGGCGTCGGCCAGTTGAAGCCCGTTCCCTGCACGAGCAGCGTGCGCTCTTCGAGCAACAGGTCGGTGATGAACTGCTGGTCGTCCTCGATCGGGTACATCTTCGGGTCGAGTTTCGGGAACATGTAGAGCGCGGCCTGCGGCTTCACGCACGATACGCCCGGAATGGCGGTGAGCATGTCGTACGCGAGCTCGCGCTGCTTGAAGAGGCGCCCGCCCGGCAAGATCAGGTCGTTGATGCTCTGGTAGCCGCCGAGCGCCGTCTGGATCGCGTACTGGCCGGGCACGTTCGCGCAGAGGCGCATCGACGCGAGAATGCCGAGGCCCTCGATGTAGTCGTTCGCGCGGCGGCGGTTCTCCTCGATCAGGCCGGAGATGAACATCCAGCCCGCGCGATAGCCGCACGAGCGATAGCTCTTCGACAAACTGTTGAACGTCACCGTCAGCACGTCTTCGGAGAGCGCGGCCACCGACGTATGCGTCTTGCCGTCGTAGACGATCTTGTCGTAGACCTCGTCGGCGAAAATGATCAGGCCGTGCTCGCGCGCGATCTCGATCAGGGAAAGCAGCAGTTCGTCCGAATACAGCGCGCCCGTCGGATTGTTCGGGTTGATGACGACGAGCGCCCGCGTGTTCGGCGTGATCTTCGCGCGGATATCGTCGAGATCGGGCATCCAGCCGGCGCCCTCGTCGCAGATGTAGTGGCGCGGCGTGCCCGACGACAGGCTCACGGCGGCCGTCCACAGCGGGTAGTCCGGCGCGGGCAGCAGCACTTCGTCGCCGTCGTTGAGGAGCGCCTGCATCGCCATCACGATCAGTTCCGACGCGCCGTTGCCGATGAAAATGTCGTCCAGTTCGACGCCCGTCACGCCCTTTTGCTGCGTGTAGTGCATGATCGCCTTGCGCGCGGCGAAGACGCCCTTCGAGTCCGAATAGCCCGACGACGACGGCAGGTTGCGGATCATGTCCTGGATGATTTCGTCCGGTGCGTCGAAGCCGAACGCGGCCAGGTTGCCGATGTTGAGCTTGATGATCCGGTGGCCTTCCTCTTCGAGGCGCTTCGCGTGCTCGAGGACCGGCCCGCGAATGTCGTAGCAGACGTTTTGCAACTTGTTGGATTTGAGGATCGGTTTCACGGCTGGCTGCTCTGGGTAATCAAGCGGACTAATCGGCGATGGTTCTTGACGGTGCGACGAGCGGCGTCGCGGGGAATTTTAAGCGACCGCGCCCGCTGCGGCGATTTTTTGCGCCGATCCGGGGCTCGGGTCACGGCTCGGATGGCGGCGCGGGCGAACGTCGGTGAACTGGCGGACGGCGGTCTGGCGTGCTTGCGCAGGATAAGTGGCGCGCGGCGCCGGGCCGGATCGGCCCAAGGTCGAGGCAGGTGTTGCGGACCAGATTGCGTGTCGATCGCGGCTTGTGGCGGCGCGGCGAGTGCAATGGATGCCGGTCGAGCGGTCTCGCCGGCTGGAAAGTTATAATTTAGCGGATTATGACCGACTTCCGCAATGCACCAATCGAAGGCGGCTCGCCGCCGGAATTGCCACGATCGGCCCAGCGATCGCCGAGCCGATTGGCCGCCGCGCGAACGACCGTCTGCCCTTCCCGCCATCCACGCCTGTCGGAAATATCGTTTTGAAACTACACCAGGAATCCAGCGGCGCGCTGAACACGATCACCAGTTACGGCGACGGCTACGTCGCCATCAACCTCGAACGGCACGAAGGCAGCATCATCGTGATGCCGGAAGGGGCCGTCATCGAGTGGCCGGTCTCTTCGTTCGAAGCGCTCGCGCCCGAGCACTTCGAAGCGCTCGTCGCGGCCGCGCCGGAAGTGGTGATCTTCGGCAGCGGATCGCGCCTGCGCTTTCCGCATCCGCGCCTGACCGCGCAGCTCGCGAAGCATCGCATCGGCGTCGAGACGATGGATTTTGGCGCCGCCTGCCGCACCTACAACATTCTGATGTCCGAGGGGCGCCGCGTCGCGGCGGCCTTGCTGATCGAAGCCTGATCCGGGCCTGAGCGCCGCTTTATCGCGCAGATTCACGAAATCGGGGCCGCAGTGCGGTAAACTCGCGGCCGTCGTCGCGGGAGCGGGCTCCGGCACGTCCATTCCGGCCGAGCAAACGGCCTGCCGACCGGCGCGGGACGCGTGTGAAAACTGGGCCGCCATTGCGGCGAGAGGCTTACGGCGGGTTCATAGGGAGCCCCAGCGCGCCGTGCCTGTGCTGCCGCGCCACGACGCGAGCCAGCTAGCCCCGCCTTGATCCCGTAAGCGTTCCATAAGGTTCGCCGCGCGATACTCGAGCCCTTTTTTGTTTTTGTTAGCGCCGCGCGTGCGGCATCGGACAGGTCGACTCTCATGAACGATACGCCTTCGCGGCTACCGCTCACCCGCCTAACGCTACTCCTCCTCATTCTCGCGCTCGCGCTGATCTGGTTCGTGCCGCTCGGGTTGCGCCACCTCGTGCCGAGCGACGAAGGCCGCTACGCTGAAATGGCGCGCGAAATGTTCGTCACCGGCGACTGGATCACGCCGCGCTACAACGGCTACAAATACTTCGAGAAGCCGCCGCTGCAGACCTGGGCGAACGCGCTGACGTTCGCCTGGTTCGGCATCGGCGAATGGCAGGCGCGGCTCTACACGGCGCTGACGGGCTTCGCGGGCGTGCTGCTCGTCGGCTACACGGGCGCGCGCGTGTTCAACGGCGTGACGGGTTTCTGCGCGGCGGTCATCCTCGCGACGGCGCCGTACTGGAACCTGATGGCCCACTTCAATACGCTCGACATGGGCCTGTCGTTCTGGATGGAACTGACGCTGTGCGCGCTCCTGCTCGCGCAGCGCCCGAACCTGCCGTCTCGCGAAGTGCGCCTGTGGATGTGGGTTTGCTGGGCCGGGATGGCCGCGGCGCTCCTATCAAAAGGGCTGGTCGGCATCATCCTGCCGGGCGCCGTGCTCGTGCTCTATACGCTGATTACCCGCGACTGGGCACTCTGGAAGCGCCTCTACCTCGCGAGCGGGCTGATCGTGTTCCTGATCGTCGCGGCGCCGTGGTTCATCCTCGTGCAGATCAAGAACCCCGAATTCTTCAATTTCTTCTTCATCGTCCAGCAGTTCAAGCGCTATCTCACGCCCGAGCAGAACCGTCCCGGCCCGTTCTATTACTTCGTGCCGGTGCTGATCGTCGGCTTCCTGCCATGGCTCTCGATCACCTTCCAGAGCGTGCGCCACGCGTGGAAAGTGCCGCGCCAACCCAACGGTTTCGCGCCCGCGCCGCTTTTGATGATCTGGACGGTCTTCATATTCCTGTTCTTCAGCGCATCGCATTCGAAGCTGCTGTCCTACACGCTGCCGATCGCGCCCGCCATCGCCCTGCTGCTCGGCGTCTACCTGCCGCTCGTCACGCGCGTGCAGTGGCACCGGCATCTGGTCGGCTACGCCGTGTTCCTGATCGCGGCGGCGTTCGGCGCGATCTTTCTCGGGCGCGCGGGCAGCGGACACACGCCGAACGCGCTCTATCGCGAGTTCCAGGTCTGGGTGTACGCGGCGCTCGCGGTGGCGTTCGTCGTGACGCTCGTTGCGTTGTGGCTCAACCGGCGCAGCACGATCGCGGCGGCGGTCGCGCTCGGCACGGCGTGGCTCTTGCTCGGCACGATCGCGGGTACGGGGCATGACGTCTTCGGCCGCGAAAGCTCGGGCGTGAAGCTCGTGCCGGCGGTCAAGGCCGCGATGGCGAAACTCCCGCCCGACACGCCGTTTTATTCGATCGCCAAGCTCGACCACACCATGCCGTTCTATCTCGGCCACACGATGATCATGGTCCAGGAAGCCGACGAACTGCGCTTCGGCGTCGAAACGGAGCCGCAGAAGTGGGTGCCGACGATCGACGAATGGGTGAAGCGCTGGGACGCCGACCGCTACGCGCTCGCGCTGATGCCGCCCGGCCGCTACGACGAATTGCTCGCGCGCCACGTGCCGATGGAGGTCATCGCGCGCGACGACCGGCGCGTGATCGTGGAAAAGCCCGCGGCACAAGCCCAGCCGTGAATCCCGTGAAACGATCGCACGGTCGTTCGGTAAGATGATTTAATCCGCTGAAATCGAGCCTCGAGACCTTTTACCGCCCGTAATGAACCCGATATCCTTCCTTTGCATCGTCATCGGCGTATTGTTGAACGCCTGCGCGCAGTTGTTGCTCAAAGCAGGCGTGAACGCCGTCGGGCACTTCGAATTCAGCCGCGAGAACATCCTGCCGGTCGGCTTGAAGCTTGCGACGCAGTGGCCGATCGTCGGCGGCCTGACGTGCTACGTGTTCAGCGTCGGGGTGTGGATCATCGGTCTGTCGCGGGTGGACGTGTCGATCGCCTATCCGATGCTCTCGCTCGGATACGTCGTGAACGCCTTCGCGGCGTGGTATTTGTTCGGCGAGGTGCTGTCGATGCAGCGCCTCATCGGGATTGGCATCATCCTCATCGGCGTCGCCATCCTGGCGCGCGGCTAAACCCTTCATTTTTAAGCAGATAGTCCATGAATCAGACATCGCTGCCTTTCCTTCCGTTCGTGCGCGCCGAGATCGACGAAGAGACGATCCAGGGCGTCGTCGACGTGCTGCGCTCGGGCTGGATCACGACCGGCCCGCAGAACCAGCAGTTCGAAGCCGAATTGTCGGCGTATTGCGGCGGCCGGCCGGTGCGCTCGTTCAACTCCGGCACGGCGACGATGGAAATCGGCTTGCGGATCGCGGGCGTCGGCGCGGGCGACGAAGTCATCACCACGCCGATGACCTGGGTGTCCACCAGCAACGTGATCCTGGAAACGGGCGCGACGCCGGTGTTCGTCGATATCGACCCGGCCACCCGCAACATGGATCTCGACCTGCTGGAGAAGGCGATCACGCCGCGCACGAAGGCGCTCATGCCGGTGTATCTGTCGGGCCTGCCGGTCGACATGGACCGGCTCTACGACATCGCGCGCGCCCACAAGCTGCGCGTGATCGAAGACGCCGCGCAGGCATTCGGCTCGACCTGGCGCGGCAAGCGGATCGGCTCGTTCGGCGACATCGTCTCGTTCAGCTTTCACGCGAACAAGAACGTGACGACGATCGAAGGCGGCGCGCTCGTCCTGAACAACGAGGAAGAAGCGGTCCTCGCGCAGAAATACCGGCTGCAGGGCATCACGCGCACGGGTTTCGACGGCATGGACTGCGACCTGCTCGGCGGCAAGTACAACCTGACGGACGTCGCCGCGCGGGTCGGCCTCGGCCAGTTGAAGCACGTCGAGCGGTTCACGGAAAAGCGCCGGCAACTCGCTCGCGTGTATTTCGAAGCCTTCGCCAACGGCGCGGCGGCGAAACTCGGCGTGGGGTTTCCCGCTCAGAATTTCACCGACAGCAACTGGCACATGTTCCAGATCGCGCTGCCGCTGGATCGCCTGAAAATGACGCGCGCCGAGTTCATGGCGCAGATGAAGGAACGCGGCATCGGCACCGGCGTGCACTACCCGGCGCTCCATCTCTTCACGCTGTATCGCGCGCGCGGCTTTCATGAAGGCATGTTCCCGCACGCGGAACGCTACGGCGCATCGACGGTCACGCTGCCGCTCTTCACGCTGATGAGCCAGGACGATGTGGCGCGCGTCGTGCGCGCCGTCGACGAGATCTGCGAGCAGTTCGGCCAATACGGCACCTAACCCCAAGGGAACCCAGCGCAACATGAGTCATACGGATTTTCTGCCGGCGGCGCCTGAAGTTTCGGTCGTCATTCCGGTCTACAACGAGGAAGCCGGCCTCGCCGCGCTTTTCGAGCGTCTCTATCCGGCGCTCGATGGGCTCGGCGCGTCGTATGAAGTGATCTTCATCAACGACGGCAGCCGCGACAAGTCGGCCGCGCTCCTCGCGCAGCAGTTCCATGTGCGTCCCGACACGACCCGCGTGATCCTGCTCAACGGCAACTACGGGCAGCACATGGCGATTCTCGCGGGCTTCGAGCAGTCGCGCGGTGAGATCGTCGTCACGCTCGACGCCGATTTGCAGAACCCGCCGGAAGAAATCGGCAAGCTCGTCACCAAGATGCGCGAGGGCTTCGACTACGTCGGCACGATCCGACAGCAGCGCCAGGACAGCTTGTGGCGCAAGAAGGCGTCGCGGGTGATGAACCGCCTGCGCGAGCGCATCACGCACATCAAGATGACCGACCAGGGCTGCATGTTGCGCGCCTACAGCCGGCACATCATCGACACGATCAACCGCTGCGGCGAGATCAACACGTTCATCCCGGCGCTCGCGTACACGTTCGCGCAGAACCCGATCGAAGTCGACGTCGCGCACGAGGAGCGCTTCGCGGGCGAATCGAAGTATTCGCTCTACAGCCTGATTCGCCTGAACTTCGACCTCGTCACCGGCTTTTCGGTCGTGCCGCTGCAATGGCTGTCGTTCATCGGCGTGATCCTGTCGACGGGGTCGGCCGCGCTGTTCCTGCTGCTGCTGATTCGCCGCTTCATGTTCGGCGCGGAAGTCGAGGGTGTGTTCACCCTCTTCGCCATCACGTTCTTCATGCTCGGCGTGATCATCTTCGCGCTCGGGCTGCTCGGCGAATATATCGGCCGCATCTATCAGCAAGTGCGCGCGCGGCCGCGCTATCTCGTGCAGACGATCCTCGAACAGCGCGACGGCCGCACGACGCTCAACAAGCCGCGCCAGGAAGCCGTGCAGACGGTCGCCGTGGTGCAGCGCGAGGAACAAGGGCGATGAAGCCGCGCGCCGTGGTCTTCGCGTATCACAACGTCGGCGTGCGCTGCCTGCAGGTGCTGCTCGCGCGCGGTGTCGAGGTCGCGCTCGTCGTCACGCACGAGGACAGCCCGACCGAGAACATCTGGTTCGGCAGCGTGGCGGCGGTGGCGGCGGAACATGGCATCGACGTGATCACGCCCGCCGATCCGAAAGCGCCCGAACTCTTCGACGCCGTGAACCGGCTCGCGCCGGACTTCATCTTCTCGTTCTACTACCGGCACATGCTGCCGGTCGAACTGCTCGCGACAGCGAAGCGCGGCGCGTACAACATGCACGGGTCGCTGCTGCCGAAGTATCGCGGGCGCGTGCCGACGAACTGGGCCGTCCTGCGCGGCGAGACCGAGACCGGCGCGACGCTCCACGAAATGGCCGCCAAGCCCGACGCCGGCGCGATCCTCGCGCAAACGCCGGTGCCGATTCTCCCCGACGACACCGCGAGCCAGGTTTTCGACAAGACCACCGTCGCCGCCGAGCAGACGCTCTGGCGCGTGCTGCCCGCGCTGCTGGCGGGCGAGGCGCCGCGCCTGCCGAACGACCTCGCCGCCGGCAGCTACTTCGGCGGACGCAAGCCCGAGGACGGCCGCATCGACTGGTCGCAGCCGGCAGCGCAGGTGTACAACCTGGTCCGCGCGGTCGCGCCGCCGTATCCCGGCGCGTTCACCGACATCGGCGACGAGCGCTTCATCGTCGCGCGTGCCCGGCTCGTGCCGGAAAGCGGCACGCCGGCCATCCCGGCCGGGCTTCTGCGAACCGTCGCAAATTTGCCCGCGGGCGTGGCCGTAGCGGATAATGCGCTGTTTGGCGTCTGCGGCGACCGTCGCGTGATCGCCATCCATGAATTGCGGCACAAAATTGCGAGCAGCAGCGCGGATCCAGCCGACGGCGAACGCGTCGTCAGTCCTGCCGACTTCGGCCGACTCACTCAATCCAATCGTCATTCATGAAAAAAGTCCTGATCCTCGGCGTCAACGGCTTCATCGGCCATCACCTGTCCAAGCGCATCCTCGAAACCACCGACTGGGAAGTCTTCGGGATGGACATGCAAACCGATCGCCTCGGCGACCTCGCGAATCACGAGCGGATGCACTTCTTCGAAGGCGACATCACGATCAACAAGGAGTGGGTCGAGTATCACGTGAAGAAGTGCGACGTGATCCTGCCGCTGGTCGCGATCGCCACGCCCGCCACCTACGTGAAGCAGCCGCTGCGCGTGTTCGAACTCGACTTCGAGGCGAACCTGCCGATCGTCCGCTCGGCCGTGAAGTACGGCAAGCATCTGGTGTTTCCGTCGACGTCGGAAGTCTATGGCATGTGCGCCGACGAGCAATTCGACCCGGAAGAGTCGCTGCTCTCCTACGGCCCGATCAACAAGCCGCGCTGGATCTATGCGTGCTCGAAGCAGTTGATGGACCGCGTGATCTGGGGCTACGGCATGGAAGGCCTGAACTTCACGCTGTTCCGACCATTCAACTGGATCGGCCCGGGCCTCGACTCCATCTACACGCCGAAGGAAGGCAGCTCGCGCGTGGTCACGCAGTTCCTTGGCCACATCGTGCGCGGCGAGAACATCAGTCTCGTCGACGGCGGCGCGCAGAAGCGCGCGTTCACCGACATCGACGACGGCATCGGCGCGCTGATGAAGATCATCGAGAACAAGGACGGCGTGGCGACGGGCAAGATCTACAACATCGGCAACCCGAGCAACAACTTCTCCGTGCGCGAACTCGCGAACATGATGCTCAAGCTCGCGAACGAATTCCCCGAGTACGCGCCGAGCGCGAAGGACGTGCAACTGGTCGAGACGTCGTCGGGCGCCTATTACGGCAACGGCTACCAGGACGTCCAGAACCGCGTGCCGAAGATCGACAACACGATGCAGGAACTGGGCTGGAAGCCGCTCGCCACGATGGACGACGCGTTGCGCAAGATCTTCGAAGCGTATCGCGGCCATGTCGGCGATGCCCGCAAGCTGGTCGAGCAATCGTAAGGGTAGCGCGTGGCTCGCATCGTCCTGAAGATCGACGTCGACACGCTGCGCGGCACGCGTGAAGGCGTGCCCAATCTCGCGCGCCTGCTCGACAAGTTCGGCGCCCGGGCCACGTTTCTCTTCAGCCTCGGCCCGGATCACACCGGCTGGGCGCTGCGGCGCGTATTCCGGCCGGGGTTTCTGAAGAAGGTGTCGCGCACGTCGGTGGTCGAGCATTACGGCGTCAAGACGCTGATGTATGGCGTGCTGCTGCCGGGGCCGGACATCGGCCGGCATGCCGTCGCCGAGATGCGCGCGATCCATGAGGCCGGTTTCGAATGCGGCATCCATACGTGGGATCACGTGTACTGGCAGGACAACGTGCGCCAGCGTGACCGTGCGTGGACCGCGGCGCAGATGCAGCAAAGCCACGCGCGCTTCATCGAGATTTTCGGCACCGCGCCCGTCACGCACGGCGCGGCCGGCTGGCAGATGAACGGCTACGCGTTCGAGCAGATCGACGCGTGGGGCATGCAGTATGCGTCCGATGGACGCGGCCACACGCCATATATCCCGGTGCTCGACGGCCGGACGCTCAAGCACATCCAGATGCCGACCACGCTGCCGACGCTCGACGAAGTGCTGGGCGTCGATGGCGTCGACGTGAGCAACGTCGCCGGGCATCTGCTGCAGCACACCGCGAACAATCCGCACGACCAGGTGTTCACGCTGCACGCCGAACTCGAAGGGCAAAAGCTCGCGCCGGTATTCGAGCAACTGCTTGCCGGCTGGCGCGCGCAAGGACACAGCTTCGCCACGATGGGCGATTATCATGCGACGCTGGACCGCTCGACCCTGCCCACGTACCCTGTGACGTGGGGCGAGATTCCGGGGCGCGCGGGCGAACTGATCGTGCAGCCGGGCTGAAATCCGGCCGACGCGCCGCTTTTCCCGCACCCTGGCAACCGAATCACGCAACCGAATAACAACAGGAGAAAACTTCGTGCCGATTGCAGTCGACCAGCCCGTTCCCGATTTCACCGCGCCCTCGACGGCCGGCGACTTCACGCTTTCCAGCCTGCGCGGCAAGAAGGTCGTCCTTTTTTTCTATCCGAAGGACAACACGCCGGGCTGCACGACGGAAAGCCTGCAGTTCCGCGACCTGTACGCGCAATTCCAGGCGGCGGGCGCCGAAGTGGTCGGCATCTCGCGCGACAGCGTGAAGTCGCACGACAACTTCAAGGCGAAGCTCGAACTGCCGTACACGCTGGTGTCGGACGCCGACGAAAAGATCTGCGCCCTCTTCGATGTCATCAAAATGAAGAAGATGTATGGCAAGGAAGTGCGCGGAATCGAGCGCTCGACCTTCCTTATCGATGCCAAAGGAATACTCCGGCGCGAGTTTCGCGGCGTGAAGGTGCCCGGGCACGTAGAAGCCATTGTGGACGCTGTACAAGCGGTTTGAGGCCGGTTATATTGGTCTGCAATGAGCGCCTGTCCACCCCATTCCTCCTGCCGTAGCGCCAGCCACCACGTGCCTTTCAGCGCGGTCGGCATGGATCCGGGCTACGCGGAAACGGCAAGTGCGAGGCGCCTCCGAATCGATGTCGAGCCGCTGATCCCCATGTCCGGGACGGCGGCTTTTTTGTTTGCGTCGCGTGAAAGCCACGCCCTGTGCCTGACGCGCGCGATGTCCCCGTTGCAAGCAACTTCCAAGGAGCCGATCGAAACTTAGGCGAACCGGCGTTTTCGACAACGAAGCGCGTCTCCGGGCGCAAACTGCACTAACCGTTTCAGTGTTACGGCTTGCAAGCAGGATGCGACAGGCGGCGCACGATATACGACCCGATTCCTTTCGAGGGAAACCATGCCTTTGCCTACCGCCCCCGCCAAGCTCGGCAACCTCCTGCCGTCTGAAGAATACAAAGCCAAAGCCCGGCCTGCGAAACAGTCGAAGAAGCAGGCAGAAGGCGACGAATCCGAAGCCGCCGACTACGCCACGGCCGAGAGCGCCGTCGGCAGTGCGCGGCCCGCCGCCAATGCGGCGAGCGCGCTGCATGCGGTCGCCAGCGAAACACTCGCCCGCGCCAAGGGCGCGACTGCTGAAGCCGAAGCAGAATCCGAAGCCAAAGCGCCCGCTCCGGCCGCGCGCAGCCGTCGCTCGAAACAGACGGCGGCGCTCCTGCAACCGGTGCCGTCGCCGGATGTCGATGACAGCGATGCCGTGAAACCCGCCGCGCGTGAAGCGCGCGCGGAAGCGCCCACGCCGGCAGCGGCGCCCGCCCCCGCGCTCGCCGCCGAACCGCGCATGCAGAACAAACGGCGCCAGCGCGGCCAGCCGGAAGTCGAGATGCGCAAGCTGTTCGTGCTCGATACCAACGTGCTGATGCACGACCCGAGTTCGCTCTTCCGCTTCGAGGAACACGACGTCTATCTGCCGATGATGACGCTCGAGGAACTCGACAACCACAAGAAGGGCATGTCCGAAGTGGCGCGCAATGCGCGTCAGGTGAGCCGTACGCTCGATGCGCTCGTGGCACACGTCGGCGAGATGTCGGCGGGCCTGCCGCTCGCGTCGCAGGGCAATCGCGACGCGCTCGGCCGGCTCTATTTCCAGACCACGCTCACGCATATCGAGCCGGTCGAAGGGTTGCCCGTCGGCAAGGCGGACAACCAGATTCTCGGCGTCGTGCGCGCGCTGCAGAAGGAGCGCCAGGACCGCCAGGTCGTGCTGGTGTCGAAAGACATCAACATGCGCATCAAGGCGCACGCACTCGGCCTGCCCGCCGAGGACTACTTCAACGACCAGGTTCTCGAAGACAAGGACCTGCTCTATTCCGGCGTGCGCGCGCTGTCCCAGGACTTCTGGACCAAGCACGCGAAGGGCATGGAAAGCTGGCAGGACACCAAGACCGGCACGACGTATTACCGCGTGACGGGGCCGCAATGCCAGTCGATGCTGGTCAACGAGTTCGTGTATCTGGAGCCGCAGAACGGCGAGCCGTCGTTTCATGCGGTCGTGCGCGAGCTGAATGGCAAGACCGCGCTTCTGCAGACGCTGCGTGACTACGGCCACCACAAGAACAACGTGTGGGGCATCACGGCGCGCAATCGCGAGCAGAATTTCGCGCTGAACCTGCTGATGAACCCGGACGTCGATTTCGTCACGCTGCTCGGCCAGGCCGGCACCGGCAAGACGCTGATGGCGCTCGCCGCCGGCCTCGCGCAAGTGCTCGACGACAAGCGCTACAACGAGATCATCGTGACGCGCGCGACGGTTCCGGTCGGCGAGGACATTGGTTTCCTGCCGGGCACCGAGGAAGAGAAGATGCAGCCGTGGATGGGCGCATTCGACGACAACCTCGAAGTCCTCCAGAAGACCGACGACGCCGCCGGCGAATGGGGCCGCGCGGCGACCCAGGAACTGATCCGCTCGCGGCTCAAGGTGAAGAGCATGAACTTCATGCGCGGGCGGACCTTCGTCGACAAGTACGTGATCATCGACGAAGCGCAGAACCTGACGCCCAAGCAGATGAAAACGCTCGTCACGCGCGCGGGTCCGGGCACGAAGATCATCTGTCTCGGCAATATCGCGCAGATCGACACGCCCTATCTGACCGAGGGCAGTTCGGGTTTGACGTATGTCGTCGACCGCTTCAAGGGCTGGACGCACAGCGGTCACGTGACGCTCGCGCGCGGTGAACGCTCGCGCCTCGCGGACTACGCTTCCGACATTCTTTAATCGGCGGCGGTTATTGAACGGCCCGGCAGGTTTGCTCCTGCCGGGCCGTTTTTCGTCCTGGCTGCGCAACACTTACGACGCAAAGCTAAAGTAATACATAAGGAAATCTTGCCGCAGCCCCGTGCGACCGGCTAGTATCGGCAGACTACCCCGCGTTCGCCCTTCTCAATGCGTCGATTCTGGTTCTTGCTGGTCGTTACACTCCTGCTCGCCGCGTGTGGCAGCGCGCCGCAGAAGCTATCGCACAAGCCAGCCGCCAGTTCCAATGCCTCCCGCACCTACGCCACGCCGTCCGATTTCCCCAATTTCGTCGACCACAGCGTCGGGCGCGAGGAAATCTCCATTCAGGCGATGTCGCTCGTCGGCGTGCCGTATCGCTGGGGCGGCAACACGCCGGAAGCGGGTTTCGATTGCAGCGGTCTCGTGCGATACGTCGTCGACCGGGCGGCTTCGGTGAACCTGCCGCGCACCACCGCCGACATGAGCAGCCGCGGCGAATCGATCGAACCGGAAGAAGTCGCGCCCGGCGACCTGATTTTTTTCAACACGACCGGGCGGCCGCATTCGCACGTCGGGATCTATGTCGGCAAGTTGCGGTTCGTGAACGCGCCGTCGACAGGTGGCACGGTGCGGCTCGATTACCTCACGAATCCGTATTGGGCGAAGCGTTTCGACGGGATCAGGCGCGTCGCGCCCGCGAAGTCGGCGCCGACTCCGTTCGACGCGCCGACTTACCTTGCGTCGCCGGGAGCCCCGGCGGCCGCCGATTCCGCGAGTTCCGCGCTCGCGCAGCAGCAAACACGGGCGGTTGTGCCGGGACGAACGCCGCCACAAGTTGCGACGTCCACCGACCGGTCCGAACCGGCGCCTTCCGCGCTTGCGTCGACGCAGCGGCAAGCGCGCGTCGCCGACGCACCGGCACGAACATCAACACCCGTCGCAGCTTCTAGCGATCCGTTCGAACCGCCGCCTTCGTCGTTGTCTGCGGCGGAGCGGCAGTCACGGCTGGCAAACGCGGCCACGCCGATGCCGGTGCGTGCCACGTCCGCCGACCCATTCGAACCGCCGCCACAAGCCCTCACTGCGGCCCAGCGTCAGGCGCAAGCAGCGGGCGCAGTGTCGCCCGCCGCGACCGCACCCGACCCGATCGCAGCCGCCGCCGACGCGTTCGAACCACCGCCGCCCACGGCCCGCCTCGCCGCCCAGCAGGCACGCTCGGTGCAGACGCAAACACCCCCCGCAGAGGAACCGCCGGCGCACGTAATGCGCGCATCGACCGGTTCGCTCGCCGCGCCGCGCCCGAGCGCCACGACCGACGATCCGATTGCCCGCTTCGCCAACGGCAGCAACTAACCCTCGCGCCCTGCTCTCTGCTATCGTGTCCCGATAATCTCGGCTAGATAGGAGCGCAACGTCATGGACCTGGGACTCGCCGGCAAGGTCGTCCTGATTACGGGCGGCAGCAAGGGAATCGGTTTCGCCTGCGCGCGCGCGTTTGCGGGCGAAGGCGCGAAAATCGCGATCGTTTCGCGCGACCCCGCCAATCTCGCCCGCGCCCGCGAGCAGCTCGCCCACGCGGGTTATCACGTGCATCTCGCGCGCGCCGACCTTCATGAAGCGCACAGCGCGCAGGACATCGTCGAGGAAGCGACGAGCGCGCTTGGCCCCATCGACATCCTGATCAACAGCGCGGGCGCGGCCAAGCGCTACGATCCCGACTTGCTCGACGCCGCCGCTTTCAGGGCGGCGATGGACGCCAAATATTTCTCCTATATCTACCCGCAGCAGGTCGTGCTCAAGCAAATGGCCGAGCGCGCGCGTGCGAATCCCGACGCGCAGCCGGGCGCGATCGTGAACATCATCGGAATGGGCGGGAAAATCGCGAGCGACATCCACATCGCGGGCGGCGCGGCGAACGCGGCGCTGATGCTCGCGACCGTCGGCCTGGCGCATCACTACGCGAAGCTCGGCATCCGCATCAACGCGATCAATCCGGGCGCGACGCTCACCGAACGCGTCGAGGAAGCACTCGTGCTGGAGGCGCAGCAACAAGGCGTCACGCGTGACGAAGCGCTGGCAGGCGGGCAGTCGAGGGTGCCGCTCGGGCGTTATGCAAAACCGGAGGAAATCGCCGACGTCGCGCTCTTTCTGGCGAGCCGCCGGGCGAGCTATGTATCGGGCGCGATCATCCCGATGGATGGAGTCTCGGCGCCGCTCATCTGAGCAGCGCCGGAGAGAGCGACTACAGGAAGTGGTGGCCGAACCACCAGCCGGCCGCCGCGAGTCCGGCCGACGCCGGAATCGTCAGGATCCACGCCCAGACGATGTTGCCCGCGACGCCCCAGCGCACCGCGCTGAATTTCTGCGTCGCGCCGACGCCGACGATCGCGCCGGTGATCGTATGGGTCGTGGACACCGGAATGCCGAGCATCGACGCGACGAACAGCGTGATCGCCCCGCCCGTTTCCGCGCAGAAACCGCCGACGGGCTTGAGCTTCGTGATCTTCTGGCCCATCGTGCGCACGATCCGCCAGCCGCCGAACAAGGTGCCGAGACCCATCGACAGATAGCATCCGCCGATCACCCAGACAGGCGGCGCTTCGGAGATCGACGACGCATAGCCCGTCGCGATCAGCAGCATCCAGATGATGCCGATGGTTTTCTGCGCATCGTTGCCGCCGTGCCCGAGCGAATAAAGCCCCGCCGACACGAGTTGCAGGCGCCGGAAACGCCGGTCGACCCGCGATGGCGGCGTGCGGAAATACATCCACGACACGAGCAGCATGAAGAACGAGCCGAGCACGAAACCGAGCAGCGGCGAGATGAAAATGAACGAAAGCGTTTTCAGCAGGCCGTCGACGTTGAGCGAACTCCAGCCCGACTTGGCGAGCGCCGCGCCGACCAGCCCGCCGATCAGCGCGTGCGACGAACTGGACGGGATGCCGTAGTGCCAGGTGACGATGTTCCAGCCGATCGCGCCGACGAGCGCGCCGAAGATCACGTAATGGTCGACGATGTTCGGATCGATCGTGCCCTTGCCGACCGTGGCCGCGACCTTCAGGTGAAAGATGAAATACGCGATGACGTTGAAAGCGGCCGCGAATGCAACCGCCTGCTGCGGCTTGAGCACGCCGGTCGAGACGACCGTCGCGATGGAATTGGCGGCGTCGTGGAAGCCGTTCATGAAGTCGAACACGAGTGCGACCAGGACGAGCGTGGCGACAGCCCAGATGGCGAGTTGAATCGAATGCATCGGTGGTGGTTTTTTTACCTGTTCTTTGACGCGATTGACGGCTGGTTAAGCGCCGCCCGGAAAGCCGGCCGAGCCGCTCGCCGGCCCCGAGGCCTCAGGCGTTTTCCAGCACGATGCCTTCGATGATGTTCGCGACGTCCTCGCACTTGTCGGTGATCGTTTCGAGCAGTTCGTAGATCGCCTTCAGCTTGATCAGCGTCTTGACATCGTCTTCCTCGCGGAAGAGCTTCGACATTGCCGCGCGCAGCACCCGGTCCGCGTCCGATTCCAGCCGGTCGATTTCCTCGCAGATCTTCAGGATTTCGCTCGCCCGCTTCATGTCGGCGAGCAGTTCGACCGCCTTCTGCACCCGCACCGACGTGGCCGTGCAGATATGCGCGAGTTGGCTCGCCTCCGACGTTACGTGCCGCACGTCGTACAGGAAAATGGCGGTGGCGACGTCTTCCATCAGATCGAGGATGTCGTCCATCGTCGTGATGAGCTTGTGGATTTCGTCCCGGTCGAGCGGCGTGATGAACGTCTTGTGCAGCAGGTCGATGGTTTCGTGCGTGAGCTTGTCCGCGCGTTTTTCGTTGGTCTGGACGTTCTGCTTGTGAATTTCGGCGTCGTCGAGGTTGTCGATCAGCAGTTCGAGCTCGCGGCTCGCATCGACGATGCACTTCGCGTGCGCATTGAAAATTTCGAAGAATTTGCCCTCGGTGGGCATGAATCGACCGAACATGAAAATCCCGATAGATGGGTCAATATGGGGCTGACATCAAAGCGTCACATTGTACCCTTTGCGCGACAGCCGGCGCACTCGCGCCGGCTCGCGCATGTTCTTGCAAGATGGCCGCGTGATAGCGGCCGATTGACGCGCGGCGTTACTCGCCGTAGAAGCTTTGAGCGCCGGCGAAGTTGTCGAACTTCGTGTACTGGCCGTGAAAGGTGAGGCGCACCGGCCCGATCGGCCCGTTACGCTGCTTGCCGATGATGATTTCCGCCGTGCCCTTGTCGGGACTGTCGGGGTTGTAGACTTCGTCGCGGTAGATGAAGAGGATCACGTCCGCGTCCTGTTCGATGGCGCCGGATTCGCGCAGGTCGGACATGATCGGCCGCTTGTTCGGGCGCTGCTCGAGGCCGCGATTCAACTGCGACAGCGCGATCACCGGCACGTCGAGTTCCTTCGCGAGACTTTTCAGCGAACGCGAAATCTCCGAGATTTCCGTCGCACGGTTTTCGCCGCTGTGCCCCGAGCCCGACATCAACTGCAAATAGTCGACGATGATGAGCCCCAGCTTGCCGCACTGCCGGGCGAGACGCCGCGAGCGCGAGCGCAATTCCATCGGGTTCAGGCCGCCGGTTTCGTCGATGAAAAGCTGCGCCTCGCTCATTTTTTGCACCGCGTGCGTGAGCTTCGGCCAGTCTTCGTCGGTCAGGCGTCCGGTTCGCATGCGGTGCTGGTCGAGCCGGCCGACCGAGCCGAGCATACGCATCGTCAATTGCGTGCCCGGCATTTCCATCGAGAACACCGCGACCGGCAGTCCGTATTCGACGGCCACATATTCGCCGATGTTCATCGAAAACGCGGTCTTGCCCATCGACGGGCGCCCCGCCACGATGATCAACTCGCCGCCGTGCATGCCGGACGTCATCCGGTCGAGGTCGACAAAGCCGGTCGGCGTGCCGGTGACGTCGCTCGGATTGGCGGTGTGATAAAGCGTGTCGATGCGCTCGACGACCTGCGTCAGCAGCGGCCCGATTTCGAGGAAGCCCTGCGTGCCGCGCGCCCCGGCTTCGGCGATCGAGAACACCTTCGCTTCGGCTTCGTCCAGCAACTGGCGGACTTCCTTGCCTTGCGGATTGAAGGCGTCGGCGGAAATTTCGTCGGCGACTGAAACGAGGCGCCGCAACACCGCCCGGTCGCGGACGATTTCGGCATAGCGGCGGATATTCGCCGCGCTCGGCGTGTTCTGCGCGAGCGCATTCAGGTAGGCGAGCCCGCCGACCTCCTCCGCCTTGCCCGCCGTGGAGAGCGCTTCGTGGACGGTGATCACGTCGGCGGGCCGCGTGGTCGCGATCAGCTTGCCGATGTGTTCATAAATGATCCGATGGTCGTAGCGATAGAAGTCGCTGTGCGACATGACATCGGCGATGCGATCCCACGCCGCGTTGTCCAGCAGCAGGCCGCCAATCACGGACTGCTCGGCTTCGATCGAATGCGGCGGGACTTTCAGCGCATCGAGTTGCGGATCTTTCGACGGAGCGTTCATGGGGTGAAATTATCGATGAAATGATCGGCCGCGGCCAACAAAAAAGGCAGGAACCGCGCGCGGTTCCTGCCCTTCTTTTTTTACAGCGTCAGCTTCGAGCGTGAGTCACGTTGGTGACTGACGCCCGCGGCCTCAAGCGTGTTCGCCGAGCACCGACACCGTGACGTCGACCACGACGTCCGTGTGCAGCGCAACTTGCACCGAGTGGTCGCCGACCAGCTTCAGCGGGCCTTCCGGCATGCGAACCTGCGCCTTTTCGACTTCAGCGAAGCCTTGCTTCTTCAGCGCGTCGGCGATGTCCGCGTTCGTCACGGAACCGAACAAACGGCCGTCGACGCCGGCCTTCTGCGAGATCTGCACGGTCGAACCGTTCAGCTTTTCGCCTTGGGCCTGAGCGGCTGCCAGCTTCTCGGCGGCGACCTTTTCGAGGTCGGCGCGACGCACTTCGAACTCGGCGATGGCGTCCTTCGTGGCACGGCGAGCTTTCTTGCCGGGGATCAGGAAGTTACGTGCGAAGCCATCCTTGACCTTGACGATGTCGCCCAGGTTGCCCAGGTTGACGACTTTTTCCAAAAGAATGATTTGCATTTGGCTGTTCCTTTTTTACGTCGTCTGATTAGGCCTTGTGCAGGTCGGTGTACGGCAAGAGCGCGAGAAAACGCGCGCGCTTGATTGCCGAGTCGAGCTGACGTTGATAGTGGGCCTTCGTACCCGTCAAACGAGCCGGCGTGATCTTGCCGTTTTCGCCGATGAAGTCCTTGAGCGTTTCCGTGTCCTTGTAGTCGATGGTATCGACGTTGGCAGCCGTGAAACGGCAGAACTTCTTGCGCTTGAAGAGCGGGTTTTGTTGCTGACGACGTTTGTCGAATTTCTTACCAGTCGGGCGGGCCATGTTCAGTCCTTTCCAATGTCCTGCAATTCTGTGATGTGAAACACCAGGGTTCGCGCGTTGCGGCTCTTTTTCGCCAGAAAGCCGGTGAAGCGCGTTTCCACGCCCATCGGACAGCTTTCCAGCCTGCCGCTCGCCTCACCGGCTGCGACCGCCGGCATCGTCAATTCGATCTGGCGGGTAATGCCCGCTTCGACGACTTCCGTGCGGTGATGCAACGTGCAGCTTGCTATCGGTACGCCGGCGGGTGTGTACCGCACCGGTTCGCGTTCCACGACGCAAGCTGAAAGTTGCAGCCGGTTCATCTAGTTCCTGGTGGCTTGACGACCCGAAGTCGTCCTTAAGCCTGCGCTTCGGTCGGCTGCGAGGCCGCCTTCTTGGCTTCTTCGCGCTGCACTTCCTTCATCATCGGCGACGGGCCGGTTTCGGCCTTCTTCATCTTGACGATCAGGTGGCGCAGGACCGCGTCGTTGAACTTGAACGCGTGTTCGAGTTCTTCGAGCGTTGCCTGGTCGCACTCGATGTTCATGCAGACGTAGTGAGCCTTCGCGAGTTTCTCGATCATGTAGGCCAGTTGGCGACGGCCCCAGTCTTCGATACGGTGGATCTGGCCACCGTGCGTGGCGATCGTGCTCTTGTAGCGCTCGATCATGGCGGGCACCTGCTCGCTCTGATCGGGATGCACGATAAATACGATTTCGTAATGACGCATATTCACTCCTTGTGCTGACTTGTGGATTAAAGCCACCCGGGCGTCGGACCGGTGCGGCAAGTGAGAAGCCCAAGAGTGTAACCTTGACCGGACTCCCGCGCAAGTCGGAGCGACATTTCGCGATTTACTTCCGCTGTCTTTTCAATGATTTAGCGCTCGTAGCCCGAAGTTACGCCGCAGGCATCAGGGCGCGCGGCTCCAGTAATCCGGCTGCGCGTAGATTTCCTTCAGATAATCAATGAAGTAGCGCACTCGCGCCGGCACGTAGCGCTGCTGTGGATAGACCGCGAGGATGTCGTAGTCGGGCAACGCGTATTCGTCGAGGACGGTTTCCAGTTCGCCCGCCGCCAGCTGGCGCTGGATTTCCCACGTCGAGCGCCAGCCGAGCCCAAGCCCTTCCGACATCCACCGGTGCAGCAATTCGCCGTCGTTGCAGTCGAGATTGCCCGACACGCGCACGGTCGCGAGCTTGCCGTTGCGACGGAAATACCAGCCGCGGTTTTGTCCACCCTGCAGATTGAACGCGAGGCAGTTGTGCGCCGGGAGGTCTTCGAGCGTTTTGGGCTTGCCGTGCTTCTTGAAATACGCCGGCGTGCCGCACACGACGCGCCGGTTGGTCGCCAGCTTCACCGCGACGAAGTTCGGATCGACCGCTCCGCCGATCCGGATCGACAGATCGTAACCCTCGCGCACGAGGTCCACGACGCGGTCGGTCAGATTGAACGACATCTGCAATTCCGGCTTGTCGGCGATGAAGGCCGGCGCGTGCGGCGCCACGTGCATCCGTCCGAACGCCGCCGGCGCCGATACGATCAGGTGCCCATTCACCGCGCGCCGGCCGGCGGTCAGTTCGTTCTCCGCCTGGTCCCACTCGGTCAGCAGGTTGCGGCAGCGGTCGAGAAACGCCGCGCCGTCTTCGCTGACAACGAGGCGCCGCGTCGAGCGGTACATCAGTTTCACGCCGAGGCGCTTTTCCAGCGCATCGATGCGCCGCCCGAGAATCACCGGCGACACGCCCTCCTCCAGCGCCGCAGCCGCGAGGCTGCCGGCTTCCGCGACGCGCACGAACGTTTCTATCTGCTTGAAGCGGTCCATCTCCTGTCTCCTGACTACTGACCGTGTCCGTGTTTCGAACCACGATTCGATACTTTTTGTTTCGAAGAAAGCGACCTGAGCTGATCTTATCAAACCTTTAGTGGAGGCTTAAAGTCCACCTCAACCCTGCTCAACAGCAGTCAGAGACATTCGGAAGAATCAACGGAAGGAGACAACCATGGCCAAGATGAGAGCCGTCGACGCAGCCGTCCTCGTGCTGGAAAAAGAAGGCATCGACACCGCGTTCGGCGTGCCGGGCGCAGCGATCAACCCGTTCTACTCGGCATTGCGCAAGGCAGGCAGCATCAGCCACGTGCTGGCGCGCCACGTCGAAGGGGCATCGCACATGGCCGAAGGCTATACGCGTGCGGCTCCCGGCAATATCGGCGTGTGCATCGGCACGTCGGGGCCCGCGGGCACCGACATGATCACGGGCCTCTACTCGGCGCAGGCCGATTCGATCCCGATCCTCGCGATCACCGGCCAGGCGCCGCGCGCGCGTCTCTACAAGGAAGACTTCCAGGCCGTCGATATCGAATCGATCGCCAAGCCCGTCACGAAATGGGCCGTGACCGTGCGCGAGCCGGCACTCGTGCCGCGCGTGTTCCAGCAGGCGTTCCACTTGATGCGCTCGGGCCGTCCGGGTCCGGTGCTGGTCGACCTGCCGATCGACGTGCAGATGGCCGAGATCGAATTCGACATCGACACCTACGAGCCGCTGCCGATCTACAAGCCGAAAGCGACGCGCGCGCAGGTCGAGAAAGCGCTGACCATGCTGAACGACGCCGACAAGCCGTTGATCGTGTCGGGCGGCGGCGTGCTGAACGCGGCGGCCGAAGACCTGCTCGTGCAGTTCGCGGAAACGCTCGGCGTGCCGGTGATCCCGACGCTCATGTCCTGGGGCGCGATCCCCGACGACCATCCGCTGATGGCCGGCATGTGCGGCCTGCAGACGTCGCACCGCTACGGCAACGCGACGATGCTCGCCTCCGACTTCGTGCTCGGCATCGGCAACCGCTGGGCGAACCGTCATACGGGCAGCGTCGAGGTGTACACGAAGGGCCGCAAGTTCGTGCACGTCGATATCGAACCGACGCAGATCGGCCGCGTATTCGGCCCGGATCTCGGCATCGTGTCGGATGCGAAGCTGGCGCTCGAACTGTTTGTCGAGGTGGCGCGTGAATGGAAGGCCGCGGGCAAGCTGAAGGACCGCGGCGCATGGGTCAAGGATTGTCAGGAACGCAAGCGCACGATGCTTCGCAAGACGCACTTCGAAAACGTGCCGATGAAGCCGCAGCGCGTCTACGAAGAGATGAACCAGGCGTTCTCTCGCGATACCTGCTTCGTCACGACGATCGGTCTCTCGCAGATTGCGGGCGCGCAGTTCCTGCATGTGTTCAAGGCACGCAACTGGATCAACTGCGGTCAGGCCGGCCCGCTCGGCTGGACGATTCCGGCAGCGCTCGGCGTGCGTGCAGCGGATCCGCAGCGCCAGATCGTCGCGCTTTCCGGCGACTACGACTTCCAGTTCATGATCGAGGAACTCGCGGTCGGCGCGCAATTCAAGCTGCCGTACATCCACATCGTCGTGAACAACTCGTACCTTGGGCTGATCCGCCAGGCGCAGCGCGGCTTCGAGATGGACTACTGCGTGCAGCTCGCGTTCGACAACATCAATGCGCCTGAACTGGAAGGCTACGGCGTCGATCACGTCGCGGTGGCCGAAGGCCTCGGCTGCAAGGCGATCCGCGTGCACAAGCCCGAGGACATCGCACCGGCGCTCAAGCAGGCTCAGGCGCTGATGGCCCAGTACAGCGTGCCGGTCGTCGTCGAGATGATCCTGGAGCGCGTGACGAACATTTCGATGGGCACCGAGATCGACGCGATCAACGAGTTCGAGGAACTCGCGGAACGCAAGGAAGATGCGCCGACCGCGATCAGCCCGCTCGACTGATAGAGCGAGTCGAAAGCAACCACTGAGCAACCACTGACCGACCATCAGGAAAAAGACATGCCGAAATTTGCTGCGAACCTGACCATGCTGTTCAACGAAGTCCCGTTCCTCGACCGCTTTGCGGCGGCGGCGGATGCGGGCTTCGAAGCGGTCGAGTTCCTGTTTCCGTATCCGTATTCGATCGGCGATCTGCAGAGCCGTTTGCGGGACAACAACCTGAAGCTCGTGCTGCACAACCTGCCGGCGGGCAACTGGGAAGCCGGCGAGCGCGGCATCGCATGCCTGCCGGATCGCGTGGGCGAGTTTCGTGATGGCGTCGGGCGTGCGATCGAGTATGCGAAGGCGTTGAAGGTGCCGCAACTGAACTGCCTCGTCGGCATTCCGACGGCCGGCGTGAGCCGCGAACAGGCTCGCGCGACGATCATCGAGAACCTCGGCTTCGCGGCGTCCGCGTTGAAGAAGGAAGGCATCAGGCTGCTCGTCGAGCCGTGCAACTCGTTCGACATTCCCGGCTTCGCGCTGAACCGCTCGGGCGAAGCGCTGGACGTGATTCAAGCGGTCGGCTCGGACAACCTGTTCCTGCAGTACGACATCTATCACATGCAGCGCATGGAAGGCGAACTGGCCGCGACGATCAAGAAGAACCTGCCGTCGATCGCGCATGTCCAGCTCGCCGACAACCCCGGCCGCAACGAACCGGGCACGGGCGAGATCAACTACGCGTATCTCTTCGCGCTGCTCGATTCGATCGGCTATGCAGGCTGGATCGGCTGCGAATACAAGCCGCGTTCGACGACGACCGAAGGCCTCGGCTGGCTTCAGGAAATCGCGGGCTGGCCCGCATCGAACAACGTACGCGCTGCTGTTTGAGACATCAGCAATCATCTTGCAGGGGACCTGAGTGCCCGCAACTGCATGAGACCAGAGTAAGGAGACTTTGAAGCATGGCAACAATCGGATTCATCGGCCTCGGCATCATGGGCGCGCACATGGCGCGCAACCTTCTGAAGGGCGGGCACAAGCTGGTCGTGAACGGCAAGTTCCCGGTGCCGGACGACATCCGCGCGCAAACCAGCGTGGTGGCCGACTCCACCGCCGTCGCGCAGACGAGCGAAATCATCATCACGATGGTCCCGGATACGCCCGATGTCGCGAACGTCCTGTTTGCCGATGACGGCATCGCCAACGGGCTGACGAAGGGCAAGCTCGTGATCGACATGAGCTCGATCTCCCCGCTCGACACGCAGGAGTTCGCGAAGAAGATCAACGCACTCGGCTGCGATTATCTCGACGCCCCCGTATCGGGCGGCGAAGTCGGCGCGCGCGAAGCGACGCTCACGATCATGGTCGGCGGCCCACAGCGCTCGTTCGATCTCGCGAAGCCGCTCTTCGACCTGATGGGCAAGAACATCTCCCTCATCGGCGACAACGGCGCGGGACAGACCTGCAAGGTCGCGAACCAGATCATCGTGGCGCTGAACATCGAAGCCGTGGCAGAAGCGCTGCTGTTCGCATCGCGTTCGGGCGCCGATCCGGAGCGCGTGCGTAAGGCACTGATGGGCGGCTTCGCATCGTCGCGGATCCTCGAAGTCCACGGCGAACGCATGACCAAGCGCACGTTCAATCCGGGCTTCCGTATCGAATTGCACCAGAAGGACCTGAACCTGGCACTCGATGGTGCACGCAAGATGGGCCTTGCCCTGCCGCACACGGCAAGCGCACAGCAACTCTTCAGCGTCTGCGCCGCGAATGGCGGCAAGGCGTGGGACCACTCGGGCATGGTGCGCGCGCTCGAAATCATGTCGAATCACAAGGTTGCCGAAGAGCCGGCGGAAGCGGCCAAGGCAGCCTGAACCGTGGGGCGTCCCGCGTATGGGCACGCGGGACAACTGCCGCCCTGGGCTGAGGGTGGCAAGTGGGGTCCGAGAGCGGCACCCGGCGGGCGCCGGGGAAGCCTTGGTCGGTCAGACGGTTTTCGTCGGGTGTCCGCGTCGGATTTAGCTTGGGGTTGGCTCGATCGTTGCGTTTGGTACATGTCATTGGCATGTCATCGAGCGTCGCGGCCGCGTCAGCCCTTTTTGTTTTTACAACTCCTGCTGACGAATCTCAGAACTATCTGGTGGACCGCGCGACTAAAGTGCCTAGACTTCGCGAGCGGTATAACCGTGGTTAGTGTCGTTACTGTCGTTACTTAAGGAGTTGAAACATGGGTATTCTTAGTTTTATCAAGGACGCAGGTGAGAAGCTGTTCGGCGCGGTATCGGCGCCTGCACAGGCCGCTCCGGCCGCAGCCCCCGTCGATGTCGCGGCGCTGAACCAGAAGGCCGGCGACGCGATCGCCACCTATATCCGCTCCCAGGGCCTCAACGCCGACAACCTGCAAGTCACGTACGACGGCGCCTCGCATACGGTCACGGTAGCGGGCCAGGCCGCCGATCAGGCGACCAAGGAAAAGATCCTCGTCGCAGCGGGCAACGTGCAGCACGTCGACAAGGTCGACGACAAGCTGACCGTGCCGAACCCGGCGCCGGAATCGCAGTTCCACACGGTCGTATCGGGCGACAACCTCTGGAAGATCGCCGAGAAGTACTATGGCAGCGGCGCGAAGAACGACCTGATCTTCGAGGCAAACAAGCCGATGCTGAAGAGCCCGGACAAGATCTATCCGGGACAGGTATTGCGCATTCCGGCTGCTGCCTGAACGCACTGCCGCCGCGAGTCTGAAAAACGCGAACTTCGGTTCGCGTTTTTTTATTTCAGTACGTGTCGAATATCTGCTGGATGGCGGCGGCATCCGTGATGCCGGCGGCCAGTGCCAGCATGAGCAGCACGCGGGCCTTGTAGGGGTTGAGCGTACCGGCGCTGACCGAACCGAGCGCATCGTCCGGTGCCGCGCCGTTGCGCATCACGTGCCCCGAGCTGACCCGCGATGAACGCACGACCGCGACGCCCTTCCCGATCGCATCGGCGAGGGCTTGCTGAAGCGTCGCGTGCACCGAACCGTTGCCGGTTCCCGCGATCACGAGACCCTTGACGCCCGCCGCGACGAACGCATCGATTGCCGCGCGCGATGCACCCGCATAACTCGCCACGATCTCGACCGAAGGCAACGCGGCTTCCAGGTCGAACTGGCTTTGCGCAGTATGCCGGCGCACGACCGCACGCTGGAATTCCACGCGACCGTCCTGCACCCAGCCGAGCGCGCCGACCTCAGGTGAACGGAACGCATCGACGGCGTAGGTGCTGGTCTTCGTGACGTCGCGGGCACTGTGAATCTGGTTGTTGAACGCGACCATGACGCCCTGCTTCGCCGCGCTCCCATGAGCGGCCACCGTCACCGCATTCAGCAGGTTCAACGGACCATCGGCGGATAGCGCGGTCGACGGACGCATCGCCGCCGTCAGTACGACGGGCTTCTCGCTTTTCACCGTCAGGTGCAGCAGGTAGGCGGTTTCCTCGAGCGTATCGGTGCCATGCGTGACGACGACGCCATCGATGTCGTCTTGCGCGAGCAGCACGTTGATGCGCTTGCCGAGCGTGACCCAGAGGGCCGTGCTCATGTCCTTGCTGTCGATGCTCGCGACCTGCTCCGCGTGGATGCGCGCGACTTGCGAGAGCGCGGGCACGGCGTCGAGCAGTTTGTCGACGCCCACGACGCCCGCCTTGTAGCCTGCGGTTTTCGACGCATCGCCCGCCTGGCCCGCGATGGTTCCGCCAGTCGCGAGAACGGCGATGCGCGGCAGTGAAATATTCGATGTAGTCATGCCCCCAATTGTAGTTCAGCAATCGAAGCCATGACCGAGACTCAGGCCGCCTCGCGCAACTGGCTTGCGATTTCGGCCTCGTTGAGTTGCGGCGCAAACATCTCGATCAGCCGATACGCGTACGCCCGCAAGAACGCGCCCTTCCTCAACCCGACGCGCGTCGTGCTCGCCTCAAAAAGATGCTGCGTGTCGAGTGCGACGAGTTCGGTATCGCGCTTCGCGTCGTAGGCCATCGCCGCAACGATCCCGATGCCCATGCCGAGTTCCACATACGTCTTGATCACGTCGGCATCGATCGCGGTCAGCACGACATCGGGCAGCGCACCCGCTTTTGCAAACGCCTGGTCGACGTGCGAACGGCCGGTGAAATCGTTGTCGTAGGTGACGATCGGGTACTCGGCGATTTCATCCAACGTGATGTTCTCGCGGCCGACGAGCGGATGATCCTTCGGCACGACCACCGTGTGATGCCACGAATAGCACGGGAACGTGACGATGTCGGGATAACGGTCGAGCGCTTCGGTCGAGATGCCGATGTCCGCTTCGCCGTTGATGATCATCTGCGCGATCTGCTGCGGACTGCCCTGGCGCAGCGCGAGATGCACCTTCGGAAAGACTTCCGTGAACTGGCGGATCACCTTCGGCAACGCGTAGCGGGCTTGCGTGTGCGTGGTCGCCACGACCAGATGCCCGTTGTCCTGGTCGGCGAACTGGCGCGCGACGCGGCGCAGGTTCTCCGCATCGAGCAGCATCCGCTCGATCAGCTGATGCACTTCCTTGCCCGGCTCGGTGAGGCCCGTCAGGCGCTTGCCTCGACGAATAAAGATATCGACGCCAAGTTCATCCTCGAGGTCCTTGATCTGCTTCGACACGCCCGATTGCGACGTGTAGAGCACATTGGCGACCTCGGTCAGGTTCATGTTCTGGCGCACCGCTTCACGCACGAAGCGCAGTTGCTGGAAATTCATGTCGGTCTCTTCTTCTCGATGTCATTGCGCGGGAAACACGCGCAGCACGCGCGGCACGGCGGTCACGCCGTCGCCGATATTCAGGTTGAGATCGCGCCACGTTTCGCGATCGAGCTCCGCTTCGAGCACGTTGCCTTCGCTGCCTTCCAGTTCGATGCGCACCGAGCCGCCGAGCGTCACGACGCGCCGCACATCGACGACGATGCCGTCGCGATGGCCCGACTCCGTCGGATACAGCGTGAGATCGTGCGGCCGCACATACGCGAGCGCGGGGCCGGAAAAATTCGCCGCGGCGGCGATCGGTTTCGCGGCGCCCTGCGCAACAAAGCCATTCGCGTCGACGCTGCCCTTCAGCCGGTTCGCCGCGCCGAGGAATTCGTAGACGAACGAAGTCTGCGGATGATCGTACACGTCCTGCGGGCTGCCGACCTGCTCCACGTGTCCCCGATTCAGCACGACGATCCGGTCCGCCACTTCGAGCGCTTCTTCCTGATCGTGCGTGACGAAGATCGTCGAGATGTGCAGGTCGTCGTGGAGACGCCGCAGCCAGCTTCGCAACTCCTTGCGGACCTTGGCGTCGAGCGCACCGAACGGTTCGTCGAGCAGCAGTACCTTGGGCTCTACGGCGAGCGCACGGGCCAGCGCGATGCGCTGCCGCTGGCCGCCCGACAACTCCGACGGAAATCGCTGCGCGAGCCAGTCGAGTTGCACGAGCTTGAGCAGTTCATGCACCTTCTCGCGGATCACGGCTTCGGTCGGCCGCTCACGGCGCGGCTTCACGCGCAGCCCGAACGCGACGTTCTCGAACACCGTCATGTGACGGAACAGCGCGTAGTGCTGGAACACGAAGCCGACCTGACGCTCGCGTGCGCCGACTGTCGCTACGTCCTCGCCGTGCAGCACGACCTGTCCGGCGTCGGCATATTCGAGGCCCGCGATCACCCGCAGGAGCGTGGTCTTGCCGCAGCCCGAAGGTCCGAGCAGCGCGACGAGTTCGCCCGCCGGAAAGTCGAGCGTGACGTTGTCGAGCGCGGTGAAATCGCCGAAGCGCTTTTGCAGGTTGCGAACGATGATGCTCATGATGGTCCAGGCCTTTCAGTTTTGAACAGAAGTCACCGGCGCCTCATACGGCACGGCCTGCGCTTCCTTGATCGATTGCGCCATGCGGCGTTCGGCGAGCAGCTTGAGCCCGAGCGTGACGAGCGCGAGCATCGCGAGCAGCGACGCGACCGCGAACGCGGCCGAGAAGTTGTACTCGTTGTAGAGGATCTCGACGTGCAGCGGCATGGTGTCGGTTTGTCCGCGAATGTGGCCCGACACCACCGATACCGCGCCGAATTCGCCCATCGCCCGCGCATTGCACAGGATCACGCCATAGAGCAGGCCCCACTTCACGTTCGGCAGCGTCACGCGGCGGAAGGTCTGCCAGCCCGACGCGCCGAGCACGTGCGCGGCTTCTTCCTCGTCGTTGCCCTGCGCCTGCATCAGCGGGATCAGCTCGCGCGCGACGAACGGGAACGTCACGAAGATCGTCGCGAGCACGATGCCGGGCACGGCGAAGATGATCTGCACGTCGTGCGAGATGAGCCACGGGCCGAACCAGCCCTGCGCCCCGAACATCAGCACGTAGATCAGGCCGGAGATCACCGGCGAGACGGAGAACGGCAGGTCGATCAGCGTCGTGAGCAGTGCCTTGCCCCGGAACTCGAACTTCGCGATCGCCCACGACGCCGCGAGCCCGAACACCACGTTCAGCGGCACGGCGATCGCGGCGGTCAGGAGCGTGAGCTTGATCGCGGACCACGCGTCCGGGTCCTTGAGCGACTCGAAGTAATAGTCGACGCCCTTGCTGAACGCCTGCACGAACACGGCCGCGAGCGGCACGACGAGAAAGAGCGCGAGGAACACGAGCGCGATCGTGGTCAGCACGTAGCGCACGACGCGCGATTCGGTGACGGGATCGAGCTTGTGCTCGGCCAGGCGCGCGGGTGCGTCGATCGATACGGCTTTGGGGCTCGGCGTGCTCATGCGCGGCTCCCTTCGATGTGCAGCGATCCGGCGACCGCGGGCACCGCGCCCGTCCGGCTCGTGCGGCGCTGCAGGAACCACTGGAGCGTGTTGATCAAGAGCAGCATCAGGAACGACACGCAGAGCATCACGACCGCGATCGCCGTGGCGCCCGCGTAGTCGTATTGCTCGAGCTTCGTGATGATGAGCAGCGACGTGATCTCCGACTTCATCGGCACGTTCCCCGCGATGAAGATCACCGAGCCGTATTCGCCGAGCGCCCGCGCGAACGAAAGCGCGAAACCGGTCAGGAGCGCCGGGAACAGCGACGGCAGCACGACGCGCCGGAACGTCAGCCAGCGCGTGGCGCCGAGGCACGCGGCGGCTTCCTCCTGTTCGCGCTCGAAGTCCTCCAGCACCGGCTGCACCGTGCGCACCACGAACGGCAAGCCGATGAACGTGAGCGCGACCAGCACGCCGAGCGGCGTGAACGCGACCTTGATGCCGAGCGGCGCGAGAAATTGCCCGATCCAGCCATTGCCCGCGTAGACGGCGGCGAGCGAGATGCCGGCGACGGAAGTTGGCAGCGCGAACGGCAGGTCCACGACCGCATCGACCACGCGCTTGAACGGGAACGTGTAGCGCACCAGCACCCACGCGACCAGGAAGCCGAACACGGCATTGATCAATGCGCCGCCGAGCGCCGCCGTGAAGGTGAGCCGGTAAGAAGCCAGCACGCGCGGCGAGGTGACCGCGCGCACGAACTGCGCCCAGTCGAGCGTGGCGGTTTTGGCGAATGTGGCCGCGAGCGGAATCAGCACCACGAGGCTCAGATAAGCCACCGTGATGCCGAGTGTCAGCCCGAAGCCGGGCAGCGCGCTCGGCTTGCGGAAAGTGAAAGTGGTCATCCTTGATTCATCCTGTTCCAGCGCGCCGGGGTGTGGCGCATTTCACTGCCTGTCTTTATACGCGGTCGTCATATGCGCCGCTTGGATGCTGCCTGCTGCAAGGACGTCGCGTCGGCGGCGCCCTTTCCCTACGTCTTATTGAGGTTGATAGATCGAATCGAACACGCCGCCGTCGGCGAAGTGGGTTTTTTGCGCCTTGGTCCAGCCGCCGAAGGTATCGTCGATGGTGTAGAGCTTCAGCTTCGGAAACTGCTGCGTGAGCGCGGCCGGGACCTTCGTCGAACGCGGACGATAGAAGTTGCGTGCCGCGATCTCCTGCCCTTCTTCGCTATACAGGTACTTCAGGTACGCCTCGGCGAGCTTGCGCGTGCCATGTTTATCAACCACCTTGTCGACCACGGCGACCGGCGGCTCCGCCAGGATGCTGACCGACGGCACCACGATCTCGAACTTGTCCGACCCGAACTCCTTCAGCGACAGGAACGCCTCGTTCTCCCACGCGATCAGCACGTCGCCCTGCCCGCGCTGCACGAAACTGGTCGTCGCGCCGCGCGCGCCGGAATCGAGCACGCCGGCGTTCTTGTAGAGCTTCGTGATGAACTCCTTCGCGGTCTGCTCGTTGCCGCCGGGCTGGTGCTGCGCATAGGCCCACGCCGCGAGGTAGTTCCAGCGCGCGCCACCGGACGTCTTCGGGTTCGGCGTCACGATGGACACGCCCGGCTTCGTCAGGTCGTTCCAGTCCTTGATCTGCTTCGGATTGCCCTTTCTCACGAGGAACACGATCGTCGACGTGTACGGCGACGCGTTGTCCGGCAAACGCTTCTGCCAGTCCGCGTTGATGAGGCCCTTGCCGGCGAGCGCGTCGATGTCGTAGGCGAGCGCGAGCGTGACGACGTCCGCCTGCAAGCCGTCGAGCACCGCGCGCGCCTGGCCGCCCGAGCCGCCGTGCGACTGCTTGAACGTCACCGCTTCACCGGTGTCCGCTTTCCACTTCTTCGCGAATGCCTGATTGAAGTCCTGATACAACTCGCGCGTCGGATCGTAGGAGACGTTGAGGAACGACGTGTCCGCGTGCGCCTGCCCCACGACACCCAGACCCGCGACCACGCCCAGCACGAGCGCCGCAAAGAGGCCACGCGTGCGCGCGCCCAAACCCGATTTCCGACTATGCATTCCCCGTTCTCCGTCTTATTGAGTTGACGAAGGCAGTCTATCGACCGGTTGTCATTATTAAAAATAATCGTTCTTCATTTTTTAAGATGCAAAAGTGCTAACGACCGGCCGGCGCGGCGTTGCAGCTTCGGAAGCGCTGTGATCGCGGGTGAAATCTCGCCCGGCGCGGCGAACTTAAAGTAAACCTTGAAAAGCGCGGAATACTGTATAAAAATACAGTCACCTGTCCATCCATACAGTGCACCAGAGGCCCGAGCCAGTGACCAAGATGAGCAAACTAACCGCGCGGCAGCTGCAGGTGTTCGAACTGATCCAGCGCGCGATCGACCGAACGGGGTTTCCGCCCACGCGCGCGGAGATCGCCGCCGAGCTTGGCTTTTCGTCGGCGAATTCGGCCGAGGAGCATTTGCGCGCGCTGGCCCGCAAGGGCGTGATCGAACTGGCCGCGGGCGCGTCGCGCGGCATCCGGCTACTTGGCGGCGGCAGTGAAGACGCACCGCATCAGTTCACGCTGCCGCACGCGAGCATCATGCAACTGTCGCTGCCGCTCGTCGGACGAGTGGCCGCCGGCAGCCCGATCCTCGCGCAGGAACACATCGCGAAGCACTATGCGTTCGACCCGGCGCTCTTTTCGAGCAAGCCGGACTATCTGCTGAAGGTACGCGGGCTCTCGATGCGCGACGCCGGCATCTTCGACGGCGACCTGCTCGCGGTACAAAAGAAAAGCGAGGCGAAGGACGGCCAGATCGTCGTCGCGCGCCTTGGCGACGACGTCACGGTGAAGCGCTGGAAGCGCCGCCCGGACGGCGTCGAACTGATCGCCGAGAACCCGGATTACGAGAACATCTTCGTGAAGTCCGGCAGCGCGGAATTCGCGCTGGAAGGCATCGCGGTCGGGCTGATCCGCTCGGGCGAGCTCTGAGCGCGGGGTTGTACCGGGTGTCGTACATATTTAGTACCACCCGGGCACGCGCTCACGCCATTCTTCTATCGATTCAAAGTCTGACGGCTGCCGCTTCCCGGCGAGCCGCGGTGCATCCTGTCGCCTGGAGAACCATCATGGAACGATTTGCCCGTTTGCTGCCCTTTCGCCAGTTCGGTCGCCTGCGTAACCTGCGCTCGTTGATTTCATGCAAGGCGCCGCAGCCCGACGCCACGCCCGGCCTCTTCGACGAACTGCCGGCGCTGCCCTCGCGCCAGCCAGCTTTTGCGCGGGTGTCGCTGAATGCGTCGCTGCATCAGGAAGCCGGGCGGCGCGCGCCGGTGCGCGTGTATCGCGGGCAGTCGCGCGTGATCATGGTCGGCAGCATCGACGAGGTGTCGCGGATGATCGACCGGTGCATCGACGAAGAGCGCGCGGGAATTGCGGGCGGACTTTTCGCTTGATTCGCGCTTGATTCGCATTGTCGGGATAAATCTCGCGTTCGCGTGGTCCATTACCAGACCCACCGTTCACGCGAGGTATCCAGTCGTATGACCCGCACCACCAAGTCGGTTTTTGTCACGTTCGTCGTGCTCGTTGTCGTCGCGGCGCTCGGCTTCGTTTATGCGTCGCCGTATATTGCCCTCGATCGCGTCAAGCGCGCCGCCGACGCGCGCGACGCCCAGACCGTCAACGAGTACGTCGATTTCCCGGCGCTGCGCGACAGCCTGAAGCAGCAGGTGACCGAACTGTTGACGCGGCGCATCGACATACAGAAGAGCGGCAATCCGCTTGCGGTCATCGGGGCGATGATCGGCGCGGCGCTGGTCGGTCCGCTCGTCGATTCGTATGCGACGCCGGATGGCGTCGCCGCGATCCTCAACGGCATTCCGCCGCGCGGCAATCCGGGCGAGCGGCCGCCGGCGCCGGCAAGCGTTGCGGCTGGATCAGGCACGGATACGGCGGGCAGTAGCGCAAACGCTGTGACGAACGGCACGGGTTCACCAACCGTTCCGGCTTCGGGGCTTGCCAGCGGTCAGGAAGCACCGAAGCCGCCGCAGACCACGGCCGGCTACCGGGACTTCAACACCTTCGTGGTGACGTATCAGCACGGCGCGGGCGACGCGCGTTATTCCGCGATCTTCCGGCGTAGCGGCCTGATCTCGTGGAAGCTGGTGGCCGTCGACCTGAATGGGTGACGGCGTTTGCGAAAAACGTTGACTGACCGGCGCGGAAATCGCGCCGTGCAGGCGCGAACCGCTACGCGCCGGCTTTCGGCCTTGACCGTTTCGCGAGGGACGCCGAGTCTTCCGCGCATCGCGGCCGACTATCGGCCCGCCAATCGCTACGCGCTGACTTCCGTCTTGACCGGTTTCGCCGCATACGCCGCGTCCTCGGCAGCATCGGCCGATTCTCCAACCGGACACACGGCCACGAGAATGCTGCACGACACACGGTCGAGCAGCGGCGTGTTGCCTGCGCCCATCCACCAGCGCGCGAGGCCGCTGCGGCATCGATGGCCGACCACCACGAGATCCACCTTCAGCTGATCGGCGAGATGGGCGATTTCATCGATCGGATGGCCGAACGCGAAATGCCCCTGCGCGGGCACGCCGCGCTCCGTGAGCCAGTCGACGCCTTCCTGCAGGATGTCGCGCGCCGCGTCCTCGAATCGTCCGCAGGCCATGTCGGTGAGCAGGCCCGCGCTTTGGGCGATCGACGAACGCATGTCGACGACCGCCAGCACGTGCGTCTCCGCCTTCAGGTCCAGCGCCAGATTGGCGCCATGGCGCAGCGCCTTGCGGCCTTCGCGGGTGCCGTCGTAGCACAAGAGGATTTTCTGATAGCTCGCCATGGTGGATCTCCCAAGCCGCGTGAAGTTCGATGCAGCGGTGTCTGCATGATGGTGCGTCGCCGAGCGGGCGGCAACGATGGAAAACGCTTATGCGGCCCCCCATAAGCTCGCATCGTGCCAGCTTGGCCGAAGCCCTGTCGGCCAAGGCGCTGGCGTTTTCGGCCGTTGCTCCAGCCCGATTTTCGCCGTGTGTGTGCGCACGCGCAGTGCAGCCGGGGCTGCTCAAGCGCCCGCATGGTGCATTGGATTACACTAGCCGGCTCGGCTTCGCCACAAATACGCATGTCAATGCATGGTCGGACGCACACTATGGCAGTTTTGGAACCCTTAACAATCTCGACAGGCCGAGCGGCCATCGACTTCGCTGATGTAAGGAAGTACTACGGCGATAAAGTCGTCGTCGACGGGCTGTCGTTCCACGTCCAGCCGGGCGAATGCTTCGGCCTGCTCGGCCCGAACGGCGCCGGCAAGACGACGACGCTCAAGATGCTGCTCGGCATCACGTCGCCGGATGCGGGCGCGATCCGCCTCGTCGACGAGCCGATTCCCGCGCGCGCCCGCTTCGCGCGCCGGCGCGTGGGCGTCGTGCCGCAGTTCGACAACCTCGATCTCGATTTCACGGTCCGCGAGAACCTGCTGGTGTTCGGCCGCTACTTCGGCATGAGCCACGCGGAGATCGCGGCGCTCGTGCCGTCACTGCTCGAATTCGCGCGGCTCGAAAACAAGGCCGACGCACGCGTGAGCGAGCTTTCGGGCGGCATGAAGCGGCGGCTCACGCTCGCCCGCGCACTCGTGAACGATCCGGACGTGCTCGTGATGGACGAGCCGACCACCGGCCTCGACCCGCAGGCGCGGCATCTGATCTGGGAGCGGCTGCGCTCGCTGCTCGCGCGCGGCAAGACGATCCTGCTCACCACCCACTTCATGGAAGAGGCCGAGCGCCTGTGCGACCGGCTCTGTGTCATCGAGGAAGGCCGCAAGATCGCGGAAGGCCGGCCGCACGAGCTGGTCGAATCGGTGATCGGCTGCGACGTGATCGAGATCTACGGTCCCGATCCGCAAACACTGCGCGATGAACTCGCGCCGTTCGTCGAGCGCATGGAGATCAGCGGCGAGACGCTTTTTTGCTACGTCGACGATCCGCAACCGGTGCATCAGCGCGTGAAGGCCCGGCCGGGCGTGCGCTATCTGCACCGGCCGGCGAATCTCGAAGATGTTTTCCTGCGCCTGACCGGGCGCGAGATGGTGGATTGACCGATATGAACACCTATGACTCGTCTCGCGTGGCGGCCAAGCGCGCCCAAAGCGAGCAACAGAAGCATGCGGGCGGCAAGCACTATCCGTCCGCGATGCCATCGAGCGCGACGAACTGGATTTCGGTCTGGCGGCGCAACTACCTGGTCTGGAAGAAGCTCGCGATCGCGTCGATGTTCGGCAACCTCGCCGATCCGATGATCTACCTGTTCGGCCTCGGACTCGGGCTGGGCCTGATGGTCGGCCGCGTGGATGGCGTCTCGTACATCGCGTTCCTCGCCGCGGGCACGGTCGCGTCGAGCGTGATGATGTCGGCGAGCTTCGAGTCGATGTACTCGGGCTTCTCGCGCATGCACGTCCAGCGCACGTGGGAGGCGATCATGCACACGCCGCTCACGCTCGGCGATATCGTGCTCGGCGAAGTGATCTGGGCGGCGAGCAAGTCGGTGCTGTCGGGGGTCGCGATCATGCTGGTCGCGGCCGTGTTCGGGTACGCGAGTTTTCCGTCGATGCTGCTCGCGCTGCCCGTGATCGCGCTGACCGGACTCGCGTTCGCGAGCAGCACGATGATCGTCACGGCGCTGGCGCCGAACTACGACTTTTTCATGTTCTACCAGACGCTCGCGCTCACGCCGATGCTGCTGCTCTCCGGCGTGTTCTTCCCGATCACGCAGTTGCCCGCGCTCGCGCAGCACATCACGTTGCTGTTGCCGCTTTCACATGCGGTCGAGCTGATCCGGCCGGCGATGCTCGGGCGGCCGCTGGGGAACGTGGCGTTGCATGTCGGCGTGCTGGTCGTTTATTCGGTCGTGCCGTTTTTCATCTGCGCGGTGCTGTTCAGGCGGCGGATGATGAAGTGAACGGTAAGGAGAAAGGCAAATGAACGCGAAAGCAAAACCCTCGCACCGCACTTGGGTTGACCACGACGACGCCCCGGAACTCACTGGCGAGTGGATCGAACAGGCTGAATTGCGTGACGGCGACAAAATAGTGCGCCAAGGTCGCCGCGTCGACAGCGCGAAAACACCGACAACGGTGCGACTCGACAACGAAGTGTCCGACGCATTCCGCATTACTTGAACGCCGCGCTGGCGGACTGGCTCAAGACACATTCGCCGGAGGTGCTCGCGGTCTGAGGTCGGATCCACGCTGCGATGATCGCGAGCAAGCTGGCATAGGACAAAACCGGCCGCGCAGACCGCGGCCCGGCCCATTCGAAGCGAGTTCCCTACTTCACCGGAAACTCCTTGTGCCCTCCAAACCCAAACCGCATCGCCGAGAGCATTCGCTCCGGAAACGCCCCGGCATCGCGTGACTTGAAGCGCGTGTAAAGCGCCGCCGACAACACCTGCGCCGGCACCGCTTCCTCGATTGCCGCCTCGATCGTCCAGCGTCCTTCGCCGCTATCCGCGACCTCCGTCGAGTAGTGTTCCAGCGTGCCGTCCTGCGCGAGCGCGCCCGCCGTCAGGTCGAGCAGCCACGACGACACCACGCTGCCCCGCCGCCACACTTCCGCGACATCGGCGAGATCGATGTCGTAGCGCTGCTCCGGCACGAGATCCTCCGATGCCTTGTGCTTGAGGATATGAAACCCCTCCGCATACGCCTGCATCAGCCCGTACTCGATGCCGTTGTGCACCATCTTCACGAAGTGCCCCGAGCCGACCGGCCCCGTATGCATATACCCCTGCTCGACGCGCGGATCGCGCCCTTCGCGACCTGGCGTCAGCGGAATATCGCCGCGATTGGGCGCGAGCACCGAAAGAATCGGATCGATGCGCCGCACGACGTCCACGTCGCCGCCGATCATCATGCAATAACCGCGCTCTAGCCCCCACACACCGCCCGACGTCCCGACATCGACGTAATGCACGCCCTGCTCGCGAAACTGCGCGGCGCGGCGGATGTCGTCCTTGTAGAAGCTGTTGCCGCCGTCGATCACGACGTCGTCCGCGCCGAGGATCTTGTGCAAGTCGTTCAGCGTGTCTTCCGTGATCTTCCCCGCCGGCAACATCAGCCAGATCACGCGCGGCGCGGCGAGCTTGCTCACCAAATCGCCGAGATCGCCCGCGCCCGTCGCGCCTTCCCCGGCGAGCGCTTGGGTCGCGTCGGGGTTGTGATCGTAGACGACGCAGGTGTGACCGCCGCGCATCAGCCGCCGCCCGATATTGCCGCCCATCCGTCCGAGTCCCACGATGCCGATCTGCATGATGGCTTACTCCTTGCCGTTGGTGCTGCTGGATTTGACGCGCTCGATCTGCTTTTTCGCCTCTTCGTAGACGCGCTCGGGCGTGAAGCCGAACTTCGTCTTCAATGCCTTGAGCGGCGCCGATGCGCCGAACGTATGCATCACGATCTGCGAACCGAGCCGGCCGACATAGCGGTCCCAGCCGAGCGTCGCCGCCTGCTCGACCGCGACCCGCGCGTTCACGTCGGGCGGCAGCACGGAGTCCTTGTAAGCATGGTCCTGCTGCTCGAAGATGTCCCACGACGGCATCGACACCACGCGCGCCGCGATGCCCTCGCCCGTGAGCTTCTCGTACGCGTCGACACACAGCGACACTTCGCTGCCGGTCGCCAGCAGCAGCACTTCGGGCTTCTTGCCGTTCGGTGCGTCGGCGAGCACGTAGGCACCGCGTTTCACCCCATCGGCCGATGCGAACTTCTTGCGATCGAAGGTCGGCAGCGCCTGGCGCGTCAGGACGATGCACGACGGCACATGCGGGCGCGACAGCGCCACCCGCCACGCCATGCCGACTTCGTTGGCGTCGGCCGGACGCAGCGTCGTCAAGCCCGGCACGCCACGCAGCGAGGCGAGTTGCTCGATCGGCTGGTGCGTCGGGCCGTCCTCGCCGACGCCGATCGAATCGTGCGTGAACACGTAGACGACCGGCACCTCCATGATGGCGGAGAGCCGGATCGGCGGCTTCATGTAGTCGCTGAAAATCAGGAACGTCGACGCATACGGCCGCAAGCCCGAGAGCGCGAGGCCGTTGGCGACCGCGCCCATGCCGTGTTCGCGGATGCCGAAGTGCAGGTTGCGGCCGCCGTAGTTGTCGTGCTCGAAGCTGCCGGCGCCTTCGAACTTGAGATTGGTCTTCGTCGACGGCGAGAGATCCGCCGCACCGCCGATCAGCCACGGAATGCGCTGGGCGATCGCGTTGAGCACCTTGCCCGACGAGTCGCGCGTGGCGATGCCCTTCGCATCCGCCTCGAAGACGGGGATGTCGGCATCCCAGTCATCGGGCAATTGCGACGCGCGCATCTGGCTGAACTCCTTGGCGAGTTCGCCATGCTTCTTGCTGTAGTCGTCGAAGCGCTTCTCCCATTCGTCGCGCGCCGCCTTGCCGCGCGCACCCATGCCTTGCGCGAAGCGCTCGCGCACGCCTTCGGGAACGAGGAACTGCGCGTCTTCCGGCCAGCCGTACGCGCGCTTCGCGAGCTTGACTTCCTCCTCGCCGAGCGCTTCGCCGTGCGCCGAGGACGTGTCCTGCTTGTTCGGCGCGCCCCACCCGATGATGCTCTTCACGACGATCAGCGTCGGCCGGTCGGTGGTCGCCTTCGCCTTGTTGATCGCGGCTTCGAGCGCGGCTTCGTCGTTGGCGTCGTCGACGTGCATCGTGTTCCAGTTGTAGCCCCGGAAACGCGATTCCACGTCGTCGCTGTAGGCGAGGTCCGTGTGGCCTTCGATCGTGATGCGGTTGCTGTCGTAGATCCAGATCAGGTTCGAGAGCCGCAGATGGCCCGCGAGGGATGCCGCCTCGTGCGACACGCCTTCCATCATGTCGCCGTCGCCGCAGAGCGCGTAGACGCGGTAGTCGAACAATGCGTTGTCGGGCTGGTTGAAGTGCGCCTCGTGCCAGCGCGCGGCCATCGCCATGCCCACGCTATTGCCGAGACCCTGGCCGAGCGGGCCGGTCGTCGTCTCGACGCCGCTCGTCATGCGGTATTCCGGGTGTCCGGGCGTCTTGCTGTCGAGCTGGCGGAACTGCTTGATGTCGTCGAGCGAGACGGCGGGCGTGTCTTCCGGATTGCCGTGCTCGTCGACGGATTTCACGCCCGCGAGATGCAGCAGCGAATAGAGCAGCATCGACGCGTGCCCGACCGACAGCACGAAGCGGTCGCGATTGGGCCAGAGCGGATCGTCCGGGTCGTAGCGCAGATGGTTCTGCCACAGGTGAAAAGCGACGGGAGCCAGCGCCATCGGCGTGCCGGGGTGGCCGGAGTTGGCCTTCTGCACGGCGTCCATCGACAGCGTTCGAATCGTGTTGATGCAGAGTTGATCGAGTTCGGCGGGGGACTTCGCGGCGGGTTGTGACATGAGCGACGACTCCTTGGAAAGAGCGCGCGCTGAGGCACGACAGGCGCCACAGCGGGCAACCAGGACAATCGAGCAAGTGTAGTGCCTCGACGACGGCACTGCACTGGAAAACCTCAGAGACTCGCCGCACCGGGCTGTGCGGCGGATGTTACGCGGACGGCGCGGCCGCCTGCCTTTCAAAGATTAGCAGCCGCGCGCCCTTGCAGCAGGTCACGACGCTTTACGACACCTCACGACGCTTACGGCGCCGGATTCGGCTGCTTCTCGTGCAGCGCATCGATTTCGGCAAGTATTTCATCGGACAGTTTCACGTCGATGCTGCCAATGTTTTCTTTCAACTGTTCGAGCGACGTCGCGCCGATCAGCGTGCTCGTCGTGAATGGCCGGCTGTTCACGAACGCGAGCGCGAGTTGCGCCGGCGCGAGGCCGTGGCGACGCGCCAGTGCGCAATACGCGTCGGTGGCGGAAATTGCCTGCGGCTTGCTGTAGCGCTGGAACCGCTCGAATAGCGTGATGCGCGCGCCGGCGGGCCGCGCACCGGCTTCGTACTTGCCCGTGAGCCAGCCGAACGCGAGCGGCGAATACGCGAGCAGGCCGATGCCGTCCCGGTGCGTGAATTCCGAAAGCCCGGTTTCGAAATTGCGATTCACGAGGCTGTACGCATTCTGGATGCTGACGATGCGCGGCAGCCCGAGCTTCTCGGCCGCGCGCAGGAACTGGGCGACGCCCCACGGCGTCTCGTTCGACACGCCGACATTACGGATCTTGCCCGCCTTCACGAGCTCGCCGAGCACGGAGAGCGTTTCCTCGATCGGCACCGTGTATTCGTCATCGATATACGGATAGTTCGGGCGGCCGAACGTCATCGTGCTGCGGTCGGGCCAGTGCATCTGGTACAGGTCGATGTAATCGGTCTGAAGGCGCTTGAGGCTGCTGTCGACGGCTTCGGTCAGGTTCGCGCGGTCGAACTGGTTGCCGGACCCGCGAATGTGGCGCGGATTGTGCGGCTGGCGCGCCGGTCCGGCGATCTTGGTGGCGAGCACGATTTTCTCGCGCTGGGCGGGATTCGCCTTGAGCCATGTGCCGATGTATTCCTCGGTGCGGCCCTGCGTCTCGGGACGCGGCGGCACCGGGTACATCTCGGCGGCATCGATCAGGTTCACGCCCTGGGCGAGCGCGTAGTCGATCTGCGCATGCGCCTCGCTTTCCGTGTTCTGTTCGCCCCATGTCATCGTGCCAAGGCCGATCAGGCTCACATCGACGTCCGTCGCCCCTAGTTTCCGATACTCCATCGCTTGATTCCTTTGATTCGTCTGGTTGGTTCACCGGCAAAGATACTGGCCGAACGCCGAAACTACCATAGCCACGCCGGCTCTGCTTCGACGCTAAAATGGCGGGCCCC
>NZ_FCON02000038.1 GCF_001544535.1 Caballeronia choica | reverse complement strand
TGTTGGCATGTAGAAAAGGCGCGCACGTCGCACCGCTGCGCGGAGTGGAACAGCAGTCATTCATCCGTCTAGGCACTGCGTGCCCGACGCCAGGTCTGCTAGCGGTGGTGAATAGAAGCATGCAGCAAGCACGAACGTAGGATGTAGAGATAGCGATGGGTTCGGATTTCGGTTTTGCATGACGGGTAAGCGCGTAGCGCGAGGCTGGATGAATGACTGCTGGTCCACTTCGTTTAGCGGTGCGACGTGCGCGCCTCTTCTACATGCCAACAACGATGAAACCCCGCTAAGGACACTCCCCCGGTTGGACCACTCCGAGGGAGCGGTCTGGAGGCGCATGGCAAGGATTGGCGTTGTGAAGCTGCTTTCTTTGCTTACTTTCTTTGCAGCAGCAAAGAAAGTGAGTCCCGCCCCGGACAGGGGCAGAGCAAATAAACCGACACCAATACAAGTTCCATGGAAGCACAAGCGCATCAAACGGTGTAAACAACGCACAACCCACCGCACCACAGCATTCGAGAACCTTCATCCGGAGCATTCATGAACGAGCAGGGACCGCAGGGACCACCCCACTCCAGGCTATGGCTCATCCTCGCGGTGGTGGTCGTGCTTGCGCTGATCGTGCAGGGCATCGTGTCGCGACGCACCGCCCACGCCGAACTCGAACGCGACGCCGATCACTACAGCGTGCAGACCGTCGAGGTCATCACGCCGACGCGCATGAAGGCGACCCAGGACCTCATTCTCGCGGGCGACATCCGCGCGTTCTCCGACGCGCCGATCTTCGCGCGCACGAACGGCTATCTGCGGCGCTGGACCGTGGATATCGGCGAGCATGTGAAGAAAGGGCAACTGCTCGCCGAGATCGATGCGCCCGAAATCAACGACCAGCTACGGCAGGCCCGCGCCGACGAACAGACCGCGCGCGCGAACTATCTGCTCGCGAAAACGACGGCCGACCGCTGGGTGCAAATGCAGAAGAACAACTCCGTCTCGCGCCAGGAAACCGACGAGAAGAACGGCGACATGCTCGCGAAGCAGGCCGCGCTCAACGCAGCGCAGGCGAACGTGTCGCGGCTCTCGCAGCTCGTCTCGTTCCAGAAGATCTATGCGCCGTTCGATGGCATCGTCACGGCGCGCAATACCGATGTCGGCCAGTTGATCGACGCGGGCAGCGCTTCGGCTGCCCGCGAACTGTTCCACCTCCAGGACGCGACGACGTTGCGCGTGTTCGTCGACGTGCCGCAGGCGTATGCGCGGCTCGTGCACGTCGGCCTGCCCGCCGAATTGCTGCTCAACGAGCAGGCCGAGCGCAAGTTCGAGGGCGTGACCGTGCGCACGGCGGGCGCCGTCGATCCGGTGGCGCGCACGATGCGCGTCGAGGTCGACGTGAAGAATCCCGGCGGCGAACTGCTCGCAGGCGCGTATGCGCAGGTGCGCTTCAAGCTGACGAGCCCGAACCCCGGGCTGATGCTGCCGGGCAATGCGCTCTTGTTCCGGCCCGACGGCGTGCGCGCGGCCACCGTCGATGCGAACAGCCGCGTGAAGCTCTTGCCCGTCGTGCTCGGCACGGACTACGGCACGCGCGTGTCGATCGTGTCCGGCCTGGAGGGCAACGAGCGCGTGATTCTGAACCCGCCGGATTCGATCATCGACGGCGCCGCGGTGCGCATCGGCAAACCCGCAAAGCAAGAGGGCAAGGCGTCATGAGTGCGATGCGCGCATGGGTTTGCGGCGCGGCGTGGGCGGGCGCGCTCGCTGGCTGCGTGGTCGGGCCGGACTATGTGCGTCCCGATGTCAACGTGCCGGCGACGTACAAGTCGATCGATACGGGCGCAGAGGCGGCATCGTCGAAGGACTGGAAGCCCGCGCAGCCCTCCGATGCGAATCCGCGCGCGCCGTGGTGGGAAATCTACGGCGATCCGCAATTGAACGCGCTCGAACAACAGGTCGCCACCGCGAACCAGACCGTGGCCGCCGCAGCGGCGCGTTTTCGCGGCGCGCGTGCGGCCGTCGCGCAAGCGCGATCCGCGTATTTTCCGACCGTGACGGCGAATGCCGCGTTCAACCAGACGCGGGCGTCGTCGAATATTCTGTACAAGTCGAGCGCGGGCGTGACCGTGCCCGACTACCTGATCGAAGCGCAGATTTCCTGGGAGCCGGACTTGTGGGGCCGCATATCGCGCGCGGTCGAAGGCGGCACCGCCGAAGTGCAGGCCAGTTCCGCCGACCTGCAGAGCGCGATCCTTTCGATGCAGGCCGAACTCGCGACCGATTACTTCGAGTTGCGCGGCACGGTGGAAGAAGAACGCCTGCTTTCCGAGACTTCGCAGGCGTATGAGAAGGCGCTCGCCTTGACGAAGGACCGCTTCGCGGGCGGCATCGCGGCGGAGTCCGATGTCGCGCAGGCGGAGGAGCAACTGAAGTCGACGCAGGCGCAATTGATCGACCTCGAGACGACGCGGAACCGCCTCGTCAATGCCATTGCCATCCTGATCGGCCAGCCGCCGTCCAACTTTACGCTCGACGTTGCGCCGCTCAACGCGGGCAACGTGCCGAACCCCGGCGCCGCGCTGGATGCGTTGCCGCTCGGCATTCCGTCGACGCTGCTCGAGCGACGGCCGGACATCGCCGCTGCCGAGCGCCGCGTGGCGGAGGCGAACGCCCGAGTCGGCGTGGCGACGGCCGCGTTCTTTCCGAACCTGTTTCTCGCCGCGACGGGCGGGCTTGAGGCGACCCACTTCAGTTCGTGGTTGATGGCGCCGAGCCGTTTCTGGTCGCTTGGGCCGCAGCTTGCGTTCACCGTGCTCGACTTTGGCGGCCGTGCGGCGGCTCGCGATGCGGCGCGTGCTGCATATGACGAGAGCGTCGCGGATTATCGGCAGACGGTGCTTACGGCGTTTGGGCAGGTCGAGGACAATCTCAACGCTCTGGCCGTGTTGCGGCGTGAGCGCGATTCACAGCGCGAAGCCGTCGATGCCGCGCAGCGCGCCTTGAGCAAGGTTGGGAACCGGTACGAGAACGGGGCGATTACCTATCTGAGCGTGGTGGTGACGCAGGCGATCGTGTTGTCGGATCAGCGGACGGCCGTGAGTATCGAGCGGCGGCGGATGGCGGCGAGTGTCGCGCTTGTGAAAGCGCTTGGCGGGGGATGGGAGGTGGGCTCGGATTAGGGTTTGCGCTGGCGCCTGGGGTGGGCTTGGGACCCACCCTCAACCAGCGCCAGCACCCCTCAAGCACTCGCCAGATGCCTCACGAACGTGGCCGAATCGATATTGGTGCCACACAACAAAACCCCGACCCGCTTACCCTGCAACTGCCCGCGCAGCGGCCCGAGCAACCCCGCCGTCGCCGCCGCACACGAAGGCTCAACCGCTACCTTCATCTCATTGAAAAGCTGCAGCATCGCACGACGCAATTCCGCATCCGATACCGTCACGATCTCGTCGATATGGCGGCGGCATAGCTGATAGCTGTATTCCTCCGTATGCGGCGCCATCAGCGAATCGGCAATGCTGTGCATCGCGCCCATCTTCACCGTGTGATTCGCGGCAAAACTCTTGCTCATCACATCGGCGCCCGCCGGCTCGACACCATAAACATGAATCGACGGATTCGCGAGCCGCATCGCCGTCGATACGCCCGCCGCCAGGCCGCCGCCGCCGATCGGCAGGATCACCGCTTCGAGGTCCGGTGCCTGCGACGTCCACTCGTAACCCAGCGTCGCGGTGCCGAGCACGGTACGGTAGCCGTTGAACGGATGCACAAAGAAGCGGCCTTCTTCGGCCTCGATCCGGCGCACGATCTCGAATGCTTCGGGGCCATTGTCCGCGAACACGATTTCGGCGCCATAGCGCCGCGCAAGCGCGATGCGCGTCGGGCTCGCGCTGCGGATCATCACGACCTTCGCGCCGATCTCCATGCGCATCGCCGCATAGGCGACGGCCACCGCGTGATTGCCCGCCGACACGCACGTGACGCCCGCGCCGCGCTCGTTGGTATCGAGCGCGAGCAGGTTGGAGAACGCGCCGCGCGCCTTGAACGTGCCGCTCGCCTGCAGCAGCTCGAACTTGAACGTGACCGGCGTGCCTTCGAGCGTGGGAAAGTCGTGACGCTCGAAGGTCGGCGTGCGCGCGACCCAGGGCGCCAGCGCCATGTGCTGCTCGGCGATTTCGTCGAGGGTCGGGATCGGCGTGCCGTCGATCGTGTGGTCGGTGTGCTGGCTGGCGGTGGACATGGCGGTTCGACGTGTGGAGTGGATCAGCGGGCGACGTGAGCGTCGACCGACATGCTGTGAATGAACTTGCCGAGAAACGCCTCGCATGCCGCCAGTTGTTCCAGCGACACGTATTCATTCGCCTTGTGCGCCTGCTCGATGTTGCCCGGCCCGCAGACGATGCTCGGCACGCCCGCAAGCGCAAACAAGCCGGCTTCCGTGCCGTATGCGACCTTGTGCTTCTCCTGGTTCTCGGTCAGCGCGCGCACGAGTTGCGTGATCGCGGCCTGTTCCGACGCATCGAGCCCCGGCGCCGACGCGATCCGCGAAAATTCGATCGCGGCGCTGGCGTGCTCCTTCTGCATCTTCGGCAGCAGCGTTTCGCGGGCGTACGCGTCGATGCGGCTGAAGACGAGCTCGGGGTCCATCGTCGGCAGGTTGCGGAATTCGAACTGGAAACTGCACTCGGCCGGCACCGTGTTGACCGCGTTGCCGCCCTTGATCGTGCTCGTCTGCGCGGTGGTGAAGGGCACGTCGTAGAGTTCGTCGAACGGGCCTTCTGCGCGGAACTCGTCCGCGACATCGCGGATGAAGCAGATCAGGCGCGCGGCGTATTCGATCGCGTTCAGGCCCTTCGGCGTCAGCGACGAATGCGCGGCAAACCCGCGCACGCAGCAGTTGTACGTATTGATGCCCTTGTGCGCGATGATCGGGCGCATCGAAGTCGGCTCGCCGACGATGCAGCCGTCCGGCCGCACGCCGCGCTTTTGCAGGTCGGTGAGCATCAGCGGCGCGCCGGCGCAGCCGATTTCTTCGTCGTATGAAAGCGCGAAGTGGATGGGCCTCGCCAGCTTCGTCGCCTGCATTTTCGGCAGCAGGGCGAGCGCCGTGCCGATGAAGCCTTTCATGTCGCAGGTGCCGCGGCCGTAGAGCAGACCATCGCGGATTTCAGGCTTGAACGGATCGCTCGACCAGTCCTGTCCGTCGACCGGGACGACGTCCGTATGGCCCGAAAGCACGATGCCGCCGTTGGTTTCGCCGTCGTGCGCGGGCACGGTCGCGAAGAGGTTGGCCCACTGGCCGCGCTTGTCGGTGGTGATCGTGGATTCGACGCCCGCCGCACGCAATTCGTCGCGCACGGTTTCGATCAGGCCGAGGTTCGGGTTGCGGCTGACGGTATCGAAGGAGACGAGTCGTTCGACCCACGGAAGGGCCTGGGGCGAGGCGGTTTCGGTGTTCCCCGGTTCGGCGATATGGGACATGTTCTTCTCCTGCTGGATAGACTTCGATCATACCGAAAAGTTTTGGGAGCGGGTTTGTCTGTCGGGCATGTGTTTAAGGGCGCGGGCTCGCGTCTCGGGTGCGGTCCGATCGATCGCGAACGTGCCTCGTGACGTCGAATTGTGCTGATGTGCAGCGCACGGCGGAGACTGAGAGATTTCTGACGGCTCCGACTGCGTGCCTAACTCGAACCCGTTGGTGTCCGATCGTGGAGCGAATTTACTTGAGGATGGCTGACGATTTCTGATCTCGCGAGTGCTACCGATCCGCTACGATGCTTCGGTGTCGACGACGGATCGCAAGGCATGGCAATCTCACTGAAGACCGATGGCCGTAGCCGGTACCTGCTGTACCGGAATGATGACGTCCGCCTCATGGCTTTTGCGTCGCAGGAGGCGAAGCAGATGGCCATCGACGCGGGCAAGCGCTACACGGCGGCGGCTTATCCGGAGGTATGGGCGAAGGATGCAGATCTCGTAAGCCGGGTGCGCCAGTTCCTCGGCGACAACTTTCCCTGGCACGACCGGCTGACGAAGAATGGCGCCGGTCTGAACGTCGTTCGAACGCTGATGGACATGGTGCGCGGAGGAAGTGTCGTCGTGATCGTGGAGGATGTGCCCGCCCTCACCGGTCTGGGCTCGCCTCCGCCGGCGGCTGCGTCGTTCTGGGGCGTCGAGAACTATGATCCGCCGCGCTATGCGAGCGTCAGGGAAAGATACGAGGCTCAGATTGCGGAGTTGGAGGCGAGTGCGACACCGTGGGCGGTTATCGAGTCGATGAACGACGCGATCAACGCGAAGTTCATGCACGCGGCGGTGCTGGTGGATCCGGTCGGGATGCTACCGATTTTTGCCCGCGCAGGATGGGTCAGCAAGTATGGTTTGCCTGATCTTTCGAACTGGGGCGAGGTCGATGAGGCGGAGGGCGGCGATGGAAACTTCGCGGAAGACGTTCTGTTCGATGACGCGAGCGACAATCGAACGCAGGTGTCACTAAGCGACGCTGATCCGTTCGAGTACGTAGCCGGAGCCGCAAGCGCTGACGTCGAGGAACTGGCGGCCAGCACGGGAAATCCAGAGTACGCCGCAAAAATGCTTGGTTACGATCGCACTACGTTCGGCAACATGATTCACGTCATGAAGCCCGAGAACGGCTTGGGACCGGCGGATAATGTCATCTGGCACGACAACGGAGACGTGTATTTCAATGGGAAACTCATAGACAACATGCACAACTACTGACGCCATGGCCGATAAGAATTCTCAGCCGCTTGCATACGCATCGTTCACCATCTCCGGTGACTTGGTATTGCCTGAATTCTGGACTGGATATTTTGACGTAGTACCCGACATCGCACACAGAAAGGGTGATCCGATCGTTGACCCTACCGGTCAAGGCCGGAATATTGGAAGACGAACAGGCGTATGGGGCGTGAGAAGCAAATCGGCTATACACAATGACCTGCTCGAACCGCACCTGCGACATCTCATCCGGCAACTTGGACTTCCACGGGGTGATCTGCTCGAACTGACCACGCAAACCGCTGCACATATGCGCTTTTTCTGCTATTGGGACAACGAATCCGGAACGCGCATCCCTGACATTCCCGACGACATCCGCGCGATGATGGAATCGATGGGCGGCACGATCGAAATCGACGAATACCGCTAGCGGGCACAGTTAAAAACACGAAAAGCCGACGCATCGAGTGCCGGCTTTTCGTTTAATCGCGCCATCGCGCATATAAAACTACCGTGCCGGCGCCGCCTGCCGCACCGGCGCGCCGAGCGCGCGCAGCGTCTCCTTGACCGTCGCAATCCGCACCGACAGATCCGGGCTGCGCGTCTCGATCCTGAGCTTGTCCTGCCCCGCGAGCTTGATGTGCTTGTGCTTCTGCACCATCTCGATGATCTTCATCGCGTCGACGGGAGGATTCGGGATGAACTGCAGCCCGATCACCAACTCGGCCGCGTCGATCTTCACGATGCCGAGCGGCCTCGCGGCGAGCCGCAACCGATGCGTCTCCACCAGCGCATGCGCCTGCGGCGGCAACTTGCCGAAGCGGTCGATGAGTTCCTCCAGGATGCCGTCGATCGAATCGCTCGATTCGCAGTTCGCGAGCCGCTTGTACAACGACAGGCGCTCCTGCACGTCGCCGCAGTAATCGGCGGGCAGGATCGCGGGTGCGTGCAGGTTGATCTCGGTGGTCGCCGCTAGCGGGGCGTTGAGGTCGGGCTCGCGGCCTTCCTTCAGCGCCTTCACGGCGTCGTTGAGCATGTCGGTGTAGAGCTGGAAGCCGATCTCCTGGATTTCGCCCGACTGCTTGTCGCCGAGCACTTCGCCCGTGCCGCGGATCTCGAGGTCGTGCATCGCGAGATAAAAGCCCGAGCCGAGTTCCTCCATCTGCTGGATCGCCTCCAGCCGCCGCTGCGCCTGCTTCGTCAGCACGGCGGGATCGTGCACGAGCAGATACGCGTACGCCTGATGGTGCGAACGACCGACACGCCCGCGCAACTGATGCAACTGCGCGAGGCCGAACTTGTCGGCGCGATGCAGGAGGATCGTGTTCGCGCTCGGCACGTCGATGCCGGTTTCGATGATCGTCGTGCAAAGCAGCACGTTCGCGCGCTGGCCGACGAAATCGCGCATCACGCGTTCCAGTTCGCGCTCGTGCATCTGCCCGTGCGCGACCGCGATGCGGGCTTCGGGCACGAGCGCTTCGAGCATCGTGCGGCGGTTTTCGATCGTCTCGACTTCGTTGTGGAGGAAGTACACCTGGCCGCCGCGCTTGAGTTCGCGCAGCATCGCCTCGCGGATCACGCCGTCTTCCTCGCGACGCACGAAGGTCTTGATCGCGAGCCGCTTTTGCGGCGCGGTCGCGATCACGGAAAAGTCGCGCAAGCCTTCGAGCGCCATGCCGAGCGTGCGCGGAATCGGCGTCGCGGTGAGCGTGAGCACGTCGACTTCCGCGCGCAGCGCCTTCAACGCCTCCTTCTGACGCACGCCGAAGCGGTGTTCCTCGTCGATGATCACGAGCCCGAGCCGCTTGAACTGCACATCCGACGACAAGAGCTTGTGCGTGCCGATCACGATGTCGATGGTGCCTTCGTTGATCGCGGCGATCGACGCGGCAATCTCCTTCGTGCTCTTGAACCGCGAGAGTTCCGCGATGCGCACCGGCCAGTCGGCGAAGCGATCGGTGAAGGTCTGCGTGTGCTGCTCGGCGAGCAGCGTGGTGGGCGAAAGAATCGCGACCTGCTTGCCCGCCATCACCGCGATGAACGCCGCGCGCAGCGCCACTTCCGTCTTGCCGAAACCGACGTCGCCGCAAACGAGCCGGTCCATCGGCTTGCCGCTCGTCATGTCGCCGATCACGGCGGTGATCGCCGCGGCCTGGTCGGGCGTTTCCTCGAAGCCGAAACTTTCCGCGAACTTCGTGTAGTCGCGCGGTTCGAGCTTGAACGCATAGCCCTCGCGCGCGGCGCGGCGGGCGTACAGGTTGAGCAATTCGGCGGCCGTATCGCGGATCTGCTGCGCGGCGCGGCGCTTCGCCTTCTCCCACTGGCCCGAGCCGAGCGCGTGGAGCGGGGCGCTGTCGGGATCGGCGCCGCTGTAGCGCGAGATCACGTGCAACTGCGCGACCGGCACGTAAAGCTTGCTTTCGTTCTGGTATTCGAGATGCAGGAACTCGGTCTCGCCTTCGCCGAGGTCCATCGACACGAGCCCCATGTACCGCCCGATGCCGTGTTGCGTATGCACGACCGGATCGCCGATCTTCAGCTCCGACAGGTCGCGCACCATCGAGTCGACGTTGCTCGCCTGCTCCTGGCGGCGCCGTCCGGTGCGGCGCGCGAGCGGGCCGTAGAGCTCCGTCTCGGTGACGATCGCGAGTTCCTCGCCGGGCAGCGCGAAGCCGTTCGCGAGCGGCGCCACGCCGAGCGAGAATTTCGCGTCGCCGGCGAGCCATTGCTGGAAGGTGTCGTCGAGCGCGGCGCGCAGGCCGTGCTCGGCGAGCATTTGCTGGATCGTCTCGCGACGTCCCGCCGATTCCGCGACGAGCATCACGCGGTTTGGCGTCTGGTCGAGATAGTGGGAGAGCGCGAGCAGCGGCTCGTCGGCGTGACGGTCGAGCGCGAGACCCGGCAGCGGCACGGCCCAGCCGCCCTCCGGCGCGGGTGGGAACTTCAACTGTGCGAACGGCTTGGCGAACGCGAAGAAGTCGTCGTCGGTCAGGAACAGGCGGCGCGGTTCGAGCAGCGGCCGCTCGCGGTCGTGTCCGAGGAAGTTGTAGCGCTGCCTCGTGTCGTTGGTGAAGCGCTTGATCGACGCATCCATGTCGCCGATGAATACCAGTTGCGCGCCTTCGGGCAGGTAGTGAAAGAGCGTCGCGGTTTCGTCGAAGAAGAGCGGCAGGTAGTACTCGATCCCCGCCGACGGCACGCCGTTGCCGATGTCCTTGTAAATCGACGACCGGCTCGGGTCGCCCTCGAACACTTCGCGCCAGCGGCTGCGGAAAGCGGTGCGGGACGCTTCGTCGAAGGGGAATTCGCGGCCCGGCAGGAGGCGCACGTCGCGCACGGGATAGAGGCTGCGCTGCGTGTCGGGGTCGAACGCGCGGATCGAATCGACCTGATCGTCGAACAAGTCGATCCGATAGGGCAGCGGCGAGCCCATCGGGAACAGGTCGAGCAGCGAGCCGCGCACGCAGTATTCGCCCGGACGCACAACCTGGCTCACGTGCTCGTAGCCCGCAAGCGTCAATTGCGCCTTCAGTTTCGCCTCGTTCAGCCGCTCGCCCTGCGTGAACGAGAACGTATAGGCCGCAAGGAACGACGCCGGGGGCATCCGGTAGAGCGCGGTCGTCGCGGGCACGAGCAGGATGTCGCAGCGGCCAACGCCTAAGTCATGCAGGGTCGCGAGCCGTTCCGAGACGAGGTCCTGGTGCGGCGAGAACGTGTCGTAGGGCAGCGTCTCCCAGTCGGGCAGGAGGCGCACGCGCGCGTCCGGCGCGAAGTAGGGGATTTCGGCGGCGAGGCGCTGCGCATCGACGGCGCTCGCGCACAAAACCGTCAGAAGCGGCACCTGTTCGCGGTGCGCGAGGTGATAGCGCGCGATGGCGAGCGCGTCGGAGGAACCGGTGGCGCCATCGAAGACGAAGCGCTGGCCCGCCTTGACGAGCGCGATGGGAGAGGTGGACTGCGAGGTGACGGCTTTTGAAGGCATAAGGTGTGCGGGGAACCGTCCGCGCGCGAAAGTGCGCGCGGACCGGCGTGGTCGCGGAGGACCTATTATAAAATCCGGGCTTCACTTTGACTTGGCAACATTTCCCACTCGTGACTTCCCGCCTGTTTGCCCTGATCCCTTGCGCCGGTAACGGCAGCCGCTCGGGCGCGCCGATGCCGAAGCAATACCAGACGGTGGGCGGCCGCCCGATGCTGAGTTATACGCTCGCCGCGTTCGACGCGTGCTCCGAATTCTCGCAGACGCTCGTCGTGCTCGCGCCCGACGACAGCCATTTCGACGCCCGGCGCTTCTCCGGCCTGCGATTCGCCGTCAAGCGCTGCGGTGGGCCGTCGCGGCAGGCAACGGTGCACAACGGGCTGAACGCGCTCGTCGAATTCGGTGCCAAGGACGACGACTGGGTGCTCGTCCACGACGCCGCGCGTCCCGGCATCACGCCGGAGATGATCCGCAAGCTCGTCGCGGAACTGAAGGACGACGCGGTCGGCGGCATTCTGGCGCTGCCGGTCGCGGATACGTTGAAGCGCATCGATGTCGAAGGCGACGCGCACGCAGAAGGGCGCATCGCCCGCACGGAACCGCGCGACGGCCTGTGGCAGGCGCAGACGCCGCAGATGTTCCGGCTCGGCATGCTGCGCGAGGCGATCCAGCGCGCGCGGCAGGAAGGCCACGATCTCACCGACGAAGCAAGCGCCATCGAATGGGTCGGTTACGCGCCGCGGCTCGTTCAAGGCAGTCTGCGCAACTTCAAGGTCACCTATCCGGAAGACTTCCCGCTCGCTGCGGCGATGCTCAGCGCCACGCCTTAATCTCTTTACAACAAGGTTCAATCGATGGATTTCAGAATCGGACAGGGCTACGACGTTCACCAGCTCGTGGAAGGACGCCCGCTCATCATCGGCGGCGTGACGATTCCCTACGAACGCGGCCTCCTCGGACATTCGGATGCCGACGTGCTGCTGCACGCGATCACGGACGCGCTGTTCGGCGCGGCGTCGATGGGCGATATCGGCCGCCACTTTCCCGATACCGCGAAGGAATTTGCCGGCGCCGACAGCCGCGTGCTGCTGCGCGAGGCGTTCCGGCGCATCTCGGAGGCGGGTTTCGCGATCGCCAACGTCGATTCGACCGTCATCGCGCAGGCGCCGAAGTTGAGCCCGCACATCGACGGCATGCGCGCGAACATCGCGGCGGACCTCGAACTAACGGTCGATCGCGTGAACGTGAAGGCGAAGACCAACGAGAAGCTCGGCTATCTCGGACGAGGCGAGGGCATCGAAGCGCAGGCGGCGGTGCTGCTGCGAAGGACGTCGATCGATCACTGAAGCAAAACGCCACGCATTTGCGTGGCGTTTTGCTTGACTGAGGCCAGTTCAAAGGCCGAAAGCGCTTACTTCGCTTCCGCCTCGATGGCGAGCGCGGCGGCGTTGATGACCGCCGCGATCCGGCCGACATCGCGCAATTGCGTCGTGCTCATGCCTTCCGTGACGAGGTTCTCGTAGTGCGACTTCACGCAGAAGTGGCACTTGCCGATGATCGATGCGGCGAGCGCGTACATCTCGAAGCGGCGCTTGTCGACGCCGCCATGCGACGCGTACGCGTTCATCCGCAGCCCTGCCGGTTGCGTCTTCAGGTCGGCGTTGTCCGCCATCTCCAGGTACGGATACCAGACGTTGTTCATGCCCATCAACGCGGCGGCGGTCAGCGCGGCGTTGGTCTCTTCCGGCGACAGCACGCCCGCCGAGCGAATCGCGTTGACGATCTTCGTCGCCTTCGCCGCGTAGGCAGCGGCCAGCGCGACGCCGACTGCGTCGTTGCCTTGGAGCGACGAGCGCGCGATCGTGCCGTCGACGTTCAGCCGGATGTCCTTCGCGTAATCGGGAATGAGTTCTTTAATCGAGGACAGAAATTCCATTGATTTCTCCTATTCGAAAGACCGAAAAAAAGCCCGCCGGCTTAAGGTGATTCCATAAGCATAGCGGGCCTGGTGTCGAGCCGTAGAAGGCTTCCGGCGACGCTTACAGCGTCGAGCCGCCGACTGCGCGGTTGCACGCGCAAAGTTCGTCCGTTTGCAGGCCGTCCAGAATACGCAGCACTTCTTCCGGATTGCGGCCGACGTTCAGGTTGTTCACCGAAACGTGCTGGATGACGTTGTCCGGGTCGACGATGAACGTCGCGCGCAGGGCCACGCCGGCTTCCTTGTCACGCACGCCGAGCTGGTCGATCAGCTCGCCCTTCACGTCGCCGAACGCGTAGTGGTTCAGCTTGTTCAGGTCCTTGTGTTCACGGCGCCATGCGAGCTTGACGAATTCGTTGTCGACGCTGCCGCCGAGCAGGATCGCGTCGCGGTCTTCGAAGTCTTTCGCGAGCTTGCCGAATTCGACGATTTCCGTCGGGCAGACGAACGTGAAGTCCTTCGGGTAGAAATAGATGATCTTCCACTTGCCGGGGAACGACTGCTCGGTGATCTCTTCGAACGCCGACTGGCCGTTTTCTTCGTGATGGTTGAAACCCGGCTTGGCAGCGGTAACGGTAAACGCTTCGACTTTATCGCCCACGGTCTTCATATGACAACTCCTGTGTTCGTTGGAAGGACAAAACAAACTACCTGAACGCCGTAACGCCGCCATGACACATGTCTTGCCGCCGGCGTCACACGATGACTCACTATACCTCTATTAATTAATTTTTTCAATAGATTTTAACTAACGAACCGGATAGCTTTTAACGAAAGGCCCGATAGATTTTTACATTCTGTTGTGCTAGTCGCGCTGGCTTTCGAACTTCGTGCCCTTGACCACCGGGAAGTCGATCGTGACCTCGAAGCCGGGACCCGGCACGCGATTGCGCAAGCGCAGCGAACCGCGCTGACGCGTCACGAGCCGCTGCACGATCGCCATGCCGAGCCCGGTGCCGTTCGCCTGCGTGCGCGCGGTATCGACGCGATAAAACGGACGCGTGATCAGCGCGACCTGGTCGTCGGGGATGCCGCGCCCTTCGTCCATCACCGACAGTTCCACGCGGCCATGCGTCACATGGGTCTGCAGCGTGATGCGCGCGACGTCGTCGTGCTCGCTGCGTCCGTACTTGCGCGCGTTTTCCAGCAAGTTGCCGACCACGCGCCGGGCGTCCGTCGGATCGCCCTCGATCATCGCGCCGTACGCGAGTTCCGTCTTCATCACGACGCCTTCGTCCGAATGAAAGCGCGCGGCGAGTTCGCCCGCGATCATCGAGAGATCGACGGCCTCTGGCATGCGCTGCATCGGCCGCGCGTAGTCGAGGAAGCGCCCGATGATCATGTCCATCTGTTCGATGTCGTCGATCATCGCGAGCTTGGTCGTCTCATCGGACGGGCTCATTTCGGTTTCGAGCCGCAGTCGTGCGAGCGGCGTGCGCAGGTCGTGCGAAATGCCCGCGAGCATCAGCGCGCGATCCGCCTCGAGTTGTTCGAGCGCCTGCACCATCTGGTTGAAACTGCGATTGGTTTCCGCCGCGACGCCCATGCCGCGCTCGGGCAGCGGCTCGGGCGACTGCCCCGAGCCGACCTTGCGCGCGGCAAGCGCGAGCCGCGCGAACGGCCGGTTGACGAGGCTCGTGATGAACGCCGCGCCGAACAGCGACAGCGCGAGCGCGAATACGCCCCAGCCGGCCCATTGCAGACCGGTGACGGTATCGAGCTGATCGCGGTCGAGCGCGACCCAGTAGTCGTCGTCGTCGATCTTGAAGCTGATCCATACGCCGGGAATGTCGTTTACCGACTGCGCGATGATCGTCTCGTTGCCGAGCCGCCCGCGCACGTCGCGCTCGATCAGCCGGTTCAACGACTCGTCGGGCTGGAGACGATACTTGTCGGTGGTTTCGCGCGGGTACACGCGCACGCCTTCATTGCTCTCCAGGTCCTGCAGCAATGCGCGGCGCAGGTCGGGATCGGAATAAAGGAGGGCGGTGCGGGTGAGTTTGACGACCGCGACGAGTTGCAGCGCCACACGCTGCGCGCGCGGCTCGCGCTCGATCACACGAAAGCTCTGGAACCAGGCAGCGATGCTGACCGCGATCAACAGCGCGATCAGCGCAAAGGTCCGCCAGAACAGGCCGCCGAACGCGAGCGTCAGTAGCCGCCTGTCGATGCGCATGGGTCGTTCGGGTCCTGCTCGGGAAGGGTCAAGAGGCCGGTTACAGCGCCCCTCACGCGGCGCCGTCGGGGATGAAGACGTAGCCGAGGCCCCACACGGTCTGGATGAAGCGCGGGCTGCTCGGGTCCGGTTCGATGAGCTTTCTTAGACGCGAGATCTGCACGTCGAGACTGCGGTCGAACACTTCGTATTCACGGCCGCGCGCAAGCTCCATCAGCTTTTCACGCGAGAGCGGCTGGCGCGGATGACGCGCGAACACCTTGAGCACCGAGAATTCGCCGGTGGTGAGCGGAATTTCCTGGCTGTTCTTCGTGAGCGTGCGGGTGGCGAGATTCAGCGCGAACTCGCCGAACTCGAACACTTCGGTGGTCTCCGACGGCGCGCCCGGCAGTTCGGACGGCGACTGGCGGCGCAGCACCGCATGAATGCGCGCGACGAGTTCGCGCGGGTTGAACGGCTTCGGCAGGTAGTCGTCGGCGCCCATTTCGAGGCCGACGATGCGATCGACATCCTCGCCCTTCGCGGTGAGCATGATGATCGGCGTACGGTCGTTGCTGCCGCGCAAGCGCCGGCAGATCGAGAGTCCATCTTCCCCGGGCAGCATGAGGTCGAGGACGAGCAGGTCGAAGCGTTCACGGACCCAAAGCTTGTTCATCGACGGCGCGTTTTCCGCGACATAGACGTTGAAGCCCTGTTCGCCGAGATAACGCCGAAGCAGGTCGCGCAGGCGCGGATCGTCGTCGACTACGAGTATTTTCGAGGGATTTTTGGTTTCCATGACGGCATCTTAGCGCGATTAGAAAGGGGTCGAGTTTGTAGCAATTCTAGTGTAACAGTTGGTTACAAAATTTACGGAGGCCGTGGCACGCCTTATTGCTTCTGTGCGTACACTCCTTTACCTAAGCCCGTCATTCGGTAGATACTTCATTAGACCAACACTCGGCGTCTGCACCTTAAAACATTGGCTGTGCGTGCAGCGCGAAAGAGAATGAGGCTGTCCGGTTGCCGAGCCAAGAAGGGAACAACATGAAGGGAGCGCGCCAGCGCGGATCTGTGCGCCCCGAGCGCATTTTCAAGAAGACGCTACTCGCTAGCGCGCTTTACGCCGCACTGACCACTTCCCCGGTCTCTGCACAGTCATCGTGGACACCCAGCCGCGATTCGGCTGCGTTCGACCGTTCCGTCACCAACCCGCCCGACCGCTACGACGGCCGCATCATCCGTACACAACAGCGTACAAGCAAGAACCAGACCGCCAACCGCAATAGCGATCCAGCCAAGCCGCCTGCGATGCAGCCCATCCAGCAAAACGACCAGCCGCCCGCGCGGCCGCCCCGGCATGCCGTCATGACGGCCGACGAGCGGCGTCTCTTGCGTCAGCACATCGAGGAAGCGGTGCGCGATCTCTACAAGCGTTGAGCAAACGCCGCGGCTTGCGATGAACCGGCGCGAGTTTCTTTCGATCGGCGGTGCCTGTCTTTGCGCGCCGAGCGCCTTTGCCGGCGTCCTGCCGACGGCGGCACGAAGCGGCGTCGGCAGGACGCTGATCCTCGTCGAATTGAAGGGCGGCAACGACGGTCTCAACACAGTGGTTCCGTTCGCCGACCCCGTTTACCGGCTGCTGCGCCCGACCATCGGCATCGCGCGCGAACGGGTGCTGCAACTCGACGAGCGCACCGGGCTCCATCCTTCCCTCGAACCGCTGATGCCGCTCTGGCGCGACGGTCAACTGGCGATCGTGCAGGGCGTTGGTTATGCGCAGCCGAACCTGTCGCACTTCCGCTCGATGGAGATATGGAACACCGCATCGCGCTCCGATCAATACTGGCGCGACGGCTGGCTTGCGCGTGCGCTGAGCGCGGCGGGCAACGCCGTCGATCCCATCGCGATCGGCAGTGCCGAGGCGGGACCGTTTGCGAGTGGCCCGTTGCGGTTCATCGACGATGCCGATGTGCGTGGCACCTTGAAGTCGCGCTTTCCGGCGAATCCTTTCGGCGCAGCGATCCGATCCGCGATGCTGTTGCTGGCTTCGGCAAAGCCGCGCCGTGATCTCGCGGTGTTACGCCTGACGCTCAACGGTTTCGACACGCATCAGAACCAGACACGTCAGCACGCAATGCTGCTGAAGACGCTGTCGGATGGTCTGCTCGCGATGCGGCGCGCGCTGATCGAACTCGGACGCTGGGACGAAGCGCTCGTGCTGACTTGTTCGGAATTCGGCCGGTCGGCTCGTGAGAATCAAAGCGGCGGGACAGAGCACGGCACGGTGGCGCCGCATTTCGTGGCAGGGGGTTGTGTGCGCGGCGGGCTGTATGGCGCGGCGCCACAGCTTGCGCGGCTCGATGGCAACGGCAACTTGCCTCTCGCCATCGATTTCCGGCAGCTTTACTCGACTGTCCTCGGCGCCTGGCTCGACCTCGACGCCAGCGCGATCCTGCAACAGCGCTTCGAACCTCTGCCGCTCATCAGGACCTGAGCGCTCAACGCGTGCGCCAACTGATCCAGAGCTTGCGGATCGGCGTGAGCGCGATGCGCTGATGAAGGACCTGAAAGTTCTCCCGCTCGATTTCCTCGAGCGACGCAAGCGACAACGCCGCCAGCGTACGCAACAGCCGCTGGCCGGCACGCTCAGCCGCAGGAATCGCGGCGAGCGCATCGGTGAGCGCGCGCTTCGAGCGCTCGACCTGGAAGCGCATCAGCGCGGTGAAGTCGTCGCTGTACTTGCGGTTGATGAGGTCGGCCGCGGTCACGCTGAAACGCTGCAATTCGTCGATCGGTATGTAGATGCGGCCGTGGCGCGCGTCGTCGCCGAGTTCCTGCATGCGCTCCGCCAGCATCAGCGCCGCGCCGAGCGGCGCCGCCCATTGCGCCGCATGCGCGGCATCGCGTGCGGTTACGCGCGCGACCGCCACCGCGAACGCGCCGCCCGCCTGGTCGAGATAACGGCGCAGGCCGGGCCAGTCGAGATAGCGCGCCTGGTCGAGGTCCATGCCGAAGCCGTCGACGAGCGCATCGAGCGATATGCGATCCTGCTCGTCGAGCAAGAAGCCGGCGGAATTTCGAGCACTGGTGGAATGCGCCTTCAGCGCCTTCGTCACCGGATGCGACGGCTCGCCGCCAAACAGGCTCGCGAGCTCCTTTTGCCACCACGCATGCTTCGTGCGGCCGATGGTCGGATCGCTGGTTTCCTTGGCGGTCTCCTCGAGTTCACGACGCAGCGCAAAGAGCGCAGTCAGAAGCGGCTGGCGCGCGGCCGGTGCGCGGCGCAGCGCGTAATACGTGCTGGAGCCATCGGGGGCGGCCTTTTGCTGGCAATAGTCGTCGAAGTTCACTGGAGTCGGCGTAGTGGGGCGGTCGGTCGTGAGTCCGTCGTGAGTCGCTCATGAACGGCCCGCCTAGCAAAAAAAAGCCATTGAACATCAATGGCTTTTTTCGTGCTGCTGATACTGCTGGGTGATGCTGGATGATGGTGCGAGGAAGGGGACTCGAACCCCTACACCATTGCTGGCGTCAGGACCTAAACCTGGTGCGTCTACCAATTTCGCCATCCTCGCCGCCTGATCGTCGCGCCGCAATGGACGCGCGATCTGCTTTGCCGGAGCTTGTACGGGCCGCTTGATACTGCCTTGATACTGCGCTTGATAGTGCTCGAAAAACCGCGATCAAACCGCGCGCCCGCCGCGCCAAGCCCAAGATTCTAACCGATTCGATCATCGATGTCTGCAAGCGGGAAAGCCGCTTCAGACTGCCGATACGAAGCATACGCCGCAAGCAATTGCGCCTCTTTCTCGGCCTGCCTACAATCGGCGTCTCGTCATCGCCCACGGCTCGCACCATGACCCGCACTTCGCGCAATCGCTTCGTTGCATGGCTCGGCATCGCCGCCATGTGGCTTGCGATCGTCGCGCCGGTCGTGAGCCAGAGCATCGCCGCGCGCGAGAACGCCGCCGACCCGCAAGCACCGATCTGTTCGGCTGAGTTCGTCTCGACGCTGGTATCGGTCGTGCTCGGCGACGAGCACGACGAGCACGGCGATCATCGGGCCGCCGCCCCCGCTGCTCACGACGGCCATCACGCCTCCTCGGCCGATCATTTCGCAGCGTGCTCGTATTGCGGACTGCTCGCGCACCATCTTCCGCTGCTGCCGGGCGACGCGCTTCACGTCTCGAGCGTCGAGCGCGTCACGCGCGTAGCCCGGATCGCGACACGCGCATCCGTCCACGCGAAAACCTTCAATGCCGCGCATCCGCGCGCGCCTCCCGTCGTCGCCTGAAGTTCGTCACTCGTCCCGACCGTCACGCCGGCGCACCATCGCGCCCGCCCGGTCTCGCGTTCACATCTTCAGGATTCTTCGATGCTCGACTTCTTCAAGCGAGCGCGGCAGCCGCACGGCTGCCGCGCCGCCGTGCGTTGGCGCACGCCTGCGCGCCTGCCTCTGCCGCTCGCGTGCGTTCCGCTGACGCTGATGGCGCAGGCGGCTTATGCCGCAACGGCCGCACCCGCCGACAACACGAGCCCGCAACACGCCGCGAGCGAACCTGCGTCGCTCGCGCCCGTCGTCGTGACGGCACAGGCGGCACGCCCGACGCTCGATCCCAATCTCCCCGCCAGCGTCGCGACGGTCACCGCGGAGCAGTTCGAAAACTGGAACGTCGTCACGCCGGAAGACGTGCTCAAGTACGCGCCGAACATGGCGGTCCGCAAGCGCTTCATCGGCGATGTGAATTCGACGATCGCCGTGCGCGGCACGAGCAACTCGCAGACGGCGCGCGGGCTCGTCTATGCCGATGGCCTCCTGCTCAGCAACTTCCTCGGCAATACCTTCACGTTCGCGCCGCGCTGGTCGATGGTCTTCGCCGACGACATCGACCAGGTCGACGTGATCTACGGCCCATACTCCGCGCTGTACCCGGGCAACTCGATGGGCGCGACCGTCGCGATCACGACGCGCATGCCCACGCACTTCGAAGCCGATGCCAAGGTGCAGGGCTTCACGCAGCACTTCGACCTGTTCGGCGTGAACCGCAGTTTCAACGGCACGAACACGACGGCGACGATCGGCGACAAGGTCGGCCGCCTGTCGTACCTGATCGGCGCCGATCATCTTGAGAACACGAGCCAGCCGCTGCAGTTCGCCACGCTCGCTCAATCGACGACCCCCGCGAAAGCCACCGACCGGCCCGTCACGGGCGCTTATTTCTACAACGACCAGAACAACGCGCGCACGGCGGTGCTCGGCGTCTCGAGCGAGGGCATCGAGCGCACGTTCCAGGACCAGTTCAGGCTGAAGCTCGCCTACGACCTGACGCCGACATTGCAGGCCGGCTTCACGCTCGGCTACTGGCATCAGAAGTACAACAGCGATACGCAGACCTTCCTGCGCGATGCGAACGGCAATCCGGTGTACAGCGGGCTCGTGAATATCGGCGGCTTCGAGTACAAAGTGCCGGCCGCGACCTTCGCGCCCAGCCAGGGGTCGAGCGAGAACTTCCTCTATGGCGTGTCGCTTCGCACCCGCAACCAGACCGGGTGGAACGCGGAAGCAGTCGCATCGTACTTCGACGTCACGCAGAGCATCGCGCGCACGGCCGCCTCCGGCGTGCCCGGCGACGGCCCCGGCACGATCACATACGGAAGCGGCAGCGGCTGGAAATCGCTCGATCTGCGCTCGACGTGGACGCCGCCATCGGCGGAGGCGGGTCTCGCCGCGCACTGGCTCTCGTTCGGCTATCACTACGACAACTATTTCCTCGACAACGAGACCTACGCGACGGCCGCCTGGCGCGACGGCGGCAACGCGGCATTCGCGAACGCATTCGGCGGTCGCACGCAATCGCAAGCCGCGTACGCGCAGGATTCGTGGCGCTTCCTGCCGCGCTGGCGGCTGACCTACGGCGCGCGCTACGAGAACTGGAACGCCTACGACGGAACGCGCGCGCTCGGCGCGACGTCGCTCGACTATGGCGCCGCGAGCGAGAGCCACTGGTCGCCGAAGGCGTCGATTTCGTTCGATGCCACGCCGGACTTGCTGCTGCGCGCGTCGATCGGGCGGGCGTACCGGTTTCCGACCGTCGGCGAACTGTTTCAAGGGCAGATCAACGGCGTCGCGATCGTCAACAACAATCCGAACCTGAAGCCCGAAGACGATCTGTCGAAGGAACTCACGGCCGAGTGGCAGCACGGCAACGGCGTGTATCGCTTCACGTTGTTCCAGGACGACGTGAAGAACACGATCTTCAGCCAGACCAACACGACGGTGATCCCGAACGTCACGAACTTCCAGAACATCGACAAGGTGCGCTCGCGCGGCATCGAGACGAGCTATGAAGGACAGGACGTGCTGCTGCGCGGACTCGATCTCACGGCGAGCGTCGCGTACACGCAGTCGAAGATTCTCGCGAACAGCGGCAATCCGGCGTCGGTCGGGAAGTACTTCTATCGCATACCGCTATGGCGCGCGAATGTCGCCGCGACGTTCCATGCGACCGACAAGACGGCGGTGACGCTCGCCGCGCGCTACTCGGGCCGCCAATACAACACGCTCACCAACACCGATACGAATCCGAACACGTACGGCGGCACGAGCACCTACGCGGTCGTCGACGCGAAGTTCACCTACCGGCCGACCAAGGGGAGCGAGATCGGCATTGGTGTCGACAATCTCTTCGACCATCGCTATTTCGTGTTCCACCCGTATGCCGGACGCACGATTTACCTGGAAGGGCGCATCGGCATCTGACGCCAGCGTCTTCAACCTCGGTCTTCAACTCTTCGGAATACGTCATGCAAGCTTCAAACAACACGCTGGCCGACGCGGCCGCGCATCACCGGACGCTTTGGCGCTGGCATTTCTACGCAGGACTTTTCGTGATGCCGCTCCTGATCGTGCTCGCGATCACCGGGACGCTGTACTGCTTTCAACCGCAGATCGAGCCCTGGCTTTATCGCGACCGGATGATCGTCGAAGCGCAGGTTGCGCCGCGTCTGGGACATCAGGCGCTGCTGGCGAAGGCCATCGCGAGCGAGCCGCGCGGCGCCGCGCCGACCACCGCGCAGATCGACACCGATCCGCGCCGTAGTGCGGAGTTCGTGTTTCGCCTGCCGTCCGGCGAGAGCGAAAGCGTCTACGTGAATCCGTACACGGGTGCGGTGCTCGGCACGCTGAGCGTCGAGCATCGCCTGATGAAGCAGATACGCAACCTGCATCGCGGGTTGATGCTCGGCAAGACCGGCGAACTCGTGATGGAACTCGCGGGCTGCTGGACGCTCGTAATGATCGGCACCGGCATCGCGTTGTGGTGGCCGAAAGGGCGGCAAACGGGCGGCGTCTGGGCGCCGCGTCTCGCGTTGCGCGGACGGGCATGGTGGCGCGATGTGCATGCGGTCGGCGGCATCTGGCTCGCGATCGGCGCGGTGTTCTTCGTGCTGAGCGGGTTGCCGTGGTCGGGATCGTGGGGCAAGCAGTTCAAGGCGCTCGCGACTTCGGCGGAACTGGGCTATCCGAAGGGCGCCTGGGGCGACGCCCATGTGCATTCGACGAAGCCGCCGGCTGCCGCCGCCGCCCACGCGCAGACGGACATGCACGACATGAAAATGGACGACTTGCCGCTGCCGCAAACGCCCTGGGCGGTGGGCCTGACGCCGGTTCCCGACGGCGCGCCGCAGGAGCCGGGCACCGCGCGCATTTCGCTCGACGCCGTCGTCGCGCTCGCGGCCGCGCAAGGCATCGCCGATGGCTACAGCATCGCGCTGCCGGCGTCGGAGCATGGCGTCTATACGGTGTCGTACCTCCCGGACGATCCGCGTGCCGAGCGCACGCTGCACGTCGATCAATACAGCGGCAAGCTGCTCGCCGACATCGCCTACGGCGACTACGGCCGCGTCGCGCAGTGGATTTCGTACGGCACGTCGCTGCACATGGGGCGCTACTTCGGGCTCGCGAACCAGATCGTCTGCGCGGCGATCTCGCTCGGGCTCGCCGCGATGGCGATCACCGGCTTCGTGATGTGGTGGAAACGTCGTGCCGGAGGCGCGCTCGGCGCGCCGGCGCGTCCCGCGCGGCGTGCGCCGATGCGCGCATGGAGAAGCGGGCTGACGATGCTCGGCGTCGTGTTCCCGCTGATGGGGCTGACGATGCTGATCGTGTGGGTGTCGGACCGGCTCGTGTTCGGCAGGCGCGCGGAGCGGGCGAGTTCGTGAGCGCGGATTTCGCGTTGGGCGACCGAGCCGCTCCTTCGTAAAGCGCTTACCGCGAACCGAACTTCAGGCGCGTCAGTTGTTCGGCTTCATTCGCAAGCAGCGTCGCGGCGTCGCGGATCGCGACTTCGAGCGTGATCGGCCCCGGCGCCGGCGAGAAGCATCCGCTGAAGAACTCCGACAACCGCGGCAAGGCAGCCGGATCCATCCCGCCGGACAAAAGCGTCGCTTCGACGCCCACCGCCCGCGCATGCTTGCAGGCGATGAACGGCGCCTTGCCGTGCAGCGTCTGCACGTCCGACCGGCCTTCGCCCGTGATCAGCCAGTTCGCGTTTTCGAGCGCCGCATCGAGCCCGATCTTGCGCGCGACTACTTCCGCGCCCGGTTCGAAGCGCGCGCCGAGCATATGCAGCGCGAAGCCGAGGCCGCCCGCCGCGCCCGCGCCGGGATTGTCGCGCGCCGTGCGCTGCAGCGCCGGTTCGAGGACATCGGCGAAATGGGCGAGGGCGGCGTCGATGTCCTTCACCTGAGCCGGCGTCACGCCTTTTTGCGGCCCGAAGATCGCGGTCGCGCCGTGCTCGCCCGTCAGCGGGTTGTCGACGTCGGACATGCCGATGAATTCCGCGTCCTTCAACCGCGCGTCGAGCCCTGATGCGTCGACGCGCGCGATCCTCGGCAGCGCCGACGGAACCGGTTCGAGTTCGTTGTCGTCCCGGTCGAGGAGCTTCAGCCCGAGTCCGACCAGCAGGCCCGCGCCGCCATCGTTGGTGCTGCTGCCGCCGAGCGCCACGTAGAAGCGGCGCGCGCCGAGATCGAGCAGCGCGCGGATCGCTTCGCCCATGCCGCGCGTGTCGCGCTCGGTGACGGGGACGGCCATGCCGTCGGGGTCGGTGATGCCAACGACTTCCGCCGTCTCGAGGATTGCGCTGCCGTCGCCGAGCAGGCCCGTCGCGGCTTCGCGCCGGGCGCTCGCGGCGCCTCGCACGTTCAGCATGCGGCGCTCGCCGCCCGCGGCCAGCATCGCGTCGAGAGTGCCTTCGCCGCCGTCGGCCATCGGACAGATGCGCACGACCGCGTCCGCTCGCGCACGCCGCACGCCCGTCGCGATGGCGCCTGCCACCTGCTCGGCGCTGAGCGAGCCTTTGAAGGAATCCGGAGCGATGACGACGATAGGGGCGGACATGGCGTTTGACATGGTGTCTCGTGATTTTGGAATGGATTGAATTCGCGCGATCAGGACCGATGTAGTGCCTTCGGCATTCCCTTCGCGCATGGCGCGAATGCCGCGCGGCTATGCGGGCCGGAGCGGGATTCGCGTTGCGCCGGCAAGCTTATCAGCGTGTCGCCGAACGCAAAATAGCCGCGCTGCGATAGCCGGCATTGTGCGCGCGGTTTTGCACCCCAGAAACGCGGAATAACGCGAAATCCGGCCGAAAAAGCGCGAATTCGCACGCCCGGCGGCCAAAGGCGACGGGCCTGCCAAATTGTTTGCTAAAATGTTCGGCTCTGTTGACTCGTACCGTGTCGACGGCGGCCTGAATCCACGGAACGAATGGCGCGCAAGCGCTGCCGCCGTGCAGGCGCCGGACGCGGCCCGGTACGAAGCAGCCACAGACCCAGACACACGAACCCGAATACTCGAATCACTCTAGGACGATAGAAGCCATGGCTAACGTTGAAAACCTCGGCAAGCTCGAACGCCGCGTCACCATTTCCCTGCCGAAGGACACGGTGCAGAAGGAAGTGGATTCGCGCATCCGCCAGTTGGCGAAGAACGTGCGCATGCCGGGTTTCCGCCCGGGCAAGGTGCCGCTCAAGATGGTGACGCAGCAGTACCAGGGCCAGGTCGAAGCCGAAGTGCTGAGCGACAAGGTCGGCAAGGAGTTTTTCGACGTGACGCGCGCCGAGAATCTGCGCGTGGCGGGCCAGCCGAGCTTCGCGCCGAAGGGCGAGGAAGCGCCGGCCGACGCCTACGCATTCGACGCAACCTTCGAGGTCTATCCCGAAGTGAAGCTGGGCGACGTCGCGACGGCTGAAATCGAGCGCACGGTCACGACCATCTCGGAAGGCGAGATCGACCGCACGCTGGAAATCCTGCGCAAGCAGCGCGTGCACTACCACGCACGCGGCGAAGGCGGCGAGCACGGTGACGGCGGCGCCGACACCGCAGCGAAAGACGGCGACCGCGTGACGATGGATTTCGTCGGCAAGATCGACGGTGAAGTGTTCCAGGGCGGCAGCGCGGAGGATTTCTCGTTCGTGCTCGGCGAAGGCCGCATGCTGCCGGAATTCGAAAAGGCGGCGCTGGGTCTGAACGTCGGCGAATCGCGCGAATTCGACCTCACGTTCCCGGACGACTATCACGGCAAGGAAGTGGCCGGCAAGACCGCGCAATTCACGATCACGATGAAGAAGATCGAATGGCCGCACCTGCCGGAAATCGACGGCGAGTTCGCGAAGTCGCTCGGCATCGAAGACGGCGACATCACGAAGATGCGCGCGGAAATCAAGGACAACCTCGAGCGCGAGGCCAAGCGCCGCACGCAACAGATCGTGAAGAACCAGGTCATGGACGCGCTCCTCAAGATCTCCGATCTCGACGTGCCGAAGGCGCTGATCGAGCAGGACCAGGAACGGCTCGTCGAAATGGCGCGCCAGGACCTGCAGCAGCGCGGCGTGCCGAACGCAGCGGACGCGCCGATTCCGGCAGAAATGTTCGCTGAACAGGCCGAGCGCCGCGTGAAGCTGGGCCTGGTTCTTGCCGAACTCGTCAAGGCCCACGAACTGCAGGCAAAACCCGAACAGATCCGCGCCGAAGTCGACGAATTCGCGAAAAGCTACGAAGACCCGAAGGAAGTCGTCCGCTGGTATTATTCGAACCAGCAGCGCCTTTCCGAAATGGAAGCGTACGTCGTGGAAAGCAACGTCGTCGACTTCGTGCTCGGCAAGGCCAAGGTGACCGACAAGGAAGTCAGCTTCGAGGAACTGGCGAGCGCAACGGCGCAAGCCTGAAGCAGCGTCCAACGGGCGTGCGGGTCGTCGGCGTGACGACCCGCACGCCTTTTTTGCATTAAAGTTTGTGCGTGCGGATGCCGTTGTCCCCGATGTCCCTTTGTCGTTCAGTATCCCTATTCCGAACAAGGAAATTGCATGACCTTTCGCGCTCAATTGCTCGACACGTTAGCTTCAAACGCTCCGCGGGACTTCGAAGCCCAGGCGCTCGGCCTCGTTCCGATGGTCGTGGAAACGAGTGGCCGCGGCGAACGTGCCTATGACATCTATTCGCGCCTGCTGAAGGAGCGCGTGGTGTTCCTCGTCGGCGAAGTGAACGACCAGACGGCGAATCTCGTCGTCGCGCAGTTGCTGTTCCTCGAAAGCGAGAACCCCGACAAGGACATCAGCCTGTACATCAACAGCCCGGGTGGCTCGGTCTCGGCGGGCATGGCGATCTACGACACGATGCAGTTCGTGAAGCCCGACGTCGCCACGTTGTGCATGGGTCTTGCAGCCAGCATGGGCGCCTTCCTGCTGGCGGCCGGCGCCAAGGGCAAGCGCGTCGCGCTGCCGAATGCGCGCGTGATGATTCACCAGCCGCTCGGCGGCGCACGCGGACAGGCGTCGGACATCGAGATTCAGGCGCGGGAAATCCTCTACCTGAAGGAACGGTTGAACCAGTTGCTGTCGCATCACACCGGCCAGCCGGTCGAGCGCATCGCGCGTGACACCGATCGCGACAACTTCATGTCCGGCGACGACGCGCAGGCGTACGGCCTCGTCGACCAGGTGCTTCACAAGCGTCCCTGATCGCGTCTGAACGGGTTGATAACAAACGCCGCGCCGGCCCGGGCAATGGGGCCGGCCCCGCCCGAAGCGCCTGCGGCAGAACGCCAGTGACCTTTCAGTTGTCGCGCGGGTCGTATCTGCGTGGAAAGATCGAAGGGCGTATTATGTAATTGAGTGTCCGGAGGCTTACACATTTATGGCGGACAAAAAAGGTTCAAACAGCGAAAAGCTGTTGTATTGCTCGTTTTGCGGCAAGAGCCAGCATGAGGTCAAGAAACTCATCGCTGGCCCGTCGGTGTTCATCTGCGACGAATGTATCGATTTGTGCAACGAGATCATTCGCGACGAAGCAGCCGGCGCGGCGGAAGAAGCAGGGCTGACAAAGTCCGATCTGCCGAGCCCGCAGGAAATCAGCGATATTCTCAATCAGTACGTGATCGGCCAGGAACGCGCGAAGAAAATTCTCGCGGTGGCTGTGTACAACCATTACAAGCGTCTCAAGCACCTCGACAAGAAAGACGAGATCGAGTTGTCGAAGAGCAACATCCTGCTGATCGGACCCACGGGTTCGGGCAAGACGCTGCTCGCGCAGACGCTCGCGCGCATGTTGAACGTCCCCTTCGTCATCGCCGATGCGACGACGCTGACGGAAGCCGGCTATGTCGGCGAGGACGTCGAGAACATCATTCAGAAGTTGCTGCAGAACTGCAACTACGAAGTCGACAAGGCGCAGCGCGGTATCGTGTACATCGACGAAATCGACAAGATCAGCCGCAAGTCGGATAACCCGTCCATCACGCGCGACGTGTCGGGCGAGGGCGTCCAGCAGGCGTTGCTGAAGCTCGTCGAAGGGACGATGGCGTCGGTGCCCCCGCAAGGCGGCCGCAAGCATCCGAACCAGGATTTCATCCAGGTCGATACGACCAACATCCTGTTCATCTGCGGCGGCGCGTTCGACGGGCTCGAAAAAGTCATTACGGATCGCACGGAAAAGACCGGCATCGGCTTTGGCGCGACCGTGAAGAGCAAGCTCGAGCGCGACGCCGGCGAAGTGCTGCGCGACGTCGAGCCGGAAGACCTGATCAAGTTCGGTCTGATTCCCGAACTGATCGGCCGTCTGCCGGTGGTGGCGACCCTTGGCAAGCTCGACGAAACCGCGCTCGTGAAGATCCTGATCGAGCCGAAGAACGCGCTCGTGAAGCAGTATCACAAGCTGTTCAACATGGAACGTGTCGAGCTGGAAATCCGCCCGGCGGCGCTGCAGGCCATCGCGCAGAAGGCGATTCGCCGCAAGACCGGCGCGCGCGGGTTGCGCTCGATCCTGGAACAGGCGTTGCTCGACGTGATGTACGAACTGCCGGCGATGAAGGGCGTGAGCAAGGTCATCGTCGACGACAACACGATCGACGGCGACGGCAAACCACTTCTCATCTATGAAGATGCACCGAAGGTAGCGGGCTCGAACTGAAGTTGGGCTGTGTGTCGGCGAAAGGCCGTTCATGGCAACGTGAACGGCTTTTTGTTTATTTTTCGGATATCTTGTGGACGTTACTGACGCGATCTTTTCGATTCACTGAACTTTTCCCTCATGCGTAGGCTTGCATTTGTGTCCGCAGGCCTTACTTACGAACGAACTGATTCCACTACTGGGGAAATGAAATGTCAGGAACCCAACTCCTCCCGCAGGAACGCATCACGCTGCCGCTGCTCCCGCTGCGCGACGTTGTCGTTTTCCCGCATATGGTGATTCCGCTCTTCGTTGGGCGACCCAAATCGATCAAGGCTCTTGAAGCCGCGATGGAAGGCGGCAAGCACATCATGCTCGTCGCCCAGAAAACGGCGGCGAAGGACGAGCCGACCGAAAAAGACATGTACGAAGTAGGATGTATCGCCAACATCCTGCAGATGCTGAAGCTGCCCGACGGCACCGTGAAAGTGCTCGTCGAAGGCTTGCAGCGCGCGAAGACGCTCTCCATCGAAGAGCAGGAAACGCAATTCTCGTGCGACGTCATGCCGCTCGAACCCGACCATGCCGACAGCGCCGAAACCGAAGCGCTGCGCCGCGCGATCGTGTCGCAGTTCGATCAATACGTGAAGCTCAACAAGAAGATTCCGCCGGAGATCCTGACGTCGCTGTCAGGCATCGACGAAGCGGGTCGTCTCGCTGACACCATCGCGGCGCACCTGCCGCTCAAGCTCGACCAGAAGCAGCACATCCTCGAGATGTTCCCGGTCATCGAGCGTCTCGAGCATTTGCTCGCGCAACTGGAAGCCGAGATCGACATCCTGCAGGTCGAGAAGCGCATCCGTGGACGCGTGAAGCGTCAGATGGAAAAGAGCCAGCGCGAGTACTACCTGAACGAGCAGGTCAAGGCGATCCAGAAGGAATTGGGTGAAGGCGAAGAGGGCGCGGATCTCGAAGAACTCGAGAAGCGCATCACCGCCGCGCGCATGCCGAAGGAAGCCAAGAAGAAGGCCGACGCCGAGTTGAAGAAGCTCAAGCTGATGTCGCCGATGTCGGCGGAAGCGACCGTCGTGCGGAACTACATCGATACGCTGATCGGCCTGCCGTGGCGCAAGAAGAGCAAGGTCAACAACGACCTCACGAATGCGGAGCGCGTGCTCGATGAAGACCACTTCGGCCTCGAAAAGGTCAAGGAACGGATTCTCGAATATCTCGCGGTCCAGCAGCGCGTCGAGAAGGTGAAGGCGCCGATCCTGTGCCTGGTCGGGCCTCCGGGTGTCGGCAAGACCTCGCTCGGGCAGTCGATCGCGCGCGCCACGAATCGCAAGTTCGTGCGCATGGCGCTCGGCGGCGTGCACGACGAGTCCGAGATTCGCGGCCACCGTCGCACGTATATCGGTTCGATGCCGGGCAAGATCCTGCAAAGCCTCGCGAAAGTCGGCGTGCGCAATCCGCTCTTCCTGCTCGACGAAGTCGACAAGATGGGCATGGATTTCCGGGGCGATCCGGCGTCGGCGCTGCTCGAAGTGCTCGATCCCGAACAGAATCACACGTTCGCCGATCACTACATCGAAGTCGATTTCGACCTCTCGGATGTGATGTTCGTCGCGACGTCGAACTCGCTGAACATTCCGCCGCCGCTGCTCGACCGGATGGAGGTGATTCGCCTCTCGGGTTACACCGAAGACGAGAAGGTCAGCATCGCCGAGCGTTACCTGCTGCCGAAGCAAAAGCGCAACAACGGTCTGAAGGACGGCGAAGTCGATGTGACCGAACAGGCGATTCGCGACATCATTCGTTATTACACGCGTGAAGCGGGCGTGCGTTCGCTCGAGCGGGAAATCTCGAAGATCTGCCGCAAGGTCGTGAAGATGCTGCTGCTGAAGAAGGCAGAAGGCGCGGTCACGGTCGACGGCGGCAATCTCGATACGTTCCTCGGCGTGCGCAAGTACGACTTCGGTCTGGCCGCGAAGGAAAACCAGGTCGGCCAGGTCACGGGTCTCGCATGGACGGAAGTCGGCGGCGATCTGCTGACGATCGAAGCGGCCTCGATGCCCGGCAAAGGCAACGTGATCCGCACCGGTTCACTCGGCGACGTGATGAAGGAATCGGTCGAAGCGGCGCGCTCGGTGGTTCGTTCACGTTCGCGGCGTCTCGGCGTGGCGGATGAAGCCTTCGAGAAGAAGGACATCCACATCCACGTGCCCGAAGGCGCGACGCCGAAGGACGGTCCTTCCGCAGGCATCGCGATGACGACGGCGCTCGTGTCGGTGCTCACCGGCATTCCGGTGCGCGCAAACGTGGCGATGACCGGCGAAATCACGCTGCGCGGCGAAGTGCTGCCGATCGGCGGGTTGAAGGAGAAGTTGCTGGCGGCGCATCGCGGCGGCATCAAGCTCGTGCTGATCCCGGAAGAGAACACGAAGGATCTGACCGACATCCCCGACAACGTGAAGAACGCGATCGAGATCATTCCGGTGCGCTGGATCGACAGGGTGCTTGAACTCGCGCTCGAACGTGTGCCGGCGCCGTTGCCGGAAGAGGAAGCGAAGCCGGCACCGGTCTCGGCGGAAGCGCAGAAGGATTCGCCTGCGGGTGATTTCGTGAAGCACTGAAGCACTTGAAGTTTGACGCGCAACCCATGTTGTGCTCAGACAGCTAAAACCCGCGGGGTCCGTCAGACTCTCCGCGGGTTTTTTTTCGGCAATCACTTCTAAAGTGCAACTAAACAAGTCGGATCAGGCTCAACCCTCGTTGACACGACCGTTTCGGCTGCTTCTAATGAGCGCCGCGCCCGCATGGCGGGCTGCGATTCGATGCCATCGGCTTTCATGACGGGCTTCGACGACGCACCAGACAGACAACATCGTGCAACCAAAGACTCGGGGGTGACAATGAACAAGACGGAACTGATCGACCATATCGCACAGCAGGCCGATATATCCAAAGCGGCGGCCGGCCGCGCGCTCGACGCTGTGATCGGCGGTGTGCGCGCCACGCTCAAGAAGGGCGGCACCGTGACGCTCGTGGGCTTCGGCACGTTCGCGGTTGGCAAGCGCGTCGCACGCACGGGGCGCAACCCGCGCACCGGCGACGCCATCAAGATCAAGGCCGCCAAGGTGCCCAAATTTCGCCCTGGCAAAGCACTCAAAGATGCGCTAAACTAGTGGACTCGCTTGGTATAGCGGCGCTTTAATAGCAACGCTTATCGCCAGCGGAAGAAGCGTGAAGCAAGAATCGCGGAGCGGGTGCTTAGCTCAGTTGGTAGAGCGGCGCCCTTACAAGGCGTAGGTCGGGAGTTCGAGCCTCTCAGCACCCACCAGTTCCGGGTTCACATCAGTAGCAAAGCAAGCATCAAAAGCAGCAACAAAAGGAGTGGTAGTTCAGTCGGTTAGAATACCGGCCTGTCACGCCGGGGGTCGCGGGTTCGAGTCCCGTCCACTCCGCCAGCATCCACGAGAAAGGCGAACTCCGGTTCGCCTTTTTTATTGCCCGCTGTTGTAAGATCGGGCGTTTTGTCTTAAGGCATCGTTACGCATGCTCGATTTTTTCCGCAATCACCAACGCCTGATGATGGCGCTCCTGATCCTCATCGTCGTGCCGGGTCTGGGGATCGTCGGCATTCAGGGCTTCAGCAGTTTCTTCGACGAAAGCGCAAACGTCGCGAGCGTGAACGGTCACAAGATCTCGCGCGCCGAATACGACAACGCGTTGCGCCAGCAAGTCGATCGCGCGCGCCAGATGCTCGGCGCACAATTCGATCCGAAAATGTTCGAGACGCCGGCCATGCGCTCGGCGCTCGTCGACAGTCTCGTGCAGCAACGCGCCCTCGCCGATGAAACCCAGCGTCTGCATCTGACCGCATCCGACGAAGCCGTTCGTCGCGCGCTTCTTGCCGACCCCGTCATCTCGTCGCTGCGCAAGCCCGACGGCACGATCGACGTCGAGCGCTACAAGCAGTTGCTCGCGATGCAGGGCATGACGCCCGAGCAATACGACGAGCGCATCCGCTACGGCCTCGCGACCGAGCAGATTCCGGGCAGCATTCAGTCGAGCGCGTTCACCTCGAAGGCACTCGCCCAGAGTCTCACCGAACTTGCCGAGCAGCGTCGCGACGTGCAGGGCCTCGCGTTCCGCACGGCCGATTACGCGTCGAAGGTCCAGCCCACGGACGCGCAGATCAAGTCTTACTACGACGCGCATCGCAACGATTTCGCCACGCCCGAAACGGCGTCGATCCAGTACCTCGTGCTGTCGCCGGCGAATCTGTCGGCGTCGATCAAGCCGAGCGATGCCGATCTGAAGAAGTACTACGACGACAACATCCAGCGTTATCGCACGGAAGCGGAAGTGCGCGCGAGTCACATCCTGATCAACGCTCCTAAAGACGCGAGCGCGGCCGACAAGGCGAAGGCCAGGCAAAAGGCCGATGAGCTGCTCGCGCAGGTGAAGGCACATCCTGACCAGTTCGCGCAGATCGCACAAAAGAACTCGGAAGACCCGGGCTCGGCGTCGAAGGGCGGCGATCTTGGCTACTTCAGCCGCGGCATGATCGCTGGCGGCAAGGCATTCGACGACGCCGCGTTCAATCTCAAGAAGGGCGAAGTAAGCGATGTCGTGCAGTCGGACTTCGGCTACCACATCATCCAGGCAACCGACGTGAAGCCGGCCAGCACGAAGCCGTTCGACGAAGTGAAGGACGCGCTCGCGAAGGACTACGTCGCGCAACAGGCAACGAAGAGCCTCGCCGACGACGCACAGGGTTTCACCGACGCCGTCTATGAAAAGTCGAAGACGTTGCAGCCCGCCGCCGACAAGTACAAGCTGCAGATTCAGACGGCGACGGTCGGCGCGAAGCCGAATCCGCAATTGCCGCCGGACAGCCCGTTGAACAATCCAAAGCTCCTGTCAGCGGTGTTCGCTTCGGATTCCGTGAAGGACCACAACAACACGCAGGCAATCGACGTGGGCAACAGCACGCTGATCGCCGCGCGCGTGACGGACTACAAGCCGGCGACCGTCCCCGCGCTCGACACGGTGAAGGACGCCGTGCGCGCGAAGGTCGTCGCGGAAGAAGCGGCTGCGACGGCGAAGAAGGAAGGCGCCGCGAAGCTCGCCGATTTGCAGAAGTCGAACTCGACGGCGGGTTTCTCGTCGGCGTCCACGGTCTCGCGCAACGACCCGCAAGGCATGCCGCCCGCTGCGTTGAGCGCGATCTTCAAGGCGGATGCATCGAAGCTGCCGGCGTATGTCGGCGTCGATCTCGGCAATGACGGTTACGCGATCTACCGCGTGAACGGAATCGGGAAGGCCACGCCGGTGGCAGCCGACCGTCTCGCGGGCGCGCAGCAGCAGGTCGCGCAGGTGTACGCGCAGGCGGAAATGGAAGCGTATATCGATTCGTTGAAAGCGCGCTCGAAGGTGAAGATCACGCAGGCACCTGCGACTGCCGCTCAACAGTAACGGTTCAAACCCTCGCAAAAAAGCCCCGCTGGCGAAAGCCAGCGGGGCTTTTTGTCACTGAGCGTCAGCCGGTCGCGCGAACGCGACGCGTGCTTTCCCGATTTACAGGCAGCCCTGAATATCGCCGGTGGCGTCGCTGCCGGCCCCACCCGCAGCGCGGAAGCCAACCCACGAGCCCGGACCCGACCAGTTCGGACGGACGATGGCGGCAGCACCGCTCGGCGGTTGCTGGCCCGGAACGTACACATCCATCGCCTGGTCGTTGGCGAGCGTGTTTTGCGAGACGACCTGCTGCTGGGACTTGTCGGACCATTTCTGCGCGATACATTGCCCGACGGCCTTGGCAGCCTTCTGGCTCGTGCCCACTTGCTGGACACCTGCTGGCGGCTGGGCGGCGCAAGCCGAGATCGCAACCGTCATGGCGAGAATGGATAGATATTTCACGTTACCTCCGTGTTGAGGCGCTCACTGCGGAGCCGGGTTTTAAGAGTGACGCGAAAGTTTCAGATACCTGAATCGTGGCCTTGTTCCGCGTTATTTGTCTGAAACCTGTCCGACGCCGCTGAACCGAACGCACGCGAAGTCATTTCGATGCAGGGGCGCCAAGCAGGGGTTTCAAGCTTGGCCAGACGTTCTCCAGCAGCAAGGGTTGGGCCTGAACGGTGGGATGGATCTGATCGGACTGGAACATCGAAGGCTTGTCCGCGATGCCGGCCAGCAAGAACGGGACGAGCGGAACCTTCTTCTCTTTCGACAGTTGCTCGTAGACGCCGTGGAACTTTTGGGTGTAGTCGGGGCCGTAATTGGGTGGAACGTACATCCCGACGAGTAAGACTTTCGCATGCGCGGCCTGCGATGCCTCGACGATCGTACGAAGATTCGCTTCGGTCGTTGCGAGCGGAACACCGCGCAACGCATCGTTTGCACCGAGTTCGACGACGACGACAGCCGGCTTCAGGCGATCCAGGACAGCCGGCAGGCGGGCGCGTCCGCCGCTCGTGGTGTCCCCGCTGATGCTTGAATTGGCGACGCTATAATCGAATCGCTCTTTGGCGAGCCGCTCACGCAACAGGTTGACCCAGCCCGTGTCGCGCGGCAGGCCGTATTCCGCCGAGAGGCTGTCGCCGAGCACGACGATCGACGCCTTGGCTTGTGCGGCCTGCGCCGCCTGCGCTTCTTCCGCCTGCGCCGATCGCGGATTCGCCATCAACGCAAACGCCGCGGCCGTCACCAGCGCGGCGGCGCGCGCGTCCCAGTTCACCTTGAAGTTTTCCATGCAAAACAATATCGAACCAGTCATCGAAGTACGGGGATTGAGCAAGCGGGTTAAGGATGCAACCGGTGAACTGACGATCCTCGACCGGATCGACCTGGCGATCGCGAAGGGTAGCAGCGTGGCGATCGTCGGCGCGTCGGGGTCGGGGAAGTCGACGCTGCTCGGCTTGCTTGCCGGATTGGACAGCGCGAGCGAGGGCTCGGTTCGTCTGCTCGGCAAGGAACTCGGCGCGCTCAGCGAGGACGAACGCGCCGCGCTCAGAAGCGGCTCGGTCGGCTTCGTGTTCCAGTCGTTCCAGTTGATGCCGCATCTGACGGCGCTCGAAAACGTGATGCTGCCGCTCGAACTGCGCGCCGAGATGCCGCACAGGGAAATCGCCGCGCGCGCGCGATTGCTCCTCGATCAGGTCGGTCTCGCGGAGCGTACCGGACATTATCCGAAGCTGCTTTCGGGCGGCGAGCAGCAGCGCGTGGCGCTCGCGCGGGCGTTCGTCACGCACCCGGTCGTGCTGTTCGCTGATGAACCGACGGGCAGCCTCGATGCCGCCACCGGCTACGCGATCATCGACCTGATGTTCGAGATGAACCGCCGCAACGGCGCGACGCTCGTGCTCGTCACGCACGATACCGAACTGGCCGAGCGTTGCGATGCGACTGTCACGATCGAAGCAGGGCGGCTGGTGAACGGGCTCGGCGTTTGAACAACATGGGCGCCGTCTTGCGCGAAAACGGCGCCCGTTAAAACACTCAGCGTTTCAACGCCTTGCGCGCCCGCGCGATCAACGTCGATGTCGACGAGTCGTGCTTGGACGGATCGGCGCTCGGCGCGGTGATGTCGGCTTCGACGACCTTGCCGAGAATCTTGCCGAGTTCGACGCCCCACTGATCGAACGGATTGATGTCCCATACCGACGCCTGGACGAGCACCTTGTGCTCATACAGCGCGATCAGCGCGCCGAGCGTTTGCGGCGTCAAGGCATCGAGCAGGATGGTCGTCGTCGGCCGGTTGCCGGGGAAGCTCAGATGCGTCGCGAGTTCTTCCTTGCCCGGGCCCGCCACTTTCTTCGCTTCTTCGAGCGTGCGTCCGAGCATCAGCGCCTCGCTCTGCGCGAAGCAGTTCGCAAGCAGCTTCGCGTGATGGTCGATGAGCGGATGTTCGGGCGTGAGCACCGCGATGAAGTCGATCGGGATGATCGTCGGGCCCTGGTGCAGCATCTGGAAGAACGCGTGCTGGCCGTTCGTTCCCGGCTCGCCCCAGATCACGGCGGCAGTCGGGTATTCGACCATCGTGCCGTCGAGCCGCGCCGACTTGCCGTTGCTCTCCATTTCGAGTTGCTGCAAGTACGCGGACAGGAAATGCAGCGCCTCGGAATACGGCGCGATCAGGTCGCTTTGCGAGCCGAAGAAGTTCCGATACCAGATGCCGATCATGCCGAGCAGCACCGGCAGGTTCTTGTCGAGCGGCGCATCCCGAAAATGCTGGTCCATCTCGTGAGCGCCTTCGAGCAGGCCCTCGAAGTTCTTCGGACCCACCGAAATCATGATCGACAAGCCCACCGCCGACCACAGCGAATAGCGCCCGCCGACCCAGTCCCACATCTCGAACACGTTCTCTTTCGCGATGCCGAACTTGACGACTTCCTCCGGATTCGCCGACACGCCGACAAAGTGCTTCGACAACGCGTCTTCGGGGCAGCCTTGTTTGGTGAACCAGTCGCGCATCGAGCGGGCGTTGGTCATCGTCTCCAGCGTCGTGAACGTCTTCGACACGATGATCGCAAGCGTCTCTTCCGCGTCGATGGTTTGGAGCACGTTGTACAGGTCGGCGCCATCGACGTTGGAGACGAAGTGCGTATCGAGTTCCGGCGACGCGAGATGATGCAGTGCGTGCACGACCATCTTCGGACCCAGGTCCGAGCCGCCGATGCCGATGTTCACCACATGGCGGATGCGCTTGCCCGTATAGCCGGTCCACGAGCCGTCGCGGACCCGGTCGGCGAACGCGGCCATCTTGGCTTTCTCCGCGCGGACCTGTTGCTGGAACGGCGCGTCGTCGGCGGTCGAGCGCAACGCTGTGTGCAGCGCCGCGCGATGCTCGGTCATGTTGACGATGTCGCCTTTGAACATCGCGTCGCGGCGCTCCGTGACCTTCGCCTGCGCGGCGAGTTCGACGAGCAGCTTGAGCGTGGCGTCGGTGATGCGGTTCTTCGAGAAGTCGATCGCGATGCCGCCGCCGCTGTAGGTGAAGCGCTCGGCGCGCGTCGGCGAGGTGTCGTTTTGCGGCGCGAACCAGTCGCGCAGGCGCTCGCCGGAGATTTCATCGTAGTGCGACTGAAGCGCCGACCAGGCGGGAAGCGAAATGTGCGTCATGGCGGTCCGATTGGCTTTGAGTGGCTGAAGGGAACGTTCCGTGCGAATGCCCGCGTGAACGCGAAGCAGAGGCGCGAATCAACGAGAAGTATAGCGACGATGCATGAACGAATGCTTGCAAACGTCGCGCACTGGAAACTCAACTGGAATAGAAGCGGCGGTTAAGCAAGCTGCGTACCTTGGGCGCGAGTTCGCCCGCCGTCAAGCCCGCCGGCCCTTCGCCCTCGTCGGTCAGGACCTGCGCCGCGAGCCCGTGCAGATAGACGCCCGCGAGCGCCGCTTCGAATGGCGGAAGCCGCTGCGCGAGCAAAGCGCCGATCAGTCCGCCGAGCACGTCGCCGGTACCGCCGGTCGCGAGCGCGGCGTTGCCGGTCGGATTGATCGCGACGCGCCCATCCGGCGAGGCGACCACGGTGCCCGAACCCTTGAGCACCGCGACGCTCGCGAAACGTGCCGCAAGCTGGCGCGCGGCGGCGATGCGGTCGCGCTGCACCTCCTTCACGTCGATGCCGAGGAAGCGCGCAGCTTCGAGCGGATGCGGCGTGAGGATGCACGGATCGCTTTTGGCGCCCCGCGCGGCGACCGCGGCCGCCAGTTTGTCGTCGCGCGAAACGAGATTGAGCGCATCGGCATCGAGCAGCTTGGGAACATCGAGCGCCAGCACGTTCGACAACACGCCCTTCGCGCGATCGCTCGACCCCATGCCGCAGCCGATCGAGATCGCATCCATCTTGTCGAGGGCGAAGTCGTCGACGTGATGCAGCATGAGCTCGGGATGCGGCGGATCGTAGGGCGGGGCGCCGGCACCGAGGAAGGCGACGTTGACCTTGCCCGCGCCGCCGAAGAGCGCCATGCGCGCGGCGAGGATCGGCGCGCCGCACATGCCGGTGTCGCCGCCGATCACGGCGAGCGTGCCGAAGGTGCCCTTGTTGCTCGCGAAGTCGCGCGGCGGCAGGTGCGCGGCGAACAACGACGGCGCGTTGAGCACGATCGACGGTTGCGCGGGCGGCGCGACATCGAGCGTCGCGACATAGAGGTTGCCGGTGAGGTCGCGGCCCTGCGCGGTGTAGTGTCCCGGCTTCGCGCCGATGAAGGTGATCGTATGGGTCGCGCGCACGGCTGCGCCGCCGCTGACGGCCTCGCCCGTGTCGCTGTTCAGGCCGCTCGGGACATCGAGCGCGAGCACGCCGCCCTCGCGTCGCGAGCGCGCGGCGATGCGCGACGCGAGTTCGGCGAACACGCCTTCGAGCGGTCGCGTCAGGCCGATGCCGAACAGGCCGTCGACGACCCACGAATAGCCTTGCAGCGACGGCGGCGCTTCAGCCGTGATCGAAACGCCGGCCGCGCGGGCGGTGTCGAGCGCCCAGCGGGCGTCGTCGGGTTTGACTTCGACCGGCATGCACACTTCGACCGCCACGCCCGCGTTCTGCAGTTCGGCCGCCAGCACGAGCGCATCGCCGCCGTTGTTGCCCGGCCCGGCGGCGATCCACACCGGCAGCGCCTGTCGCTCGGGCGAGTGCTGGTCGGATTCGAGCAGAAACTGGGCGGCCGCCGCGCCCGCACGCGCCATCAGCGTGTGCGGGGGCAACGCGCTCGCCGCGCGCGCTTCGAGCGTGCGGAGTTCGCCGAGCGTGAGGAGCGCGAGCGCGTCGTCTTTGGGCGTGAAATAGTGCGATCGGGACGAGGTCATGGCGGCGGCGAAGTGAGCGGCACCCGCGCCTCGCCTCGCTCTTGCGGCGTCCGCCGGGATCGTCAGAACCGGTCGATGCGCAATGCCGCGAGGGTATCGGCGGGAATGTCGGGGGTGAGTCCGGAAACGAGATCCGCGACCACTTTAGCAGACCCGCAAGCGAGGCCCCAGCCCGCCGGCCCGTGCGCGGCGTTGACGAAGACCCGCGCGTGGTCCGTCGCGCCGACGACCGGCAGGCCGTCGGGCGACAAGAGGCGCAGGCCTTCCCAGGTGCGCGCCGCCGATACCTTCGCGGCGCCCGGAATCCAGTCGTGCGTGCCCTGGCCGAGGAGCGCGATCACGCGGTCGACGAGGCCGGCGCCGAGCGGCCTGACGGTCTTCGCCTCGCTCTGCAGCACCGCGCCGCCCGCCACTCGCAGGCGCTGGTTCACGCGCGTCATCGCGATGCGCTTGATCGAATCGACAACGGTGATGTGCGGCGCGTGCTCCTCGTAGGCGATCGGCGCGGTCAGCGTGTGCAGGCGCAGCGGGTGCAGCGGCAGCTTTGCGTTCACCCGCCCGAGCAGCCCCGGCGTGCCGATGCCCGCCGCGACCACGATGGCATCGGCGGCGATCAGTTCGACTTCGCGCGCGCCATTCAGCGCACTATCGAGCGGCATCAGTTCGACGGCCGCGCGGCTCCCGTCGAGACGAATCGACGCGGCCTCGCGGCCGAGCCTGAACTCCACGCCGCGCTCTTCGAGGATCTGCTTCAACTGCTTGGTGAAGAGCGGGCAATTCGCCGTGCGTTCGTCCGTGAGCAGCACGCCGCCGGCAAACGGCGGATCGCCGGGCACCGACGGCTCGGCGGCGATGCATTCCTCCGGCGTCAGCACGCGATGCGGCACGTCGAAGCGCTTGAGCAGTTCGATCGCCGGCGCGGCCTGTTCGAGTTCGCGCTCGCGCCGGAACACATGCAGCACGCCCGTGCGCTGTTCGTAGTCGAGATCGAAGGCCGCTTCGATCTCGCCGATCATCCGCCGCGACAGATCGACGAGCGGCCGCAGGCGCGCGTACTGGGCGGCGAACGCGTCGGGATCGCGCAGGAGGGCGAGCTTTTTGGCGAAATCGCGGGTCGCGGTGTCAAAGCCCGGCTTGAACACGATGCCTGTCTTATTGGCGCGGCGCGTGCCCATGAACGTCGGCCCGAACCAGACGTCGAGCGGCGACGGCAGCATGGGGCCGCCATGCCCGTAGGTCGCGCCCTGTGCGACCGTGGCGTGGCGCTCGATCACGCAAACGCGGTGTCCTGCCGCATGCAATTGATAAGCGGTGGCGATACCGCCGATACCGCCGCCGATGACGATGACATCCATGATTCTTTTGCGCCCGAAGGCGTGACACTCGCGAAGCGCGCGGCTGATGGTCTGGCGCGGGGTCTTCGCGAGCGTTGCTGTGAAGTATGACGGGCCGGCGCGCCGGAAAAACACACGCGCGACTCCGCCCGATGAAAGCGCGCCATGATAGCGCCAAACGCGCCGCGCCGGGACGGAGGCCGGTTCCCGCGACGGTGCGCAACGCCCTTCTCTGACGTGGCGAACGAGGTGCGGCAGGCGTCGCGCCGGGCTCAAAAAATTGCGTGATATTTTCGCGCCGGACCATTTTCAGGATGCAGAACGGGGCGCGGGCAGGAACGTCGCAAGCGGCGTCGGCTGGCGCTCCCGGCGGGTTCCCGGCGGCCCGCCCGGCCGATTTCGAGACACTTCCGGGTTATAATCCGGGTCTTCCCTTCGCCTCACGCCGCTTCGTTTGCAAGCTACGAACGGCCCATCGACGTCATCGACGCACCGTCACAATGGCCCACTTCTCGTGTTTCCCCGGCGCTTCGGCTCTCTCCGATTTCCGTCAAGCCCGTCTCCTCGAAACCCTTGCCCGCATCGATTCGAATATCGTCGGCGTGCGCGGCCAGTACCTGCATTTCGTCAATTCGGCTGAACCGCTCTCCGACGAGGACACCAACCGCATTCACGCGCTGATGCACTACGGCGCGCCGTTCGAGGAACAGAAGGAGCGCGGCAACGTCGCGACATTCATGGTCGTGCCGCGCTTTGGCACGGTGTCGCCGTGGGCGAGCAAGGCGACCGACATCGCGCATCACTGCGGGCTCACGCAAGTGCGCCGCATCGAGCGCGGCGTCGAATATGCGGTGGTCATGAAAAGCGGGCTGCTCGGCAAGAAGACCCTATCGGACGAAGACCGCGCGCAGGTCGCGGCGGCGCTGCACGACCGCATGACGGAAAGCGTGGCGCCCTCGCGCGATCACGCGCTGCATCTCTTCGACGAACTGCCGGCCAAGCCGCTGCAAACCGTCGATATCCTGGGTGACGGACGCAGTGCGCTGGAAGCGGCAAACGTGGAACTGGGGCTCGCGCTCGCCGACGACGAAATCGACTATCTTGTCGACGCGTTCAAGTCGCTGGAGCGCAACCCGACCGACGTCGAACTGATGATGTTCGCGCAGGCGAACAGCGAACACTGCCGCCACAAGATTTTCAACGGCGAATGGACCATCGACGGCGAAAAGCAGGACATCTCGCTGTTCCAGATGATCCGCAATACCGAGAAGCTGAATCACGAAGGCACGATCGTCGCGTATTCGGACAACTCGGCGATCATGGCGGGCGGCATCGCGGAACGCTGGTTCCCGCGCGGCGCGAGCGAGCACTACGAGCGCAACGTCGAACTGACGCATACGCTGATGAAGGTCGAGACGCACAATCACCCGACCGCCATTTCGCCGTTCGCGGGCGCGGCAACCGGCTCGGGCGGCGAAATCCGCGACGAAGGCGCAACCGGGCGCGGCGCGCGTCCGAAGGCCGGTCTCGCGGGCTTCACGGTGTCGAATCTCGACTTGCCGGACGCGCGCCAGAAGTGGGAAAGCGCCCGCGACAGCGCGACGCCGGTTCCGCAGCGCAATCCCGCCGACGCGACCGAACCGTATGGCCGGCCGGACCGCATCGCGTCACCGTTGCAGATCATGATCGACGGCCCGATCGGCGCGGCGGCATTCAACAACGAATTCGGCCGGCCGAACCTCGGCGGCTATTTCCGCACTTACGAGCAGAACGTCGCGGGGCGCGTGCGCGGCTATCACAAGCCGATCATGATCGCGGGCGGCATCGGCAATATCTCCGATCAGCACACGCACAAGATGGACCTGCCGGCGGGCACGCTGCTGATCCAGATCGGCGGTCCGGGCATGCGCATCGGCATGGGCGGCGGCGCAGCAAGCTCGATGGCGACTGGCGCGAACACCGCCGAGCTCGATTTCGATTCGGTCCAGCGCGGCAATCCGGAAATCCAGCGCCGCGCGCAGGAAGTGATCAACGCGTGCTGGCAACTTGGCGAGAAGAACCCGATCCTGTCGATCCACGACGTCGGCGCGGGCGGCATTTCGAATGCGTTCCCGGAACTCGTCGATGGCGCGGGCAAGGGCGCGCGTTTCGAACTGCGCCGTGTGCAGCTCGAAGAAAGCGGCTTGTCGCCGCGCGAAATCTGGTCGAACGAGGCGCAGGAGCGCTATGTCCTCGCGATCGCGCCCGCCGATCTGCCCGCGTTCGAAGCGGTCTGCGAGCGCGAGCGCTGCCCGGTCGCGGTGGTCGGCGTGGCGAGCGAAGAGCGCCAGTTGAAGCTGATCGACGATGAAAACGACGGCCAGCAGCCCGTCGACATGCCGATGGACGTGCTCCTCGGCAAGCCGCCGAAGATGCACCGCGACGTGAAGCGCGAGTCGGTGAAGTTCGATCCGGTGGACGTGACCGGCGTGCCGCTGACGGAAATCGCCGTCGACGTGCTCAAACACCCGACGGTCGCGAGCAAGTCGTTCCTCATCACGATCGGCGACCGCTCGGTCGGCGGCACGACGGCGCGCGACCAGATGGTCGGCCCGTGGCAGGTGCCCGTCGCCGACTGCGCGATCACGACGATGGATTACGCGGGCTTTCGCGGCGAAGCGATGACGATGGCCGAGCGCACGCCGCTCGCCGTCATCGATGCGCCCGCGTCGGGCCGCATGGCGGTCGGTGAAGCGGTGACGAACATCGCCGCCGCGCCGATCGAGTCGCTGAAGAAGTTGAAGCTCTCGGCGAACTGGATGGCCGCGTGCGGCAGCGCGGGCGAGGACGCCGCGCTCTTCGATACCGTGAAGGCCATCGGCATGGAACTGTGCCCGGCGCTCGGCATCAGCATTCCGGTCGGCAAGGATTCGCTGTCGATGCGCACCAAGTGGCAGGACGCGACGGGCGCGGCGAAGGAAGTGGTGTCGCCGGTGTCGCTGATCATCTCGGCGTTCGCGCCGGTCGAGGACGTGCGCCGCCAGCTCACGCCGCAATTGCGCAACGACACCGACACGGTGCTGATCGCGATCGATCTCGGCCGTGGCCGCAATCGCCTCGGCGGCAGCATCTTTGCGCAGGTGACGCAGCAGGTCGGCGACACGGTGCCCGATGTCGACGACGCCGAAGACCTCACGCGTTTCTTCACCGCGATCCAGTCGCTCAACGTCGACGGCAAGCTGCTCGCGTACCACGACCGCTCGGACGGCGGCCTGTGGGCGACGGTCTGCGAAATGGCGTTCGCGGGGCACGTGGGCGTGTCGCTGAACGTCGACATGCTGACGCTCGATCCGAACCATGAATCCGACTACGGCGACGCGAAGGACTGGGCGAAGCAGACGAGCGGCCGCCGCGAGGACCGCACGATCCGCGCGCTGTTCTCGGAAGAACTCGGCGCGGTCGTGCAGGTGCGGGCGGCGGATCGCGATGCCGTGCTCATCGCGCTGCGCGAGCACGGTTTGTCGGCGTGCTCGCATGTAATCGGCAAGCCGAACGAGCACGACACGATCGAAATCTATCGCGACGCGAAGAAGATCTACGGTGCGCCGCGCGTCGAATTGCATCGCGCGTGGAGCGAGGTGAGCTGGCGCATCGCGCGTCTGCGCGACAACCCCGCGTGCGCCGATGCCGAATACGACGCGCTGCTCGATGCGAACGATCCAGGCATTTCGCCCGTATTGACCTTCGATCCGGCGCAGGATGTGGCGGCGCCTTTTGTGGGCAAGGGCGCGCGCCCGCGCGTGGCGATCCTGCGCGAGCAGGGCGTCAACTCGCATCTGGAGACGGCCTACGCGTTCGATCGTTCCGGCTTCGACGCGCACGACGTCCACATGAGCGACTTGCTCGACGGGCGCGTCACGCTCGCGGACTTCGCGGGCGCGGTGGCGTGCGGCGGCTTCTCCTACGGTGACGTGCTCGGCGCCGGCGAAGGCTGGGCGAAGACGATCCGCTTCAATCCGCGTCTCGCGGACCTATTCGCCGCGTTCTTCGGCCGCACCGATACGTTCGCGCTCGGCATCTGCAACGGCTGCCAGATGATGAGCAGCCTCGCGTCGATCATCCCCGGTGCCGACGCCTGGCCGAAGTTCACGCGCAACAAGTCGGAGCAGTTCGAAGCGCGCTTCTCGCTCGTGGAAGTGCAGGGCTCGCCGTCGATCTTCTTTGCCGGCATGGAAGGCTCGCGCATCCCGGTGGCGGTGGCGCACGGCGAAGGTTTCGCGGACTTCTCGCAGCAGGGCGATGTGTCGAAGGCGCACGTGGCGATGCGTTTCGTCGATCATCAGGGCAAGGCTACGGAGCGTTATCCGTTCAATCCGAATGGATCGCCGGAAGGCATCACGTCGGTGACGACACCGGATGGGCGCTTCACGGTGCTGATGCCGCACACGGAACGCGTGCATCGCAACGTGCAGATGAGCTGGACGCCGGAGGAGTGGACGATCGACGCAAGCCCGTGGCTGCGTGTGTTTCAGAATGCGCGGCGGTGGATTGGATAATTCGTCGCTGAGACGGAAACCAGGCCGGAAATAAAAATGCGGCCCCTTGATAACAAGGGGCCGCATTTTTTGTGAAGCCGGCAAAGCGACTTACTTGATCACCGCCTTCTGCCTCAACCCTTCCTCGAACGCCTGCAGCTTCTCCTGCTCGATCTGCTTGGCGATCTGCGGCTTTACCTGCTCCAGCGGCGGCGGCGGGATATCGCGCGTGTCGTCGAGACGGATGATGTGCCAGCCGAACTGCGTCTTCACCGGCTCCGGCGTCACTTCACCCTTTTTCAGCTTCTGCGCCGCGGCGCCGAACTCGGGTACGTAAGCCTGCGGGCTCGACCAGTCGAGATCGCCGCCGTTCTTGCCCGATCCCGGGTCCTTCGAATATTGCTTCGCCAGATCCTCGAAGCTCGCGCCTGCCTTGATCTTCGCGATCAGGTCCTTCGCTTGCGCTTCGTCCTCGACGAGAATGTGATGCAGATGCAATTCCTTGCCGCCGCCCGCCTGCTTCACGAGATCGTCGTAGCGCGCCTTGATCTCGGCGTCGGTCGGGGTGTGGGTCTTCACGAAGTCTTCGATCATCGCGCGCAGCACCACCGACTGCTGCGCGACGGCGAGTTGCGCCCTCACGTCGGGACGCGTCGCGATACCGCGACGCGCGGCTTCCTGCATCAGGATCTCGCGATTGATCAGCTCCTCGCGCACCGCCGCCTGCAATTGCGGCGAGTCCGTCTGACCCTGCTGGACGAGCTGGCTCACGAGCGCATCGACGCGCGCTTTCGGAATCGGCGTGCCGTTCACGACGGCGATGTTTTGCGCGAATGCGGGCACCGCCGCGAACGCAGCCAGCAACACCCAGACACGGGTTTTTTTCAAAGTCATCGGAAGTTCCTAACTGGGCAACAGAAGCCTGATGAGGCGAGTTTAAAGGTGAACAGCGGGTGAACAGCGCGTGAAAACCGGAGGAAGATCATTCGAATTGTTCTGCGAATTCCTCGGGCGTGTAGGCCTTGATCGCGAGCGCGTGAACGCCGCGCCGCAGTTCCTCGGCCAGCGCATCATACACCAGCCGGTGCCGCGCCACGCGGGGCTTCCCGGCGAACTGGGCCGATACGATCGTCACCGTGTAGTGGCTGCCCGACGCCGCTCCGGCGTGGCCGGCATGAGCGGCGCTGTCGTCGTCGATATGGAGCGACACCGGCGCCAGCGCCGCGTTCAGCCGCGCTTCGAGATGCGCGATCTTGTCGGCCGCCGATGCGCTCGTGAAATCGCCAAGGTGATGCGTCATTGCTCGTCCTCCTTCATGTGTTTCGCGAGCCACAGGCTTTGCAGCACGATAAACACGAACAGGCACCCCGTCGCGCCGAACAGCTTGAAGTTCACCCACTGGTCGGTCGTGAAGTTGTAGGCGACAAACAGGTTGACGATGCCGAGGATCGCGAAAAACACGGCCCACGCGACGTTCAATTGTCCCCATACACGATGCGGCAGCACGATCTGCTTGCCCATCATCGCTTCGATCAGGTTCTTTTTGAAACCGAGCTGCGCGACGATCAGCGCGACCGCGAAGAGCCAGTAGAGCGCCGTCGGCTTCCACTTGATGAAGGTGTCGTTATGCAGCACGAGCGTCGCGCCGCCGAACACGACCACGACGCCGAGGCTCACCCACAGCATCGCATCGACCTTGCGGTGCCGGAACGCGACCCACGCGATCTGTACGAGCGTTGCCACGATGGCGACCGCGGTCGCCGTGTAGATGCCCCAGATCTTGAATGCGACGAAAAAGAGAATGATCGGGAACAGATCGAACAGAAATTTCATTGGCGTTCGGACGAGGAGGGCGTAGGCGTGAAAAACACGCGTGAAAAGCACGCGCCGTTCGCGCGGCCGCCTTAAAGGCAGGGTCAGTGCGAACGACGCGTGCAGGTCGACCGGAGCGCGGCCGCGGGAATTACTTGGGTTCGAATTGTAGCGCAGCCGAGTTGATGCAATAGCGCAAACCGGTCGGTGCCGGGCCGTCCTCGAAGACGTGCCCGAGATGCGCACCGCAATTCTTGCATTCCACTTCGATGCGCAGCATGCCGTGCGAGCGGTCGGTCTTTTCGGCGATCACTTCACCGTCGATCGGCTTGAAGTAGCTCGGCCAGCCGCAGCCGGCATCGAACTTCGCGTCCGATTCGAAGAGCGGCGTGCCGCAACACACGCAGTCGTAGATGCCGCGCTCGGTGTGGTCCCAGTATTGGCCGGTGAACGGCCGTTCGGTGGCGGCGTGGCGCGTGACCTGGTACTGGATGTCCGAGAGTTCCCGGCGATAGGTTTCGTCGTCCTTTTGCTTGGGAGCCGCGCCTTCGCGGGTGAGGTCGTCTCTGTTCATATCAATCCTTCGGTATCGAGTGTCGGCCTTGGGTGGGCCATGTAGATAAGGGCGGTTTCAGGAAGAACAACTCACTTCGAGATCGCTCGCCCAGTCGGGCGGCAGGCCCGCGTAGCTTTCGAATTCCGGTTGTTCGTCGAACGGGCGGCTCAGAACGCGCATCAATCGTTCGACTTCCGAGAAGTCCTTTTCCTTCGCCTGACGAATCGCCTGCTCGGCGAGATGGTTGCGCAGCACGTACTTCGGATTCACGCGATTCATCGCAGCGGCGCGCTCCGCATCGCTGAGCGTTTCTTCCGCCAGCCGCGCGCGATAGTCGTTCGCCCATGCGTCGAAGGCGGCGCGATCGAGGAACAGGTCGCGCGCGGGCGCATCGTTCAATGCGTCCGCCTTCGACATCTTCGCCAGATTGCGGAACGTCATCGTGAAATCGGCACGGTTCGCGTGCATCACTTCGAGCAGCGCGTTCGCGAGCTTGTCGTCGCCTTCGCGCGTCTCGGCAAGCCCGAGCTTCGCGCGCATTCTTGATTCGAGCGCCGGGGCAAACGCCGTCTTGAAGCCTTCGAGCACACGCTGCGCATCTTCGATCACGCGCTCGCTTCGGCCTTCTTCCGGATAGTGCGACCCGAAGAGCGGCACCAGCGCCTGCGCAAGACAGAATAGGTTCCAGTATCCGACCTGCGGCTGCCGGCTATACGAGTAGCGGCCTTGCGTATCGGAGTGGTTACAGATGTGGTGCGCGTTGAAGCCGTCCATGAAGCCGAACGGGCCGTAGTCGATCGTGAGGCCGAGGATCGACATGTTGTCGGTGTTCATCACGCCGTGGCAAAAGCCGACCGCCTGCCAGTCCGCCATCAGGTCGGCGGTGCGCAACGTGACTTCCGACAGCAGCGCGAGATACGGATCATCGGCGTCGCGGCACTGCGGATAGAAGCGGTCGATGACGTGATCGGCGAGCGCCTTCAGTTCTTCCACGCGATCGTTCGAATAGAAATGTTCGAAGTGGCCGAAGCGCACGAAGCTCGGTGACACGCGCGTCACGATCGCCGATGTCTCGATGGTCTCGCGGCGCACGGGCATGTCGGAGCCGATGACGCACAGCGCGCGCGTCGTCGGGATGCCGAGGTGATGCATCGCTTCCGAGCACAGGAATTCGCGGATCGACGAGCGCAGGACCGCGCGGCCATCGGCCATGCGCGAATACGGCGTGCGGCCCGCGCCCTTCAGTTGCAATTCAAGGCGCTTTCCGTCGTGTTCGATTTCGCCCAGGCCGATCGCGCGGCCGTCGCCGAGCTGGCCGGCCCACACGCCGAACTGATGCCCCGAATAGACGGTCGCGTAGGGAAGCCTTTCGGCGGGCCATTCGCGGGTCGGATTGCCCGCGAAGAACGCCGAGAACGCCGGGTCCTGCGCGACTTTTTGCACGCTGGCCGGGTCGATGCCGAGTTGCGCGGCGGCATCGGCCGACACCGCGACGAGATAGGGATCCGGGACGGGCGCCGCGGGCAGGCGCGTGAGGAATGCGGCGCCAAGTTGGACGAACGCATCGGGGCGGCCGATATCGATCGCGGCGGCCAGTTCGTCCATCGAAAGCGCGTCGATCGAATCGGCTCGCACGGCATTGCTGCTTCGGGAAAACGACATGTTGAGCGCCTCTGAGTTAAGCGATATTGTAATTCCGCGCCGGCGGGCCTGCAGGACCCGATGCGGGCACGGCTGAAACGCGCGTGAAGCACCCTTGAAAATCGCCGGAACGCAGCTCCGCACCCTTGAGGACTTTGCCCATGACGTCGCCGCTTTACGGCCAGATGATGGATGTACCGCTGCTGGCATCGTCGTTGTTGTCTCACGCCGCAAGGCACCACGGCGATACCGAGATCGTGACGCGCCGTATCGAGGGAGACATTCACCGCTACACCTATCGCGACTGCGAAAAGCGCGCGAAGCAGTTGGCGCAGGCGCTGATCGCGCTGGGCGTCGAGCCGGGCGAGCGCATCGGCACGCTCGCATGGAACACCTACCGGCATCTCGAGTGCTACTACGGCACCACCGGCATGGGCGCTGTCTGCCATACGATCAATCCGCGTCTCTTTCCCGATCAGATCGCGTTCATCATCGATCACGCCGACGATTCCTACGTCTGCTTCGACATGACGTTCGCGCCGCTCGTCGACATCATCGCGCCGCAGTGCCCGAAGGTGAAGGGCTGGATCGCACTCGGCGATGCGTCGTGCATCGCCGAGCATCTCGATGCGTATCTCACCGACCCGGCCGTGCCGGTGCTGAGCTACGAGACGCTCGTGAACGCGCAGGACGGCGACTACGAATGGCCCGTCTTCGACGAACGCACGGCCTCGTTCCTCTGCTACACGTCGGGCACGACCGGCAATCCGAAGGGCGCGCTCTATTCGCATCGCTCGACGGTGCTGCATGCGTATGGCGCAGCGTTGCCCGATGCGATGGGCGCCTCGTGCAGCGACGCGATCCTGCCTGTCGTGCCGATGTTCCATGTGAACGCGTGGGGCATTCCGCACGCGGCGCCGCTGGTCGGCGCGAAGCTCGTGTTCCCGGGCAAGGACCTCGACGGCAAGTCGCTCTACGAGTTGATGGAAGCCGAAGGCGTCACCTACTCGGCCGGCGTGCCGACCGTCTGGCTTGGGCTGCTCACGTACATGAAGCAGGCCGGCGCGCGCTTCTCGACGTTGAAGCGCACGGTGATCGGCGGCTCGGCGTGCCCGCCCGCCATGCTGCGCACCTTCGAGGACGAATACGGCGTCGAGGTGATCCACGCGTGGGGCATGACGGAGATGTCGCCGCTCGGCACGCTCGCGCGGCTCAACGGGCAGCAGAAGCAGCGCTCGCCCGAGGAACGGCGCCATTCGCGCGAGAAGCAGGGCCGCGTGATCTTCGGCGTCGACATGAAAGTGGTCGGCGACGACGGCCAGGAACTGCCGTGGGACGGCCGCGCGTTCGGCGACCTGCACGTGCGCGGGCCGTGGGTGATCGACCGCTACTATCGCCGCGACGAACAACCGCTCGTCGACGGCTGGTTTCCGACCGGCGACGTCGCCACGATCGACGCCGACGGCTTCATGCACATCACCGACCGCAGCAAGGACGTGATCAAGTCCGGCGGCGAATGGATCAGCTCGATCGACCTGGAGAACATCGCGGTGTCGCATCCGCAGGTGGCGGAGGCGGCGTGCATCGCGTGCTCGCATCCGAAGTGGACGGAGCGGCCGCTTGTCGTCGCCGTGCTGCGCCCGGGCGCAACCGTGACGCGCGACGAACTGCTCGCGTTCTACGAGGGCAAGGTCGCGAAGTGGTGGATTCCGGACGATGTCGTGTTCGCCGACGAGTTGCCGCATACCGCGACCGGCAAGCTGCAAAAGCTGCGGCTGCGCGAAATTTACCGCGATCACGTCCTGCCGAGTGCCGTCGAAAAAGCCGTTTGAGCGCCTGACTGCCAGCGCCCGAGCCGTCGAGGTTCGGGTAAACACCCATATTCGATTGTCGTCACAAATTGAACGATCGTTCTTTTTTGTGTATTCTGGCGCGGTAACTCAAAATACTTTGAGGCACCGTCGCCGCTTTGCGTGACGCAAGCGGCATCGAATGGAGGCAGACCAAATGGCAGTGGCTTACACAGTCCGCGACGGCATCGCCGTCATCACGCTCGACAACCCGCCGGTCAATGGACTCGGGGCCAGCACGCGGCTCGGGATCGTCGAGGGCATCGAGCGCGCGCGCGACGATGCGTCGATTTCCGGCATCGTGCTCATCGGCGCCGGCAAGGCATTCTCCGGCGGCGCCGACATCACCGAATTCAACACGCCCAAGGCGTTGCAGGAACCGTCGCTGCATACCGTCATCAAGGCGGTCGAGGGCAGCGCGAAACCGGTCGTCGCGGCGATTCACAGCGTCGCGATGGGGGGCGGGCTCGAACTCGCGCTCGGCGCGCATTACCGCGTGGCCGCGCCCGGCGCGCAGATCGCGCTGCCCGAAGTGAAGCTCGGCCTCCTGCCGGGCGCCGGCGGCACGCAGCGCCTGCCGCGTGCGGTCGGGCTCGAGACCGCGCTGAACATGATCGTGTCGGGTACGCCCGTGCTGTCCGAGAAGCTCGGCGGAACGGGGTTGTTCGATCGCATCGTGGAAGGCGATTTGCTCGATGAGGCCGTGAAGTTCGCGAAGCAGGCGGGCGCGCAAAGCGGCCCGCATCCGAAGGTGCGCGATCGCAAGATCGAGCATCCGAACGCCGAGGGCTTCATCCAGTTCGCGCGCAACAGCGTTGCGGCAATCGCGAAGAATTTCCCGGCGCCGCACAAGTGCATCGACGCCGTCGAGGCCGGCGTGAAGAACGGCTTCGACCAGGGCCTCGCCTTCGAGCGCGAATGCTTCCTCGCGCTCGTGCAGACGCCCGAAAGCCGTGCGCTGCGCCATGCGTTCTTCGGCGAACGCGCGGCGAGCAAGATTCCCGACGTGCCGTCGTCGACGCCCGTGCGCAAGATCGAGCGCGTCGGCGTGATCGGCGCGGGCACGATGGGCGGCGGCATCGCGATGAACTTCGTCAACGCGGGGCTGCCGGTCACCCTGCTGGAAACGAAGCAGGACGCGCTCGATCGCGGCGTTGCCACCATCCGCAAGAACTACGAAGCGCAGGTCAAGAAGGGCAAGCTCACGGTCGAGAAGCTCGAAGAGCGCCTTCTGCTGATCAAGCCGACGCTCGCCTACGACGATCTCGCGCAAGCCGATCTCATCATCGAGGCCGTGTTCGAAGAACTCGGCGTGAAGGACCAGGTGTTCAAGCGGATCGATGCAGTCGCGAAACCGGGCGCGATCCTCGCCTCGAATACGTCGACGCTCGATGTCAACAAGATCGCGGCGTTCACGAAGCGACCCGAGGATGTGGTCGGCATGCACTTCTTCAGCCCGGCCAACGTGATGAAGCTGCTCGAAGTCGTGCGCGGCGAGAAGACCGCGAAGGACGTGCTCGCCACCGTCATGCAGCTCGCGAAGAAGATCAGGAAGACTGCGGTGGTTTCGGGCGTCTGTGACGGCTTCATCGGCAACCGCATGATCGAGCAGTACATCCGGCAAGCGCTCTTCATGCTCGAAGAAGGCGCGCTGCCGGCGCAGGTCGATCGCGCGATCGAGAAGTTCGGCTTTGCGATGGGACCGTTCCGCATGAGCGATCTCGCGGGCAACGACATCGGCTGGGCGATCCGCAAGCGCCGCTATCAGGAGCAGCCGGACCTGCATTATTCACGCATCGCCGACCGGCTGTGCGAGACCGGCCGCTTCGGTCAGAAGACGGGCGCCGGCTGGTACGACTACAAGCCGGGCGAACGCAATGCGCAGCCTTCGAAACTCGTCGACGAGATGATCGTCGCGTATTCGAAGGAGCAGGGCGTTGCGCGTCGCAAGATTTCCGACGAGGAAATCGTCGAGCGGCTCGTGTTTTCGCTCGTCAACGAAGGCGCGAAGATCCTCGAAGAAGGCATTGCGTCGAAGGCTTCGGATATCGACATGGTCTATCTGACAGGCTATGGCTTCCCGCTCTGGCGCGGCGGCCCGATGCTGTATGCCGATACGGTCGGCCTCTATAACGTCGAGCGCGCGATGCGCAAGTACGCGGCCCAGCCGAACGGCGATGCATGGAAGCCGGCGAAACTCGTGACTGAGCTTGCGTCGCAGGGCAAGGGCTTCACTAGCTGATCGACGCTTCAACGCATGAGTAGAGGCCGATGATGAAAGGCGCAGACGAAGTCCTTTTGGCAGTCGACGTTCAATACGATTTCATGCCGGGTGGCGCGCTTGCGGTTGCGCACGGCGATGAGATCGTGCCTGTCGTCAACCGGCTGTCCCGCGAGTTTTCGCATGTCGTGCTGACGCAGGACTGGCATCCGCGCGGACACATTTCGTTTGCGGCCAATCACGCCGGACGCGCGCCGTTCGAGACCATGACGCTGCCCTACGGCGAGCAGGTGCTGTGGCCGACCCATTGCGTGCAGGACACCGAAGGCGCGGCGCTGCATCGCGATCTCGACGTGCCGCACGCGCGACTCGTGATCCGCAAGGGCCATCACGCCGATGTCGACAGCTACTCGGCGTTCGTCGAAGCCGACCGCAGGACGCCGACCGGCCTCGCGGGCTATCTGCGCGACGTGGGCGTGACGCGCGTCTACCTGTGCGGACTCGCGACCGACTACTGCGTCGCGTGGTCCGCGCTCGATGCGCGCCGCGCGGGCTTCGCGGTCACGGTGATCGAAGACGCGTGCCGCGCAATCGACCTCGGCGGGTCGCTCGCGAAAGCGTGGCAAGACATGACGGCCGCGGGCGTGGAGCGCATCGATTCGAACGCTCTCGGCACGCGCCAACCCCATTGAATGAATATTCGAAGCAGGAGAGAACATGACTGACGCAGTAATCGTATCGACAGCACGCACGGGCCTCGCCAAATCCTGGCGCGGCGCGCTCAACATGACGCACGGCGCGACGCTCGGCGGCCACGTAACGAAGGCCGCCGTCGAGCGTGCCGGAATCGATCCGGCGCGCGTCGAGGACGTGATCATGGGCTGCGCGAACCCCGAAGGCGCGACGGGCGCCAACATCGCGCGGCAGATCGCGCTGCGCGGCGGCCTGCCCGTCACGGTGCCGGGCATGACGGTGAACCGCTTCTGCTCGTCGGGCTTGCAGACCATCGCGCTCGCGGCGCAACGGGTGATCGCGGGCGAGGGCGATGTCTATGTCGCGGGCGGCGTGGAGTCGATCTCGTGCGTGCAGAACGAGATGAATCGCCACATGATCGCCGATGGCTGGCTCACCGAGCACAAGCCGGAAATTTACTGGTCGATGCTGCAGACGGCGGAGAACGTCGCGAAGCGCTACGAGATTTCGAAGGAGCGGCAAGACGAGTACGGCGTGCAGTCGCAGCAGCGCGCGGCGGCGGGGCAGGCGGCGGGCCGCTTCGATGCCGAGATCGTGCCGATCACGGTGTTGGCCGGTGTCGCCGAGAAGGCGTCCGGGCGGCTCTTCACGAAGGAAGTGGCGCTCTCGTCCGATGAAGGCATTCGCGCCGATACGACGCTCGAAGGCGTATCGAAGATTCGTACCGCGATGCCCGGTGGCGTGGTCACGGCCGGCAATGCGAGCCAGTTTTCCGATGGGGCGTCGGCTTGCGTCGTGATGAACGCTTCGGTCGCGGAGAAGGAAGGGCTGCAGCCGCTCGGGATTTTTCGCGGTTTTGCTGTCGCCGGATGCGAGCCGGACGAGATGGGCATCGGGCCGGTGTTCGCCGTTCCCAAGTTGCTCAAGCAAGCCGGGTTGAAGGTCGAGGATATCGACCTGTGGGAGCTCAATGAAGCTTTCGCCGTGCAGGTGCTCTATTGCCGCGACAAGCTCGGCATCCCCAACGAGCGGCTGAACGTGAACGGCGGGGCGATCGCGGTGGGGCATCCGTATGGCGTGTCCGGCGCCCGGCTGACGGGGCATGCGCTGATCGAAGGGAAACGGCGCGGGGCGAAGTTTGTCGTCGTGACGATGTGTATCGGCGGTGGGCAGGGGGCCGCGGGGCTGTTTGAGGTGGTTTGACGCGCGTGCCTGGCAATTCGAACTGACCTTCTCGAATGCGATGTGTCAGTTCGATGCCGGCGATCATGGCTGCGATTGCAAAAGCGAAAGCGCGCAAACAAGTTGCGCGCCTCTAGGGTGTTACCTCAACGACTCAGGGCTCTGAGCCATCAAGCAGGCCAGTGGTTCCCTGTTGCAATTAACCCAGCCAATTACGAGCCGAAAAACACGGGTTTCATGCCGTCGTTTGCATCCGGGCGGACCGACGCACCGATCTTGTGGCCCACGCGAGCGACTGCGCTGTCGAACGAGCGCAGCGAATGATGGGTACCCGACGCCGACGTGCCGTCAGTGGCGCCGCCAAAATCCGTAGCAGCCCCGTTGTCAGCGTTCACGCGAGCCTGTGCGGCCTGAATGTTGGCCGGATATTGCGTTTGATCGCCAGCGGGATCGTAGCCTGCCTTTTCGATCTGAACCAATTGCGCCTTCACTTCCGCGCGGGTAACGGGTTGGTTCGATTGAGCGAAGGACGAGATAGCCGGAATTGCAAGGGCAGCAGCGACGATGAGCGATTGAACGAGTTTCATGATATTTACCTCCAACTTCGTTTCTTCCGCAAACACCCGTTTGCGTTTCAGTGATTGGAGTCTAGGCCTCAGGCGCTTCGGAATTAAGTGCAGACAGAACAAGGGATTATTGTCAAAATAAGCGTTAACCCTTAATCCCGTGTCGTTCTGGCAGGCAACACTCCTGTCTTGATGGAAACCAGCCAGCGTCGCCCACGCATCGTGGTTGACTGTTCGAGCCATGCGGCCGGACGAACGTCACGTAACAGAGAGGGCCGACAGGCTGCCTGTGGACGATGGCGCCTCAAAGCTGCGCTTCGTCTGAGAGGGGCGGTCCTACAGTTCCTTGCCGCGCTCGGGGGCGTCTGAATCCCGACGGAAGCGTTTTCGCAGGGCCTGGCCCTGAGCCGCGAAGCGTTCCGCGGCGAGGTAACGCGTATTGAAAGTGATGCCTCTTCGCATGTATCTTTGATGCGTGGAGGTGCGCGCACGCACGCGATAGATGCTGCGGCGCCAAGGAGACAGGAGACGCGACGTGCAGAATCCCTCGATCGAATGGTCAACCAGCGATGTTCCCTTGGGGGACCGCACCGACGCCTGGGAATCGGTGCTCAGTACAAGCTATCGGGAATGGCAGGTCCCGCATCGCCTGCCCGCCACGTTCTATGCTCACGTCAAACAACACGATTTCGCTGGAGCCGGGATTGTCGAGACGGTCTGTGACCCCTGCAGGGGACAGCGCACGCGAGGACAAGTACGTCACGACGACGAGCTTTATGTTGGGGTTCAACTGACGACCGCCGGCCGTGAGCGGTTCAAGATTGGCGATTCCGGCGTGGAGGTCGTATCCGAGGATGTCGTCGTCTGGACAACCGATCAGGTTGTCGAATTCGAGGTTCTCGAGCGTCTTCACAAGGTAACGCTGATGATTCCATGGTCAGTGATGCGGGAGCGGCTGCCGGAACGCAAACAACCACCCACCGGAGGCAAAATCGAAAGTCGCACGGGCGTTGGCTCGCTGCTCGCCGTCCACCTTCTCGCGCTCTCAAATGAAATCGAAAGGCTCGATGAGAGCGTTCAAGGTTCTGTCAGCAGGTCCACGCTTGAACTGTTGGGCATCGCACTATCCGGACAGCAGCCGTCCGCGACGTTTGATGCCAGCGCGGCCATGCTTCGCCGCGTGCAGGACTTCATCCTGCAACATCTCCACGAAGACGATCTGAATCCGACCCGCATCGCCGAGGCAAATCACATTTCGCTGCGCTATCTGCATATGCTGTTTCAGCGCAGCGACATGACCGTTTCGGGGTGGGTGCTGGACAGGCGGCTGCACGCCTGCAAGCAGGCGTTGACGGACCCGGCCTACAACCGGCAACGTATCTCGGAGATTGCGTTCCGCTGGGGCTTCAATTCGTCCAGCCACTTCTGTCGGGCGTTCAAGGAAAAGTACGGCGCCTCTCCGGGTGATGTGCGCAGGACCGTCGGCGTCGGGCCGGCGGATGAGTTCGCGTGACCAGGCGGACAGGAGGCATCCTATACCGCTCAGTTATCAGACTGCTTCCGCTTGCTTCGTGCGCACGCCTGCACGTAATGCCTGAGCGCTCGATACTTCGATCTCGTAGCCAAGAATGAAGAAGAAACCGCAGCGAACGCTCGAAGTCGTGAACACACACCATGGAGTGAATGATTCTGACCAATTTTTTGCGTCCGTGTTTCGTAGTGCGCGACGCGGCTCGGATGCTGCGCCGCGAACCTCCGGTTAAACCGAGAATCGACAGAGCGTCTCACCACCGTCGATGCGGATGAGGTCGCCGTGAATGTAACTCGACTCGTCCGACGCAAGGAATGTCGCCAGATTCGCAATGTCTTCAACCTCGCCCCAGCGTTTTAGGGGAATTGCTTCCGTGAACACTTTGTCGAAGTCCTTGTCGTCAAACAATGCGCGAGTCAGCGACGTCTTCGCATACGTTGGGCAGATGCCGTTGACGCGGATTTTGTCGCGCCCATACTCGATCGCGAGACAGCGGGTCAGATTCGCCGCCGCTCCCTTCGATATGTTGTAGACGGACTGTTTCGGGTGGCCTTGCAAGCCCGCCGTCGAAACGATGTTGACGATATTTCCGCCTCGTCCGTGCTTCAGAAACTCCTTGATAGCCTCCTGACAGCCGAACCATGTCCCCTTTACATTCACGTCAAAGCACGCGTCGAGGTCTTCGACTGCAAACTCGTGGGCGAGCTTGCCTGCGCGATAGATGCCTGCGTTGTTCACCATAATGTCCAGGCCGCCGAAAATCCTGACGGTTTCTCTCACCAGGTTGACGACCTGGTCGTGCTTCGTCACGTCGCACGCTACATACTGAGCCTTACCGCCGGCTTCCGTAATGGCTGCGGCAGTTGTCAGTTGCGGGTCGCCTTCGAAACCACCCTTGTTCGGTGCCTCATGAACGTCACTGACAACCACGTTGGCGCCTTGTGCCGCATACGCCATCGCGATACCACGACCGAATCCCGAACTTGCGCCCGTGACGATTGCGACCTTACCTTTGAGTCTGTCCATAAATCCTCCTGGAAGTTACAACCGGCCGCGACGGGCCAAGCCTCGCGCGATGGTTCGTCCATTGCCCGAGCTGGAGCCGGTTGCGATTGCCGTTCGGTTTTCGTGCTATTGGGGTTGTTGTCTCGTTGTAGTAATACTTTCGAATGGCTTTACGCTACGTGCCTTGCAGACGAAACACCGAACGCTCGACGTGCTCCGTCAGGCCGAGAAGGATGTGAACGTCTGGACCGCGATTTTTCCGTCCTTGACGACCAGCGTATCCGTTGCCAGGCTGATCCAGGGCTTTGCTTCCCAAGCGAGATACGCAACGTCGCGTACCGTGGTCATGCTGGTAATCTTGAATGCCGGCCAGAACGCCGGGTCCGCGCCGTCAAGGAAGGCCTTGAAGAAGCCCGTTATCTCCTCACGCCCGCGGAATGTCTTGTCTGGCGTAATGAGCGCGGAACTGTCGTCGTAATCCTTGAGAATCTCCTCCACGCCATGAGCAAAAGCGCCTAGATGATGGTCGAGGACCTGCCTGGTTGCAGCTTCTGTCTGTTCAGCGGAATTTGACATGTCGAATGTCCCCAAAAAGGGCCGTGGGATGTATCGGCAACGTTGGCCGCGCTGATACATGCATAGACAGCAGCAGTCTTTTCAGCCCGCGTACGCGCGCTGTGCTTCGTCCCAGGTGACCACCACGATCGGCGTGCCATCTTCCTTGATGAAGGACAGCGGTCCCAGGAACGTCATGTAGAACTCGCTGTCCACCGGGAATGAGGTCTTGTCGTGGCGTGCGTTTGCAGACTCATAGCCATACGCTGGTGCTACGACCGTATCGCCGCCGTGCTCGCTGCCACCGCGGACGTCCATGCGGCCTTTCGTCAGCAGGTATTCGCCCGGACCGACGTGAAAGTGCGCGTTGAAAGACGAGCCAGCCGGACAGTCAAAAATCGCGGTCCACGCGCCCATCTCGGGGGAAGCGTGGAGCATCTTCCAGCGGATGCCGCCGCGAGAGAGGGCGTCCGGGAAGGGTTTCCACGGAATGTCGTTGATTTGAACCGCTTCTTCCCGAACCTTCGGTTTGATTTCCATCGCCGTCTCCTGAGTTTGCCGAGCCGTTTTGAAGTTCGGCAAGGTTTGTGGGTGAGACAACACTATCGCAGCGAGAGGGACGAAGCTTGCACGCCAGTGCAACTCGAGTTGCCTGCCAGTGCAGTGGGGCGGGACGCTTCTCATGCAGCCGTTGTTTAATAGCCGGCGACGCTCACACATGGAGAAGCGCAGAACCAGCGATTTGCGAAACCTGCTCGCGCGAATGCGTTTCGATCGTTCATATTGTCGGATGTTATCGTCCGCTTGGGGGCAGATCGCAGGGCACATCCGCGTGCACCAACTGTTCGGTTGGCAAGTCAGGCAAAGATGTCGTGGCGGGCGCCGGGCCGGTGCATGATTGCGCGTATGGAGGCGTAGCGAAGAACAGCGAGAGGTGCTTCCTGATTCTCGTTACGTACCGCGTCAATACTTTGAGGTGATCAAAATGGATCGTTTCGATTACGCACGTGACGACACAGGCAATCTCGTGCTGCTCGAGCATGTCAACCTGACGATTCCGGACCAGCGTCTCGCGACTGCGTTCTATGTCAGCGGACTTGGGCTCACGCGCGATCCCTATCTGATGACCGGCGTGAACAATATGTGGATCAACATCGGTCGGTCTCAGATCCACTTGCCACAGGGCGACGCCCAGCGCCTGCGCGGGCACGTCGGGCTGGTCGTGGGCAGGCGCCAGTCGCTGCTCGAACGGCTGCGCGCAGTTCGGCCCGTGCTCGATGGAACCGCGTTCGAATGGACCGAGCGAGTCGACCGCGTAGAGGTCACGTGTCCATGGGGAAACCGCTACGACTGCCTCGACCCGGATGCGCATCAGGCGAACGTTTCGTGGTCCGGCATCGATCTCGGCATGGCGTATGTGCAGCTCGATGTGCCGGCCGGCTGTGCGGGATCGATTGCCTCGTTTTACCGCGACGTGTTCAGTGCGTCCGTCGAGCTTCGCGAGCGCAACGGCTTGCAGCAGGCGGTTATCGCGGTGGGGACGCGTCAGCAACTCGTCTATGCGGAAACGCTGGCGGCCAGCCCGGAATACGATGGGCATCACATCCAGATCTATGTCGCCAGCTTTTCCGATCCATACGCACGGCTCGCCGCGCGCGGTCTGACTTACGGCGAAGAACCTCATCAATATCGCTTCGCGGAACTCGTCGATCCCGTGAGTGGTGCCCATTGCTTCACGCTCGAACATGAGGTACGTAGTTTGCGTCATCCGCTTTATGCGAGACCGCTGGTGAACCGAAATCCAGATCAGAGCAACCGGAATTACCGAATGGGCGATGATGCGCGTAACGGCGTGATCTAGTGGGCGCGCAGCACTTTCCGAATGCAGCCCTTGAGCGAGGGCCATGGCTCCGTCGCTTCGGGTCAGTGATTCCGACGAACGCGAAATTGGCGATGACATCCGGTACCCTAGATCGGCGTACCGCACGCTTGGACCATCAGGCTTTGGGTGTCATTGCGGGCGGTGAGACGGGTTTTTCAAAATTCCCGTTGCCGGCAGATCAGAAGGACGGAGAACGGAGAAAGGAAATGAAGCCTCTCGCATTGATGAGTTTGACGCTTCTGTTTATCACGCTGTCGACCAGCACATTCGCCGACGACGCTGCCAACTGCAAAGCCGCAGGCGGTACGATGCTGACCGGTCAGGTCGTCTCACCGCCCAAGTTCAAGAGCGGTATGTTCCGTAAGGGCGTGGAACTGTCGCACACGCATCTGAGCCTGAAAGGCACCGACGGCAAGACCTATGATGTCGCCATCGACAACGTCTTCGCGTCGGGCTATCAGAAGAACAAAAAGGGCGTTCCGGCGCCGCTGAACACCGTCGAGGTGGGCGACAAGCTGGAACTGTGCGGCATACCATTCAGCGGCGGCATTCACTGGGTACACAACAACTGCGGCGATACGCCGACGAAGTCGGACCCGAATGGCTGGATCAAGAAAGTGAGCGCAGACGGCAGTGTCGAACAGAATCTGGAAGCCAGCCAGAAGTATTGCTACCTCTGGCCGCATCACTGAAACGCACATCTAAAGCGTCTCGATACCGACGAAGCCGCCGAGCACCGTCGACGCCGTGCGCGAGCATGCCCGCCTGGAAGTCGAAGCCGCTGAAATCGAACGCATGGGTCTTTGCGCGCTGCTCTCCGGGGTGATTCAGTGAGCCGCGCGTGCCGCGATCAGCTTGCAGGCATGCGCCGGCAATTCGGCCAGCACCGGCATGCCGAGCACCAGGCCCGGCGTTTCGCGCGGGGTTGTTGCGGCGGTCAGCGTGAAGCCGGCGCAGTCGATCGTCGCTTCGAGCGACGCGCCCACGTCGCGGATGAAGGTGACCGTACCGGCAAGGCGGTTGGGACCGATGTCGCTGGAGGCAGGCTTCACGAAGATGTCCTCGGGACGGATCAGCAGGCGAATGTCGCCCGTCGCGCCGGGCATGCTCGCCGGATTGGCGACGACAATCTGCTGACCGCCCGGAAGACTCACGCCACCGCGACTGTCGTACGTCACGGGCAGGATGTTGCCGAGACCGATGAAGTCGGCGACAAATTCGCTGACCGGGTTGCGGTAGATGTCGAGCGGCTTGCCGACCTGCGCAATCCGGCCTTTTTCCATCACGACGATTTCGTCGGCCATCGTCATCGCTTCGCGCTGGTCGTGCGTGACCATGATTGTCGTGATGCCGAGGCGCTGTTGCAGCAGGCGGATTTCCACCTGCATCGCCTCGCGCAGTTTGGCGTCGAGCGCGGACAGCGGCTCGTCGAGCAGCAGCAGTTTCGGCGAGGAAGCGATCGCGCGGGCGATTGCAACGCGTTGCCGCTGTCCGCCGGACAATTGCGTGACCGGCCGGTTCGCCATGTGCGGCAACTGGATCAGTTCGAGCAGTTCGGCAATGCGACGCGACTGCGCGGCTTTGTCCATCTTGCGCAGCCGCAGCGGATACGCGATGTTTTCCGCGACCGTCATATGCGGAAACAGCGCGAGCGACTGGAACACCATACCGAAGTCGCGCTTGTTGGCCGGCGCGGACGTAATGTCCTTGCCGGCGAAAACCACGCTGCCCGACGTCGGCGTTTCCAGTCCGGCGATGATTCGCAGCAGGGTCGTCTTTCCGCAGCCGGACGGGCCGAGAAAGCAGACCAGCTTGCCGTCCGGGATGCTCAGATCGACATGGTCGACGGCGTACGCGGCGTTATAGCGCTTGGTCACGGCCTGAAGTGTCAGATGAGTCATGAGGGTTCCTTGGGCTCTTGCGCGCTAGAGTGCGACGCCTTCATCGCCAATCAGCTTTTCAAGCAGCCAGATCAGCGCGAAGTCGATGGCGACGATGAAGACCGCGAACGAAAACACGGTCGGGTCGAGGGATGACACCGTGCGGCTGTAGAGCCAGATCGGCAGCGTCATCGTGTTGATGCCGTACAGGAAGAACGTCACCGTGAATTCGTTGAACGAGATGATGAACGCGAACAGCATGCCGGCCAGGATGCCGGGGCGCATCAAAGGCAGGATCACGTCGAAGAGGGCGCGGCTCGGGCTCGCGCCCATCACGCAGGCGGCTTCCTCGAACTCCGGACCGATCGACGCCACCGAGGCCGCGCAGTTCTTCACGGTGAACGGCAGCGCGAGAATCACGTGCGCGATGATGAGCCGGAACAGGCCGAGCTCGACGGGCAGCACGTTGAACACCAGCAGCAGCGACAGCCCGAGCATCACGAGCGGATAGACGAGCGGCAGCGCCACCAGTTGCTCGACGGCTGACTTGCCGCGAAAGCGGTAGCGGCTCAATGCATAGGCAGCAGGTACCGAGACCAGCGTCGCGATGATCATCGTCGACCCCGCGACGATCAGGCTCGTGGTCAGCGCGCTGCCCATCGACAGCACGTCGCTCGCATCCGGCGAGACGAAGCTGTGCCATGCCACCCGATACCAGTGCAGGCTATAGCCGGGCGGCGGAAACTGGAGCGTATCCGACGCGCTGAACGACATCGTGATCATCGTCAGGATCGGCAGCGCGGCGAGGAACAGGACGATCGCGGCGAGCAGCGCCGCGGGCTTGCCGAGCTGGCCCGGCATCGTCGCGGGCAGGCGCAGGGCGCGCAGAGGAAGCGAAGTGCCTGGGGTGCTCATGCAGACGGCTCCTTGATATGTTGCGTACGGTGCACGAGGCGCTGGGAGATCGCCATGACGACGAGCGTCGCGACCATCAACACCACGCCGGACGCCGAGGCAGCCGGCCAGTTCAAGAGCGGCGCGACCTGGTCGTGCACCAGCACGGCGAGCATCGGCACGCGCCTGCCGCCGAGCAAGAGCGGCACCGCGAACGCACTGGCGTTGTAGGCGAAGACGAGCAGCGCGCCGGAGACAAGCCCGGGCATCGCGAGCGGCAACATCACGTGGCGCAGCGTCTGCCAGCGCGTGGCGCCGAGCGTTGCCGCGGCTTCTTCGTACGAGCGGGACACGGCGCGCATCGCGCTCGACAACGGCAGCACCGCCAGCGGAAACGCGGTCTGGATCAGGCCGAGCAGCACGCCATGCTCGCGATAAAGCCATTGGAGCGGACGCTGGATTACGCCGCTGGCAAGCAATGCGTGATTGAGCAAGCCCGCAGGCCCGAGAATCACCAGCCAGCCATAGCCTTGCAGCAGCAGATTGACGAGCAGCGGCAACAGCACGCCCGCGAGGAGCAGGCGCCGCGCCAGCCGCGACTCGGTGCGCGCCATCGCCAGCGCGACCGGGATCGCCAGCAGCACCGCGCACACCATGCTCTGAAACGCGAGCCGCAGCGTAAGCAACAACGACTTCACGAAGTAGCTGTCGGCGAGATCGGCGTAATTCTGCAGCGTGAAGCTGCGCCATTCGTCGCCGGTCGTACCGAAGCTCATGCGCAGCACGACGAGCGACGCCGCGGCGAGCACCGCGAGAAACACGAGGATCGGCGCGAGCAGCAGCCACGGCCGGGCCCGGGCGAGCGCGGCACCCGGTGAGGGTGCCGCCGCCTCGTCCGGCGCCCCCGGTCCGGCGCGCTGCGAAGAGCGTTCGGTCATGGTGTTCATGCCGAGAAGATCTCGGTGTAGCGCTTGATCCAGGCGGGCTGCACGACAGCAAGTGCCTTGTCGTCATGCAGGAAAGCCTTTTCCGCGATTTGCTGCGGACTCGGCACATACGCGCGTCCTTCGGCCGGAATCATCGCCTTCGAGTTGACCGGACCGTTCAGGACGTCCGCAGCCATCTGGCCTTGCACACCCGCATCGAGCGAATGGTTGATGAATGCGTGAATGAGGTCGCTGTCGCCCGGGTGCGACTTCGGAATCACGGTGAACAGCAGTTGCGTGGCAAAACCTTCCTTCATGCCGTAGGTCACGCCCATCTTGTATTCGGGCTTCCTGATCTGGGCGGGAAAGAACGCCGGCGAATAGATGCCGCCGATATCGAGCGAACCCGTGCGGAACAGGTCGGCGACCTGGTTCGGATTCTCGCCGAGCGTCATGACGCGATCCTTCAACTGCGCGAGCTTCTTGAAGCCGGGATCGATGTTCTGCTGCGAGCCGCCCGACATCTTCGCGGCGATGATCGCCAGATCGACCGCCTCGGCAAACTCTGGCGGCGGCAGGAACAGGCGGCCGGCGTACTTGGGGTCCCACAGCGCTTCGTACGACGAGGGAGGCGTCTTGAAGGTCGACGTGCTGTAGATGAGGCCGTCGGACCAGAGCAGGTAACCGACACCAAAGCCGTTTGCGCCCGTTCGATACTGCGCGGACACGTCCTTGAGATTCGGCAGCTTGTCGAGATCGGGCTTGACGAGCAGGCCCGCATCGCCGAGACCCGCGGCGCCCACGCCCGCGAGCGTGATCACGTCATAGGTCGGACGGTCGCCCGCGGCCTTGACCTTGGCGACCATCCCGGAGGTACCGTCCGCGCGATCGGCAATCACCTTTGCGCCGGTCTTGGCCATGAAGGTCGCGGCGATATTGTGCAGTGCGGCAGTGCCCGTATCGTCCGACCAGGTCAACAGACGCAGGGTCTTGCCTGCGAAGTTGCGTTCCTGGGCTCTCACATTGATGAAGGGCATCGGTAGCGCGGACGCCGCGACTGCCGCACCGATCGTTTTGAAGGCCTGCCGCCGTGCTGAGCTAAATCCTGTCATTGCCGTCTCCTGGGGTGTGCGTTAGGTATCCGATCTATCCGCCGGGTGAGTGCCTGGATGGCGTCGCGTACAGGCTGACTCTAGGACTGCAAAAATGGCATCACAAGCGAAATATTGACATGCGTGTCATGACGAGAGCGCATGGCTGGTAACCTGCGTTCTCTAATCGACATGGATTCGTGCTCTCGTGAACCGCTGCTGGCAGTTCTATTCGCTGGCGGCACAAGACACATCTTGTGCCGGTCTACGCGAAGCGGTGCGTACGTACCTCGCGATGGTCGAATGCCATGCGTCGTACGGCTACCGGCTAATCGAGCCGACGCGGGCGTGAAGACGCGCGCGCCAGCGCCGTGCCGGACGCACTCGACATGCTGGGCGCCGCATGTGATGCGGTTAGACCGACGCGTTCAGGTGCGGGGCTGCGATGCGCAGCGTGCTGACGACGGCCGCGGCAGCCGCGAACGCGGCGGCGACATAGAGCGCGATCGTCGGCCCGTGCCCGGGTGCGACGCCGAAGATCAGCGCGACGAGCGCCGTGCCGAGCATCTGCCCGGTCAGCCGCGCGGTGCTGAGCATGCCACCCGCGCTGCCGCTGCGCTGGCGCGGCGCCGACGACAGTATTGCGCGGTTGTTCGGCGCCATGAACAGGCCAAAGCCGGCACCGCACAG
>NZ_FCON02000037.1 GCF_001544535.1 Caballeronia choica | reverse complement strand
GTTTCGTTGGAGTCCAAAGACCTCCCGCCGACGTGTGTCAGCGGCTTTGCCCAGTTCTCGTCGGAGCCTGGGCTCTTTTTTGTGGCCAAACGCGGGCGCTGCGCACTCTCGCGCTCGTCGCTTCAAAGACCCTCGAGAGGACTCGGCGGACCTGTCGCCGAAGCACCCGAACACAGCCCCCGAAACGAAACAAACCCCCGCCCCAATTGACCGGCCCGCCGCCCGCAGCACCGTGCCGCGCGATTGGCCCGCCCACGGCGCAATGGTAGAATCGCGTCCGCCCTGCCGGGGTGATGAAATTGGTAAACATAGCGGACTTAAAATCCGCCGCCTCACGGCTTGCCGGTTCAAGTCCGGTCCCCGGCACCATCGATGGCACAAGGGTTTCGGAGAGTTGGGTGACGTCGTCGAGAAACCGCGGTGTGCATTTTTCTGCCAAGGGACCACGCCGCCGCCTTCCGGACAACTCTTCGCGACTGCGAGGTCGCGCGCGAGAATCTCGCTATCCCGCCTCATGCGCGTCACCTCCCGGTCGGCTTCCAGCCACACTGCGCGGCACCAGCGCGGCTATGGGCGAGAATTGCTTTGGCGGTTTCATCGCTGAGGACATCGGTCGAGCTCACGTAGATCGGTTTCGTCCAGTCGCACGCAGTGTCAACGAAGCGGGTCTTGACCTGCACCAATGGCTCCGCGGCCGGCGTCTTCGCCAGGTCGGCTCCATTCGTCGCGCAGCTCGTCAGCAGCGGCGCAAAGGGCATAGCAGCAACGTCATTCTCAACATGGGCTCTCTCCTTCGATGCTTCGGCGCCGGCGCGTGCGGCGGCGGCATTGACGTGTGCTTCACCGTCGCGGACTTCGGCGGTTTGAGTCTTGGCCTGCTCCGTGGCGGCCTGCGCTTCGGCGACCTTCTGCTTTGCCTCCGCGGTGGCCGCCTTCGCGCGCGTATGGCTGATGAACCCCGCGAGCAGGCCGAGCGCGCCGAGCACCCATGGACCGAATTGCATGATCAACGTCAGCATGTCGTGCCTCCGCGAAGGATGTAGGCCGCGCGCAGCGTCTCGATCGTGTGCTGGTACTGGCCGTAGTTGTTGCCGGGTAGGCTCGCCTAGATGTTCGAGCACTTCGTTACAGCGCTTTCGAGCCGGCCGGAGACAATGTCATCGAGCGCGCGGCGCTCGCGGATCTGCTGGATCGCGATCCTGTCCTGCGACATGGGCGAAAAGTCGTGCAGGCCGAGCTGCTTCTTGTAGGCGTCGAAGTAGCGGGCGAGCAGTTGGTAGCGGCCGGCAGCCGTCGACGCGATGCCGAGGCGCGGCAACTGCACCAGGCGCCGCGGATGATCCGCATACCCGATGAACAGCGCGCCACCGACGATCACGTTGTAGCCGTCGTCGCTGTCGGGATCGATCGACGTACCCTTCGAGATGGCGAGCATGTCGAAGAACGCGCAGACGTTCTGCCCGCCTGCGACCTCAGGCGTGATCCGTGCCTTCGCCGCCCACCTTCGGCACACGGCGCACCGACGTGTAGCGGATGGCGATGAACGTCAGGCCGAAGAGCGTGTAGGCGATCCACTGCTGCACGTTCTGTGGGATGACGTCGCGCAGCTCGCGCGGCATACCCTGCCACGCCTGAGAGATGAGCGGGCCCGCGCCGGCAAGCGCGGTGAACGCTGCGCCGGCGATGACCGTGCCGCGCTTGTGGAGCTTTTCCCACCCGTCGGCAAGCTGAGCCGCAGGTTCGTGAACGGAATGAGTTTCAAGATGGCCTCTGAAATGAAAAAACCCGGCGCGAGGCCGGGTCCGTTGAGTTGGATCTGAAGTTGCACTGAAGGGCCTGCACAAAATTGCGCAACCTTGGATCGAACGCTCCTAGGGCCGGCGACCGCCTGCCCAGGGTTGGGGCGGTACGGCCGCAGCGCCTCGCGTCGCGGTGTCCAGTTGCTTTTCGACGGCCTTCGCGGCGCTCGCGGCCTCGTCGACTTTCTTCGCGGTGGCGTCCTGCTTCACTGCGGCCTCGTTAGCCTTCTCCGCCGCAGCCTGCGCCGCCTGCAGGATCTGCTTGCTGCGCGCCGCATTGGTGGTTTTGCTGCCGCTTCAGGTCGCGACGAAGTCGAGCAAGATGCCGTTCTGCTGGCTGAGCAGCGCAACGCGTTTGTCGCGCTCGATATCGCGAGCGCGGATGCCGTGCAACTGGGCTTCGTATTCGCGCGTACGGGACGCGCGCTGCTCCTGCTGAACTTGGGAAACCTTTCGAGGTACGCCGCGCGTTCCGCCTGCCACCGGTCACGCTCGGAAGCCATGCCCCATTGCTCAACGAAGTAGCCAGTCGCGAGCACGCCCGCCACGCCGCCGGCGATGGCAGTGCCGAAGATCCACCAACGCCAATCATTCGCCCTTGACATGACATTCGGCCGCCAACCCTAAAGGTCCCCACGCTGCCGAGGGCAGTCACGATCGACTTCACTCCCTCGTTCCAGAACTCCTGCATCTGGCGTCTCTCCTGTTGCGCCGCGCGGGCATAAAAAAACCGTCGCGAAGGGCGGCTCGTTTTTGAATATCAGTTCCTTGTGATGTATCGTAAAGTCCGGAAAATCAAGTAGGCCGCGAGGTACCTCGGTATCTCTTGAAAAAACGACTGGAGCGCGCATGCAATTCCATTTAGACCAGATCTCATCTGGTTTCATCGCCGGTTGGTGCAAGAAAGACGACCAACCGGTCCGCTTGGGCCTGAGAGTTAACGGCAAGTTGGTCGCTGAAACTACGTCAGACCGCTATCGCAAGGACTTGGAGGAAGCTGGGCTGGGGTCCGGGAAACTCGCTTACGTTTTCTTGTTACGCCGTCCCGGACTTACCGACGGAGACGATGTCGAAATTACGGACGTTGAGGCAGATACCGTACTTCATGCAAGGGTCTTCACGGCCACAAATCGAGAGGCTCTCGACAAGGCTTACGACTTGATAGATGGAATCCCTGCATTGGACGAGCCTTATTGGAGACCGGTTCTTGTCGACACCACAGACGGCCGAGTAAGTCTCGAAGGCGAGCTTTTCATCCCGGCCTCCATCACCGAAGACGTCCATCTGTACAGTAATGGCTTACCTGCCCACACGCTTGCTAAACCAGCGCGCTCGGAAAGTGCCGACCGGTATTGGTTTTTCGACGGCACCGTTTTACAGGCAAGTTATGTCACGGACTTACGCGACGAACGCCAAATCGTTCACGCAGCTCGTTCTTCGTCTCCTCTCGCCGCGACCAAGTTAGCCTTTGGTGTAGTGCCCAGCAAGGCTGACACAGCTATGTTCAAATTCGCAGGGGCGGACCGAGCGCGACGAGTTGCCGGAGGAGACGACACGTTTATGCGCTTTGCGTCCGGTGGCCTGACGACGGCAACTCAGCTTCTGCGAGTCATTGACGACGTTACCAATCTTCCGCAATCGGCTTCAGTCCTGGATTGGGGGTGTGGCGCAGCGCGGGTCCTTCAATTTCTAGCCGCTGAGCGCCCGAACTGGACCTTTTACGGCGCAGACATTGACGAAGTCAATGTTTCATGGTGCCTAGAGAACATTCCGACAGTCGCGGAGTTCCAGAGAATTCCTCTCATGCCGAAGATGGAATACCGCGATGCGTCGTTTGACCTCGTGTATGGTCTGTCGGTGATTACCCACCTCGAGGAAGAAACTAGAAACGCATGGTTGGCGGAGTTGGGCCGGGTCACGAAAACGGGTGGCCTCTGCATTTTGAGCTTCATGTCGCCATTCCACGTGCTGCAAACCGGCATTAACGAATGGTCGCTGCCTTTGATCGATGAAATGTCAAAGCGAGGAATCGCGGATCATCTCAAAGACCATGCGCTCGGGCAGGAACTGAGTTCGTATTACAAGGCGACATACAACACCCTTCAGAACCTAACATCTGCAGTTGAAGAATGGTTCGATGTCGTCTCGTTCCACCCGCGGTCGTTGCTATTCCAAGACGCTGTCGTGCTACGACGTCGCTAGCCTAAAGAACGGAGCCGCGCAGGCTCCCCGCCGCCGACGATTCCGTCGATGTTCCGGTGCTCATCGCCCTTATCAGAGGGCTGTTAAAATAGTGCCAGTGATCAAGTCGGCTGGTCCATTCAGCAACTGATCACTAAAGCCCCACGGTCCGAAAGGACCTTGGGGCTTTCTCAATGGTGCGCACCATCGGTTCCAAGATCAGCCGGCTGCCCGCTCACCATGCCGCCTGGATCTCACGCAGGCGTTGTTGGCCACACAGGAGATTTCTGTGACAGGTCAACTCGGTTGACCGCGATCCGATATTGCTTCCTCTTCTTCAACTCGGCGACGTCTGCAGGGTCCACCTCTTCAACGATGTCGGTCAGTCGCATCGGTCAGTGTCGCAATCTGATTCGTTGCCACCGCGGAGAGCGCGAGAGCGCGTCACGCGTCGCGGTATTCAGCGCTTTAAGGTCGTCGGCGGAAAGCGGCAGTACCGGAGGCGCTGTAAATTTTCCCTCGACGTATGTGTAGCCGATCATCACCGGTGCGTCAGTCGGGACTTGAATAACCGTCGCGGCCGGATTCTTGATCGGCGAACCTTGGGAGCTCAACACCACGAGCCCATTACTATCCAGATCCTCGCAGGCGCGCCGCCAATCGCCGTACGCTGAGCAATACGTCTCCAGCACTTCCAAATCGGTCCACTGGAGCACCTGTTGCGCGCAGAGCAGCGGCGTCACACATCCACATCTCTGCGGCGTAGCCCTTGATCCATTCCGGCGGATCGAGGTTCGTGACCGAGCCAAAATCCGGCTCATCCTTATTCAGCATGCGTTTTCCGGGATTTCCGGCGGCGATTTTCCGCGCCGTCGGCTTGGGTTTTCTGCCGCGGCCGGGGACCGTGGCAACCCCACTCATGGGCCAACTCCTGAATTGTTAATTTCGCGGGTGTGAAAATCCGGCTGGACGGACGGTCCCGAAGCCTATGGCACCAAGCTTTTGACGCCCCCCTGGCCGCCGGGCGCCGCGCTGCCGACCACGACGCGGGCCGCTGTCGGCCTGCCGACGATGCGGCAGTGGCTCGCGATCTGCGTCGGGTTCAGCGGGTCAGCGGGCCTTCGGCTCGCGCGCCGTCTTGTCCTTGTGACAGGCCTTGCAGATCGACTGCAGGTTGCTGTCGTCATCCGTCCCGCCTTGCGCCTTCGGCACAACGTGGTCCACTTCGATAGCGATCGTCACGCGATTGGCGCGACGGCATGGCTGGTACAGTCCGCAGTCGCGCAGCATGATGCGCTCACGACGCTTGACCCATGCGTTGTCGTACCCACGCGCATGGCGATTGCCGCGCACCGCATCAGGCTTCCATTTGATCTCGTCTGCCTTGTGCTTCGAGCAGTAGCTCGACCCGCCCGGCACGAGTGCGCCGCATCCACGATGCTCGCAGGGTCGTTGCGGTCTGGCCGGCGTGTGCGCTCTCTGGTGTGGCTGCTGCGTCTGACTTGTGGTGGAGGCACCGAAGCGATGCAGTGTTGTCGCGCATCCTCGCCACACCAAAGAACGCAAAAAGCCGCTATCTTTCGACTAGCGGGCTTTGGACGCATCTTTCCGGAAAGGAATTCCACAGCGGCTTTTCTGACTTTACAACCATTACGGAACACTGCCTGATAAGCAACCTCGACGATTAAATTTCGATTTGGAGATCCGTGGCGATTGACGACTCGCAAGATCAATTCGCGCACGGGAGTGCAGATGCTGCCGGCCAAACGATAATGTCCGAAAGTGCTACGCTGCTATTCGCTGCAAGAACCCTCAGTCGCGAGGAGGTAATACGATGTCTAGCTTACCGCCCAAGCCTTTCAAGCCGCCGCCAGGTTCCTTCTCATATGGAGCGCCGGCGGCGGCCGCGCGAACACCGACGCCTTCTAGTACGAGCGCGATGGGACTGACGGTTACCACGGTTACAACGCCCGCTCCGGAAGAGCGCAAGCGGTTGCCGCGTAAAGAAATCGTCGGCTTCGACGGCAAAAAGATTAAGGGTTCACTGACCGCCGAGTCGACGGAACTGTGGAACCTGAGTAAGGGTCGTCGTTATGATTCATTCGTCGGCGTGACTTCATTGATTAACGGCCAGTTTCATCTCTATCCGGTGTTCACCCAAATCAAAGGGGATCCGGCCAACTACAAGACGATTTGGCAGGAGAGCGGCGCGCTGAAAACGGTTCCCATCGCCGAGGTGGAGGGCGTGTACGGGAAGAAGGCAATCATCCTTCCGGACATGGAAAGGGCCAGAATGGACGGCTTGGCTCACCAAAGCGCTTGTGTTAAAGCGGGGCTGCGCGAGGAAGAGGTCGTCGGATGGTCGATCAAGGGCAACGCGGCCGTCGGCGGGACCATTCGCTTCGTTTCGGGCCGAAACCTGGACAAGTTTGTGCCCAGAAGTCCAAAGGGTGCTGAAAAGGCCGAAAAGGCAAACAAGGAAAGTCGTGACCTCCCCGAGACATGGGCGCTATGGGTTGCAGAGACCTTGAGTGATGAGCTCAATTTACGGCCGGACACCACCGGAGTTTTCAGCAAGAAGATCAAAATAGAACGAGTCGGGGAGGAAAAGTCGTCGAAGAAAGTGGGTTTCAGAGTGTGATCGGATACAAATTCGGTCCAGATATCAAAGTCTCGCGCTACCTTATGACTCTCGAGTAGATGACGAGAGCGGAGTATCGTGAACAAGCGCCGTTTCGCGGCTGATACACATAGCGGCGATCGGCGAAAGTGTTTTTTCGGGTGCGCCAGACGAAGTATCCAAGCTCGTTGGGCGAAGTCTGTTCGAGATCGCAGCCCGTTGATCAAGTGTTAGTTAGCTGGTCGACGCACAACTGGACTTGTTCGCCGGTCTGATTCTCGACCCGCCGTTCAGCTGCCTCGACCTCGTCTTCCTCGGTCTCCGGCGTTTCGTACTCGCGGCCAGTGTGGCCTGTCGGCCGGCAGAAGTGCGCGAGCTGCTCAGCGTGCGACTGGCGGATTTCCCACAGCGCCGCGAAAAAAATCAGCAAACGCGCGATTGGCGAGAATCAGAATTCGAACGAACGGGTCTTCTGCGTTTGACCGCATGCGGCCGCAATCGGTCAATTGATATAGCAGCTTGAATCGCTGACCAACTGAGCTGAATGCATAGGCAACACAAGGCGCGCCTATCGTGTCGGCCTACCTATCTCATCTTCGCCAACGGAGGAAACCACTGCCTTGTCGGTGACGCCTCTACGCTGGTCGCCGCAAGTGGTAAGTTCTCTCAGCTCCGGTGGGCTTTCGGAAGCCGAATCTCTAAAGTCACGCCATCAAGCGCTTTTCCTCGCACCCGAGTCGCTTCGTTCGCTCTCTGGAATGCGGCTCTGAGGGAGTAGCGGGGTAAGCCCGCCCGAGAAACCGCTAAACTGCCAGGTTTTGTCGCGCGCATGCGGGAATGAGGGCGAACCCCGCAACTACGTTAAAACACACTTAAGTTTGGGCGGCACGAGCCGGCCCGACAGCCAAGTATGGAATTTAGAAAAGACATAAACGGCCTACGCGCGATTGCAGTTATATCAGTCGTTCTCTTCCACTATGGCGTCACGTATTTTGACGGCGGGTATGTCGGCGTCGATGTGTTCTTCGTTATCTCGGGCTTCCTGCTAACGACGATCGCACATACCAGACTTCAAAAGCGTCAATTCTCAGCCGTTCAGTTCCTGTTGAATCGGCTTCGCCGAATATTTCCGGCGCTACTCGTGACGGTGGTTGGGTGCTGGATATGGGCGACGGTGTTCTACCTGCCCGATGATTTCAGCAGACTTGTGCGCAACGGCACGGCGGCGCTCCTGTTCCGCTCGAACTACGCTTTCCTCGGCGACGCGGGCGGATACTTCGCGCCCGACGCGCACTCGAACATTCTTCTGCATACGTGGTCGCTTGCTGTTGAGTCACAGTTCTATCTGGTGTTCGCAATCACTTGCGCGTTGTTCTGGCCAGCGGCCGGGGCGCGGCGGAAGGTAGCGGGACGGCTGCTATTCGGCGTTCTTGCCGTAGCGTCGCTGACATGGTGCGTCGCTCATACACCAGCGCATCAACCGGGCGCCTTCTACCTGCTATGGGGCCGCGCGTGGGAGTTCATGGCTGGTTCGGTGGTGGCGCTCCTCGCGGTCAGGCCGAGTGGTGCCATGGCGAACATCGTGACGCTCGCCGGCGCGACCCTCCTGGGGGCCGCGGTATTCGGTCTTCAAGCGGACAACCCCTATCCCGGCTGGCGGGCGATCCTCCCTGTCGCAGGAACGGCGCTCATCATCTACGCTGGTGAAGGTTTCTTGACGACGATTCTTTCCAGCTGGCCGCTTCAGTTCCTCGGCGCAATTTCCTATTCGGTTTATCTCTGGCACTGGCCGATCCTGCTTGCGTTCCGCGAGCGTGCCGGTGCCGACCCGTCGCCCCTACAGGTGACGCTTCTGATCGCTGCTTCGATCGCGGCTGGATGGATTTCCTACGCATGTATCGAGCAACCAGGACGAAAGCGGCTGCGCAATGTGTCCATCACTGTGTTGCTCGCTGCCGGCGTTGCCTCGGGCTTCGCCTTCGCTGCGGTTCTCAACAAGACAGACGGCCTGCAGAGCAGGTTGCCGCCCTACCTTCGCGCTGCGTCGACGGCAATGAAGAGCGAGGGACCGCGTTCGTATGAGTGTCAAAGAGACGTGGACGGCACTAAGCATTCACCGGGCGATTTCTGCGGTTTGGGCGGCATGGCATCGAGCGCGAGCCCAACGATGATGCTGTGGGGCGACTCGTTCTCCAACATGGTGCAGCCGGTTGTAGACGGCGTCTCGGCTGAGACGCATGTTCCCGGCATAGTTGCTACGCTCGGTGGGTGTCCTCCGTTCAGGGGAAAGGTATTTCCGGGTTCCGGGGCAGAAGTTTTTCCGGGGTGTGAGCGATACGCGAATTTCGCCTTTGACCATTTCAACCGTACCCCTTCGATCAAGCTCGTGGTGGTGGCCGGCGACTGGCAAAGATATGAGCCGACCTACGAAGGGAACGTGCTGAAGAATATCGCCACCGTCCTTGCGGGGCGAGGTGGGAAGATGGTGCTCGTTACAGCGGTGCCGAATCCTCGGGGCGATTTGCCGCGCGTGTGGGCGCGCATGCAGGTTGCGGCCGGTCACGAGATACCGGACATGACCATTCCCCGATCGGAGCAGGCGGATATCGTTGAACGGGGCAAACAGATTGCCGCCATCGCCAGGCAGGTTGGCAATGTAACGCTGGTCGACCCTTTCGATGCGCTTTGCGATCAGCAGACGTGCTTTACGGTCAAGGACGGAGTTGGGCTATACAAGGACACCGACCATCTGACACAAGACGGCGTGAGGCTGTTAGCTCCGCGTCTATCGTCAGCGATACGACAGGCTCTAGTAGACATCGGCGCGATTGAGAAGCCCTGAGCCAGTGCTTCGAGGAATGGCAGCACCAGTAAAGGCTCCAAAGGGGCCTTTACTGGTTGTCGGACGGAATGACGTCCCAGCTTGGGCAAGCATCCTGGTCCAGCGTCTCACAATTGGTTTCAGTGTCCGGAATCAAGATACTCTGCCGTCGCTTGTGGGTCGAGTGCAGAAATTCGCGTGGTCGCCCCGCCGATGCAACATCGACCTGAGGCAGCGCGGCCCGATTGCATCACGATGAAGTCCTGGTGAATCCACAACCCGGGGATTAACGTCGCCCCGCGAGGCAACACGACCGACCATCCTACTTGGCGCTTTAAACAAGACGGTCTGCGGGGATTCACCGGGCGGTTCCGCTACAATCGCCCCATTCTCCTGAATTTAAAAGTATTGAAGCGCTCGTCAATTCGGTTCGCCCGGCTCAAACGCCGCGGGTGCGACGCATTTCGAGGTCGACCTTTGCATTTCTTCTCTCGCCGTCCGGCGGTCTCTGTTGTCATGGCCGCCTACAATCACCAGCCATTCGTGGCGTCGGCGGTTTCAACGGTTCTTGATCAGACGTTCGGGGATCTGGAACTGATCGTGGTCGATGATGGCTCGAGCGACGGCACGCCGGACGTCGTGGCTTCCATCAATGACTCGCGCATAAGGCTTATACGACTGCCCGCCAATCGGGCCGTGCATCCGCGCAATCTGGCCTTGACCCATGCACGCGGACGCTATATTGCATTCCAAAATTCGGACGACGAGTGGCAGCCGACAAAACTAGCGTTGCAAGTTCGCGCAATGGAAGGAACTTCGACTTTATCGGCATGCTTCACAGCCGGGGAGCTTATTGACGAAGCCGGGCAACCCGCGACTGGAACGTGGGCCGATGGACTGTTCACCACCGAGGAACGGTTGCAGGCCGGTTGGCTCAGGCACTTTTTTGATATTGGCAATTGTCTTCTCCTGCCGTCCGCCGTCGTGCGGCGTGCTCAGCTTGTCGCAATTGGCGGGTTTAGGGCAAGCCTCGTCCAACTCGGCGACTTCGACCTTTGGATTCGTTTGGCGGCACTCGGTCAATTCCGACTGCTGCCAGAGGCTCTGACCCGTATGCGGGTCGTGGCCAATGCTAATCTCAGCGCCCCCAATCCATGCACCATGAGACGCTCTCAGCTGGAGCACGCGGTCGTTTTGGAGCGCTATCTGGAAAAGCCGCTTCTCGCCATGTTCGACAAAATTTTTGGCGACGTTTCCAAAGCCAGTTCCACTGGCGGTCGAAAGATCGCGCTTGCTCAACGAGCGCTCGGGCGCGGAAGCGCAGGGGCGTCGTTTGCGGATCGCGCGATTGCCGGGGTGCTCGAAGATCCACTTGAGCGGGCCGATGCCGTTGCCGAGCACGGCACTGGATTTATCCACGAATTCCTGGCGCGCCGAGGCGACCCGGCTTTCGTACAGCAAGACAGCGGACATCGCGAATGCTGAAGGACGGTGCCCTGCTGACCTCCGTCGAAGCCGTGCAGAACTGGGTCGAGGATATCCGGGTCGCCGACCGCACGCGGGTCGTGCCCGGCTCTCTTGCAAGGTCCTCGGCATGGGCATTGACCGACGGACGCATCCGGCATGCTTCCGGGCGCTTTTTCAATGTCGTGGGGCTGGAATGGGCGCATGACGGCGTGTTGCAACGTCAGCCCTTTATTGAACAACGCGAGATCGGAACACTTGGCTTCATCGCGCGTCCGCGCGGTGACACCCTGGATCTGCTTGTACACGCCAAGGCAGAGCCGGGCAATGTCGGCATCGTCCAGCTGGCACCAACCTGCCAGGCGACGGCCAGCAACCGGGACCGGGTGCATGGTGGCGATTTACCCCCCTTTTCCGGCTATTTCGATGATGTGGCTGGCGACGTTCTATGCGACACGCTGCAAAGCGAACAGGGTAGCCGCTTCTTGGGCAAGCTCAATCGGAACATCTTCGTCGTCGATGACGTTGATGTCGGTGACCCCCTGCATCGCTGGATTTCGCTCGAACTCTTCAAGGAACTTCTTTCAGTCGATTTCCTGGTCAATACAGACGCGCGATCCGTTCTTTGCTGTTTGGATTGGCGCACACTGCCGACGCACGGAGGCGCTGGTCGGGGTGATTTTAGTCGGGCTGTCCGGCAGTCCCTCGATAGCGAGGCGAGGCCGCTGATCCTTCAGGAAGCAGACGCCCGGCTCGACAGTGTGAAGCAAGGAGCGCCCACGACGGAGCGCCGACCCGTGGAGCATCTGGACGGATGGGCCTTTGACGCAAACGATTCTGTGACCATGACCAATGGCAAGCTTGCGCTGCGCCATGTTCGGGTCCATTGTGCAACGCGCGAGACGCCCGAATGGGATCAGCCGACGCTCCATACGCTGGAGGAGCAGGTTGTCGAACTGTTGTGCCGGAGCCGGGACGGAATCCTTGAGTTCGGGTTCTGTCCGCGTTGGGAAGCGGGCCTCGTCAAGGGAGCAGAACTAGGGCCAACCTTTTTTCGTCGACCGACCGAGCCGGCAACGTCGGGTCTCATTCAGGCGCGCGTGCGCCAGTCGGATGAAGGCGGCAGGTTCTATCGCACGACGAATGACTACCGGATCGTCGAGATCACGGCGCCCGCAGACGACGACCCGTTCTTATGGTTACGGTTATCCGAGGTGCAGGCAGCGATGCACGCGGGCATTTTCAACAACGAGGGCCGAAGTGCCCTGTCGGTTATCCTTTCGCACCTTTAGCATGTTCGACGCGACTCCCCCGGGGCACGCATAGGGGGTGTGCATTTTTCTGCCACCGAACCGAACAGTATCCATGCAGCCCGCAAACTCTTGATCTGTCGTAAAATGCCCACCCGATAACTGTTTTTATTCACAGTGGATCAGGACTTAAAATCCGCCGCCTCACGGCTTGCCGGTTCAAGTCCGGTCCCCGGCACCATAGACGACCGAAGCCCGGCGAGTCCTGAATTGCGGCGTCAAGCCGGCCGCGCCGCTCTCACCACTTCCGCCACTTCTCTTTCCCGCTCAACGCGCGGGCTCCATCCGACAAGAGACCCGAATGTCGACTCGCCTCCCGACTCGCTCCATGCTGATCGCCATTGCCGCTTCGCTCGTCGTCGGGGTCTCCGGCTGCACGACCGCGTTCCAGAACGCCCGGCAGTGCAAGCAGCAGATGGTGGCGACGTATCCCCAGTCGGGCCCGGCATTGAGCTTCGAGCGCACCGCTGTCGCCAACCGCGGATCGCGCGTCGTTGTCGAAGCGACCTATCGGGTGCCGAACACGGGCCCGCTGAAGACCATCGTCAAGCCGAGGACGGCCCCTGCGCCCGCCGCGGTGGAATGCGTCTTCGATGGTGAGCGGATGACCGGGTTCCAGTGGCTCGCGCCGCCGAAGATGGTGAGCACGACGGCGCCGAAGGATCAGGACGCCGAGTAAAGGCTGCGCCCTGGGCACGCGGTATCGCACCGCGCCCCACGAATCAAACGGCCCTGAGCAGCCGCTCGGCATCCCGGACGGCATCGAACAGGGCTTCGATCGCCGTGTCCCGGTCGAGCACGCAGACATGTTCGATATTGAACGGCAACGCTTCGACGTCGATGAACCGCACCGTGCCTTCGAAGCAGGCTCGGCCACGGCCCGTGCGGACAGAAGCGATGTAGTTCGGGGTAATGTAAAGCGCAACGGGTGTCACGGTGACCTCCTGAATCGGCGACTTCATCGTGCGGAAAGTGTAGGCAGGCGCCCCGTGCGCGAGTACCCCCTATCCGCGGGAAGCGCCTACCCCCGATTCGTGGATGCGCCATCGGTCGCGGGCCAGATGTAATCGTGGCGCACGCGCCTCCGGCTTACCGCGATTTGGGTAAGCTTGCAGCTACGCCCGCCAATCCGGAGACCTCGCCATGCTGCTCGCGCAAATCAGTGACCTGCATATCCTGGCGCCCGGCTCGCTCGCCTATGGCCGGATCGATACCGCTCACTATCTCTCGCGCTGTGTCGACGCGCTCAACCGGCTCGACCGGCGTCCGGATGCCGTGCTCGTCACCGGCGACCTGGTCGACAACGGGCATCCCGACGCCTACCGCCATCTGCGCGCGCTGCTCGCGCCACTCGACGCGCCCTGGTACCTGATGGTCGGCAATCACGACGACCGCGCCGCCCTTCGCGGCGTCTTCGACGATCGCCCCGAATTGTCCGCGTGCGGCGAGTTCGTGCAGTACGCGTTCGATGCCGGGAATCTGCGCGTGATCGCCCTCGACACGCTGAGCCCGGGCAACGATGGCGGCAACCTGTGCGCGACGCGCCTTGCATGGCTCGCGGAACAACTCGACGCTGCGCGCTCCATGCCGGTCGTGATCGCGCTGCATCATCCGCCGTTCGTGAGCGGCATTCGCTTCATGGACGACATCCGGCTCGATCCCGCCGACGGCGCGCGCCTCGAAGCGCTCGTGCGCCAGCATCCGAACGTGGAGCGCGTGATCTGCGGGCATGTGCACCGGGCGATCGTCGCGCGCTTCGGCGGCACGATCGCGTGGAGCGCGCCATCGACCGCGCATCAGGTCGCGCTCGAACTCCGCGAAGACGGCCCCGCAGCGTACGTGATGGAACCGCCCGGCTTCGCGCTACATCTCTACACGGCCGAGAGCGGTCTGGTCACGCATGACGTGAGCGTCGACCAGGGCGGAGGCCCGCAAGGCTTCGACGAGCAGGAGTAGCGCGTCTCCAGTATGATCGGCGGCTTGGCGTGGGCCGTGACGCCTAGCCGTTGACCATCGGCGGCTCGCCCCCTCCAGCCGCTCGCCCTTGGCCGCTTTCTTGTTTCACCGATCCACAACACTCGCGACGCCGCGCGCCTCCCGAAGCCCGACGCATCGCGACGCGAAACGCACACAGTCATGTCATCAATCCCGCCGACACCCGGACAGCATCCGCATTACTCGCGCGCCACGCTGTGGCTGCTCGCCACCATCGCGGGCGTCTCAGTCGCGAACATCTACTTCAATCAGCCGCTCCTCGACGACTTCCGCGCGTCGTTTCCCGACAGTGCGTGGCTAATCGGCGCCGTGCCCGCGGCGACGCAACTCGGCTATGCGTTCGGCATGTTCTTTCTCGCGCCGCTCGGCGACCGCTTCGACCGTCGGCTTCTGATCCTGATGCAGCTCGCCGCGCTTGGGGCCGCGCTCGTCGCGGCGGCGGCCGCCCCGACGCTTGTGGTGCTGATCGCGGCGAGCCTCGCGATCGGCGTCGTCGCGACGATCGCGCAGCAGGCCGTGCCGTTCTCGGCGGAACTCGCACCTGCCGCGCAACGCGGACACGCCGTCGGCACGGTGATGAGCGGTCTGTTGCTCGGCATCCTGCTCGCGCGCACGGTGTCGGGCTTCGTCGCCGAATATTTCGGCTGGCGAGCGGTATTCGGGGCGTCCGTCGTGGCGACGATCCTGCTTGCCGTCGTCGTCATCATGCGCTTGCCGAAGAGCCGGCCGACCTCGACGCTGCCCTACGGCAAGCTGCTCGTATCGATGTGGCATCTCGCGCTCGAGAACCCGGGCCTGCGCGAAGCGTCGCTCACCGGCGGCGCGATGTTCGCGGCGTTCAGCATCTTCTGGTCGGTGCTTACGCTGCTGCTTGCGGGCGAACCGTTTCACCTGGGACCGCAGGCGGCGGGGTTGTTCGGCATCGTCGGCGCGGCGGGCGCGCTTGCGGCGCCGCTTGCCGGCAAGTCAGCCGACCGTCGCGGACCGCGCGCCGTGATCTCGCTTTCGATCGCGCTCGTCGCCGTCGCGTTCGTGGTGTTTGCGTTCTCCGGACGCAGCATCGCGGGGCTGGTGATCGGCGTGATCGTGCTCGATGTCGGCGTGCAGGCCGCGCAGATTTCGAACCAGACGCGCATCTACGCGCTCGCGCCCGAAGCGCGAAGCCGGGTGAACACGGTCTATATGGTTGCGTATTTCATCGGCGGAGCGCTGGGGTCGGTGGTGGCGTCGCTTGCGTGGCACGCGTTCGGGTGGACGGGGGTTTGTCTTGCGGGGCTGGCCGCGGTGGGGCTGGCTGCGATCAGCCACCGGCGGGGGCGCGTCGGGGCGGCGACGCAAGTGGGGTGAGGTTATCGCTGGCGCTCGGGATGGGGGTGGGTGTTGTCTACACCGTTGGATGCGCTTGGGCTTCTGTGGAACTTGTTTTGTTTTTGGTTTATTTGCTCTGCCCCTGTCCGGGGCGGGACTCACTTTCTTTGCTGCTGCAAAGAAAGTAAGCAAAGAAAGCAGCTTCCCAACGCAAATCCTTGCCATGCGCCGCTAGCCCGTTCCCTCGGAGTGGTCCAACCGGGGGAGTGTCGTTAGCGGGGTTTCATCGTTGTTGGCATGTAGAAGAGGCGCGCACGTCGCACCCCCATACGGAGTGGATCAGCAGTCATTCATCCGTCTTGGCACTTCGTGCCCGACGACAGGTCTGCTAGCGGTGAATTGAAGCATGCAGCAAGCACGAACGTAGGATGGTGATGTCGCGATGGGTTTCGGTTTCAATTTAGCCTGACGGGTGAGCGCGTAGCGCGAGGCTGGATGGATGACTGCTGGTCCACTTCGTATAGCGGTGCAACGCCCGTACCTCTTCTACATGCCAACAACGGGGAAACCTCGCTAACGACACTCCCCCGGTTGGACCACTCCGACATAACGGGCTGGCGGCGACTGGCAAGGATTGGCGTTGTGAAGCTGCTTTCTTTGCTTACTTTCTTTGCAGCAGCAAAGAAAGTGAGTCCCGCCCCGGACAGGGGCAGAGCAAATAAACCAAAAACAAAACAAGTTCCATGGGAGCACAAGCGCATCAAACGGTGTAACCCCAACACCTAACCCCCGAAGCGCCAGCGCCCCTCCCCTAAACCCGCTCCCGCGCGTAATCATGCAGCGCATCAATAACGCGATCAAACTCCAGCGACTTGTCGAAGAAATGCCGCACGCCATACTGCAGGCAACGCTCCCGATACGCGGGCAGCGCATGATTCGTCAGCACAGCGGCAAACGACGAGTCAACAAGCCCCTTCTCCTGCAAGTAAGCAAGCACCTCAATGCCCGACCCGCGCTTCAATTGCAGATCGACAATCACGGCGTCAAACGTTTCCGCCGCGAGCAGCGCAATCGCGTCCCCCGGCGAATCGGCAAACGCCGTCACCCGCAACTGCCCGGAAGCATCGATCGCCTCGACAAGGCTGCGCCGGATCAACGGCGAGTCCTCGATCAGAAGCACCCGCAGCGGCCGCTTGGCGGTGTCGGAGCGTGCATCGTCGATCGTCTGGTTGCCCACGGCGGGCGCCTCCTGTTGGCCTTCCCGTACCTGACCCGCTACTCGATCAACCCGTTCTTGATCGCGTAATACGTGAGATCGGCGTTGTTCGACAGGCGCATTTTTTCGAGCACGCGCGCCCGATACGTGCTGATCGTCTTCACCGACAAATGCAGTTCCTCGGCGATCTCCGTCGGAATCCGGCCGCCAGCCAACTTGCAGAAAATCTGGAACTCGCGCTCGGAAAGCGTCTCGTGCGGCCGCTCGGACGCCGGTCGTTCAAGCTTGTCGGCAAGCGCATCGGCGACGAACTCCGACAAGTACCGGTGCCCGCGCGCCACCGTGCGGATCGCGCGCACGATCTCGTCGGGCGCGGCGTCCTTGTTCAAGTAACCGTTGGCGCCGGCGCGCAGCAGGTTGACCGCGTACTGGCTCTCCGGAAAGCCCGACAGCATCAGCACGCCCTGCTCCGGCCGGATCTGCTTGATCACGCGCAATGTATCGATGCCGTTCTTGTCGGGCATCGCGATGTCGAGCAAGACGACGTCGAAGGCGCCAGCTCGCACGAGCGCGATCGTTTCGTCGCCGGTCGCGGCCTCCGCCGCGACCTCCATGTCGGGCTCGTCGGCGACGACTTGCCTGAACCCGCTCCGGACGATCGCGTGATCATCCGCTATCAACACTCGAATCATCTGCGCCTTCCCGCGCTCAAGGGCTCTTCATCTTCACACTGATACGGCACACGGCACACGGCACGCGACGCCCCGCGCGCCGCGCAAGACCGCCACATCATCCGTTGCGGCCGGCGAGCAGGTCGGCCATGTCGTCGGCGTGTTCCTCTTCGACCGCGAGGATTTCCTCGAACAGGCGCCGGGTCGTGACGTCCTTGTCGCCGAGATAGCGAATGATCTCGCGATAGGTGTCGATGGCGATCCGCTCGGCGATCAGGTTTTCGCGAATCATGTCGATCAGGTCCGCGCCCTCCTTGTACTCCGAATGCGAGCGCGACTTCAGGCTGTCGGGCGCGAAGTTCGGCTCGCCGCCGAGCTGGACGATGCGCTCGGCGATCGTGTCGGCGTGTTCCTGTTCTTCCGTCGCGTGCTGCGCGAATTCGGCCGCGACGCCTTCCGAGTGAATGCCCTTCGCCATGAAATAGTGGCGCTTGTAGCGCAGCACGCAGACGATTTCGGTCGCCAGCGAGTCATTCAGCAGCTTCAGCACGACCTCGCGATCGGCGCCGTAGCCGGCGGTGACGGAACCGTCGTCCATATGCTGGCGCGCATCGGTGCGGATTTTCTCGACATCCAGGACGAACGGGTCCTTCGAATGGACCGGCTCGGCTTTTGCAGCAGACGATTTCGACATTGATTTGCTCCTGGGGAAAGGGTTGGCAGAGGCGCTAATCGTGTGCGGGGCCGCGTCTCGCGCCGCCCCGCGTTCAATCGCCGCCACTTGAGCACGGAACGTGCCCGCTCCTGCACGTGTTCAACGGCAAGAGCCGCGGCCTGTCCGATGTTGCGCGGCGCGCGGCGTTCTGTCCATGCGTGGCGTCAGGTCCTGAAGACGCCGAGCAGCAGCGTGACCACGAACACCACGAGAAAAATATAAAACAGGATCTTCGCAATTTCAGCCGCGCCCGCGGCGATGCCGGTGAATCCGAACACGGCCGCGATGATCGCGATGATGAAGAAAACGACGGCGTAGTGAAGCATGGCGGCTCTCCTTGCTTGATGGGTGGCTCCGGAGCCAGCTCGACCGATGACGGCAGCGGGTCCGGCCTGCGCGAGCGCCCGGCCGGACGCCATTGCCGGTGTTACGGCCAGGCCACGATCCCGATGGCTCGAAAAGAAGGAAACTTCAAACTTCGTGTGCAGCGACGCAGCGCGTCGCTAATCGACTATTTTTTTCGTGACGACGAATCCCAGCACGAGGAACACCACGCACAGGATCAGGAACAGCACGAACAGGAACTTCGCGATACTCGCGGCGCCCGCCGCGATGCCGGTAAAACCGAGAAGCCCGGCGATCACGGCCACGATCGCGAAAAACAATGCCCATCTCAACATGATCGTTCCCCGGTAAAGGTCTGGACTGGTTAGACGATGTTAGTGGGCGCCACGAGACAAAACACTCGGGCTGGCTCCTTTTTTGCTGTGGGAATCGACTGACACGCGCTTTCAATGTCGCTTTCAGCGTCCTTCGGGCTTCCGGAGGCCGCTGGCATAGGGCGACGCGGGCGGGAAGCGCGTGCATTCGAGACCAGCATCGAGCGAATCACGACTACAACCATGACCAAGGCATTACCCGTCTCCGCGGATCGCGAGGCGTCCCCATCGGTGAAACGCACCGGACGCGCGTCCCGCATCAACGATTTCATGCGCCGCTGGAGCTGGGCCGTCGCGATGACGGTCGCGATCGTCATCACGGTCGGCGGGCTCGTGATCCTGGAGTCGGGGCGAATGCGCATCGCCGCCGAATACGAAGTCGCGCTCGACGCCAAGGGCGCGACCACGCAACTCACCGCTCTCGCCGCCGACATCGCCACGCTCTCCGCCGACGAACGCGCCTACGTGCTCGCGCCGGACGCCATGCGCGGCGCTTACGCCGGGCATTTCAGGCAGAGCGCGGCGCGGATTCGTCGGACGGTCGCCTCGCTCGATGGCTACTACCACCGCAAGGCCGACGACACCGCGCTCGCCAGCTTCGCGCAGGTGAGTGGCGCGGTCGATGCGCGCATCGCGTCGGGTGAAGCGACGCTGTCCGGTCCCGGCGCGCCCGATACGGTCCGCGCGCGCACGTTGACGCCGCCCGACGGCGCCGACATCCTCGACAGCACGCTCGCGCTGCTGCGACTGAACGAGGAACGGCGCGCGCAGCACGCGCTCGATGCGAGCCGCGCCGACCAGCGCATCTCGACGTTCTGCGTCGGCGCGTTGTGCGCGCTGAACATCGTGCTGTTCCTGCTTTTGTTCCGCAATCTCGGCATCCAGCTCGACAAGCAGGATCGTGTGCAGAAGAAGCTGATCACGCAGCAGGAAGAACTCGACCGGCTTGTCTTCGAGCGCACGCGCCAGCTCGAAGCGCTCGCGTGGCACCTGCAATCGGTCAGCGAAAACGAGAAGACCGAACTCGCGCGCGAGCTTCATGACGAGCTCGGCTCGATCCTGACCGCGAGCAAGATGGATGTCGCGTGGGTCAACGGCAGGCTCAGGCAAAGCGAGCCCGCGATGGCCGAGAAGCTGGCCCGCGCGCTCGCGAACCTCGATCAGGGCATTGCCCTCAAGCGCCGGATCATCGAGGACATGCGTCCGACGGTGCTCGCCAACTTCGGGCTCGTCACCGCGTTGCGCACGCTCGCCGACGAGGCCGCCCAGCGCAACGGCTGGACGCTCGAACTCGCGCTGCCGGAGAACGACGTGAAGCTCGGCGGCGACATCGAGATCGCGCTCTTTCGCGTTGCGCAGGAGTCGCTCACCAACGCGGCGAAGTACGCCCGCGCCGCGAGCATGTCGATTGCGCTCACGCTCGATGACGAAAGCGTGTCGCTGCAACTCGCCGATGACGGCGTCGGCATTAGGCCGCAGGATCTGCAGCGCACCCACACGCACGGCCTGCTCGGGATGCGCCAGCGCGTCAGTGCGCGCGGCGGGCGCATCGAGATCGAGCGGCGCGTGCCGCACGGCACGCGCATCCGCGCGACGATGCCGCGCGAGCGCAGCGCCGATGCGAACGATGCCCCGCTCGATGCGACGTTCCCGATCGTGTAGGACGCCGCCGACATCGATTGCGGAGCCAGCCGACACGAAAAACACGGGCGCACCTACAGCCTCGCCACGACGCTTTTTTTATGATGGTTCAGACCGGTGGTCGATCGAGGCCGTTGGGGCCGATCCAACCCAACACCCGAGCGCGTTGCGCCGGGCTGGTCCAAACACGATGCGCGAACCCGATTCCACTCACGCATTTCAACTTCTAGGGGAATATTCATGACTCGACTCATCGCTTTGCTGCTGCTCGCTGGCACGACTGCGCTCGCGGCCTGCAACACCGTTTCCGGCGCCGGCCAGGACATCTCGAAGGGTGGTCAGGCCATCTCGAATTCGGCCGAGGAACACAAGTAAGAAGCAGAACGCCGATATCGCCCGCGCGAATTGATTCGTGGGGCTTCGGCGTTTCAGCGCTTCCTTCGCAACATAAGCCGCAAGTTCCCTGTCGGCCCGTCGCTCACGCGATGGGCTTTTTTTTTTGCGAGCGCTGCCGCCCCAAGCGTCAAGTTGTGTTCAATCGGAGGATAAAAAAACGGCGGGCATCGCCTGAACGAAGCCCGCCGCCCTTCCATGGAATCGCGGGCTATACCACCCGCGTCCCGCCTTGTTTTGCTTACTGCGTGTCCGGCAATTCGATGGCTGGCGTCTGCGTGTTGCCGCCCTGCGCGACGAGCAAGCGGATCTTGTTCGGCACCACCTGCGAAAGCGCACTGCCCGCGGGGAGCGTCGTGACGAGCCAGTCCGCGTTATTGCCGAGATTGAATGACGCCGACGTGTACACCGCCGTCTTCGATCCCGGCAGCGTCGCGATCAACTGATACGTCCCGCCCGACAAGTAGATGGAATCCTGCGTCGTTGCCGGCACGGCGTTCTTGAACGCGACGCCTGCCATCGTCGGGCTGACGGTGTTGATGTTGGTCCCTGGCGCGACGAGGTAGAGGTCGAGATTCTGCGCGTTCGCCGACGCATTGAAGCCGCGCACGCGCGCGCTGTTCGAGAGCAGGCCCTTGTCGAAGGGATCGTCGATGACCGCGATCGACGGGAGGAAGCCCGCGTCCGGCAGCGCGATCACGGTGTACTCATGGCCCTTCGCCGCGTTGTTGATGCTCGAGTCGGAGGCGAGTTGAGCCGTCGTGTTGACGGCCGCGTAGGAGAAGGTCTGCGCACCGGTGTTGATGGTCGCGAAGTTCGTGACGGTCTTGTATCCGAGGTTCGCCTGCAGGATCTTGCCGTTGTTATAGAAGTCGACGTTCGGCCCACTCGGGATTGCGTGGATGAAATGGACTTCGGGCGGCGTGAGGCCGAGTTCCTTGCCGACATCGTCGGAGCCTCCGCCGCAAGCGGAAAGAATCGACGCGACGCTGACGAGCGCTGCCACGGTGCGGATGAGCTTCATGGTTCCACCTTTTTTATCGATTGAACATTAGTCGTTGTTCGAGGCTGCCTGGCGTTCTTGTGGAACGCGCCAATGTGCGCGACTTTCGATCGGCATGTTGATGGCGAGGCTCGTTTGTGTCCCCGTGGGGCCGTTTGACGGATGCGTCGTCGTGCGGCGCCTTATGGGTGTTCTGCGTTTAGCAACTGACGTGCCGCTGGGAGGGCGAGCGCTATCGCGTCGACGAGGAGAGTTCGGCCGCACCTGGGCCTGGGAATGTTTAGAAGGATTGCTCGAAGGGAAGGATGCGTGCGCCGGGAATCGCTTCGGAGCGCAACTCTTACACACCCTAGACCAAGCCCTTACGCCGGTAATCAAACCAGAACGACAACCCGACGCTGATCAAAATGATCACCGTCGCAATGACGGTCCACCGCGTCACGACTTCGCCGAGTAAAAGCGCGCCGAGCGCCACCGCCACGACCGGATTCACGTACATGCAACTGCTGGCGATGATCGGACTGGTATGCCGGATCAGATAGCCATAAGCGACATAGGCCGCCATCGTCCCGACCAGCATCAGATAAAGAAACGACGCCGCCGGCACCAGCCCGATGCTCTCGATGCGTTCGCCCGAGAGCCACGCGACCGCCGTCGAGATCGAACCGCCAAGTCCGATTTGCAGCGCCGTCGAAACGAACAAGTCGGAAGGCAGCTTGAGCCGCCCGGCAAGATGCGCGCCGCCGGCCCAGAAAATCGCGCCGCACAGAATCGCGAGACTGCCAGCCGTCGAACCCGACGACGTATCGCCATGATTCAAGAGCCCGATGCCCACCAGCCCGAGCGCCACCGCGACCCACTCGCCCCTGGCGATCTTGCGCCCGGCGAGCGCGGCGATGATCGTCGCGAACAGCGGCACCGTCGCGACCATCACGGCGGCCGTGCCGGTTTCGACGGTGCGCATGCCGAACGCCAGCATCCCGCTCGACAACCCGACGAGCAACGTGCCGACGATCGCCGCATTGCGAATCTCGGCGCCGGTCGGCCAGATCGGCTTCTTGCGCGCCGCGAAAACAAACAGCCCCATACCGGCGAAAAGATTACGCAACCCCGACAGCATCAGCGGCGGAAACGACGCGAGCGACAAATGCACGGCCATGTACGTCGAACCCCAGACGACATAGACGACAGCGAGCGCGAGCGCGACGCGGCCCTTCTGCGTCTGCGGCAGGCGGAACGGAAAGCGGTCGGGAATATTGAACGGAAGGCTGGACGGCAACTTCGGCGGCTGTGGAGCGGACATCCATTACTCCGCTGCGGCCAGAAACGCGGGAACGCCGTCGGAACGGAGACTCAACGAACCCCGGCAACGCAGAGACCGGCGCGTTGCGGCAAAACGGGCAAGACAGGACAACATGACGGAGCGCAGAAGAGGGAGATGGGGCGAAAAACCGGACGCCGCGCGCACTAGGGTAAGTACGGAAAACGCGGTGCCCGCCATTATGCAGTAAGCGCTGCACACCCGACCCGCCGTGTTACACATGGTTGCCAAGACGCCACGCCGCGGTGTAACGTAGCGGCTGCTAACGCGGGGGTCCTGCGCCGCGCATCGTAATCCGTCGAACTGGATTGCCCGTGCGTCGTGGGTGAGAAATACCCTTTGAACCTGATCTGGATAATGCCAGCGCAGGGAAGCGTTCGGGCTTTTCCGCGCTAGGGTTCCTCTCACTCTTTCGCCACCTCCTAAGCCCGCACTCCTTCCGTCTCGTTCCTCCCTGTTTAGCTCCTGAATCAGTCGCCGATGGCGTTCGTTCGTCCGTCGGCGTGCTGGATAAAACCCTTCCCACAGGAGAGACAGCACATGAATGCCAACCCGAAGTTCCTGTCCGCCGACGCCGTCGTCGACGCGGCCGCCATCGCCCCGCTGCCGAATTCGCGCAAGGTCTACGTGACGGGCTCGCAGCCCGATATCCGCGTGCCGATGCGCGAAATCACCCAGTCCGATACGCCCGACAGCTTCGGCGGCGAGAAGAATCCGCCGGTCTACGTCTACGATACGTCGGGTCCGTACACCGATCCCGAAGCGCAGATCGACATCCGCTCGGGCCTGCCCGCGCTGCGCCAGCGCTGGATCGAGGCGCGCGGCGACACGGAAAGCCTGCCCGGCCTCACGAGCGACTACGGCCGCGAGCGCGCCGCCGACTCCGCCACCGCCGAACTGCGCTTCCAGGGCCTGCATCGCACGCCGCGCCGCGCGCTGGCCGGCAAGAACGTCTCGCAGATGCACTACGCGCGGCAAGGCATCGTCACGCCGGAAATGGAATACATCGCGATCCGCGAGAACCAGCGCCGCGCCGAATACCTCGAAAGCCTGCGGACGAGCGGCCCGAACGGCGAAAAGCTCGCGAAGATGATGGGACGCCAGCACCCGGGCCAGTCGTTCGGCGCCGTGGCCTTCGCTGAAAACGCGCTCAAGGCGATCACGCCCGAGTTCGTGCGCGAGGAAGTGGCGCGCGGCCGCGCGATCATCCCGGCGAACATCAATCACCCGGAAACGGAGCCGATGATCATCGGCCGCAACTTCCTCGTGAAGATCAACGCGAACATCGGCAACTCGGCGGTGACGTCCTCGATCGGCGAGGAAGTCGACAAGATGACCTGGGCGATCCGCTGGGGCGGCGACACGGTGATGGACCTCTCGACCGGCAAGCACATCCACGAGACGCGCGAGTGGATCATCCGCAATTCGCCGGTGCCGATCGGCACGGTGCCGATCTACCAGGCGCTGGAAAAGGTCAACGGGAAGGCGGAGGACCTGACCTGGGAAATCTTCCGCGACACGCTGATCGAACAGGCGGAGCAAGGCGTCGATTACTTCACGATCCACGCCGGCGTGCGCCTGCAATACGTGCCGCTGACGGCCAACCGCATGACGGGCATCGTCTCGCGCGGCGGCTCGATCATGGCGAAATGGTGTCTCGCGCATCACAAGGAGAGCTTCCTCTACGAGCATTTCGAGGACATCTGCGAAATCATGAAGGCCTACGACGTGAGCTTTTCGCTCGGCGACGGCCTGCGCCCCGGCTCGATCTACGACGCCAACGACGAAGCCCAGCTCGGCGAGCTGAAGACGCTCGGCGAGCTCACGCAGATCGCGTGGAAGCACGACGTGCAGGTGATGATCGAAGGCCCGGGCCACGTGCCGATGCAGCTCATCAAGGAGAACATGGACCTGCAGCTCGACTGGTGCGACGAAGCGCCCTTCTACACGCTCGGACCGCTCACCACCGACATCGCGCCGGGCTACGACCACATCACGTCGGGCATCGGCGCTGCGATGATCGGCTGGTTCGGCACGGCGATGCTCTGCTACGTGACGCCGAAGGAACACCTCGGCCTGCCGAACAAGGACGACGTGAAGACCGGCATCATCACGTACAAGCTCGCCGCGCACGCCGCCGATCTGGCGAAGGGCCATCCGGGCGCGCAGGTGCGTGACAACGCGCTCTCGAAGGCGCGCTTCGAGTTCCGCTGGGAAGACCAGTTCAACCTCGGCCTCGACCCGGACAAGGCGCGCGAATTCCACGACGAAACGCTGCCGAAGGATTCGGCGAAGGTCGCGCATTTCTGTTCGATGTGCGGGCCGCACTTCTGCTCGATGAAGATCACGCAGGACGTGCGCGACTACGCGGCGAAGCAAGGCGTGAGCGACGCCGAGGCGCTCACGCAAGGCATGCAGACGAAGGCGATCGAGTTCGTGAAGAAGGGCGCGGAGATTTACCAGCGCACCTGAGTTCATCTGAGCAGGAGCAGCGCTTCGGCGCTGCGAAATTTACCAGCCTGGCTGACAAACGGCCTGTCGCGCTGCCCGCGCGACAGGCCGTTTTTCGTTGGGCGCAACCCGCTCCGCACGAACGTACACAACGCTTCCCCGCCATTCACAGCAACCGTTGCGGGAAGCAGGCACCTTTCCTGCTTGATCAGGAATGAACCGGCAAAAACGTTCCGTCGCTGTCAAAGCCTTAACTACGTATCGACGCATGTGCGGTGAGCTTCGGCCCGGCACTCGATGGAGACACAAAGCCGCTTCGGCTGGGCCGCGTCACCTCATCATCGTATTGGAGAGTCGAAATGAAAAATATCAAACACATCGGGGCTGCTGCACTCGTCGTTGCACTGCTCGGCGGCCTCACCGCCTGCGACAGCATGACCACACGGCAACGCGATACGGCAGTCGGCGCGGGCGTCGGCGGCGCGGCCGGTGCCGTGCTCGGCGGCAGTGCACTTTCGACGCTCGGCGGCGCCGCCGTCGGCGGGGTGATCGGCAATCAGGTCGGGAAATAAGCCTGTGTTGTTGCGCTGCGGATCGCGCTTTGGCGTCTGATCCGCAGCCTTTGAAATACATCGAAACATCCGAATTCAGCTTCAGGCGGCCGCGCTTCACTCAAGCGACCGACGATGCGCTAAGCTCTTTTCGCCTACCCGTTCGATGCATCGCGCGAACACAGCAGCAGCCCAGGCAGTTGCAAGAAAGGAGCAGCATCATGAATCCGAAACTCACGTTGACGGCTCTCGCGAGCGTCGCGGTATTGAGCGGATGCTATTACGTCCCGTACGGCTACGGGTACCCTGGTTACCCTGGTTATCCGGCCTATCCGACAGTCGGGGCAGCTTATACACAGCAGGAAGTTCCAGTCGGCACCCAAGGCACCTCGTCTTCCGCGACGACCACCGGCGACCAATACACCGTCGCGCAACCGCCCGTCGCGTACTCCTCTTATCCGGCTTATCCCGCTTATCCGTACTACCCGGCCTATCCCTATGCTTATCCCTACGCCGGCTATCCTTACTACGGGTACGGGTATGGCTATCCGTCGATTTCGGTCGGCTTCGGCTACTGGGGCGGCGGTGGCTGCTGCTGGGGCGGGCACGGCGGCTGGCATGGCGGCGGATGGCATGGCGGCGGGTGGCACGGCGGCGGCAGTGGCTGGCACGGCGGCGGCGGACACAGCCACTAGAAACGGATTCATCGGCGATCGATTTTTGCCGTGAACGCTGCGTTCAACGCGCCGCGTGTATCGTCGATGTAACGTTTTTTCGCAGTCAGATTAAAAACGCTGGTCACTCACGCCGGATTCACCAGACCTTTCCCTTTGCCGACAAGGCTCCGCCCGGTCCATCGATCATTCGGGCACGCTTCTGGCTTACAGTTTCCCTTCACGTGCCGCGATGGCATTCGACCGTCGCGCACCACCTGAAGGGGAACCGAGATGATGGCCTTTGCGTTTTTCCTGTTGTGGATGCTCGCTTCCCTTGGCCTGCTGACCGTCTGGGTTTTCCGCGGCACGCTGCCCGCTTTGTCCGCTGCCGAACGCGATACGGCGGAAGCGGCGAAGAGCTGAGCACTGGCGACACAGCATTTCACCCTCGGGCACCGCGAACTCGCGGAGGTGCAGGCTCGCACATTGCCGGCGTTCTGATCTTGACGGGCACGATACTGGCTCTATGCTTACATCGTGCGCGTTATGCAACCGCTTAAGCCGGCTTCACTTTATCGGCGGGCGCCCGACAGCCGGGCATTGAACACATTCGAACTCCACGCGCACCCTGGTTGCCGCGCATGCATCGGCATGTATCGGCACTCGCTCGCACGATAAAAATGGAGGCGACATGTTTCATCAGCTACTCACGCCCATCGCGAACTCGCTCGGTCTTTCGTTCCTGGTTGCCGCGCTGCCGATCGTCGTCGTGCTCGTCCTGCTCGGCTGGGCGCGACGGCCCGCGTGGCAGGCGTCGCTCGCGGGGCTCGTCACCGGCTTCATCATCGCCGTCACCGGCTGGCAGTTTCCCGTCCGGCTCGCGCTCGACTCCGTTGCCGCCGGGGCCGTATTCGCGCTGTGGCCCGTGATGTGGATCGTGTTCGCCGCGATCCTGCTCTACAACGTCGCGCAGCGCTCGGGCCGCTTCGACGCCTTCCGCCTCTGGATGATCGACAACCTGCCGAACGACCGGCGCATCGTGCTCGTCGTGATCGGCTTTTCGTTCGGCGCGCTGCTGGAAGGCATCTCCGGTTTCGGCACACCGATCGCGATCACGAGTTCGCTCCTGATCCTGCTCGGCTTCCCGCCGCTCGAGGCACTGACCTTCACGCTGATCTTCAACACCGCGCCGGTCGCGTTCGGCGCGCTCGGCGTGCCGATCACCGTGCTCGGCGCGGTCACGCACCTGCCGACCGACGCCCTCGCCAAGATGGTCGGCCGCCAGTTGCCGTTCTTCGCGCTCTTGCTGCCGTTCTACGTGATCGGCATCTACGCGGGCTTTCGCAACATGCTGCGGGTCTGGCCAGTGCTGCTCGTGTCGGGCGGCGCATTCTCGCTCACGCAGTTCGTCACGTCGAACTACATCAGCTATTCGCTCACCGACGTGCTTTCGTCGCTCGTGTCGCTGATCGTGACGATCGCCTTCCTGCGCGTGTGGAAGCCCGCGCCCGATGAGGCCTTCGCCGTGAACGTCGACCGGGCCGACCAGGTGCGCGGCGAGATTTCCGGCGGCCAGGGCTGGCTGCCGTGGATCGTGGTGTCGGCGGTCGTGATCGTCTGGACGGTGCTCAAGATCTTCCTGATCGGCGACGTGAAGGTTCCGTGGCCCGGCCTCGACCGAGCCGTCTTCATCACGCTCTACAACGCGCCGTACGGTGCGATCTGGGACTTCCAGCCGCTCGCGACGGGCACCGCGATCCTGGTCGCCTCGATCATCACTGCGTTGCTCGTGCGGTTGCCGGCGTCGGAATATGGCGCGGCGATCGTCGACACCTGGGTGCAGACGCGCATCGCCATCCTGACCGTGGCAACGATCGTCGGCCTCGCCTACCTGATGAACTACTCGGGGATGAACTACACGCTCGGGCTGGGCGTCGCGTCGGTGGGCGCGTTCTTTCCGCTCGTGTCGGCGTTCCTCGGATGGGTCGCGGTGTTCCTGTCGGGCAGCGACACATCGGGCAACGCGCTGTTCGGCAACCTGCAGGTGGTGGCCGCGCGGCAGTTGAATCTCGATCCGGTGCTGATGGCGGCGACCAATTCGTCGGGCGGCGTGATGGGCAAGATGATCTCGCCGCAGAACATCTCGACGGGTGTCGCGACGACCAACCTGAAGGGCAAGGAAGGCGTCGTGTTCGCGCGCACCTTCAAGCATTCGATCCTGCTCACGGTGCTGCTCGGCGTGCTCGTGTGGCTCCAGCAAAACGTGCTGACGTGGATGATTCCGCCGCATTGATGCGGCGATGGCGATGGCGGAGAGCGGGCGCAAGCGGCCACAAGCGGGCTTGAGCGGGCGTGGCTCTCCCGCTTCTTGCGGTCTCTTCCTCCCGACCGTCGATATCGGGAAACCCGGTGCTAAGATTCGCGAACCTTCCGCCAGCGGATGTCATTCGCGCCCATCATGTCTCCCGCCAATCTGGTTCAACTGCTCGTGCTCGCCGCCCTTTGGGGCGCTTCGTTCCTCTTCATCCGCGTCGGCGTGCCCGAATTCGGCGTGGCGCCGTTGATGGCGTTGCGCGTGGGCATCGGTGCGCTCTTTCTCATCGCGATGCTGATCGCGCGGCGTCCCGTGCGCGATTCGATCGCGACGCTGCGCGAGCGCGCGTTCGCGCTTTTGATCGTCGGCATTCTGAATTCGGCGGCGCCGTTCTGCCTGTTCGCCTACGCCGAACTGACGCTCTCGGCGGGCGTCACTTCCGTCATCAATGCGACGACGCCGCTCTTTGGCGCCCTCGTCGCGTTCATCTGGCTGCGCGACCGGTTGACGACGCCGCGCACCATCGGCATGGCGATCGGCTTCGCGGGCGTGATGATCCTGGTGTGGAACCAGATCGCGACGCCGCAGGCAGGCGACCCGGCGGCGGGCCTCCTCGCCGCCGCGGCCGCGCTTGCAGCATCGGCGCTGTATGGCGTTGCGGGCAACTTCACGAAGAAATACCTGACGGGCGTCGACGCGCTCACGGTCGCGACGGGCAGCATGATCGGCGCGACGCTCGTACTGCTGCCGATCGCCGTCGCGACGTGGCCCGCCGCACCGGTCTCGGCGACGGCGTGGGAAGCGGTGCTGGCGCTCGGCATCGCGTGCACGGGTGTTGCCTACTTCGTGTACTTCCACCTTGTCGCGGTGGCCGGCCCGGCACGCGCGATGACGGTCACGTTCGTGATCCCGGTCTTCGGCATTCTCTGGGGCGCGCTGTTCATTGGCGAGCAGGTGTCGCTCGCGATGCTGGGAGGATGCGCGGTGGTGCTGGCGGGCACCGCGCTCGCGACCGGCGTGCTTAAGCGCGTGCCGGGCTGGCGGCGGCGCGCGCCGGCGCGTTGCGAGTGAGCGGTGGGCGCGGTAGGCGCGCTGGGCGCGTCGCAAATAGGAAGCCCCGTGGCGCGAACGCGTCACGGGGCTTTTCAGCTTCAAGATCTCTGGCGTCGAATGGCGCTCGCGGATGTCCGGCCAGCGGACGATCGTCTGGAGGCCCGATTCGCTCAGAAGAAGTAGTAATGCAGACCGATGGTAAGGCTGTTGTTGGAGCGCTTCGTCCCGTCGGTATTTGCCGTATCGGCCGTCCACTCGCCCGCCACGCTGAAGTTCTTCGCGAACTTGTATTCGACGCCCAGGCCGTAATGCAGCCGCGTGTTCGGCCAGAACGTCGTGATGCCGAGACGCGCGTACGGCATGACGTGGTTGAACGGAATGCCGACCTTCGCGTCGATGCCGCCGTCCTTCTTTGTAGCTGCCTGGTTATGAAAGTCGCCGAATACCTCGGCACCGACCACGAAATTATTGACGTCCCAGTTGTAGCCGCCTAATAGCCCGAGGAACGGGACGGTCTTGTCGCCTGAATAGACGCCCGTCGCATGCGAAAAGTCCACGCCGAATTTGATGCCCGCGTAGGGACCTGCAAAGTCGCTCGCCTGAGCGTGCGCAACACCGGCCGCCACGAGGACGAACGGCGCGATCCACTTCTTTAGTTTTTGCATTGCGTGTTTGGTGAGGGTGAAGACATGCGGAACCGAACCTTCATCTCCGCAAACAGATGCAACCCGAATGAGGCAACTGGTCGCCCATTTCCTTTGCACCCGGGGCGGGAGAATAGATATGACCGACTCGAACAACCATACGATTCCTCTTAACTGCGGCGACTTGTGGTATGCGCACACGCGCCGGCTCAAGAGGAAACGGGTTCTTGAAGAAAACGAGGAGGAATGGTTTGAACGGGCATTGATTCCGCGTGACGGAAATTCAATGCGGGGTTCGATTGGCATGCCGGCGCCGGCATCACTGACGCGGCTGACGGTAGTTTCGGGTGTGAGGCAATGCAACGGCGAAGCGCGGCTTGAACAGCGTGCCCCGCCGGGCTATTCGCCTTCCACCTTGCCGCGCCCGGCCTTGATCGCGCCGCGCCGCACCTTGCCCTCGACGCGGCGCTTCTGCGATGCCCGCGTCGGCTTTGTCGCGACGCGCGCGCGGCGCGTCACGCTGACGGCCCGGATCATCTCGTCGAGACGCGCGAGCGCCGCCGCGCGGTTCATGTCCTGCGTGCGATATTCCTGCGCCTTGATGACGATGACGCCATCGCGGGTGACGCGGCTGTCGGCGAGCGCGAGCAGGCGCATCTTGATCGCCTCGGGCAGCGACGACGCCTGGATGTCGAACCGCAAGTGGATCGCGCTCGATACCTTGTTGACGTTCTGCCCGCCCGCGCCCTGCGCGCGCACGGCCGTCAGCTCGACTTCGTTCGGCGGGATCACGTAACTGTGCGTCATCGGCGCTTCTCCGCTATGCGTGCGACCGTGCGGTCCGGGTGATCCGGGCAATCCGCGCCGCCAGCCCGGAATCGCGTCGCGTGGGCGTGGCGACCGCTTGCGTCAGGATCGCCGGCGCGCCGATCACGTCGATGCGCTTTTTGGCGCGCGTGATCGCCGTATAGACGAGTTCGCGCGACAGAACGCGATTGAACGAGGCCGGCAGCACGAGCGCCGCGTGATCGAACTCCGAGCCCTGCGACTTGTGGACCGTCAGCGCGAACGCCGTATCGTGCGGCGGCAGCGCGGCCGGCGAAACGTAGCGCAACGTTGCGTCGGACATTCGGAACGCGACGCGCAACGCGCCATCCGCAGCGGGCATCGCAATGCCGATATCGCCGTTGAAGAGCCCGAGCGCATAGTCATTGCGCGTGACGATGACCGGCCGTCCCGCGAACCACTGCGCGCCGAGCGCGAGCGCGGTGCCGACCCGTTCACGCACTTTCGCCGCGACGCGCGCATTGATCTCATCGACGCCGCGCGCGCCCTCACGCGTTGCGCACAGCACGCGAAAGCGGTTGAGGGCGTCGAAGAGCGCGGCGGGATCGGACTTGCCTTCGAGCGCGGCGGCGAGCGCTTCGGCGTACGGCGCAAAACCCGCCGTGAGCCGGGCGAACGTACGCTCGGAAAGCCTTGGCGCGCTGTCGTCGATGAGAACCGCCGCGCTCGACGGCTCATCGTTCCCGCCGCCTTCGAGCACATCGAGCGCGGCCTGCGGCAAACCGCGCCGGATCGCGATCGAAAGGCGTCCGATCGCCGAATCGAGCCCGAAGCGGTAGTTGCGTTCGAGCCAGACGACGCAGTCGGTCAGCGGGTTGGCCGCCGGTCCTTTAATCTCCTCGGCCGAGGCCGCCGGATGCCACGGTTCGTGCATGGCTTCATGATGCAAGGCGGCATAGCCTTCGCTATCGTCGATCAGCAGATAGTCGGAGTCGGCTTCCTGCGCGGCGCTGCCGGCCGACGGCCCGGCTCCCTCGTCCTCCTCGCGCGGCAACGCCGCCATCAGCCGAGCCGGCGCGACGGACAACGGCGCCGCGATCCGCGCCGCGCCCGCTTCGCTGAACACGGGCCGCGCGCTCAGTTCCGCGAACACCGCGCCCGCCTCGACGGCGGCAAGCTGGTCCTTGTCGCCGAGCATCACGAGCCGCGCGTCCGGTGCCACGGCTTCGAGCAGATGCGCGGCGAGCGCGACGTCGATCATCGATGCTTCGTCGACGACGATCACGTCGTAAGGCAGCGGGTTGTCGCGATGATGCCGGAAGCGGCCGTTCGCCTGCGTGCCGAGCAGTCGCTGCAACGTGAACGACGTGCGCGGCAGGCGCTCTGCCAGTTCCGGCGGCAACTGGCCGGCACGCTCGATCAGCGCTTCCTGCATGCGTTGCGCGGCCTTGCCGGTGGGCGCTGCGAGCGCGATGCGCAGGGTCGGATTCTCGTCGAGCAGACACGCGAGCACGCCGACGACCGTCGTCGTTTTGCCTGTGCCCGGCCCGCCGCTGACGATGGTGAGCCGCCCCGACAGCGCGACCAGCGCCGCGACGCGTTGCCAGTCGATATCGTCGTCCTGCGAAGCGCCGAAAAACCGCGTGATGCGCTCGCGCAGTGCGGCAGCCGTGCCCGGTGCATCAAAGACACTCGCGGCACCGGCCTCATGACCCGCACGCCCGACGAGCGCCTGAGCGAGCCGCCCCTCGTAATCGAAGTACCGCGCGAGATAAACGCGTTGCCCTTCGTCGATGACGAGCGGCAACAGATCGGCCGCCGCGCACTCGCCGTCGCAGCCGACGCCGCTCGCGAGCAACGCGGCGCGCGCCGCCGCGACGCTCTCGCCGTAACGTTCCGCGAGCGCGGCCAGCGACACGCACACGTGACCGTGCGCCGTCGCACGACTCACGGCGAACGCGGCGCGCTCGGCCCAGCGGACGCCGTGCGGATCGCTTTGCAGGCGCCGGGCGAGCGCGCCGATCCGGCGCGCGAAGCCTTCGGCGAGCGCGACGCCTTCATCGGCGGCAACGGTGGAAGGCGTGGCGCGCGCGTTCATGCCGTTCCTCCCGACATCAGCCGGTCGAGCGCGTCGACGAGTGCCCGCTCGGGACGTCCGGCATGCACGCCCGCCGCCTTTTCGCCGTGACGCCAATCGGGCCGCACACCGCGCACGAACAGATACAGATACCCGCCGACGTGCTTTTCATACGCATAGCCGGCAAGGCGCGTGCGCAAATACCGATGCAGCGCGACCACGTAAAACAACGCCTGCAAATGATAGGCGTGCGATGCCATCGCTTGATCGAGCGGCGCGGCGTCGTAGTCGGCCGGTGTGTCGCCGAGGTGATTCGACTTCCAGTCGATGATCCAGAAGCGCCCGCCGTGTTCGACGATCATGTCGATGAATCCTTTGACGAAGCCGCGCAAGGTGCCCGCTTCGAGCGCGACGTCCGGGAAACCGTGCGCGGCGAGCAGGCGCCGCAACGCGGCGAAGTCCAGTGCTTGCGCCGGGAACAGGAACTCCAGCTCGTTCATGCGGCGCTTCGGCCCGATGCTGTTCAGCCGCATGCCGGGCACGAGTTCGGTCGCGACTGTATCGGCGAGCAGGCGCGCCATCATCGCGGGCAAGTGTCGCGCGATGGGTTCAGGCGCGGGCGTCGGATGCTCGCGCAACGCGCGTTCGATCGCCTTGGGCCACGTATCGGGCAACGTGAAATCCGCGAGTTCATACATTCGATGCAAACATTCGCCCGCCGCCGGGCCGCGCGGGAATGCGAGGATGTCATCGTCGGCAAGAGCGGCTTTCTCGCGCGACGGCACAGCGGCCGGTTGCTGTGCGTCGATCGCGTCCACGAGTTCGTCGTGGTCGGGCCGCGCGTCGACCGGCTGCGGCTGGTTCGATTCGTCGCGCGCGCCCGCCGCGATCAGCGAACTGAAGCTCGCCATCCGCCAGCGGTCACGCAGCACACGCCGGCTCGTGCGCGCCGCGAGTTCGTGCGTGAAAGCGTGGCGGCTGACAAGCGGCTCGCGCGACTCGATCACGGGCAGCGGCTCCAGCGAAACCGAGCCGCCTGAATCCGCCGCGAGCGCCCGCCAGCCGGCCAGCACGACATCTTCCGCGGGCGGCTCGGCAAGCCATGCGCCGAAATCGTGTCCCCTGCCCGCGACGAGCCAGTTCAGCACGCTGCGGCGCGCTTCCTTCGTCGAATTCCGGCCGACAAGGTAGACGCCGCCGACCACATAGCACCGGTACACCGCGCGCGTGAGCGCCACGTACACGAGCCGCGCGCGTTCGGCGGCCTGCTCCCGTGCGATGCTCGCCTTCGCGCGCCCGGCCGCTTCGTCGTCGATGCCGTAATGGAGCACGGCGTCGCCGGCGTCGTCGTGATATTCCTTCGCGTCCGGCAGACCCGACGACGGCGCTTCGCGCAGCGAGCCATCGTTGAGAAACGGGCAGAACACGACCGCGTACTCCAGTCCCTTCGACTTGTGGACGGTCACGATCTGCACGAGATTGCGGTCCGATTCGAGCCGCAACTGCGCTTCCTCTGCCGTGCCTTCCTCGGCGCGCTGGGCCGCGAGCCAGCGCAGCGTCGGCGCGATGCCTGGCTGCGCCGCGCCGCGCGCCTGCAACAACTCGGCGAGATGATTCACGTTGGTCAGCCGCCGCTCGCCGTCGACCCCGGCGACGAGGCGCTCCGCGATGCGCAATTCGCGCGCGAGCGTGCGCCACATCACCGCGAAGCCGCGCTCGTGCCACAGCGTCCGGTAGCGCGAGAAACGTTCGACCCAGCTCATCGCGTCGCTTGCGGCGTCGGCGGAATCGGCGTGTTCCAGGCGCCACAGCGCGGCGGCGTCGAGCCCGAGCCAGTCGGTCGAAAGCGCCGCGCGCAGGCGGCGCAAATCGCCCGGCGTATCGATGGCGGCGAGCACGCGCTCGATCTGCTCGGCGTCGAGCGTGCCGAACACCGACGCCTGCGCCAGTTCCACGCTGCCGACGCCCCACGCCGCGAGCACGCGCTTCACGAGGCTGCCCTGCTTGTGCGTCTGCACGAGCACGGCGATCCGTCCGGGCGAAAGCGGCTCGGCGCCGATCGTCACTTCACCGCGCTCTGCACCGCGCAGCAGCCGGACGATTTCGGCGGCGCATGCTTCGGCCGCGTCCTGCTGCGCGCCCGACTTCGAGCGCACCGATTCGCCATGCGGCAGCATCCACACGCAGAAGTCGGCGGTATCGGAATACGCCGCAGCGGGCGTGTTGTCGATGAACGGCGCGCGCTGTCGGGTGCCCGCGCGCACCGGCTGATAGTCGAGTCCGTCCAGGATGAAGGCCGCAGGATTCGCGCTGAAGACGCGGTTGCAGGCATCGATGATCGGCGCCGTCGAGCGCTGGTTGACCGCGAGCGTATAGCGCGCCGACGCCGACGCGCGCGCCGCGAGATACGTATGCAGGTCGGCGGCGCGGAAGCTGTAGATCGCCTGCTTCGGGTCGCCGACGAGAAAGAGCGGCCCGGCCGGCGCGAACACGCGATCGAAGATCGCAAACTGCAAGGGATCGGTGTCCTGGAACTCGTCGATCAAGGCCGCCGGATAGCGTGCGCGCAATGCATCGGCGAGCCATGCGTGCTTGGTCAGCGCGTGATACAGGTTCGAGAGCAGGTCGTTGAACGACACGACGCGCCGCGTGCGTTTGCGCGCCGCGAGTTCTTGCGGCGCGTAGTCGAGCCACTCGCGCACGATGTTCAGCCACAGTGCGCGCTGCGCGGCCTCGGCCGCCTGCGCGGCGGCGGCGAGCGTATCGGCGTGATCGAAAAACGGATGGTCCGGCGGTTCGTGCTTGCCCTTCGTGCCCTTCTTGAGCGCCGTCGCGGTCAACTTGAGCGCGGCCTGCGGCGGCGGCGCGTAACAATCGGCATTCGCGAAATACTCGGCCCATGCGCCAATCGCGTTATCTATCAATGTGCGCTTGTGGCTCGTCTGGTTGAGCTTCGCTTCCGCCTCGACCAGCAGCTTCGCGATCCCGTCGCGCTCGGCGTGCCAGAGCGCGCACGCGGTATCGAAGATCGCTTGCGCGTCCGCCGACGCCGCCGCGTCCAGGTCGCCCCAGCGCAACGCCGCGAGCGGCTTTTTCAGGCGCCGCGCCAGTTGCGCATCGAGCGATGCCGGCCCCGCGCCCTTCGCCACGAGCCACGACGCGAACGAGCGCTCGCGCGCCGCCTCGGGCTCGACGCGCTCGCGCCAGAAGTCGGCGGCCAGTTCGAAGCGCAGCGCGCTGTCGTCGGCTTCCATCTCCATCGCGAACGGCATCGCGGCGGCGAACGGCGCTTCCTGCAGCGCGCGCTGGCAGAACGCGTGGATCGTGTGGATCGCGGCCTGGTCGAACGTGTGCAGCGCGATGTGGATGCGCTTCAGCGCCTCGTCATGATCGACTTCGGCGAGCGTCGTTTCGAAAAAGCGCTCGATGAACGGATCGCCGGCGGCGTCGCCGTTTTCGATCGCATGCGCGAGTTCGGCGAGCCGCGCGCGAATCCGCTCGTGAAGCTCGGCGGTCGCAGCCTTCGTGAAGGTGACGACGAGGATCTGGTCGGCGGCGAGTTTCTTTTCGAGCAAGAGCCGCACGTAAAGCGCGCAGATGTTCCACGTCTTGCCCGTTCCCGCCGACGCCTCGATCTGGTTGACGCCGTCGAGCGGGCACGCGAAGACGTCGAGTTCCTGGACGCCGGGGTTCGGAGCGTGGTTCATGCGTCGCTCCGCAAGTGCTGGATCAGCGGCTCGAAGACAAGTTTCGCGAGCGCCGCGAAGGTTTCGTCGAGGCTCAGGTCCGCGCCACGAAACGCGATGCGCAGTGCGGCATCGTCCGATTCGCTGCGCTTGCGCTCCGAAAGCCACGCGTCTTCGGCCTTCGAATCGCCTTCAGTCATCTTGAGCCACGCGCTTTTCGGGAAGAAACGCAGCGGCATGCGGCGTCCCGCACGATAGAGCGCGGCGAGCATCGCGAGATGCCTTCCAGGATCGTCGACCGGCGTCAGCTCGAAATTCGACGATTGCGCGCCGCGACCGTGCCACACCGTGCGACGCGGACCGTCCGGCAGCGCCGCGCAATACGCGAGATGGGCGAGCCACGCGGACAGGTAGTCGCGGGCGCGCGGCGCGTCATAGCGATAAATCACCTGGCCTTGCGGCGTCAGCAGGTTCAACGTGCCGTGCAATTGCAGCGGCTTCGCGGCATCACCGGACAGTCGGTCGTCGTGCGCGCCGAACAGCGCGACGCCCGCCGTGTCGGGCCAGCGCGGCGCAATGTCGAGCGTGAATGGCAAACGTGTCGTGCCCTCCTCCGTCGCGACGCGCACGCGGTTCGCCAGTTGATGCAGCGCGTGCAGTTCCTGCGACTGCCAGACGCCGCCCGTCGCGCCGCCCGGCATTTCGGGACTCGCCCGCGCGACGCGCCGCGCGCGTTCGCGCGCGGCAGTCTCGCCGTCTTCGGTCATGTCGAGCAGTGCCGGCAGCACGCGCTCGGCGAGCGCGTCGCGGCCGCTGAAGTCGAGCTCGAACGGCTCGGTGTCGTCGAGTTCGCTTTCGGCATCGAAGAGCGCGATGCCAAGACGGTCGCGCAGCAGCGCGCGCGCCGGATGGCGCCAGAAGCGCACGAAGTCGTCAAAAGCGACGGGCTCGGTTTCGTCCTCGGGGGGAAGCGGCTCGGCGAAGAACGTGACGGGCGCCTCGGGCCGTCCGAGCGCGAGCGTGCGCGCGAGTTCCGCGCGCTCCGGCTCGTAGGTGAAGAGCGGTGCGCCCGGCTCGAAGTACTCCGGCGCGAACGGCTGCAGCGGATGCTCGAAGACGAAGCGCGCGCGGGCGTCGGCCAGTTCGCCGGGCGACGCATGCGCGCCCGCCGACGCTTCGGCCAGATAGTCGAGCAGTTCATCGATCAGCGCTGCCGGCGGCAGTGCGGCGTTGTCGCGAATGCTGCGGCCGGTGTACGCGATCAGCAACCGGTCGCGCGCCGCAAGCAACAGGTCGAGAAACAGGTTGCGTTCGTCGTCGCGGCGCTGCCGGTCGCCCAGCTTGCCGAACTTCGCCATCAGGTCGAACTCGTCGGCGCGCGCGAGGCTTGGCAGCATGCCGTCGTCCATGCCGAGCAGGCAAATCACGCGATACGGCAGGCCGCGCAGGCTGGTGAGCGACGAGAACGTCACGCCGCCCCACGGCACGCCGCCGCGCGCGGGATCGTCGAGGGCGTCGGTGAAGGCGGTGCGCAGCACGGCGGCCGCGACCTCGGCGTCGCCCGCGCCCTCCCGCATCGCGACGATCAGCGCGTCGAGCGTGCCGCGCACGTCCGCGATCGAATCGCTGAACGCGAGACCCGGATCGAAGAATCGTTCGAGCGCGTCCTGCATCAGTTCGCCCCACGCACGCGGCGTGCGCGGAATGGCGACGCGTTCGGCGAAGGCGTCGATGTCGTCGATGAAACGGGTCAGGCGCCCGAGCAGTTCCGCGTCGGAGCCGTTCGCGCCTTCCACCGGCAGCCATTCGTCGACGGGCGCGCCGCCATCGGGCAACGCATAGCCGAGAAAGAGGCGCGTGAGCGCGTCGGAGAACGTGTGGCGCGCGGACGGCACATGCTCGGCGGACACTTCCGGCGGCGTCAGGCCGCGCCGCGCACCCGCCGCCGCGAGCCACGCCTGCGCGGTTTCGAGCGCGGCGGCGTCGATGCCGTAGCGCGCCGCGATCGCATCGACGCGCAGCCACTCGATCAGGTCCGGCGCGCCGACGCTGCGCTCGGGCAGCGCGAGCCAGTCGAGCAGCACGCGCGCGACGGGATTCGCCTGCGACGGAGGCAGGCCCGTGATGCGATAGGGAATGCGCCGCCGCTCGTTCGCGACGCCCGCCGGTGCGGTGCCGAACACGCCGTCGATCAGCGGGCCCGCCGCCGCCAGGTCCGGGAACGCGACTAGCACGTCCGACGGCTCCAGCCCTTCGATCGAATCGAACCAGCCGAGCAGGCGATCGTGCAGCGCTTCGAGTTGTCGCGAGAGACTGTGGCACACGTGCACTTCGATGCCGGGTTCGGTGGCGTCATCGGAGTCATCGGCCGGATCGCCCAGTTCGAGAATCGCGTTCTGCACGCGCGCGAGCCAGCTCGGCGCCGGGTTCCGTTCGAAGTGGCTCGCTTCACGCGACGCCGCGCTCTCCGTCAACTCCTGCAGCATGTGCAGTTGCGCCTGCGTCTGGCGTCCCCATTCGGCGAGCAGCGGATTGCCGACTTCCTGGTAGTCGAGCTCGCCCTTCATCTCCAGTTGCTCGACCCGCGCGACACTCACGATGTCGAACCAGAATTCCTGGCACGGGTTGATCGCGTAGATGCGCACGTCGATCCAGCGCGACAGCTCGCGCAACAATGCGATGTGCAACGGCGGCATCGTCGGCAGCGCGAACACGCTGATGCGCTCCGGCCATTCGGCGCGCATCACGGCATCGAGATCGAGCTTCACGGACTCGGCGAGAAAACGGTAGGCGGGCGGCGTCGGGTCATAGCCGGCCTGATCGGCGCCCGCGGCAAGGTCGGCGAGCAACGCACGCCACAAAGCGGCTTGCCAGCGCTCGTCCTCGCGCTGAATCTCGCTCGCGCCCGGCAGGCGCGGCCCGCGCAAATCGAGTTCGCCCGCGCCCGGCGTCGCGAGAATCGAGCCGCCCTGCTGCCATTGCGTGAGCCACTCCGGGCGATAGGTCAGGTAGTGATCGAACACGGTCGCGATGCGGCGCGCGAGTTCGTAGCGCATCGAATCGTCGGCGGCGTCGAGGTAGGAACGCAGCCGCGCCGAGTCGCCCGACGACGGCCCGGAAAGCAGCCGGAAACAGCGCCACGCGAGCCGGTCCGGCGCGAACGGCGAATGCACGGGCACCGTCATCACGCGGCCGATCTGCGCCCAGAGCCACTGCGCGAGATAGCCGAACTCCACGTTAGCGCAGATGCCGAAGCGCTCGGCCATGTCGAGCTCGAGACGCCGCCGCACGGCCGCGCTCGCCACGATCACGGGCTGGCTCGCGAACGGGTCGCCGCTGCCCATCGAGAACGCGGCGAGGTCGTCGAAAAGCGCCTGCGACAGCGTTTCGTGGCGGTTCGAATAGAAGAGTTCGAGCATAAGGCCTGATGGGAATCGCCGACTGTGAATCGGACGTATCCGAAGTGAAGCGACAGCATAACAAAGGCCGAACGCGCACAGAACCTGGCCGATCGGCCGAGGTCAGAACCGTCTCCGGTTGGGTTAGACTCGAAGCCAATTTTCGGCGCGCGTTCCCGGATCTGGGAATGTCGTCGTGCAAGTCACACAACACACAACGCACAATCAAGCGGCAAATCAGGAAGTCGATGCCTTACTCGATCGAAATCAGAAAATTCATCTACAGCCAGTACTTTTTCGGCGGCTTGCGCATCGCGTTCGGCGTTTCGCTTCCCGCCGTCCTGATGCTGATCGTTTTCCATAACCGCGATCTCGGCTTCACGATCGCGACGGGCGCGCTCGGCGCGTGCGTCGTCGACATGCCCGGCCCGCTCAAGTACAAGCACAACGAGATGCTGGCGTGCACGGTGATCGGCACCTTCGCCGCGCTCTTGACCGGCATCGCCACGGCGCACGTGCTCACGCTCTGGCTCACCGTCGTGCCGCTTACGTTCGTGCTGTCGCTGATCGTGGTGTACGGCAACCGCTGGCCGCAGATCAGCTTCGCGACGCTCTTCATGATGATCGTCACGCTGGAAGAGCATTTCACGCCGATGCAGGCGCTCGTCAACGCGTCGTGGATCCTGCTGGGCGGCCTCTGGTACACGTACTGGGCAACGCTGATCAGCCACTGGCTGGTCTACCGCATCGAACAGCAGGCGCTCGCCGAAAGCATCTTCAGTTGCGCCGAGTACCTGATGGCGCGCGCGGATTTCTACGATCCCGAAGCCGATCTCGACGAGTGCTATCGCAAGCTGATCGAAAAGCAGATCGCGGCGGTCGAGCGCCAGGACGCCGCGCGGGACATCGTGCTGCGCAACCTGCCGAAACTGAAAAAGGGCAAGCTCCAGCCGCGCCGCGCGAGGCTTTTCAACCTGTTCATCAACGTGGTCGATCTGCACGAGTTCTTCGTCGGCGCGCATACCGATTACCCGCTCGTGCGCAGCACCTTCGGCGGCTCGGACCTCCTGATTTTCTACCGCGACCTGATGCGCAAGGCCGCCACCGACCTCGAAGAGATCGGTCTCGCAGTGCTGCAGAACGAGCCCGCGCGCTCGAAGATCAGCGTGAAGGCGGAACTGCGCGCGATCGAATACGAACTGGAACTGATGCGCAAGCACGGGCTGCCGGACAAGAACCCTGAAGCCTACGCCGCGGTGGCCGCCGTGTTCCGGCGCCTGTGGAGCGGGACGCGCCTCATCGACAGGATGCGCCGCCACACGCGCAGCGACACCGACGTGACCGAAACCGAGATGCGCATCGACCATTCGATCTCGCGGTTCATCTCGAGCCGGCGCGTGCCGCTTATGCAGATCTTCTCGAACCTGACGATGGCTTCGCCAAGCTTCCGGCATGCGCTGCGCGTGACGATCGCGGTCGGCGCCGGGTTCTGGCTCGGGCGGCTCCTGCCGCTCACCAACGCGTACTGGATCGTGATGACGACCGTCATCATCCTGAAGCCCGGGTATTCGCTCACCAAGCAGCGCAACACGCAGCGGATCATCGGCACGGCGATCGGCTGCGCGGCGAGCGTCGCGCTCATCCTGCTCGTCAAGGAGCCGAGCCTGCTCCTGGTCGTGATGTTCGCTTCGATGGTGATGAGTTACAGCCTCCTGCTCTTCAACTACACGGCGAGCGTCGTGTTCACGTCGTCGTACGTGCTGTTGATGTTCCATCTGCTCGCGCCCGGGAGCCTGAGGCTCATCGGCGAGCGGGCGATCGACACGGTCGTCGGTTGCGCGATCGCGATCGCCGCGAGCCACCTGTTTCCTTACTGGGAATATCGGTTGATGGGGAAGCTCGTCAACGACATGATCGCGGCGACGCGCCATTATCTCGAAGCAAGCTGGTGGTGGAATCCGAAGACGAAGGCGCCGGTGAAAGCGGATTCTGTCGCGCGGGGGAGTGAGGGGGAGCGCGGGGTGAATGGGGTGAAGGCCGAAGCTGAAGCTTTCGCCGAACCGAAGGCCGAAGCCGCGGTCTTCGCGGACAACAACGCCAGCGCGGCTGTCGTGGCCTCGCACGACGCGGAATCGGGCGATGTCGCCGTCGCGGCCCCGCCTCAGACCGCCAGCGAAACCTCGATCACCGAGCCAGCGCCCGCAGTTAAGACCGCCAACGCGACGGCGGCGAAGCTGTCGTCGGTGGCCGTCGGCGAAAGCACGGCTGCGGCGACGGGCGCGGGCGCGTCGGCCGCCGCTACGGTCGCCGCGACGGCGCTCGATCGCGACTACCGCTACCGCCTCGCGCGCAAGAATGTGCACATCGCGTTCGCCAATCTCGGACAGGCGTTCCAGCGGATGATGCTGGAACCGAAGGCGCACCAGAAGTTCGTCGCCGAGCTCAACGACCTGCTGGTGCAGTCGCACGTGCTCGCGTCGCAGATCACGGCGGCCGCGCCGCTGTTGCAGTCGCTCGCGAATGTCGAGGGTCAGGCGATCGAGCCGGTGCAGCGCGTGCTGGCCGTGATCCGCGACAGCCTCACCCAGGCGCAAGGCGGCGTCGCCGCACCCGACGACCAGGGCGAACAGATCAAGCAGCTTCGGCGCGAACTCGACTCGATGGTGGTCGCCGCCGAGCGCACCGAGGCGATGCCGAGCGACGCGATCCATGACCTGAAGCTGCTCGCGCACCAGTGCAAGCAGATGCTCGGCGCGTCGGTCCTGATCCGCAAGGACGCGAGCGTGATCCGGCTGCCCGCGTGAGCGGCGCTCGCCGGCTGGTTATTGCGACGCGCCGATGGCCGGCACGGCAGGCCTCACGTCGCTCGCCGCCGACGGCTGAGCGTTCTCCCGCTCGAACTCGCGCTTTTCGCGGATCGCGTTGAAGAAAAGCGTCCCGATCACCATCAGCACGACCACGACGATGAACACGCTGATCGCGAACGTCGGATTCTTTTTGCGGGGGCTTTTCCTGCTGCGGTCTTCGGACATGGAGAGAGGCTCGGGCGTGGCGCGGAGAATAAAGGCGCCATGTTACCTGTGAGGGATTTCAGAAGGGTTGCAGGGGGCGTGCGAGACGGACGGCCGCGGCATTGAAGTATCGACTGCACGGGTCTACAAGGCCCCTTAACCGCCCTACCGCCCCAAATCCCCAAGCGGCGGCCTCACCGGCAACGCAGTCGAGTACTTGATCTGTTCCATCGCGAAGCTCGAACTCACGTCATAAAGCGGCACGGCGCGGATCAATTCCTTATAGACGCGGTCGTAATCGTCGATATCCGACACCACCACGCGCAGCAGGTAATCCGTCTCCCCGCTCATCCGGTACACCTCGACCACTTCCGGAATATCGCGCACCGCGCGCGTGAAATCCTCCGCCCAGCTCTGCGTGTGCTGGTTCGTGCGCACCGCGACGAACACCGTCGTGCCGACGCCCAGCTTGCGCGGATCGCACAGCGCCACCTGCGCGCGAATCACGCCGGTCTCTTTCAGGCGTTGCACGCGCTTCCAGCACGGCGTCTGCGAAAGGTTGACGCGCTGCGCCAGTTCCGCGATCGGCATCGTGACGTCGGTCTGCAGTAGTTCCAGCAGCTTGCGGTCGATGAGGTCCATTCCCACACTGCGCCCCTTATAGGAAATTATTCTACTTTTGGGTGTTTGTACGGAATTATATGGAAACTATTTCCGGATGCAAACCGGTATAAATGGGCTTCCCAGTCAAAACGAAAAAACGCGCCGAAATCATGATCCGCGATCCCCTTCCCGCTCTTTGCCAGAACGCGCCACTTGGTCACGCGGACGCCTTGGCGCGCCTGACCGGCGAACTCGACGCCGCCCTCGCCACGCCCGCCGATTTCCCGCGCCGGGTGCGCGCGGCGCTTCTTGCGGCTTCCAAGGAGTGCGGGTTCCTGTCGCCGGAACAATGCGAGAGCGGCGCCGGGACCTATCGGCGACATCTGCTCGCCGCCGATCCCGACGGCCGTTACGCCGTTGCCGCACTGGTCTGGGAGCCGGGTCAGGCGAGCCCGGTCCACGGGCACCAGACCTGGTGCGCCTACGCGGTGATCGAGGGCACGCTCGCGGAAACCCTCTTTCGCTGGGACCCGATCACGAACCGCGCAATCGAAACGCGCACTCACGCGCGCGAATCGGGCTCGGTTTCGTTCGTCGGCGCCGGGCGCGGCGCGATTCATCAGTTGGGCAACGCGCCGGGCTCGGGCCGGCGCGCGGTTTCGCTGCACGTCTACGGCGTCGCGGCCACGCAGATCGCAACGCACGTCAACGATCTGGTCACGGTCTGAGCGGCCGAACGAGCGGACAAATAAGCGGCCGAACGATCTAGCCCTTGCCAGGCTCGGTCGCGGTCGGAATTTGCGGCGGGACCTGGACTGACTGATCCGTCGGCGGCGGCGCCGGCCTCGGCTCGTGCGACACGTCGCGCGCCTTCGCCATCCCGCTTTTCACGACCGGAGACAAAGGCTCGGGCGCGGGCTCCTCGGCCGGCTCGGCCTCGCTCGCGCGCGCCGCCTGCATCTCATGCAGGACATCGAATTCGTTCTCTTCCGACTGCGGCTCCGCAAACGCCGTCTTCTCGCGCGACATCTGCACCTGCATCTGCGGCACGGGCACGTCCATGCCGATCTCGTCCATCTTGCGCTTGATCCGCAGGTTGAACGCCCGCGCGACGCTCCATTGCTGCAACGGCCGCGTCTTGATCTGGCCTTTCACGACCATCCAGTTCGGATCGAACCGGTCGAGTCCCCAGACCTCGATCGGCCCGAGCATCTCGCGCCGGTAGCGGAAATCGGCCATCAGTTCGGCGCCGACTTCGCGGATCATCTGCGTGACCTTGTCGACGTCCGCCGAGAACGGCACGCGCACCTCGAACACCGCGTAGGCGAAATCGCGCGACAGGTTCTTCACGATCTTGATCTGCGAGAACGGAATCGCGTGGATCGCGCCCTGCCCGTCGCGCAGGCGCACGGTGCGGATCGTCAGGCTTTCGACGATGCCCGCATGACCGCCATCGACTTCAATCGAATCGCCGACTGAAATCGTGTCCTCGATGATGATGAAAAGCCCGGTGATCAAATCGGCGACGAGCGATTGCGCGCCGAAACCGACCGCCAGTCCGATCACGCCGGCGCCGGCAAGGAGCGGCGTCACGTTCAGCCCGAGATTCGCGGCCGTGACGATGCCGGCGATCATCAACAGCCCGACGAACACGACGTTGCGCACGAGCGGGAGCATCGTGCGCGCGCGCATGCTCGGCCCGCGCGACTTGCCGCGCGCAACGTTCGGGTTGAGCGCTTCCTGGATCGCGGTGTCGATGACGATCCAGATCAGCCACACAATGAAGAACGTCAGGATGATCGCGCTCACCGCGTGCGTGATGCCGCGCGCCGCCACGCTCTCCTCGGCGAGTTTCGCGAGCGAGAAGCCCCAGAAGCGCGACGACACCTCGAAGAAAGCGATCCAGATGGCGAGCACGAACAGTGTGCCGACGAATTTCACGAGCCGGCGCACGTACGGCGACTGGCGGCGCAGCCTGTGTGGCTGCGCGCGCGTCATGCGGATGACGACCGCGGAGAGGAAGAACGCGACGACGAGCAGCCCGGCGGTCGCGATCGCCATTTGCAGCACGTTCTCGGACGTGCCGATGCCGGCGAGCGTCGCGACCACCGAGGCGCCCGCGAGCAGCAGCATCGGCAACTGCCAGAGCGACGCGACGATCTCGAACGTTTCCGTCGCGGCGCGCCGGTTGTGCCGCTGCTCGTACGAGCGGCTTCTGATCAGGTGCGCGACCGGCCGCTGGAACGCAAGCGCGAAGTACCCGGTGAGCACGGCCGCGCCCATGTTCGCGACCGTCGAAATCAGCCCTGACAGGTTCGTCCCGAGTTGCTGGGCGACGTCGTAGTTCGCGGCGGCGTCGCCGAGCGCGCCAAGCGTGCCGATCAGGAACAGCAGCCGCCGCGCGTGCGTGATCAGGATATGAACGGCCACGCGCCGGTGCGCCGAGCCGAACAGCGAGAACATGATCAGGCAGATCGACGAAAACACCGCGCCCGCGACGATTGCGTAGGCGATGACCATCGCGAGCGTGCGTCCAAGCGACTGCGGCATGACGCGCACAAATGTGAGCGCGGCGATGAATGCGATGAGATACGGCGCCACGCGGCGCAACGCGAAGATGATCAGCTCGCGCGTGGTCGGATTCGGATGCAGCCCCGCCGCGATGCCGTAGCGCACGTGCAGGCGGCGCTGCAGGTAGACGAGCAGGTACGCGCACACGCCCCAGCCCGCGAAGGTGGCGAAGAAGTTGACGAGCGTGCGGCCGAACGACTCGCGGCTGTGGCTCGTGACAATGGTGAAGAGTTCGTTGCCCGCGGCGTTGAAGCGCCCGCCCCAGTAGGCGAATGGTGTCTTGCCGCGCTTGATGTCGGCCTCGATGTTCGTCAGCGCCGACGCGATGGCGCCCAGCAGACCCGCGTTCTGCGCGATCGTCGCGACTACCGACGATGCGGCCGCTTGCGTCGCGCCGGTCATCGCCACGGCTGGCGCGCTCGCGCCCGCGGCGCTGCTGGCGCCGGTTGCCGTGCCGCTTGCGGCCTGCGCCGAGTCGGCTTCGCGCTTGGCGTCGCGCAGCTTCTTGAGCTGGGCGACGAGTGCAGTGCGCTGCTTGTCGCTGTCGAGCGTGGAAATGATGTTGTCGAGCGAGCGCACCATGTCGGCGTCGTCGGCGGGCGCGGACGCGGCGGCCGGAGCCGATGCCGGCGGCGCCGGCGGGGTCAGCAATTCCTGGAACGTCGGCAGCGCGAGCGCCGGACCGGCGGCGCTGGCGGCCGGCGCGAGACCCGCGCAAAGCAAAGTGGCGCACAGCAGGAGCGCCGCACGAAGAACAGCGCGACGCGTGCCGGAAACCGTTCGACGCACACGCGCAAACGACGCCATCGAAAGGATCGCGACGATCGCCAGTGCGCCGGCGATCACGCAAGTACTTGAATTCATAGCGGTCCGGGACATCCGAAAGACCGCCAGTTTAGCTGCTCGGTCCGATCGACGCGCCGAACGGACGTAACGGAATGTTAGCCGGCGGTTAGGCGTCTTTCGTCTGACGGTTTCCGAAACACGCCGCACACCACCGATTTTTGAACGCTATTTGTCCATCTCGGTGCGCGCGCCGCTCGAATCGGTCGCGGCTCCGGCGCTCGCGCCCTGGGTCGTCGTGCCGTCCTTGGCCGCCCAGTCCTGAAGTCTCTTGCCCGCGACTTCGAGTCCGGCGCCCGTCGTGCTCGCCGCGTTCGCCATCGCGGCATTGGTCGCGCTGGCAGCGCCTTCGAGATTCGCCCGCGCCGTCTCGGCGACGCCGCTCGCCGAAATGCTCGGCATCGATCCGGCCGCATCGAGATTCTGCTGCGCCGCCTGTTTCGCCGCATCGACGTGCTGGCCGACGTAGCTCGCCGCCTGATCGAACTTCTGGTTCGTCTGGCTCGCGAGATTGTTCAGTGCGCCCGCGGCCTGTCCGGCGGTGGCGTCATGTTTTTCGCAGGCCGCGAGCACGGCCAGCGCCGCGAGGACAATCGCGATTCGTTTCAAGGAATTCGTTTGCATCATCAAGCCCATCCACATTAAGCGTGCGCAACACCGCCGCACGGTTCAAACCGGTTCGTCCCGGCGGACCAGGCCGCCAGCGGACATTCCGCTATTCGCAAAAACGCGCCAATCATACGCCGTCGCGCGAAGAGGGCGCGGCACGGCAGCCACGGCATCGCCCCGACGTGAAACTGTCAAGGCCGCGAGTGTAGACTGATCGACGGCTCGACTCGTCCGGCACTGCCGGATTCATCACTCCCGGAGGTTATCGATGGCTGCAAAGAAGATTCTCTTCCTCACCGGCGATTTCGCCGAGGACTATGAAACGATGGTGCCCTTCCAGGCGCTGCAGATGCTCGGCCACACGGTCGATGCGGTCTGCCCGGGCAAGAAAAGCGGCGAGCGGATCAAGACCGCGATCCACGATTTCGAGGGCGACCAGACCTACACCGAAAAGCCCGGCCACCTGTTCGCACTGAACGCAACGTTCGATGAAATCGATCCGTCCAAGTACGACGCGCTCGCCATCGCGGGCGGCCGGGCGCCGGAATACCTGCGGCTGAACGCCCGCGTGATCGAGGTGGTGCGCCACTTCGCCGAAGCGAAGAAGCCGATCGCGGCCGTCTGCCATGGAGCGCAACTGCTGGCGGCGGCGGGCGTGATCGAGGGACGGCGCATCTCGGCCTATCCGGCTTGCGCGCCAGAAGTGCGGCTTGCGGGCGGCGAATACGCGGACATCGCCGTCGATGCCGCGATCACCGACGGCAATTTCGTCACCGCGCCGGCCTGGCCCGCGCATCCCGACTGGCTGAAGCAATTCGTGGCGCTGCTTGGCACGCGGATCGAACTTTGAATGGCTTTTCGTCGTTCGGTTGAGCGATTTCTGTGAGTCGTCTTGAGTGTCGTGCGGGTGCCGCGGTCGTTGGCTCGACGCCGCGCGGCACCCGGACCACGAAATTCTTCGATTCGGTGACGTTTTTCAGACATCTCCAGTTATCGGCCCTTGACGCACTTCGTATAGTCGCGGACTTTCCCGCCCTGTCCAGAAGTGTCGTTATGAGCCTCATGAATCTCGTGGTCGCCCTCGTCGCCGCAATGATCCTGTTCGAGCCCTTCACGCGGGCGCCCGTCTCCCGGTCCATGCGCTTTTCGGCGCGCCGCAGTCGTGCGCGCCGCTCGTACATGCAGGCGGGCATCGCGTTGGCGGCGGCAATGATGGTGGCGACGAGCCATCCCGCACCCGAACGCATCTCGCCGATGCTGGTGTTCGGCGCCGCGATCGTGCTCATCCTTGCAAGCGTTTATTGGGCCGTGCGCGGCAAGCGCTTGATGAAGCCGCTGCGGATGTTCGCCGTACGGCGTTAAGCCAAAAAGTTGTTTCGGGCGCATTCGTCGGTCAGACTGCGCGCCTCTATTCCGGCTTCGCTCACTGAAGTGACGCCGCCGGTCTCGTCTGCCCGTCGCAGCAGCGCTGCGTACGCTTCTCCGCATCACGAAATCTCCTTTCGTGCACGTCAAAGCTGGTTCCCTGCTACTCCCGCCCGCTGTTCCCAGCGCCACGACGATCACGGTGGCCGCAGTCAGCCTCTTGATAGAATGTGCTTAAGACAATATTTCCCCGCACATCGAATCCAGCGATGACGACGACATCGTCTCGCGCGAGCCCGCGTCTCACAGCACAAGCAAAACTTGCCGCATGAACAACCGGCGAAAAAAAAGGCGCTGCGATGCCGCAGCGCCTTAAAAGTTCTAGCCATTCCGAGGGCCGTGCTAGAACCTGAGAGCCTGTATCCGATGTTCCACGGTTCGCTCATCATCTGGCGCACTTTCGTGGTTTCGAAATCGGGTTCCATTTTTTCCGGTAACGCTGCTTAAGTCAAGCAAAATTTCGTGCCATGGGCATCTGCCCAACGCTCTTCCTTCAAAGCCCGAGAACGGAAAAGTGTCATGGATCTACACCTTTTTGCCCAAGGCTTGCATGCACTGCAAAGTTGAATGAAGAGTTCGCGTACGATCCAAGGTTGAAACAGAGAAACGAAACGACGTTTTAAAAAATACAATGAACAAGAGCGAAAATCGACCGGCCGGCCGGGAAAAGGGCAAGGAAAAGGACGGCGAGGAAGTCACGGCGCTTGCCCGAGGACTCGACGTGTTGCGCCGGATCGCCGCCGCGGACGCGCCGGTGAGCAACCGCGAATTGACCGAATGGACCGGCATTCCCAAACCGACGGTATCGCGCATCACTGCGACGCTCGTCGGCGCGGGCCTGCTCTTCCGCCTGCCGGACAGCGAGCGCTTCGTGCTGACCGCGTCGGTGCTGGAGCTCTCCAACGGTTTCTTGCGCAACTTCGACATTCGCGCCCGCGCCCGGCCCTTTCTCATCGAACTCGCGGAACTGACGGGCCTGAGCGTGCATCTCGCGGTGCGCGACCGGCTGGAAATGGTCGTCATCGATGCGATTCGTCCGCGTTCCGCCGTGCTTGTGTCACGGCTGGAAGTGGGCGGGCGGATCGACCTGTGCCGGACGGCGGTCGGGCGTGCGTATCTTGCAGTGCTGCCGCCCACGGAGCGACAGACGCTGATCGCGAGCGTGCAGACCGCATCCGGCGACGACTGGCCGAGCATCATCGGCGGATTGCAGAACGGCCTCGATGACGTCCGTCAGCTCGGCTTCGCGATCTCGACCGGCGAATGGCATCACGGGCTGAACGCTGTCGCGGCGGGGTTCGTCGGGCCGTCGGGGCAGCGCTATGCCGTGAATTGCGGCGGCGCCGCGCACCAGTGCCCGCGCGAGACGCTGATCCAGAGCGTGGCGCCCGCGCTGCTCGATTGCATCGCGAGAATCGTCAACGAGATCGGCGGCACGCCTTCCGCGCGCCTCGCCGAATGAAGCCTCGCTGTGAAGAAGCCACGATGTAACACTCGTAATCATCCGAAAGAAAGTTAGCTGGACTCATACGAAGCGCGGGACGTAGCATCATGCTTCGCGCGGACCGGTTGCTTTCAAAGCTTTCCAGAGGGACCGCCCCGGCTCGCCCGGGATTAGTCGCCATGCATCCTGGAACACCTCGCGCGCTCGCTGGCGTCCGCATCCAGGAGCGGGCGCGCCGCCATCCGCTCCGAACTCCGCGCACCGAACGACAGTCACCGAAACACGCAAGCCACCGAACGATGGACGACCACACAAAAACTCCCACGCCGCCGTACAAGACCGACTCTCCGCCCTCCGCCAGCTCTCCCGTTCCCGCGCGGCGTCGCCGCTTCGGATGGCTCGTCGTCGCGCTCCTGATCATCGCCGGCGCGCTGCTGTGGTGGCATCCGTGGAGCCGCAACGACCCGGCGAAGGCGCAGCAGGCGGGATCGTCGGCGGGCGGGCGCCGTGGCGGCGCGGGGCTTGCCAATCAGCCGCAACCGGTGCATGTCGCGACCGTCAAGCAGGGCGAAATGCCCGTCGTGATCAACTCGCTCGGCACGGTGACGCCGCTCGCGAACGTCACGGTCAAGACGCAACTGAACGGCACGCTGATGGACGTCGCGTTCCAGGAAGGGCAGATGGTCAAGAAGGGCGACCTGCTCGCGCAGATCGACCCGCGTCCTTATGAAATCTCGCTGCGCAATGCCCAGGGCACGCTCGCGAAGGACCAGGCGCTGCTGCAAACCGCGCGGCTCGACTTGCAGCGCTACCAGACGCTGCTCTCGCAGGATTCGATCGCGAAACAGCAGGTCGATACGCAAGCGTCGCTCGTCAAGCAATATGAAGGCGCGGTGAAATCGGACCAGGCGAACGTCGATACCTTCCGGCTCGACCTGACCTACGCGCGCATCACGGCGCCGGTGTCGGGGCGCGTCGGCTTGCGGCAGGTCGATCCGGGCAACTACGTCACCACGGGCGATACGAACGGCGTCGTCGTGATTACGCAGTTGCAGCCGATCAGCGTGATCTTCACGACCTCCGAGGACAACCTCACCGCGATCCTGAAGCCGATGCGCGCCGGCACGAAGATGTCGGTGACCGCGTACGACCGCGCCAACACAACGGCCCTCGAAGCCGGCTACCTCGAAACGGTCGACAACCAGATCGACACCACGACCGGCACCGTCAAGTTGCGCGCGACGTTCGCGAACAAGGAGACCATGCTGTTCCCGAACCAGTTCGTGAACACGAAGCTGCTCGTCGACGTGATCAAGGACGCGACGATCGTGCCGACCTCCGCGGTGCTGAACGGCTCGTCGGGTGCGTTCGTCTACGTGGTGAAACCGGATAACACCGTGACCGTGCGCAACGTGAAGATCGGACCGGTCGATGGCGAGCGCACCAGCATCAAGACGGGCCTGCAAGTGGGCGAGCGCGTGGTGATCGACGGCTCGGATCGCCTGAAGGAAGGCGCGAAGATCACGATTCCGGCCGACAAGCCCAAAGGGGCATCCGGCGCGTCAGGCGCTTCCGCGGCCGGCGCTGCTTCGGGCGCATCCGGCGCGCATCATGGCGGACGCCACCGACAGCAGCCGCAGCAATGAACGGCGCGAGCAAGTAAAGCATGAACCCATCCCGTCTTTTTATCCTGCGCCCGGTCGGCACGGCGCTCCTGATGGCGGCGATCATGCTGGTCGGGCTCGTCGCGCTGCGCTTCCTGCCGCTCTCGGCCCTGCCCGCCGTCGACTACCCGACCATCCAGGTCCAGACCTTTTATCCGGGCGCGTCGCCCGATGTGATGACGTCGTCCGTCACCGCGCCGCTCGAAAAGCAGTTCGGGCAGATGGCGAGCCTGAACCAGATGTCGTCGCAGAGTTCGGCGGGCGCCTCGGTCATCACGCTCCAGTTCAGCCTCGATTTGCCGCTCGACATCGCCGAGCAGGAAGTGCAGGCCGCGATCAATGCGGCGGGCAACCTGCTGCCGTCCGACCTGCCCGCGCCGCCGATCTACGCAAAAGTGAACCCCGCCGACGCGCCGATCATCACGCTCGCGATCAGTTCGAAGACGCTGCCGATGACGCAGGTCCAGGATCTCGCCGACACGCGGCTCGCGCAGAAAATCTCGCAAGTGGCGGGCGTCGGCCTCGTCTCGGTGAGCGGCGGCAATCGCCCGGCCGTGCGCGTGCAGGCGAACACGCGCGCGCTCGCGTCGTACGGTCTCAACATCGACGACCTGCGCACCACCATCTCGAACCTCAACGTCAACACGCCGAAGGGCAATTTCGACGGCCCGACCCGTTCCTACACGATCAACGCCAACGACCAGTTGACCGACGCGAACGCGTATCAGAGCGCCGTCATCGCGTACAAGAACGGCCGGCCGGTGATGCTGACCGATGTCGCGACGATCGTCGAAGGGCCGGAGAATACGAAGCTCGGCGCGTGGGTCGATTCGACGCCCGCGATCATCCTGAACGTGCAGCGCCAGCCGGGCGCGAACGTGATCCAGGTCGTCGACGGCATCAAGAAGCTGTTGCCGGGCCTGCAGTCGTCGCTGCCCGCCGCGCTCGACGTGCGCGTCGTCACCGACCGCACCACCACGATCCGCGCCTCCGTGCGCGACGTGCAGTTCGAACTGGCGCTCTCGGTCGTGCTGGTCGTGCTCGTGATCTACCTGTTCCTCGCGAACGTCTGGGCGACGCTGATTCCGAGCTTGTCGGTGCCGCTCTCGCTCGTCGGCACACTTGCCGTGATGTATCTCTGCGGCTTCTCGCTCGACAACCTCTCGCTGATGGCGCTGACCATCGCGACAGGCTTCGTCGTCGATGACGCCATCGTCATGATCGAGAACATCGCGCGCTACGTGGAGGACGGCGACCCGCCGCTCGAAGCCGCGCTGAAAGGCTCGAAGCAGATCGGCTTCACGATCATCTCGCTGACGGTGTCGCTGATCGCCGTGCTGATTCCGCTGCTGTTCATGGGCGATGTCGTCGGGCGCCTGTTCCATGAATTCGCGATCACGCTCGCCGTGACGATCGTGATTTCGGCGGTGGTGTCGCTCACGCTCGTGCCGATGCTGTGCGCCAAGCTTCTGCGCCACACGCCGCCGAAGGAAAGCAAGCGCTTCGAGGCGCGCGCGCACCAGTTCATCGACTACGTGATCGGGCGCTATGCCGTCGCGCTGACCTGGGTGCTCGACCGCCAGTACGCGACGCTCTTCGTCGCGCTGCTCACGCTGGTTTTCACCGCCGTGCTCTACGTCGTGATTCCGAAGGGCTTCTTCCCGACGCAGGACACGGGCGTGATCCAGGCGATCACGCAGGCGCCGCAAGCCGCGTCCTATCAGGCTGTGGCCGCGCAGCAGCAGGCGCTCGCCGCGCAGATCCTGAAGAATCCCGATGTCGAGAGCCTGACGTCATTCATCGGCGTCGACGGCACGAACATCACGCTGAACAGCGGCCGCATGCTGATCAACCTGAAGCCGCGCGACGACCGCAGCAACACGTCGAGCGACGTGATCCGCACCTTGCAGAACGAAGTCGCGGACATTCCGGGCATCAAGCTCTACATGCAGCCGGTGCAGGACCTGACGATCGATTCGACCGTCAGTCCCACGCAATACCAGTTCATGCTGACCGACCCGAACGCGGCGGAATTCGCGGAGTGGGTGCCGAAGCTGATCGACCGCCTGCAGCATGCGCCCGAACTCGCCGACGTCGCGACCGACCTTCAGGAGAGCGGGCAATCGGTGTACGTGGAGATCGACCGGTCGACTGCCGCGCGTTTCGGCATCACGCCTGCGACCGTGGACAACGCGCTCTACGACGCCTTCGGCCAGCGCATCATCTCCACCATCTTCACGCAGTCGAACCAGTATCGCGTGATCCTCGAAGCCGAGCCGACCGAGGCGCACTACAGCGAAACGCTGAACGGCATCTACCTGCCCTCTTCCACCGCGTCGAACGGACAGGTGCCGCTTTCCTCGATCGCCAAGTTCCACGAACGCGCGGCCCCCTTGCTCGTCACGCACCTGGGCCAGTTCCCCGCGACGACCGTCTCGTTCAACCTCGCGCCGGGCGCGTCGCTGGGCGCGGCGGTGAAGGCGATCGACCAGGCGAAGCAGGACATCGGCCTGCCCGCATCGTTCCAGATCCGCTTCCAGGGCGCGGCGCTCGCGTTCCAGGCGTCGCTCTCGAACGAACTGTTCCTGATCCTCGCCGCGATCGTCACGATGTACATCGTGCTCGGCGTGCTGTACGAGAGCTTCATCCATCCGATCACGATTCTCTCGACGCTGCCGTCGGCGGGCGTCGGTGCGCTGCTCTCGCTGATGATCACCGGGCACGATCTCGACATCATCGGGATCATCGGCATCGTGCTCTTGATCGGTATCGTGAAGAAGAACGCGATCATGATGATCGACTTCGCGCTCGAAGCCGAACGCGAGGAAGGCAAGTCGCCGCGCGACGCGATCTTCCAGGCGTGCCTCCTGCGCTTCCGCCCGATCCTGATGACGACGATGGCGGCGCTCCTCGGCGCCCTGCCGCTGATGCTCGGCTGGGGCGCGGGGTCGGAACTGCGCCATCCGCTTGGCATCGCGATCGTCGGCGGACTGATCGTCTCGCAGTTGCTCACGCTCTTTACGACGCCGGTGATCTATCTCGGCTTCGATTCGCTCGGCCGCCGCGTGCGCGCCCGCTTCAACCGTGGCGTGCCGCCGCGTCCCGTGAGCGAAGCGGAGTAACGCGATGAACCTCTCGCGCCCCTTCATCGCCCGCCCGGTCGCGACGACGCTGCTCGCCATCGGCGTCGCGCTCGCCGGCATGTTCGCGTTCGTGAAGCTGCCGGTCGCGCCGTTGCCGCAAGTCGATTTCCCGACCATCTCGGTGCAGGCGAGTCTTCCGGGCGCGAGCCCAGAGACAGTCGCGACGAGCGTCGCGAGTCCGCTGGAACGACACCTCGGCTCGATCGCCGACGTCACCGAAATGACGTCGCAGAGCGCGGTCGGCACGACCCGCATCACGCTGCAATTCGGCCTGAACCGCGACATCGACGGCGCCGCGCGCGACGTGCAGGCCGCGATCAACGCGGCGCGCGCCGACCTGCCGGCCGCCCTGAAAAGCAATCCGACGTACCACAAGGTCAATCCCGCCGACGCGCCGATCCTCGTGCTCGCGCTCTCGTCGCCGACTCGCACCGCCGGCTCGCTCTACGATTCCGCCGCGACCGTGCTGCAGCAGACGCTCTCGACGGTGCCGGGCGTCGGCGAAGTCGATGTGAGCGGTTCGGCGAATCCGGCCGTGCGCGTCGAACTGGAACCGGGTGCGCTGTTTCACTACGGCGTCGGACTGGAAGACGTGCGCGCGGCGCTCGCCTCCGCGAACGCGAACAGCCCGAAAGGCGCGATCGAATTCAAGGGCAACCGCTTCCAGCTCTACACGAACGACCAGGCGAGCAAGGCCGACCAGTATCGCGATCTGGTGGTGGCGTACCGCAACGGCTCGGCGGTGCGGCTTTCGGACGTTGCCGAAGTGGTCGATTCGGTCGAGGACTTGCGCAACCTCGGCCTGATCAACAACAAGCGCGCGGTGCTCGTGATCCTGTATCGCCAGCCGGGCGCGAACATCATCGAAACCATCGACCGCGTGAAGTCGATGCTGCCGCAACTGCAGGCCGCCCTTCCCGCCGACGTCGAGATCACGCCGACCGCCGACCGTTCCACCACGATCCGCGCATCGCTGCACGACACCGAACTCACGCTGATGATCGCGGTGGCGCTCGTCGTGATGGTCGTGTTCCTGTTCCTGCGCAACTGGCGCGCGACGCTGATCCCGAGCGTCGCCGTGCCGATCTCGATCATCGGCACGTTCGCGGCAATGTACCTGCTCGGCTTCTCGCTCGACAACCTCTCGCTGATGGCGCTGACCATCGCGACAGGCTTTGTCGTCGACGATGCGATCGTCGTGCTCGAAAACATCTCACGGCACATCGAGAACGGCGTGCCGCGCATGAAGGCCGCGATTCTCGGCGCGAAGGAAGTCGGCTTCACGGTGCTGTCGATCAGCGTGTCGCTCGTTGCCGTGTTCCTGCCGATCCTGCTGATGGGCGGCATCGTCGGGCGGCTCTTCCGCGAGTTCGCGCTGACGCTTTCGCTTGCGATCGGCGTGTCGCTCGTCGTCTCGCTGACCGTCACGCCGATGATGTGCTCGCGCCTCTTGCGCGAGCCGCACGAAAAGACGGAAGAAGGACGCATCGCGCGCTGGCTCGAACGCCAGTTCGACCGGATGCAGCGCGGCTATGCGCGCACCCTCGGCTGGGCGCTCGCGCATCCGCGTCTGATCGTCCTCGTGCTGCTCGCGACCATCGGCCTCAACGTCTACCTGTACATCATCGTGCCGAAGGGGTTTTTCCCGCAGCAGGACACGGGGCGCATCGTCGGCGGCATCCAGGCGGACCAGAGCACGTCGTTCCAGGCGATGAAGGGCAAGTTCTCCGAGATGATGCGCATCGTGCAGGCCGATCCGGCCGTGGACAGCGTCGCGGGTTTCACCGGCGGGCGGCAGACCAATTCGGGCTTCATGTTCATCTCGCTGAAGCCGAAAAGCGTGCGCAAGGTGTCGGCGGATACCGTGATCCAGCGCCTGCGCGCTCCGCTCGGCGACGTCGCGGGCGCGCGCACGTTCCTCCAGGCCGTGCAGGACATTCGCGTGGGCGGCCGGCAATCGAATGCGCAGTACCAGTTCACGATGCTCTCGGACTCCACCGCCGATCTCTACAAGTGGGGGCCGAAGCTGACCGAGGCGCTGCAGTCGCGCCCCGAACTCGCCGACGTGAACTCCGACCAGCAGCAGGGCGGCCTCGAAGCGATGGTCACGTTCGACCGCGCGACGGCCGCGCGCTTCAACATCAAGCCGGCGCAGATCGACAACACGCTCTACGACGCGTTCGGCCAGCGCCAGGTATCGACGATCTACAACGCACTCTCGCAGTATCACGTCGTGATGGAACTCGCGCCGAAGTACTGGCAGGACCCGGAGATGCTCAAGCAGATCTACATCAGCACGTCGGGCGGCAGCGCGAGCGGCGCGGCGTCGACCAATTCGACCACCACGTCGAACTCGTCCGCCGCGGCCGCCGTGGCTGCGGGTGCCGCCACCGACACCGCGACGCAGCTTTCGCTCGCCTCCGTGCGCAACTCCGCGACCAACGCGATCGCGGCGAGCGGCAAGTCGGGATCGTCGTCGGGCGCGGCGGTTTCCACCGCGAAGGAGACCATGATCCCGCTGTCGGCCATCGCGAAGTTCGGGCCGGGCAGCACGCCCTTGTCGGTCAATCACCAGAGCCAGTTCGTCGCCTCGACGATCTCGTTCAACCTTCCGCCCGGCAAGTCGCTGTCGGACGCGACCGCCGCGATCTACGAAACGATGGCGACGATCGGCGTGCCCGGCACGATCCACGGCAGTTTCCAGGGCACGGCGCAGGCGTTCCAGCAATCGATGAACGACCAGCCGCTCCTGATTCTCGCGGCGCTCGCGGCGGTGTACATCGTGCTCGGCATCCTGTACGAGAGCTACATCCACCCGATCACGATTCTTTCGACGCTGCCGTCGGCCGGGGTCGGCGCGCTGCTCGCGCTGCTGCTGTTCAAGACCGAGTTCAGCATCATCGCGATGATCGCGGTGATCCTGCTGATCGGCATCGTGAAGAAGAACGCGATCATGATGGTCGACTTCGCGATCGAGGCGTCGCGGCACGGCGCGACGACCTCGCGCGAGGCCATCGAGCAAGCCTGCCTGCTGCGCTTCCGGCCGATCATGATGACGACCGCGGCCGCGTTGCTCGGCGCGTTGCCGCTTGCGTTCGGCTCGGGAGAAGGCTCGGAGATGCGCGCGCCGCTCGGCATCGCGATCGTCGGCGGGCTGATCGTGAGCCAGATGCTCACGCTTTATACGACGCCGGTGGTCTATCTTTATATGGATCGCATCCGCGTGCGGGCGGAGGCACGTCGGGCACGTAAGGGTGGCGGAGCACGGCCGGCCAGCGTCACCGAATAAGCGACGCAAACCGCCGGCGGCAGAATTCGCGAAAATCGCCTAACGTTGAAGTCCATTTTTCTCGACCGAGGAGCGTGATTGATGAAAGCGATGAAAGTTTTGCTGATCGGCGCACACGGCCGCACCGGCCGCCATATCGCGCGGCAGTTGCAAGGCGAAGGCATTCCGTTCAGGGCGCTGTTGCGCAAGTCCGCGCACAAGCCTGAGTTCGTCGCGCTCGGCGCGGAGATCGTGCTCGGCGACCTGACGAACGATTTCTCGCACGCGTTCGACGATGTCACACATGTGATTTATGCCGCGGGGTCGGCGGAATCGGAAGGGGTGAACGAGGAGCGCCTGATCGATCGCGACGCCGTGCAGCGCACCGCCGATTACGCGAAGCGCCGGCGCGTGCAGCAGCTAGTCGTGATCAGCGCGCTCTCGGCTTATTGGCCCGATGCCACTCCGCTCGCGCTCAGGCACTATTCGAGAATGAAGCACGAAAGCGACGACTACGTTCAGCGGCGCGGCGTGCCGTATGTGATCCTGCGGCCGGGGCCGCTTTCGGATGAACCCGCGCGCGGGACGATCGCGCTGGCGTCTGAACGCGTGGCGAATGCGCCGGCGGTGTCGCGGGAAGACGTGGCGCGCCTGGCGGTGGAGAGTTTGAAGCGCGGGTTGAAGGAACGGATGATCGGGTTTGTTGGTGGGGATGGGGGGATCGAGGAGGTTTTGACCAGCGTTTTGAGTACCGAGCCGATCTGCTGAGGACGTCGAGTGGAAATCGGTCGGACGCACTTGGGGGTCGGCTGGAGCGAATGTTCACCGGCCTTCTCGCCCGCAGACAGGCTTGTTATCACTTCCGTCTGGCCTGCCACAGTCGCGACGAACGCCCTATTTCGCTTTCAAGACCGCTCATCGAAAACGGCAGAGGCGATATTCCGTCTCGACGCGATCGCACCCAAGGAACATACAACTTCACATTTCTTCCGATGAAAGTTCGGTATCGTCGGGCATTGATTGTCTGAACCGATACCGAACGCAAGGCCCATCGTCATCCCGATTGCAAGCGTTCTGTATCCGCAAAGCCATCGTTTATCGGGGTGAAACATCAATGGCGGCAGAACTGAAAACGGACGCATGGCATCGCTATATGCTGTATCGAAGCAGCGAGCGATACATGACGTTCGAACCCGAAGAGAAGCGAAAAGAAGCGGTCGAAGCGGGCAAAAGATTCACGGCGTCGGCCTATGCCGATGTATGGGCGAAGGATGCGGAACTCGTCAAGCGCGTGCGCGTTTTTCTCCGCGAGAATTTCCACTGGCACGATCGGCTTGCCAGGAGCGGCGGAGATCTACCCGTTGTGCAGACGCTGATGGACATGGTGCGCGGCGGCAGCGTCGTGGTGATTCCCGAGAAGCCGATACTCAGCGGCGGCATTGCCTGGCCGCCGAAGAAGCCCGCATCGTCGTCATTCTGGGGCGTTGAAGACTACGATCCGCCACGCTACGCGAGCGTAAAGGAACGGTATCTGGCTCAGATTGCGGAGCTGCAGGCGAACGAAACGCCGTGGTCCGACATCGAGGCGATGAACGACAGCATCAACCAGAAGTTCATGCACGCCGCGGTTCTGATCGATCCTCTAGGTATGCTGCCCACGTTCGCTCGCGCGGGCTGGATCAGCAAATATGGTTTGCCGGACCTTTCGCGTTGGGGACAAGAGGCTGATGCGGACGCTGACAGCAATACGCCCGACTTGAGCATATTCAGCGACTCGGACGAAGTCGACGTCCGAACGCCACTTGGCGATGCACAGCCGTTCGAATTGGGCGAGAGCACAGTGTCCGACGACGTGAGGGAGATGGCAGCACGCGGCGTCAGCGAAGGGCACGAAGCGGAGTGTCTTTCGGAATACGAATTCGAACTCGAGCAATGCAATTTTATCGGCGCAATGTATAACGATCCTCGCACCTACGCGCTTTGTCGACAGAACGCCTTTTCCAACTACCAATCCTGCCGAGGCTATTGATGAAAACGCAATATTTGATTACGCGCTACGACCCGGACACCCAGCAGGTCAAGCAGTTTTGGTTATCCGAAGATGCAATCAATGCAAGCCGGTTGCGTCCCTTCTTTCAGTTCCCGGTTGGCCCAGACGCACCGCTCGATGACGAATTGGCGCATCGTGTCGGCGGGACAGTACTAATGTCGCTTGTGTCCCAATATCCCGAACTGCGCGCGCTCGCACGAATAACGAATGGCGCGGGGCAAAATCTCATGGACCTGACAGCCGGCGGAAAGAAATCACCTTTCGAATCTTGATTGATAAGGCCCACGCCGTAGGCCTTAAGATGACATGAGAGAGATAGCGTCGCGCGGAGTCAGCAAGGCTGATAAGGTCGCGGAGACTAAAATGAAGCCACAAGATAGAGCGGTAATCGTGTACTTCGACGCCGAGACTGGCGTCCTCAAAGGATGTGCCACCTTCTTGTCAAAGCTGGAGCCAGTAATTCAGCAACGCGTAAGCGTCGATTTGCCATTTGATTCGCATGACGCAATTACCGACGAGGACGCCCGCAAGATCGGTGGGTACGTCATCATGTTGATCGCCGGGGGTGAACCTGGGCTAAGAGAAAAATTACAAATCACGACGGCCGAGCCGATGGACTGGGCACCGATCAAGCGCCCCGAATAATGCCCGCTAATACCGAAAGGCGCTGCGTTGTCGTGATGTGGTCAGAAGAAAACCAGTCGCTGGTGTCATACACGATCGATGTGCAGAAGGTGTTGGCGGTCACTCAACGCTTGTTCCCCCTGGAACTTCCTCTAGCCGACTACAACGACACGATCGACGATGAGTTCGCCCGCCGTTTCGGCTGTGCGACGCTCAACTTGCTAGCCATCACTAACCCAGAGCTAAAACCGTATATCAAGGTATCGGAACAAAAGGAGCCGTAAGCTCCGGCTTCTATGACTTCAGCGCCCTAACCCGCCCCCACCAGCCGATACCCCACGCCCGTCTCCGTCACGATATGCTCGGGCTGCGCCGCATCGCGCTCCAGTTTCTGCCGCAGATGCGCCATATAAATACGCAAATAGTGGTGGCTTTCCACATGCGACGGCCCCCACACCTCGCGCAGCAATTGCCGGTGCGTGAGCACCCGCCCGGCATGCCGCACGAGCGTCGCGAGCAGTCGATATTCGATCGGCGTCAGATGCACGAGCGCGCCATCGCGCGTCACTTGCCGCAGCGCCAGATCCACCACGACCGGCCCAAAAGAAACCTGCGGCGTCTCACTCGCCGCCGCCTGATTGCGCCGTCGCAGTTGCGCGCGAATGCGCGCCATCAGTTCCGACACGCCGAAGGGCTTCGTCAGGTAATCGTCGGCACCGGCATCGAGCGCGGCGACCTTCTCCTCTTCCTGCGTGCGCGCCGACAGCACGATCACCGGCAACTCGGTCCAGCTTCGCAACTCCCGAATCACGTCGATCCCGTCGGTGTCCGGCAAGCCCAGATCGACGATCACGAGATCGGGCTTCCTCGTCGCCGCTTCGACGAGCCCCTGCTTGCCGGTCGGCGCCTCGTGCACGGCAATGCCCTCCGCTTCCAGCGACACGCGCACGAAGCGTCGAATCTGCTTCTCGTCTTCGATCAGGACGACGGTAACGGTGGGTTCACTCATGTCGTGGTTTTCGATGCCGGCGGTTCAGGCGCCGCCGTGTCGCGTTCGTCTTCCTCGATGATCGGCGCGGGCGGCGGCGCATCGACAGGCAGCGTGAACCAGAAGCGCGCGCCTTCGATGCGCCCGTGTTCGTCCACGCGGTTGGCCGCGCCGATTGTACCGCCATGCGCCTCGACGATCGCGCGGCAAATCGAGAGCCCGAGCCCGATGCCCGGTTTCGCCGACTCCTTCTCGCCGCGCGTGAATTTCTCGAACACGCGGTCGACCATGCCGGGCGGCAGTCCGGGACCGGTATCGTCGAGATCGACGCGCACGAAAGGCTTGCCGTCGGCTTCCAGACGCTCCGCGCCGATCGTGAGCCGCGAATCGGCGGGCGTGTATTTCGCGGCGTTCTCCAGCAGGTTCGAAAAGAGCCGCTCCATCAGCACGGCGTCGAGTTGCAGGAGCGGCAAGTCGGCGGGAAGGCGCACCTCGACGGCCCGCGCGCCGAGCGTCCGCCGGCACGCCCGGAGCGCCGCGCCGACTGTCTCCTCCAGCAGCGACCATTGCCGGTTCAGCCGCAAGCCGCCCGCCTGCAGGCGCGCCATGTCGAGCACGTTGGTGACGATGCTCGCCATCCGCAGCGATTCGTCGTGGATCGCTTCGATCAGCTCGGCGTTGGCGGGCGAACGCGTGTCGCCGCTCGATCGGCCGAGCATCGACGCGAAGCCGACGATCGCCGTGAGCGGCGTGCGCAAGTCGTGCGAGACCGCCGACAGCAGCGCATTGCGCAGCCGCTCCGACTCCATGCTGACGAGCGCATCGCGGGCGATATCGACGTAATGCACGCGTTCCAGCGCGAGCGCGATCTGCGCGGCGAAGGTGTCGAGCATGCGCTTGTGCTCGGGCACGTCGAGTTCGGCGGGATCGCGCGTGAGCACGGCCAGCACGCCGCGCGTGCTCATCGGCGCCTTCAGCGGCAAGTAGAGCGCGGCTGCGGCGGGCAGCGTGTCGGTGCCGCGGCCGGCCGGCTTCTGCTGGTCGTAGACCCACTGGCCGACGTCGAGATCCAGCGCGCCCGCATCGAGCAGCGGCGCCTGCGAATCGCGGTCGGCCAACGTGTCGAGCTTCTGGCGCACCTTATCGGCGCTGTCGGGCAGGAGCATCGCGACCTGCGCGCGGAACACTTCGCTCACGTGCCGCATGCCGATGCCGACGATCTGCTCGGTCGCGAGCGCCGCGCCCAGTTCGCCGGCCATCGCGTACATCGCGCTCGTGCGCCGCTCGCGCTTCTCGGCGATGCGTGCCTCGCGCCGCAGGCTCGACGTGAGATGGCTGATCACGAGCGAGGTCAGCAGCATGCCGGCGAACGTCAGCAGGTATTGCGTATCCGCCACCGACAGCGACATGCGCGGCGGCACGAAGAAGAAATCGAAGGCCGCGACGGAGAGGAACGACAGCATCACGCCCGGTCCGCGCCCGAGCCGTACCGCCGTGAACACGACGCCGAGCAAGTACAGCATCACGAGATTGGCGAGATCGATGCGGTCACTCACGAGGCTCGCGACCATCGTGACCGCCGCGCAAATCGCGCCGGCATAGGCGTACGCACGCGGCGGCGAGCGCTGCTCGCGCGCCGCGGACAGCGCATCGCGCCACGCGCGCGCGGCGGCATCGGGCACATTCGGCGACATGGCGCCCGCGCTGCGCGCGCCGTCGCTGGCGCGGATCAGCGTGAGATCGAGGTCGCCGGCGCGCTCGGCGAGTCGTTCGCTGAACGGCCGCAACAGGAGCCGCGCCATGCCCCGCCGTGACGAAGCGCCCACGACCAGCGTCGACACATTGCGCGCCTGCGCATAGCCGATCAGCGTCGCGACGGCGTCCGCGCCCGCGAGCGTCACCGTCTCCGCACCGAGTTCGGCGGCGAACTTGAGCGCCTGCATCGTGCGTTCGCGACGGGCGCCGGGGAGCTTTTGCAGACGCGGCGTCTCGACGTACGCGGCGATCCAGTCGGCCTTGAGACTCGTGGCAAGACGCGCGGCCGCGCGGACGAGCGCCGGCGCGTCGCTGCCCGGGCCGACGCACACCAGCAGCCGGTCGCGCGCCTGCCAGATGCGCTCGATCGAACGGTCGGCGCGATACTCGCGCATCTGCGCATCGACGCGATCGGCCGTGCGTCTCAGCGCGAGTTCGCGCAGCGCGATCAGGTTGCCCTTGCGAAAGAAATTGCGCACCGCGTGCTCGGCCTGCTGCGGCATGTAGACCTTGCCCTGGCTCAGCCGTTCGAGCAGTTCCTCGGGCGGCAGGTCGACGAGCGTCACTTCGTCGGCGCCATCGAGCACGCGGTCGGGGAGCGTCTCGAATACGCGGATGCCGGTGATCTGACCGATGACGTCGTTGAGGCTTTCCAGATGCTGGACGTTGACGGTCGTGTACACGTCGATGCCCGCGTCGATGAACTCTTGCACGTCCTGCCAGCGCTTCAGGTGCCGCGCGCCGGGGGCGTTCGAATGCGCGAGTTCGTCGACGAGGATCAGTTGCGGATGGCGCGCGAGCGCTGCGTCGAGGTCGAATTCGCTTAGCGTGCGGTTGTGGTACTCGATGGTCGTTTGCGGCAGGACTTCGAGGCCCGCGAGTAGCGCTGCCGTTTCGCTGCGGCCGTGCGTCTCAACGGTGCCGATCACGACGTCGTCGCCTTCGTCGTGGCGGCGGCGCGCGGCTTGCAGCATCGCATACGTCTTGCCGACGCCCGCCGACGCGCCGAAGAAGATCTTCAGGCGCCCGCGATGGCGCTGCTCGTCTTCTCGTTGCAGCACATCGGAGGGGGTCATCGCTGGCGCTCGGGTTGGGTGGGGTTTACGCCGTTTGATGTGCTCGGGCTTCGGTGGAAGTTGGGTGGGGTTTACGCCGTTTGATGTGCTCGGGCTTCTGTGGAACTTGTTTTCTTTGTGGTTTATTTGCTCTGCCCCTGTCCGGGGCGGGACTCACTTTCTTTGCTGCTGCAAAGAAAGTAAGCAAAGAAAGCAGCTTCCCACCGCCAATCCTTGCCATGCGCCGCTAGCCCGTTATGTCGGAGTGGTCCAACCGGGGGAGTGTCGTTAGCGGGGTTTCCTCGTTGTTGGCATGTAGAAGAGGCACGGGCATCGCACCGCCATACGGAGTGGACCAGCAGTCATTCATCCAGCCTCGCGCAACGCGCTCACCCGTCGGGCAAAACCGAGACCCGAAACCCATCGCTATATCTACATCCTATGTTCGTGCTTGCTGCATGCTTCAATTCACCGCTTGGCAGACCTGTCGTCGGGCACGCAGTGCCAAGACGGATGAATGACTGCTGTTCCACTCCCTGTCGCGGTGCGACGTGCGCGC
>NZ_FCON02000036.1 GCF_001544535.1 Caballeronia choica | reverse complement strand
GGGGCGCTTCCGTTTTGCGTCGCTGCATCAGCAGCAGAGAAACGAGATTATGAACAACGTTTCGCGATTCGTCAACAGGTTTTTAAAAGCCACTCAACTTGCTGATTCCACCAAGAAGCCCGTCCCACAAGGCTTTCCGGCTCACGCATCGCCCTTCTTCCCGCTTCCTTCACCGCTCACCGAGCTGCGAAGGAACGGAATTCTAGTGCCCTCGCAGACGTTCCGCAAGCGCTTTTTGAAAGTTTTTTACTCGCGATTGCGCACCTGATTGGAGTCGACCAGGCATGTCGAAGCGCAACTGACATAGCAAATCCGCATTTGACATCACCCGGTAAAAACAGCCGCGCAGCGACTACAATATAAGGTTCTCTGCCCCTGATCATTCCAACACATATGCGCTCGCGAATCGCCAAACGCCTTCCCCCGGACGCCGACAAGCTCGTCGGCCTTGCACTCGCATTGTTCGCGTCAGGCAGCCGCATCGAAGACCGCTTTTGGGAGGCGCGTCTCGACGCGCTCCTCACGAAAATCGTGCGCAACGGCAATCAGACCACGCTCGATGCCGCGCTCGACCATCTTCAGCAGAATCATCCCGATGCCTACGGCGCGCTCGCCGACATGGCCGAAACGCACAGCGAATCCTTCACGACTGACATCGACGGCACGCCCCACGAGGCGCTGTTGATCGCGGCCCCGGTCCTCGCGTGGACGCGCTATGCAATTCCGTCGGGGCCGCTCAAGGGCGACGTCGCCGATGCGCTGCGCACCCAGATGCAGGCGCACGTACTCGCCGCTGGTGCGCGAGTCGCGGTCGCGCCCTATCTGTACAGCATTGACCAATTGCCGCGTCACCATGTCGACACCGCGCGGCTTGCACAGCAACTCATGCAAACCGCGCTGGGCGGCGCGGCGGCACGGCTGAATCTGTCCGATCTGCCTGAAACGTCGCCGATTCTCGCCGATCCGCGCTTTCTGCTCGCGGTGGCACTCGTCCCAGCGGGCGCCCCGCTCTTTCGCTGGCAAGAGGACGAGAACGGCGGCCGCATCGAACGCGGGCAGTGCCTGGAACAATGGGCAGCGCAAGGCGGGCCGAGCTTCGCCGCGATCCTTCCGGGCTGCGAACTCGAATGCCTGCTGCCGGACGCCTACTACTCCGCCTGTCGCGACGCCGACGAGCAAGTCCGTCCGCACACCGTCCGCACCGCCGTTCGCTACCTCTTCGACACCCTCGGCGCCGCCCCGCAGGAATTGCGCGCGGTGATCGCGGGCTTCGGCGAGCGACGCATCGACGAATATCGCATCGGCTTTACTCGACGCGGCAGCAACGAGGTGATCTATGGCGTCGTCTGGCCGCTCTACGGGCGGGAAAATGGCGAAGTCGGCATGGAAGACGAAGCCGTCGACCTCGAAGGTGCCGATGGACCGGTCGAAGAAATCGTCGCCCTGCTGAAAAAAACCGGCGTGTCGGAAGTGCGCCGTCACGCCGGGCGCTTCGAGCCGGAATATTGCGACGACTGCGGCGTGCCGCTCTATGCCGATCCGCTTGGCGAGATCGTTCACGCCGAGATGCCCGAGGACGCCGAACCGGCCCAGCCACACTTTCACTGACCAAACACGACCCGCATGCCGCTCTGGCAGCGGGGCAACAAAGCACTCCGACGCCCCGCCATCGTGCGGGGTTTTTTTTTGCGTTTTGGCCTATGCCTTCTGGACAGGGCGCCAAAACGGCGGGATTTTGTCAATATCGGATTGACGACGCGAAGCCCGTCGCCAGCCGCGTCCGACTGAGGGCGGACCGCGTAAAAACTCAAGAACCATAAAGAGGCACGCATGAAATTTACATTGATCAACGCCAACGCAGAACGACGCGAAGGGCTCAAAGCGCTGTTGCGACAGATCGACCGCCAGGGGCATTTCAACGAAGCCAAGGACTGGCGGCAGGCACGGCATGCGATCGCGCGCCTCGATCCGGATCTGATCGTGATCGACTGGCAGGACAGCATGCAACCCAGCGATCTGCACGACCTGCTGCGGGACTTCGCGGGCATTCCGGCCGCGATTCTCGTCGACGACGTCACGCACGGGCACGCGCGGCGCCTCCTGATGGCGGGCGCGCTCGGCGTGGTGCCGAGGAGCCTCGATCCGCAATTGCTGGTTCGCGCGCTCGAGATGGTATTGCTCGGTGGTCACTACGTGCCGGCGGGCGCGCTCGACCCGGATCTGGCCGTCGAATTCGCCCCGCGCCGCTTTGCCGAACCGGCAAAACTGCTCCCGGCCACACGACGTTGCGCCACGCTCTCGCCGCGCCAGCAGCAGATCATGCGCTGTGTCCATATGGGCAATACCAACAAGGTGATCGCGAAGACGCTCGGCATCAGCGAAGGCACGGTCAAGATCCATTTGTCGAGCATCTTTCAGCAACTCGGCGCGGTCAATCGCGCCGCCGCGGTCGCCATCTACAACGGCTGGCAGACCGGTTGCCTCGAAGTCCTGCGTCGCGAGGACAAAGCCGCGCCGCGCCCCGCGCTCGGTGACGCCGGGCCCGTGCCCTTGCGCGCCTCGAACGCGAGATACCCCGATCCGGCCGAAAACGACGCCCACGTCCTGCTCGCGGCCGAGCCTGTCAAGCCCTTCGGGCAATGATGCGCGTCGCGCGACGGGTGCTTCGTTCGCGCACATGTTTCACGCGCAACGAGTAAGATGCAGTTCATGGGGTTCTTCTATACACCGCTTCCGCTTTGGGTTGCAGCCGGTGGCTGGATCGTCACCGCGGGCCTGCTCGCGCTCGCGTTGGTGCAAAACCCCTTCCGCCGCCTGCAGGACGGCACGCTCCAGCATGTGTGGCTCGGCGTCATCGTTGCAATTACCGTGCTGTGGGCGTGCAACGCCTGGTTCGACGACGGTCCCGTCATCCATCTGCTCGGCGCCACGCTGATGGTCACGCTCTTCGACTGGCAACTCGCGTTGATCGGCGTGGCCGCCACGACCGCCCTGGCGGCGGTCGTCCTCGATGCGTCGTGGCTCACGGTATCGATCACCTATCTGCTGTTCGGCGCGTTGCCCGTCGGAATCTCGACGCTGCTCGAGCGCGCAAGTCACGCGTGGCTGCCGCGCAATCTCTTCACGTTCATCATCGGCCACGGCTTCATCGTGTCCGCGATCGCCGTCGCTGCCGCGTGCGGTGCGATGGTCCTGCTCGAGATCGGTCTCGCGGGCCGGCCGGTCGCCATCCCCGCCGCCTTCATGCACGGCTCGCTGCTACTGAGCGGCGGCGAAGCCCTCTTCACCGGGCTGCTCACGATCCTCATCGCGGTCTACAAGCCCGCGTGGATCACGACCTACGACGTCAGACGCTATCGCCTCGATCGCGGGCCGCGTGTCTGAACGCACCGGTATCGCCGTGTCGCTGCCTTGCCGTGGAAGGCAAGACGCCGCGCGAATTGCGATAAGATGGAACTCCTCCCCCTGCAAGGCATCTTACGTGCCTGTGTCTTTTTTGCGCCGAAATTGATGGAAAGTAATCACGCACCGCGCCGACTGCTTCGGCTCGTCGGCCGGTTGGCGGCATGCGCTTCGATCGCATGCGCCGTCACCGCTTTTGCCGATACGCTCGACGAACGCAACGAACTCGTCCACCATTTCGTCACTGATTTTCAGGCCAATCCACTCATCGCCGACTGCGCCGCACATGGCAGCTTTGTCGCGAGCACGTCGACGGCCTTCGATCACGTCGAGTTCCCGGCCACGTCGTTCGATGCATCGCATTCCACGCTCATGCCGTGGAACGATTCCTTCGACGATCGCAAGCAGCGCATCAAGGTCGACAACGTGGTGACGGTCGAAGGTCTCGGCATGAGCAAGGACGGCGATGGCGATCCCGCCACGCTCAAGTTCCGCTGCGGCTATGTCGGCAGCCAGATGCTCGCGTTCGGGTGGAACGATCCGGTGCCGCCGTCGAGAGCGCGCGCGGAGCCGCGCTCGACGCACAGCACGAAAGGCAAGCACAGCACGAAGGGCAAATCGAAATCATCCAGCGCGGCGACGTCAAAATCGTCGGGCAGCAAATCGACGAAGTCGAAGTCCAAGCCGGCGGCTTCATCGAAGAAGCACTGAAGACCGCAGGCGCGCAAAAAAGCCAAGGGCGTGATCACCAACCGGTGATCACGCCCTTCTCTTTGATGGCAGGCGGAACAGGAAAACGGAAAATCAGAACGTTTCGACGTGCCGCAGGATCGCCTGCAACATCGACGCGCCCAGCGCCGCGCTGCGCTCGCCGTTCCAGCCGACGCGCTCGTCGGGCAATCCCGCGTTGTCCTTGAACGGCATCTCCAGCGTCAGGGACAAGCATCCGAACTCGTTGCCGATGTACTTCGAAGCAAGCTTCAGCGCATCCGTCTGATACTTGCTCGACTCGTAGCCGTGCACGTCCTGAAAGTCGGGGCTCGCCTGCTTGAAGAACTCGATGAACGCCGTCTGCTCCTTCGCCTGCTTTTCCGTGAAGCCCGGCAGCATTTCCGAACCCGCGACGAACACATACGGGATGGCTTCGTCGCCGTGAATATCGAAGAAGAGGTCGCAGCCGATGGCGTGAATCGCGTTGCGCACGCAGAGCACTTCCGGGCTGCGTGCCGCATCCGGTTCCATCCACTCGCGATTCAGGTTCGCGCCCGCCGCATTGGTGCGCAGGTTGCCGAGCACGCTGCCGTCCGGATTCATGTTCGGCACGATGTGGAACACGGCCTGGTCGAAAAGCTTGCGCGCGACCGGATCGCCCGCCCAGTCGCCCCAGCCCGCGAGGCGCTTGACCAGCCCTTCGACGAACCACTCCGCCATCGTCTCGCCCGGATGCTGGCGCGCGATGATCCAGATGTTCTTCTTCGGCGACACCTTGTCGAGGCCCGGCACGCCGAGTGTGAGCAGCGGCATCGGCCGGCCCTGCACGGTCTGCCCGATTTCGGTGAGCGCCGCGTGCGGCATCTGCTGCACGGCGCCGAGGAACTCCGAATGGCGCTCTTCACTGTAGGGCTCGAAATACGCGTAGTAGATGCGATCGAAGTCCGGCGTGTGATCGATGACCATCACGCGGCCGTCGTAGCTCGTCGGCACGCGAAACCAGTTCACGCGATCGTAGCTCGCCACCGCCTGATAATCGCGCCAGCCCTCGGCGAACGCACAATCGGCGGCGTTCTCGAACGTCATCACGAGACGCTCGCCGCGCGCGCCCGACACGCGGAAATAGAACCACTGCGCGAATTCGGCGTGACTGTCGGCACGCACGCGCAGACGCACGTCGGCGGGATTGTCGGCGGACAGCACGACGATCGCGCCAGCGTCAAAGTTGCTCGTAATTGAAATGCTCATGTCGGTTCCTTATTTCGCCCGGTGGCTTTTCACTCGGCGATGCGCCGGCGAAACACATACGTTGTATCGTTCGATGCCTTTCTGTCGAACTTGTAGCCTTCGTTGTCGAAGCCCTGCAGCGCCTGCGGTTCATCGATACGATGCTCGACCGCATAACGCGCCATCAGCCCGCGCGCGCGTTTCGCGTGGAAGCTGATGATCTTGTAGCGGCCGCCCTTCCAGTCCTCGAAGACCGGCGAGATCACGGGCGCATCCAGCAGCTTGGGCTTCACCGACTTGAAGTATTCCTCCGATGCGCAATTGATGAGCACGCGCGCGCCGCGCTGCTTCTTCAACTGCGCGTTGAGCGCGGCCGTGATGCGCTCGCCCCAGAACGCATACAGGTCGCGTCCGCGCGCATTCGCGAACCGGGTGCCCATCTCCAGCCGATACGGCTGCAACAGGTCGAGCGGTCTCAGCAAGCCATACAGCCCGGACAGCACCCGCACATGATTCTGCGCGTAGTCGAGATCGCTCGCTGACAACGACTTCGCGGCAAAGCCCTCGTACACGTCGCCGTTGAACGCGAGCATGGCCTGCTTCGCGTTGTCCGTGCCGAAGCGCTTCGACCAGTCCGCGTAGCGTTGGAAATTCAGTTGCGCGAGCGGATCGGAAATGCGCATCAGGCTGCCGATCTGTTGCGGCGAGAGCTTCCTCAGGCCGTCGATGAGTTCGGCTGCTTCGTCGATGAATTCGGGGAGCGTGTGCTTCTTGACGTGCGGCGGGGTCTCGTAGTCGAGCGATTTGGCTGGCGAAAGAACGATTATCATGGAGGCTCGCCGGCACACCGCCGACGATCAAGGACACAAACCCCCGATTGTATCGAATGGACAATTCCCGCGCGCTGCCCGCGCTCCATGTGGTGCTGGATTCGAACGTGTGGATCGATATCCTCGTGTTCGACGATCCCGCCACGCGCCCGATTCGCGCCGCGCTCGAAGCGCAGACGCTTACGGCGCTGATCGACGCGCGCTGCCTGAACGAACTGACGCGCGTGCTCGACTATCCGCAGTTCGCACGCATGGCCGTCGATAAAACCGCGGCGCTCGGCACGGTCGCGCGTCTTGCGCAACTGATCGCGCCCGAGCCGCCCGCGGACGAGCGACCGCTGCCGAAATGCCGCGATCGCGACGACCAGAAGTTCCTCGAACTCGCGCACGCGTCCCGGGCAGACTGGCTGGTGTCGAAGGATCGCGCGGTGTTGAAACTCGCGCGCCGCACCGCGCGCGACTTCGGTTTTCAGATCGCTCAGCCCGCGCCGTTCGTCGCCGCATTTCAGGCGCATGAACTCGCCCAGTCGACTGCTGTTTAAAATGAAACGCGCACCGGATCACGCCAACGCCACCACCATGAACGCCACGCACGAACTCCCGCAAACGCCCGCCGAACTCGGCTTCCCTTCGCGCCTGCCGAACGTCGGCACGACCATTTTCACCGTGATGAGCGCGCTCGCCGCGCAAAAAGGCGCGGTCAACTTAGGCCAGGGCTTCCCCGATTTCGCCTGCGATCCCCGCATCGTCGATGCGGTCACCGTCGCCATGCGCGAGGGCCACAATCAATATCCGCCGATGGCCGGCGTCGCGCCCTTGCGCCAGGCGATCGCCGCGAAAATCGACCGGCTCTACGGCCGCCAGTACGACGCCGACCGCGAAATCACGGTCACCGCCGGCGCGACGCAGGCGCTGCTCACCGCGATCCTTTGCTCGGTGCATCCGGGCGACGAAGTCATCGTGATCGAGCCGATGTACGACAGCTATGTGCCGTCGATCGAACTCGCGGGCGGCACGCCCGTGTTCGTCTCGCTCGAAGCACCGGACTACGCGCTGCCGTTCGACAAGATCGCCGCCGCGATCACGCCGAAGACGCGCCTCCTGATGATCAACACGCCGCACAATCCGACCGGCCGCGTCTGGCGCGAAGCCGACATGCGCAAGCTCGAAGAGATCGTGCGCGGCACGAACGTGCTGATCGTCTCCGACGAAGTCTACGAACACATGGTCTACGACGGCGCGCCGCACGAGAGCGTCTCGCGTTATCCGGAACTCGCGAAGCGCAGCTTCGTGGTGTCGAGCTTCGGCAAGACGTTTCACGTGACGGGCTGGAAGGTCGGCTACGTGGCCGCGCCCGCCGCGCTCACCGCCGAGTTCCGCAAGGTGCATCAGTTCAACGTCTTCACGGTGAACACGCCGATGCAGATCGGCCTCGCGCATTATCTGGAAGACCCGGCGCCGTACATGAACCTGCCGGCGTTCTATCAGCAGAAGCGCGACTTCTTCCGCGCGGGCCTCGCGAATTCGCGCTTCAAGATCCTGCCCTGCGACGGCACCTACTTCCAGTGCGTCGACTACTCCGCGATCAGCGACCTGCCCGAAGCCGAATTCGCGCAATGGCTCACGAGCGAGATCGGCGTCGCGGCGATCCCGGTCTCGGCGTTCTATCACGAGAGCCACGAATCGGGCGTCGTGCGTTTTTGCTTCGCGAAGAAGGAAGAGACGCTGCAGCATGCGCTCGACCGTCTCGCGAAGCTCTGATCCAGGGCGCGGGTGATGCGATACCCGCTTCGATCACCCGCGTTTCTGCGCTTCCATGTAGGCGAGCCGGTCGGCCGTCACGGTCTGCGCGGCGGCCCGCTCGCCGACCTTCTTACCGTGCGTCTTCCAGTCGATGCCGGCATCGAGCAGGAAGTCCCTTCCGTACACCGCTTTCGTCGCCAGCCCGATGACCGGCAGGCTCACGAACGCGCACACATCGGCGATACTGAAGGTCGAGCCGGAGACGTAGGGCGCGAATTTCGCGATCCGTTTGAAGCCCGCAATGTGGTGATTCAGCAGTTTTTCGACGCGCGCTTTCGTGTAGTCGGTGATCGTGCCGCCGAAGAATGCCTGCTTGTACAGATCGCGCGCGACGAGTTCCAGATGCTGATCGACGAACACCGCCAGTTCGCGCTCCTTTGCGGCGAGGTACGGATCGGCGGCGAAGATCGGCTTGTCCGGATACGCGCTCGCCAGATATTCGACGATCACCTGCGACTCGCAAAGCGGCCCCGCGTCGGTGTCGATGTACGGCACCTTGCCGAGCGGCGAGCGCGCGAGCGTGGTCTCGTCCTGGCCGAAATTCACGCGCACTTCCTCGAACGGAATGTCGTGTTCGAGCAGGACGAACTTGACCTTGTTGAAATAGTTGGACAACGGAAACCCGTACAGCTTGATCATGCGACATCTCCTCGTTTGAACTCATCCGCCTTCATCGCGAAGACGTGACACTATCCCAAATACAGCACGACTGTGCTAATTCTGTACCGATCAGGAGTCGACCCACACCATGAGCTTTCGCGATTTTCAGGTTGAGACAATCGGCATCGTCGGCAGCGGCGCGATGGGGCGCGGCATCGCGCAGATCGCGGCGCTCGGCGGACTCACCGTGCGTCTTTTCGACACGAACCCGCAAGCGGTCGCCGCCGCCCGCGACTATCTTTCCGACACACTGAACAAGCTCGCGGCAAAAGGCAAGATCAAGGAAGCCGATGCGCACGATGCCCTCGCCCGCGTACACGCGGCCGGTCAGACGAGCGATCTGGCGGATTGCGACGTCGTGATCGAGGCGATCGTCGAAAAGCTCGAGGTCAAGCGCGAGCTCTTTCGCGATCTCGAAGCGGTGGTTGGCGAGCGCTGCATTCTGGCGTCGAATACGTCGTCGCTGTCGATTACCGCGATTGCGGCGGGCTGTGCGCGTCCGGAACGCGTCGCGGGCTTTCACTTCTTCAATCCGGTGCCGCTGATGAAGGTCGTCGAAGTGATCGACGGCCTGCGCGGCGACCCCACCGCCGGCGACGCACTGATGGACCTCGCGCGCCGCATGGGGCACACGCCGGTGCGCGCGAAGGACATGCCCGGCTTCATCGTCAATCACGCCGGACGCGGGATGAATACCGAAGGGCTGCGGATCGCGAGCGAAGGGGTCGCGAGTTTCGCCGATGTCGACCGGATCATGCGCGAGCAGGCCGGTTTCCGTCTCGGGCCGTTCGAATTGCTCGACCTGACCGCGCTCGATGTTTCGCATCCGGTGATGGAGTCGATCTATCACCAGTTTTATGAAGAGCCGCGCTTCACGCCGTCGCCGATCACGGGCACGCGGCTCGCCGGCGGGCTGATCGGACGCAAGACCGGCGAGGGCTTTTACAAGTACGTCGACGGCAAGCAGCAGACCCCCGACGAACCACCCGCGCCGACCCAGTTGCCGCGCCGCGTGTGGATCAGCCGCGCGTCGCATTCGGCGCGCGAACAGGTGCTGAAGCTGATCGCGAAGTCGGATGCCGCCGTCACCATCGATACCGGCAGCACGCCCGCGCCCGATTCGCTGATCGTCGTGACGCCGCTCGGCCTCGACGCGACCACGGATGCGCTGGCCGAAAACCTGGACGCGACGCGCGTCGTCGCGATCGATACGCTGTTCCCGCTCGACACGGTCGCGCGCCGTACGCTGATGACGACGCCCGCGACCTCCCGCGCCTCGCGCGACGCCGCGCACGCGCTCTTCGCCGCCGACGGCGTGCCCGTCACCGTGATCCGCGACTCGACGGGTTTCGTCGCGCAACGCGTCGTGGCGACGATCGTCAACATCGGCTGCGACATCGCGCAGCAGCGGATCGCGACACCGGAAGACATCGATCTGGCCGTGACGCTCGGCCTCGGCTATCCGCATGGTCCGCTCGCGCTCGGCGACACGCTCGGCGCGAAGACGATCCTCACGATCCTGCGCAACATGTACAGCGTGCTCGGCGATCCGCGCTACCGGCCGTCGCCGTGGCTTGCCCGGCGTGCGCAACTCGGCCTTTCTCTCACCCACATCGAGGAATAAGCAATGAGCGCTGAACTCTTGACCGACCGCCCCGCCGGCAGCGACACCACGCTCGTCCTCAAGCTCTCGAATCCGGGCGCGAAGAACGCGCTGCATCCCGACATGTACGCCGCCGGCATCGAAGCGCTCAACACCGCCGAGCGCGACAACTCGGTGCGCGCCATCGTGCTGACCGGCGCCGACAACTTCTTCTGCGCGGGCGGCAACCTGAACCGGCTGCTTGAGAACCGCGCGAAAGATCCGTCGGTGCAGGCCGAGAGCATCGACCTGCTCGCCGAATGGATCAGCGCGCTCCGGGCGTCGTCGAAACCGGTGATCGCGGCGGTCGAGGGCGCGGCGGCCGGCGCGGGCTTTTCGCTCGCGCTCGCGTGCGACCTGATCGTGTCCGCCGACGACGCCAAGTTCGTGATGTCGTATGCGCGCGTGGGCCTCACGCCCGACGGCGGCGGCTCGTGGTTCATCTCGCGCGCGCTGCCGCGAGCACTCGCGAGCGAGATCCTGCTGGAAGCGAAGCCGATCGGCGCGGTGCGCCTGCATGATGTCGGCGTCGTGAACCGGCTGACGCGCCGCGGCACCGCGCTCGACTCGGCGATCGCGTGGGCCGACGATCTCGGCAGCATGTCGCCCAAGGCGCTCGCGCGCATCAAGTCGCTGATCACCGCCGCCGAGGTGCAACCGCTCGCCGCGCATTTCGATGCCGAACGCGACAGCTTCGTCGATTCGCTGCATCACGGCGACGCGCTCGAAGGCATCAGCGCGTTCCTCGAAAAGCGCCAGCCGAACTACAAATGAGCGAATACCAATTGCCGAAACGCCGCCGCATCTTCCTGATGCGTCACGGCGACGTCACCTATTTCGACGACACCGGCCGCGCGATCGATCCGGTCAGCGTGGCGTTGAACGAACGCGGACGCGAGGAAGCCAGCGCCGCCGGCCGGGCGTTCGCGGCAGAGGACGTGCGCTTCGATCGGGTGATCGCGAGCGGACTGCCGCGCACGGTCGAAACGGCGCGGCGCGTGCTGGAGCAAACGGGTCAAGCCGTCGAGGTCGAAACCTGGCCCGAGTGGGAAGAGATTCGCGGCGGACATCTGAAGCAACTTTCAACCGAGGATATCGAGCACGCGTTTCTGTCCGTGTTCGACGGCGTCGTGCCGGAGGATACGCAGTTCCTCGGCGGCGAGACGATCCGGGAATTGCTCGACCGCGTGCTGCCCGCCATCGCGCGGCTTCGTGAAGACGCGACGTGGGACACCGTGCTGCTCGTGCTGCACGGCGGGGTCAACCGGGCGCTGCTTTCGCATGCGATCACGGCGGGCGGGCGCGCGTTCTTCGGCCATTTGTCGCAGGCGACCGGCTGCATCAACGCGCTCGACGTCGGCGACAAACCGGGCGACTGGGTCATCCACGCGATCAATCATTCGCCGCCCTCGCCGCTTCACACGGAGGTGCGCAACACGACGATGGAACTGCTCTACGCGCAATTCGTCCGCTTCAGTTCGCATCTGACGAAGTGAATCGGGCTTCGATCCGGGCGCGCCAACACAGCGTCGATGACGACGCGGCCGGCCGCGCTCGCATCCATCACGGAGGAGACAATGGCAGTGAGCGACGAACAACAGCCACAACCGCCGCAGGATTTCTCCGCGTTCGAAGGAACGCGGCCCGTCAATGAGCGCTTGTGCTTCGATGCCGATGCGCTCGGCGCGTGGCTCGCGTCGCATGTCGATGGTTTCGAAGGTCCGTTGAGCATCGAGCAGTTCGCGGGCGGCCAGTCGAATCCGACGTTCAAGCTGATCACGCCCGCGCGCAGCTATGTGATGCGCTCGAAGCCCGGCCCGGCGGCGAAGCTGCTGAAGTCGGCACATGCGATCGAGCGCGAGTATCGCGTGATGGATGCGCTTCGCGGCACCGACGTTCCCGTCGCGAAAATGTTCGCGCTGTGCGAGGACGAAAGCGTGATCGGCCGCGCGTTCTACGTGATGGAGTTCATCGAGGGCCGCGTGCTGTGGGATCAATCGCTGCCCGGCATGACGCCCGCCGAACGCGGCGCCATCTACGACGAGATGAATCGCGTGATCGCGGCGCTGCATTCGGTCGATGTCGGCGCGCTCGGCCTTGCCGATTATGGCAAGCCGGGCAACTACTTCGAGCGGCAGATCGGGCGGTGGAGCAAGCAGTATGTCGCCTCCGAAACCGAGCCGATCGAATCGATGAACAAGCTCGTCGAGTGGCTGCCGAAGCATATTCCGCGCGGTTCGCCCGGAGTGAGCGAACGCCCGTCGATCGTCCACGGCGACTATCGCCTCGACAACCTCATCTTCCACCCGACCGAACCGCGCGTGCTCGCCGTGCTCGATTGGGAACTGTCGACGCTCGGCGATCCGCTCGCCGACTTCGCCTATCACTGCATGGCCTGGCACGTCGATCCGTCGCAGTTTCGCGGCATCGCGGGACTCGACTGGGCCGCGCTCGGCATTCCCGACGAAGCGGCCTATGTCGAACGGTATTGCGAGCGTACCGGCCTCACGATCGAAGGCGACTGGAACTTCTATCTCGCCTACAACATGTTCCGCATCGCCGCGATCCTGCAGGGAATCATGAAGCGCGTGACGGAGGGAACGGCGTCGAGTGCGCAAGCGGTGGACGCCGGCCGGCGTGCCAAACCGATGGCCGAGCTTGCCTGGGTTTATGCGCAGAAAGTCCGCGTCTGAGTTCGCCGGGCAATCCATCCTTAAGAAAGGAAAGGCATGAATTTCGATTACACCCCGAAGGTTCAGGAACTGCGCGAAAAGCTTCTCGCCTTCTTCGACGCGCATATCTATCCGAACGAGCGCGCGTTCATCGACGAGATCGCGGCCAATCGCGCGAACGGTAACGCATGGATTCCGACCGGTCTGATCGAGGCGCTGAAGGAGCAGGCGCGTGAGGCCGGGCTGTGGAACCTGTTCCTGCCGGCGTCGGATCGCGGCGCGGGACTCAAGAACCTGGAATACGCGCCGCTCTGCGAAATCATGGGCCGCGTACCGTGGGCGCCGGAAGTGTTCAACTGCAACGCACCCGATACCGGCAACATGGAAACCATCGAACGCTACGGCAACGACGAGCAAAAGCAGCAATGGCTCGAACCGCTCTTGCGCGGCGAGATCCGATCGGCGTTCCTGATGACGGAGCCGGACGTAGCGTCGTCGGATGCGACGAACATTCAGTGCAGCATTACGCGCGATGGCGACAGCTATTTGATCGACGGCCACAAATGGTGGTCGTCGGGCGCGGGCGATCCGCGCTGCAAGGTCTATATCGTAATGGGCAAGACGGACCCGCAAGCGCCGAAGCATCAGCAGCAATCGATGATCCTCGTTCCGGCGGACGCGAGCGGCGTCACCGTGCATCGGCCTTTGAACGTGTTCGGCTACGACGACGCGCCGCATGGTCACATGGACATCACGCTGCAGAACGTGCGCGTGCCCGCTTCGAATATCCTGCTCGGGGAGGGACGCGGATTCGAGATCGCGCAAGGACGCCTCGGACCGGGCCGCATTCACCACTGCATGCGCCTGATCGGCCTCGCGGAGCGTGCGCTCGAACTGATGTCGAAGCGCACACTTCAGCGCGTCGCGTTCGGCAAGCCGATTGCGCAACATGGCGTGACGCAGGAACGCATCGCCGAGGCGCGCATCATGATCGAACAGGCACGGCTCCTGACGCTCAAGGCCGCGTACATGATGGACACCGTCGGCAACAAGGGCGCGCGCGGCGAGATCGCGATGATCAAGGTCGTCGCGCCAAACGTTGCGTGTCAGGTGATCGACTGGGCCATACAGGCGCACGGAGCGGGCGGCGTCTGCGATGATTTTCCGCTGGCTTATGCGTATGCGTCGGCGCGCTCGCTGCGTCTCGCCGATGGTCCCGACGAAGTGCATCGCAATGCAATCGCGAAGCTGGAACTCGCGCGGAATCAGGAACCGCACGGTTGAGCCGGGGCATCGGCCACTTCTGCGTGGCTTGTCGAAACATGCTCTAATTTTCGCCTGGCTTTAAGGCCGATTCCGCGGCGGTCTCGTGAATTCACGAAGCCGCCGCCCGAATTATCCAATGGAATTCAGGAGCGAAAATGATCGACGTCTATAGCTGGGCCACGCCCAACGGCCACAAGATCCACATCATGCTCGAAGAGACGGGGCTCGAGTACAAGGTACACGCCGTCGATATCGGCGCGGGCGATCAGTTCGCGCCGGACTTTCTCGCGATCAGCCCGAACAACAAGATTCCGGCGATCATCGATAACGCCGGGCCCGAGGGCAAGCCGCTGTCGTTGTTCGAGTCCGGCGCGATCCTCATTTATCTCGCCGAGAAGACGGGCAAGTTCTTGCCCACCGATCCCGTTGGGCGGTACACGACGCTTCAGTGGCTGATGTTCCAGATGGGTAGCATCGGGCCGATGCTCGGGCAGACGCATCACTTTCGAAACTACGCGCCGCAGCAGATCGAGTATGCGGTGAACCGGTACACCAATGAAGCCAGGCGGCTTTATGGCGTGATGGACAAGCAGTTGGGCGTCACGCAGTACCTTGCGGGCAACGACTACACCGTCGCCGATATCGCGACGTTCCCATGGACGCGGTCCTGGCAGAACCAGGGCATCGTGCTCGACGAATTTCCCAACGTGAAGCGCTGGTTCGATGCCATTGCGGCGCGTCCCGCCGTGCAGCGGGGTGTCGAAGTCCTGGCGTTCGAACGCAAGCCATTCACCGACAAGGAAAAGGAAGTGTTGTTCGGCGCGACTCAGTACGCGAAGCACTGAGCGCGCCTCGCCCCGCGATGCTCGCCGCCGCATGCAAATCGGCGCGGCTGGCGAGCTTCCCCGGACTCACCGGCTCGCGGCCGGATTGCGCAATCCGAAGAGCGCGGCCGAATCGACCGTCAGCACGAGTTCTCCGTGCTGGTTATGCGCTTCCCAGCGCGTCGAAACGATCCCGCGATCCGGCTTGCTCGCCGAGACGCGCTTGTCGAGCACGCGCACGGTCAGCCGCACCGTATCGCCGACGCGCACCGGCTTGAGCCAGCGAATGTTGTCAAGTCCGGGCGAACCCATCGACGTCGAATCGCTCAGCAGTTCGCGAACGAGGATGCCCATCATCGCGGCACATGTGTTCCAGCCGCTCGCGACGAGCCCGCCGAAGTGCGACGCTTCGCCGCCTTCCTCGGATACATGGAACGGCTGCGGATCGTACCGTTCTGCAAACCCGACGATCTCCTCGCGCGTGAACGTGTGCGCGCCGAGTTGCACCGCCGACCCGACTTCGTAATCTTCATAGCTGAACGTCATGCATGGCTCCTGGTTATCAACGCGTCAGACATCGGTGTCGGCGAAAGCCGGCAACGAAGCAAAACGCGCGAGATGATGATCGACGTCGCCGAGCGTCGTTTCAATGATCGAAAGGCGCTTGAACCAGTGCGCCGCCGCGACTTCGTTCGTCACGCCCATGCCGCCGTGCAACTGCACCGCCTGCTGGCCGACGAAGCGCGCGGCCTGCCCGACCCGCGCCTTCGCGGCGGAGATCGCCTGGCGACGCGCGTCGGCGTCCGTGGCTGCATAGCGTGCGGCAGCGAGATACGTGATCGAGCGCGCCTGCTCGGCGTGGATCAGCATCTCGACCATCCGGTGCTGCAGCGCCTGGAAACGCGCGATCGGCGTGCCGAACTGCTGGCGGTCCTTCGTGTAGTCGACGGTCGCGAGATTCAGCGCATCGAGTGCGCCGATGGCTTCGGCGCACAAGAGCAGCGTCGCGTAGTCGGCGATCTGTTCGAAGGTGGCCGCGCCGACGTGCGCATCGCCGAGACGCGTGGCCGGCGTGCCGGTGAACTTCAGCGTCGCGGCGCGCTGGCCGTCGATCGTCCGATATTCGGTGACCTCGGCGCCCGTTGCATCGCGCGCGATCAGAAAGAGCGCGATCTCGCCGTCGAGTCGCGCGGGCACGATCCAGTGGTCGGCCTGCGCGGCGTGCTGCACGATCGACTTTTCGCCGGTCAGTGCGAACGCGTCGCCTTCGGCGCGCGCCGTCGTGCGGATGTCGAAGAGGTCATAGCGAGCACGCGGCTCGTGGAAGGCCACGGCAAGCTTGATTTCGCCCGCCGCCGCGCGTTCCAGCAACGCGTTGTGCGAACCGGCCAGCCGCAGCGCCTCGATGCCCACCGCCGTCGCCCAGTACGGCTCCACGACGAGTGCCCGGCCAAGCTCCTGCATGACGACGAGCATGTCGAATGCGCCGCCATCGAATCCGCCCTGCGCCTCCGGCACCGGCAACGCTGTCAGGCCGAGTTCGGTGAACGCGTGCCAATGCTTCGCATCGACGCCCGCCGCCGACGCCACGATCTTCTGCCGCGCGTCGAAGCTGTATTCGTTGTCGAGATAGCGACGCAGCGCATCGCGGAACTGTTCCTGTTCGTCCGTGAAATTGAAGTCCATGCGCTGCTCCTCACAGTCCCAGAATCATCTGCGCGATGATGTTCTTTTGAATTTCGTTCGAGCCGCCGTAGATCGAGGTCTTGCGGAAGTTGAAGTAGTACGCGGCGAGCGGCGCGGCATCGTCGTCGCCGGCGATGCTGTGTTCGCGTTCGCCTTCGAGGAACGCGGGATCGAACGCGGCGGCCTGCGGGCCGATCGCCTCGAACATCAGCTCGGTCAGCGCCTGCTGGATTTCGGTGCCCTTGATCTTCAGCATCGACGCTTCCGGACCCGGCCCGCGCCCTTTCGTCTCGCTCGCGACGACGCGCTGCACCGTCACTTCCAGCGCCATCAATTCGATTTCGAGCGCGGCGATCTTCGACGCGAACATGGGATCGTGGAGCAGCGGGCGGCCATTCTTCGTCTGGCTGAGCGCGAGATGCTTCAGGAACACGAGCTCACGCTTCGACCCGCCGACCCGCGCGATGCCCGTACGCTCGTGGCCAAGCAAATACTTCGCGTAGGTCCACCCGCGATTTTCCTCGCCGACGAGATTGTCGAGCGGCACCTTCACGTCCTCGAAGAAGACTTCGTTGACCTCGTGATCTTCGTCGAGCGTGATGATCGGACGCACGGTGATGCCCGGCGTCTTCATGTCGATCAGGAGGAACGAGATGCCCTCCTGCTTTTTCGCGGCCGGATCGGTGCGCACGAGGCAGAACATCATGTCGGCGTGTTGGCCGAGCGTCGTCCAGGTCTTCTGGCCGTTGACGACGTAGAAATCGCCCTGGCGTTCGGCGCGCGTTCTGAGTGACGCGAGATCGGAACCGGAGCCGGGTTCCGAATATCCTTGGCACCACCAGTCGGTGCCGTCGAGGATGCGTGGCAGATAGCGGGCCTTCTGCGCGTCGCTGCCGTATTTCATCAATACGGGTGCGACCATCGATACGCCGAACGGCAACACGCCGGGCGCACCGATGCGTGCACATTCCTCGTCCCAGATGTGGCGCTGGGTGGCGTTCCAGCCCGGGCCGCCATATTCGGTCGGCCACGCGACCACCGACCAGCCGCGCGTGCCGAGCAGCTTGTGCCAGCTCGCGTAGTCGTCGCGGTTCAGACGTTTGTGTTTGAGGACCTTGTCACGCAGCGCTTGCGGCAGGTTGGCTTCGAGCCAGGCGCGGATGTCGGCGCGAAATGCGTCGTCGGCGGGGGAATAGTTCAAGTCCATGCGGGGTGTCTCCAGTCCCATGCGTGGCACGAATCGGCCACGCGCGAGAGACACCGCAACAGGACTTACTGCAGCGGTTCTTTCAGTGCGGCCGGAACGGGCAGCGGCATTACGTCGATACCTTCTTCGAGCAAGGCGTGCGCATCTTCGGACGTGGTCACGCCGCGAATGTTGCGCGCCGGCGCTTCGTTGTAGTGAATGCGCCGCGCTTCCTCGGCAAAGCGGTCGCCCACGTTCTCAGTCTTTTCAAGAACCTCGCGCAGGAACCGCAGCGCACGCGCCTGGAGCGCATTCGAATCGGATGCGGCGTCGCTCACCGGAGGCTGGTGTGGCGGCGTACCGTCGTTCCGGCTCGACGACAGATTCAGGCGCGGCGCCGAAGGCATGCGGCTCACCTCGGCCGTCGAGCAGACTGGACATGCCACGAGTCCGTGCGACAACTGCGATTCGAACTCTTCGGTAGAAGCGAACCAGCCTTCAAACCGATGTTCGTGGGAGCACTTTAAATCGAGGACCTTCATGCTGATCGGAGCTTCGCTTGAGTTTATCGCAAAATTGCGTTTTGTGAACGGTCGTTCGTAAAAACACCGATCATGATCGGCCCAAACAACCGGGACCGGGAAAAAATCATTTTAGCCTTTCGGCTCTTCCTCTGCCGGCGCGCCGTCCGCCAACGAAAAAGCGGCCATGGGCGGCCGCTTTTTCCGGTGAGATCGATCGCGTGGGATCAGCCGCCGATCGGGTCGCCAAGCGTCCATTCGCCCGACATGATCTTCTCGAGCCAGAACACGCCGATGATCGTCTTCACATCGCTGATGCGGCCACTCTTGACCCAGTCGATGAGTTCCGCTTGCCCGGCGATGAACGATTCGAGGAACTCGCCGTCGTCGAGCTTGCGCTCGCCTTCGGTCAGGCCGCGCGCCAGATACAGATCGATGAACTCCGTCGAGTAGGAAATGACGGGATGAATGCGCGTCAGGAAAAACCATTCGCGTGCGGTGTAGCCCGTCTCTTCCTGCAACTCGCGCTTCGCGCAAGTCAGCTCGTCCTCGTTCGGATCGATCTTGCCGGCGGGAAACTCGACCAGGACCTTGCCGATCGGATAGCGGAACTGCCGTTCGAGCAACACGCGGCCATCGTCGAACAGCGGGAGGATCATCACAGCGCCCGGATGTTCGACGAATTCGCGCGTCGCGTGCTTGCCATCGGGCAATTCGACCGTATCGCACTTGACCGTCAGAAACTTGCCTTCGTGCAAGGTGACGCTTTCGACCTTCTTTTCGATGAGGTCGTCGTCGCTATGGGGAAGAGAGGTATGTTCAGCCATCGTGCGCCCTGTGCGAATGAGCCGCGACAGCGGATGCGCTGTCAGCGGCGTTTGACGAGGTATTGATAGGTGAAGCCGGGAAACGCGAGCACGATGAACAGGCTGAAGGTGATTGCATAGAACTGCCAGCCCTGTTCGAAGCGATTGCCCGCGCGCGCTTCCAGCATGAAGCCGAGCGCGCCCACGACAAAATACAGGACGATCACCTCGGCGATGCGAATCCAGGCGTTCTTCCTCGGCGCTCTCCTGCCGACCTTGCTTGCAAGATGAATCGGCACGACGGCGAAGAGGCGCTGGTTCAGGAACGGAACATTGGCGCCGACGAGCGCCAACAACACGATAAACCAGCCCGCAGCCGACATTAGAACGAGAGCGTGTGCGTAATGGCCGTGAGGCACGCCGACATCAGCGGACCCGGAACCAGGCCGAGCACGAGCACGGCCAGGCCGTTGAACGCGAGCAGGCCACGGTTCAACCCATCGGCGACGATCGGCGAGGCATCCTGCGGGGCGTCGAAGTACATCAGCTTGACGACGCGCAGGTAGTAGAACGCGCCGACCAGCGACGTGATCACGGCCAGCACGGCCAGCCACGTCAGCCCGGCGTTCATCGTGGCTTCGAGCACGGCGAGCTTGGCGTAGAAGCCGACCGTCGGCGGAATCCCGGCGAGCGAGAACATCATCACCATCATCACGAACGCAAACACCGGGCTGCGCTGATTCAGGCCCTTGAAATCGTCGAGCGTTTCGGCTTCGAAATCGCGGCGCGCGAGCAGCATCACCACGCCGAACGTCCCGAGCGTCGTCACCAGATAGATGATGCTGTAGAACATCGCCGAGCTGTACGCGCCGGCTGCGCCCGTCAGCTTGCCGTCCACCACGCCCGCGAGCAGGCCGAGCAGCACGAAGCCCATGTTCGAGATCGCCGAGTAAGCCAGCATCCGCTTGATGTTCTTCTGCACGATACCCGTCACGTTGCCGACGATCAGCGACAGCGCCGCGAGAATCACCAGCATTTCCTGCCAGTCGACGGCGAGCGGCAAGAGGCCCATCACCAGGAAGCGCAGGCCCCACGCGAACGCCGCGACCTTCGGGCCGCCGCCGGTAAGGAGCGTCATCGCGGTCGGTGCGCCCTGATAGACGTCGGGCACCCACATGTGAAACGGCACCGCGCCCATCTTGAACGCCACGCCAGCCACGACGAAGATCACGCCGAAGAGCAGCACCGCGTCGTTGATATGGCCGGAAGCGACCGCCTTCAGCACTTCGTTCAGTTCGAGCGAACCCGTCGCGCCGTACAGCATCGAAATGCCGTAGAGGAGGAAGCCGGATGCGAGCGCGCCGAGCACGTAGTACTTCATCGCCGCTTCGTTCGACTGCGGCGCATCCTTGCGCAACGCGATCACGGCGTACAGCGACAGCGACATCAATTCGAGGCCGAGATACAGCGTCAGGAAATTGTTGCCCGAAATCATCACGCACTGGCCGAGCAGCGAGAACAAGCCGAGCAGGAAGAAGTCGCCGCGGAACAGGTCGCGGTCTTCAAGGTATTTGCGCGAGTAGATCACCGACACCGCGTAGCCCAGGCACACCACGGCCTTCATCGCGCTCGCGAACGAATCGACGATGTACATGCGCGAGAAAAAGTAATGCGGCACCGGATCGAGCGCGACGAACGCAAACCACACGCCGACGACGAGCGCCGACACCACCGAAATCAGATACGTAACGCGACGGCTCGGGTAGCCGAAGATCGTGTCGTTCAACCAGGCCACGACGATCGCGAGCATCAGGATCGTGTCGGGCAACAGGGCACTCATAGGGGCGTTTTGCATGATCTTTTAGTTCCTCCGCACGACGTTACTGGGTGAGCGGCAGCTTCGACTGCGCGACGTGGGAGAGGAGGTTTGACACGGATTCGTGCATCACGTTGGTGAAGGGTCGCGGATACAGGCCCATGTACAGCGTGAAGATCGCGAGCACGGCAAGCATCAGAATTTCACGCTTGTTGATGTCCTTGAGCTTCGCGACGTGGTCGTTCGCGATCGCGCCGAAATGCACGCGCTTGTACATCCACAGCGTGTAGGCCGCGCCGAGCACCAGCGTGAACGTCGCGAGGAAACCGATCCAGAAGTTGAACTTCACGGCAGCCAGAATCACCATGAACTCGCCGACGAATCCCGACGTGCCCGGCAGGCCGCAGTTCGCCATCGCGAAGAACATCGAGAAGGCCGCGAACTTCGGCATCGTGTTCACGACGCCGCCGTAATCCGCGATCTGGCGCGAGTGGACACGGTCGTAGAGCACGCCGATCGAAAGGAACATCGCGCCCGACACGAAGCCGTGCGAGATCATCTGGATGATCGCGCCTTCCACGCCGAGCTGGCTGAAGATAAAGAAGCCGAGCGTGACGAAGCCCATGTGCGCAATCGATGAATACGCCACCAGCTTCTTCATGTCTGTCTGCACCAGCGCGACAAGACCGATGTAGATCACCGCGATCAGCGACAGCGTGATCACGACCGGCGCGAGGAAGTGGCTGGCGTCCGGTGCGATCGGCAACGAGAAGCGCAGGAAACCGTAGGCGCCGAGCTTCAGCATGATCGCGGCCAGCACGACGGAGCCGCCGGTCGGTGCCTCGACGTGCGCGTCAGGCAACCACGTGTGAACCGGCCACATCGGCACCTTCACGGCAAACGCCAGGAAGAACGCGATGAACAGCAGCACCTGCGGCGTGAAGCCGATCTTCGCGGCCTGCCAGGTTGCGAGGTCGAACGTGTGCGTCTGCGTGTACAGATACAGGAGCGCGATCAGCATCAGCAGCGAGCCCATCAGCGTGTACAGGAAGAACTTGAACGCCGCGTACACGCGGTTCGGCCCGCCCCACACGCCGATGATGATGTACATCGGAATCAGCGTCGCTTCGAAGAACACGTAGAACAGCATGCCGTCGGCGGTCGAGAACACGCCGACCATGATGCCCGACAGGATCAGGAACGCGGCGAAGTACTGCGCGACGCGTTCGGTGATCACTTCCCAGCCGGCGATCACGACGATCACCGTGATCAGCGCGGTCAGCACGACGAACCACATCGAGATGCCGTCCACACCGAGGTGGTACGTAATGTTGAAGCGTTCGATCCAGTTCGCCTGTTCGACGAACTGCAACGCGGCCGTCGACGAGTCGAAGCCGGTGATCAAGGGAATCGTGACGAGCAGCCCGAGGATCGAGCCGATCAGCGCGACCCAGCGCGCAGGCCCCGGGTTTTGGTCGGAGCCGACAGCCAGGACCAGGAGGCCGAATACGATCGGCAACCAGATCGCGACACTGAGAATCGGAAAAGAGTGCATAGGGTCCCTCGCCTTATTTGCCGCCGAGCGTTACAAACAGGGTCAAGAGCCCCAACATGCCGATAATCATGGCGAACGCGTAGTGATAGATGTAACCGGATTGAAGGAAGCGGATCACACCGGCAAACCAGCCGACGAACCGCGCACTGCCGTTGACGATACCGTCGATGACGGCTTCATCGCCCTCCTTCCAGAGCCCGCGGCCAATCGCGACCGCGCCCTTTGCGAAGACGACTTCGTTGATCTTGTCGAAGTAGTACTTGTTGTCGAGCAGCGTGTAGATGCCCGAGAAACGTTGACGGATCACCGGCGGCAGGTCCGTGCGCTTCAGATACAGGAACCATGCGACGACCACGCCGGCAAGTGCCAGCCACACCGGCAGGCCCGACACGGAATGCAGACCCATCGCCGCCCAGCCGTGGAATTCCTCGGCCATTTCGTGCAGCGCCGGATGGTTCTCGCCGATGAAGATCACCTTGTCGAACACCACGCCGTGCGAGAAGAAGTCGCCGAAGAGCATCGGGCCGACCGCGATCGCGCCAATGACCACCGACGGAATCGCCAGCAGGACGAGCGGCACCCAGACCACCCACGGCGTTTCGTGCGGCTCGTGCGCGTGGTCGTCATGACCGTGGCCGTGGCCGTGATCGTCATGGCCATGCCCGTGCGCCGCTTCGATGCCCATCGGCGACTCAGGGTGCTTCGGACCGCGGAAGCGCTCTTCGCCATGGAACACCATGAAGTACATGCGGAACGAGTACAGCGCCGTGACGAACACGCTCGCCACCACCGCGAAGTATGCGAAGCCCGAACCCGGCAGATGCGAGAGCTTCACCGCATCGATGATCGAATCCTTCGAATAGAAGCCCGAGAAGAACGGCGTGCCGATCAGCGCGAGCGAACCGACCAGCGACGTGATCCAGGTGATCGGCATGTATTTGCGCAGGCCGCCCATGTTGCGCATGTCCTGGTCGTGGTGCATGCCGATGATCACCGAACCCGCGCCGAGGAACAGCAGCGCCTTGAAGAACGCGTGCGTCGCGAGGTGGAACACCGCCACCGGATACGCCGACACACCGAGCGCGACCGTCATATAGCCGAGTTGCGAGAGCGTCGAGTAAGCGACGACGCGCTTGATGTCGTTTTGTACGACGCCGAGAAAACCCATGAAGAGCGCCGTGATCGCGCCGATCACCGTGACGAACGACAGCGCCGAATCCGACAGTTCGAACAGCGGCGACATGCGCGTGACCATGAAGATGCCGGCCGTCACCATGGTTGCCGCGTGGATCAGTGCGGAGATCGGCGTCGGGCCTTCCATCGAGTCCGGCAGCCAGACGTGCAGCGGGAACTGTGCCGACTTGCCCATCGCGCCGATGAAAAGGCAGATACACGCGACGGTCAGGAGGCCCCAGTCGGTGCCCGGGAGCGTCATGCCCGCGAGCTTCGTGCCTTGCGCGAAGATGTCGCCGTAGTTCAGCGATCCGCCGAACGCCAGCAGCAGGCCGATGCCGAGCAGGAACCCGAAGTCGCCAACGCGGTTCACGATAAACGCCTTCATGTTCGCGTAGATCGCGCTTTCACGGGTGTAGTAGAAGCCGATCAGGAGATACGACACGAGACCCACCGCTTCCCAGCCGAAGAAAAGCTGCAGGAAGTTGTTGCTCATGACGAGCATCAGCATCGAGAACGTGAAGAGCGAGATGTACGAGAAGAAGCGCTCGTAGCCGTCGTCGTCGGCCATGTAGCCGATCGTGTAGATGTGCACCATCAGCGAGACGAAGGTCACGATGACCATCATCATCGCGGTCAGCGAGTCGACGAGGAAGCCGACCTCCATCTTCAGCGAGCCGACGTTCATCCATTCATAGATGGTGCCGTTGAAACTGGCGCCGTTCATTACGTCGAAGAAGACGATCGCGGACAGCACGAACGAGATCATGACGCCGAGAATGGTGACGCGATGCGAGCCCTTGCGCCCTACCGCTTTTCCGAACAGCCCGGCGATCAGACAACCGGCTAGCGGTGCCAGCGGAATCGCGAGCAGAAGGTTTTCATTGAGTGTCGTGGACATAACAGCCTAGCCTGAATTTAACCTTTGAGCTGGTCGAGATCCTCGACGTTGATCGTGTCGAGGCTGCGGAACAGGGTCACCAGAATCGCGAGACCGATCGCCGCTTCAGCGGCGGCCACGGTCAGCACGAAGAACACGAAAATCTGGCCGTGCACATCGCCGAGATAATGTGAAAACGCGACGAAATTGGTGTTCACCGCAAGCAGCATGAGTTCGATCGCCATCAGGATGATGATCACGTTGCGGCGGTTCAGGAAAATCCCGACGATGCTGATCGCGAACAGGATCGCGCCAAGCACGAGGTAATGGGCAAGACTCAACATTTTTCTTCTCTCCTTCCCGCTCAGCCTTTGTGGTCGACCGTGCCCGCACCGACATTGCCGGTCACGGGAGGATTGGTCGTCGCGTCGGGCGCTTCCGTTTCTGACTTCATCTTGACGATGCGGACCCGGTCCGACGCGCGCACCTTGACCTGATCGCCGATCTTCTGGCGCTTGTTGTCCTTCTTTTCGCGAATCGTGAGCGAGATCGCAGCGATGATCGCGACCAGCAGGATCAGGCCCGCGATTTCGAACGCGAAGATGTAGTCGGTGTAGATGACCTTGCCGATCAGGCCGGTGTTCGACATCATCGCCCCGCCGCCGACGCCGGCGCCCGCCGTCACGTCGTGCACCGGCGTGACCGTGGCGCCATAGCCGTGCCACAGGATCAGCGCGGTCTCGATGATGATGATCGCGCCGACGATGCTCGCGAGCGGCACAAATTTCTTGAAGTCGCGATGGAGCACGTCGAGGTTGATGTCGAGCATCATGACCACGAACAGGAACAGCACCATCACGGCGCCGACATAGACGAGAACCAGCAGGATCGCGAGGAATTCGGCCTGGAGCAGCATCCAGATCGCGGCCGCGTTGAAGAACGCAAGCACGAGAAACAGCGCGGATGCCACCGGATTGCGCGAAGTGATCACCTTCAGCGCCGACACGGTCAGCAGCAGCGCGAAGATATAGAACAGTACGGTCGTGAATTCCATGATTACCGGTTCATCGTTAGGCCATCATCAGGCGTTGTGTCTGGACATGCGCGCTTCGTTGCGATGGATCAAGGCAACCCGGCGCGCGCGCCGCAACAGCAGGTGTATTCGTTTCGAGCGGGAACGTCGTTCTGATTCTTCCCCGCTCTCGTGCACATCAGCGCAATCTCAACGATAAGGCGCGTCAGCCGCCTTCGCCGCCGCGATTTCCGTCTCATAACGGTCGCCGACGGCAAGCAGCATGTCCTTCGTGAAATACAGGTCGCCGCGTTTCTCGCCGTGATACTCGAGGATGTGCGTTTCGACAATCGAATCGACCGGGCAGCTTTCTTCGCAGAAGCCGCAGAAGATGCACTTGGTCAGGTCGATGTCATAGCGCGTCGTGCGTCGCGTGTTGTCGGCGCGCGTTTCGGATTCGATCGTGATCGCGAGCGCCGGGCACACCGCTTCGCACAGCTTGCATGCGATACAGCGCTCTTCGCCGTTCTCATAGCGGCGCAGTGCGTGCAGGCCGCGGAAGCGCGGGGAAATCGGTGTCTTCTCTTCGGGGAACTGCACGGTGATCTTGCGCTGGAACACGTAGCCGCCGGTCAGCGCGAGGCCCTTCAGCAGCTCGGTCAGGAAGAATGTCTTAAAAAAATTCTGAATTGCGGTCATGGTTATTTCATCCGCCCTTTATTTCCAGATGTTCAGCGGCGACATGATCCAGAAGCCGACCACGATCACCCACACCACCGACACCGGCAGGAACACCTTCCAGCCGAGACGCATGATCTGGTCGTAGCGGTAACGCGGAAACGTCGCACGCGCCCAGATGAAGATCGACAGCAGGAAGAAAACCTTCAGCACGAACCAGAAGAAGCCCGGGATGAAGTGCAGGAAACCGAATGGCGCGTCCCAGCCGCCGAGGAACAGCGTGGTTGCGATCGCCGAGATCACGATCATGTTGATGTACTCGGCGAGGAAGAACAGCGCGAACGCCATGCCCGAGTAGTCAATCATGTGGCCCGCGACGATTTCCGATTCGCCTTCCACCACGTCGAACGGATGGCGGTTCGTTTCGGCGATGCCCGAGATGAAGTACACGACGAACATCGGCAGCAGCGGCAGCCAGTTCCACGACAGGAAGTTGACACCGAAGCCCGCGAAGATACCGCGCTGCTGCGACGTCACGATGTCCGACAGGTTCAGCGAACCCGCGACCATCAGCACGACGACGAGCGCGAAACCCATCGAGATTTCATACGAGACCATCTGCGCGGCCGCGCGCATCGCGCCGAGGAATGCGTACTTCGAGTTTGACGCCCAGCCCGCGAGAATCACGCCATACACGCCGATCGACGAGATCGCCATCACGTACAGCAGGCCCGCGTTGATGTCGCCGAGCACGGCTTGCGCCTGGAACGGAATCACCGCCCACACGGCGAACGCGGGCACCACCGTCATGACCGGTGCGATCAGGTAGATCCACTTGCTCGCCTGCAGCGGCTGAATCACTTCCTTCAGCAACAGTTTCAGCACGTCGGCGATCGGCTGCAGCAAGCCCATCGGACCGACACGGTTCGGGCCGAGCCGTACGTGCATCCAGCCGATGAGCTTGCGTTCCCAAAGGATCAGGTACGCCACGCACAGCAGGATGACGACGGAGACCACCAGGATGCGGACCAGCGCCCACACCGTCGGCCATGCGACGCCGAGAATCTGCGTGCCGCCCGCGTTGATCGTATCGAACAAGCCCATTTACGCCTTCTCCACTACCAGTTCACCGAACAAGCCGCCGAGCGCGGCGCCAGCCGTCGTACTCGCCGACACGCGGACCACCGTTTCCGCCAGGTTCGCATCGCGAACCGCCGGCAGGACCACCGAGAGGTTGCCTTGGGCGACGCGCACTGCGTCGCCGTTCTTCAGGCCGAGCTTGTCGAAGAGCGACGTCGGCAGGGCGGCCACGTTCGCGTCGCGAGCTGCCGCCGTCAGATGCAGCGATTCCGCGCGGCGCGACAGTGCATCCGCATGATAGATCGGCACGTCGGCGAGGCGTTCGAACGTGCCTTCGCGCGTTGCGGCAGCGGTCTTGCGCTGCGCAGCGACACCGGTCTTGTTCGACAGGCGCGCAGTCAGATCGCCCGTGCCGAGCGCCGCGTTGCGAACTTCCTCGGCGGTATCGAATTCGAAGCCCGGCAGGCCCAGTACGCTGCCGAGCACGCGCAGCACCTTCCAGCCCGGACGCGTCTCGCCGAGCGGACGCACGACGCCATTGAACGACTGCGCCGTACCTTCCGCGTTGACGAAGGTGCCCGACGTTTCCGTGAACGGCGCGATCGGCAGGAGCACGTCGGCGTAATCCGCGCCGTGCCTGAACGCCGACAGCGCGACGACCATTTCCGCCTGCTTCAGCGCGGCGAGCGCTTGAGCGGGATTCGCAGTATCGAATTCGGGTTCGACGTTGAAGAGCACATAACCCTTGCGCGGCTGCTCGAACACTTCGCGTGCGTTCAGTCCGCCTTCGCCCGGCAATGCATCGACGAGATGCGCGCCGACCGTGTTGGCCGCTTCCGTCAGGAAGCCGAGCGTCGCGCCGGTGCTGTCGGCGATCCATTGGGCCGCCGCTTGAATCTGGGCGAAATCGGGGTGTTGGACCGCACTGTTGCCGAGCAGCACGACGCGCTTCTCGCCCGCCGACAGCGACGCCGCCACATCCTTGGCAGCCGCCGACACTTCGCGGCCCGCAAACGCATCCGGCAATTCGACGCCGCGCGCTTCGGCAACCGCCGCAGCGATGCCCGCGAGTTGGTCGAGCCACACCGAAGGCGCCGCGACCACGCGATGCGCGGCCGGGATCAGCGAGTCGTCGTTGCTTGCATGGAGGAACGTGAGCTTCGCGCCGCTCTTCGCGGCCTGACGCAGACGCGCGGCGAACAGCGGGTGATCGCGACGCAGGAACGAGCCGATGACAAACGCGGTGTCGATGTTCGTCAGATCCGCGATCTTCACACCGAGCCACGGCACGCCCACGCCCACAGGCGCCGAGAAATCGCTCTGACGCAGACGGAAATCGATGTTAGGCGTGCCAACGCCCTCAGCCAGTTGCTTCAGCAGATACAGCTCTTCGATCGTGCTGTGCGGCGTAGCCAGCGCAGCAATGGCATTCGCGCCGTGATCGGCCTTGATGCCCTTGAAACCCTTCGCGACGTATTCGAGCGCCGTCGGCCAGTCCGTTTCGAGCCACTTGCCGTCTTGCTTCAGCATCGGCGTGGTCAGGCGCTCGGCGCTGTTCAGCGCTTCGTACGAGAAACGGTCCTTGTCCGAGATCCAGCACTCGTTGATGGTTTCGTTTTCCATCGGCAGCACGCGCATCACGCGATTGTTCTTCACCTGGACGACGAGGTTCGCGCCAACGGAATCATGCGGGCTCACCGACTTGCGGCGCGACAGTTCCCACGTCCGCGCGCTGTAGCGGAACGGCTTGCTCGTCAGCGCACCGACCGGGCACAGGTCGATCATGTTGCCCGACAGTTCCGAATCGACCGTCTTGCCGACGAACGACGTGATTTCCGAATGCTCGCCACGACCCAGCATGCCGAGTTCCATCACACCGGCCACTTCCTGGCCGAAGCGGACGCAACGCGTGCAGTGGATGCAGCGCGTCATTTCTTCCATCGAGATCAGCGGGCCGACGTTCTTGTGGAACACGACGCGCTTTTCTTCGCTGTAGCGCGACTGCGACTTGCCATAACCCACCGCCAGATCCTGCAACTGGCACTCGCCGCCCTGATCGCAGATCGGGCAATCGAGCGGATGGTTGATCAGCAGGAATTCCATCACGGACTGCTGCGCTTTCACGGCCTTGTCGGACGTGGTCCGCACGATCATGCCAGCCGACACCGGCGTCGCACAGGCGGGCACGGCCTTCGGCATCTTCTCGACTTCGACGAGGCACATACGGCAGTTCGCCGCGATCGACAGCTTCTTGTGATAGCAGAAGTGCGGAATGTACGAATCGACCTTGTGCGCAGCCTGGATCACCATGCTGCCTTCAGGCACTTCTACCGTCTTGCCGTCAATTTCTAGTTCAACCATGATGGGGAATGGTCCTTAACCTTTATATCGCGCCTGATCACGCGGTAAGCGCTTCGGACGCCGCGTGGTGCGCGTGCCCGCCGACGAGACAATGCTTGTGCTCGACGTGATATTCGAATTCTTTCCAGAAGTGCTTCAGCATGCCGCGCACCGGCATGGCGGCTGCGTCACCGAGGGCGCAAATCGTGCGGCCCATGATGTTTTCGGCAACGGAGTTGAGCAGATCCAGATCTTCCTTGCGGCCAAGACCGTGTTCGATACGGTGCACGACGCGATAGAGCCACCCCGTGCCCTCGCGGCACGGCGTGCACTGACCGCAGGATTCCTCGTAGTAGAAATACGACAGACGCAGCAGCGAACGGACCATGCAGCGCGTTTCGTTCATCACGATCACCGCGCCCGAGCCCAGCATCGAGCCAGCTTTGGCAATCGAGTCGTAGTCCATGTCGGTGGCGAGCATCATGTCACCCGGCACGACAGGCGCCGACGATCCGCCCGGAATCACCGCCTTGATCGACTGGCCGCGCACGCCGCCGGCGAGTTCCATCAGCGTCGAGAACGGCGTGCCGAGAGGAATCTCGTAGTTGCCCGGACGATTGACGTCGCCGGAGATCGAGAAAATCTTCGTGCCGCCGTTGTTCGGCTTGCCCATCTCGAGGTAATTCTGCGGACCGACTTCCAGAAGGAACGGGACGGCTGCGAACGTCTCGGTGTTGTTGATGGTCGTCGGCTTGCCGTACACGCCGAAGCTCGCCGGGAACGGCGGCTTGAAGCGCGGCTGGCCCTTCTTGCCTTCGAGCGATTCGAGCAACGCCGTTTCTTCGCCGCAGATGTACGCGCCGTAACCGTGGTGCGCGTGCAGTTCGAACGAGAAGCCCGAGCCCAAGATGTTCGCGCCGAGATAGCCGGCCGCGCGGGCTTCTTCGAGCGCCGCTTCGAACACCTTGTAGACTTCCCAGATCTCGCCGTGAATATAGTTGTAGCCGACGGTGATGCCCATCGCATACGCGCCGATCGCCATGCCCTCGATCAGCGAATGCGGATTCCAGCGCAGGATGTCGCGATCCTTGAACGTGCCCGGCTCGCCTTCGTCCGAATTGCAGACGAGATACTTCTGCCCTGGAAACTGTCGCGGCATGAAGCTCCATTTCAGGCCGGTCGGGAAGCCCGCACCGCCACGGCCGCGCAGACCCGACGCCTTCACTTCGGCAATCACCTGCTCGGGGGGAATCTTTTCTTCGAGGATCCGGCGCAACTGCTTGTAGCCGCCGCGCGCGACGTAGTCTTCGAGATGCCAGTTCTCGCCGTTCAGGCCGGCAAGGATCAGCGGTTTGATGTGACGATCGTGGAGAGACGTCATTTCGAAAGTTCCTCGATCAACTGGTCGATCTTCTCGCGGCTCATGAAGCTGCACATGCGATGGTTGTTCACCAGCAGCACCGGCGCATCGCCGCACGAACCGAAGCACTCGCCTTCCTTCAAGGTGAACTTGCCGTCGGCAGTGGTTTCGCCGAAGTCGATGCCGAGCTTCTGCTTCAGGTACTCGGCGGCGCTGTCGGAGCCGCCGTCCGGGCCCAGTTGGCACGGCAGGTTCGTGCAAAGCGTGATCTTGTGCTTGCCGACCGGCGACGTCTCGTACATCGTGTAGAACGTCGCGACTTCCTGCACGGCAACGGCCGGCATGCCGAGATAGTCGGCGACGAACTGCATCAGCTCGGGCGACAACCAGCCGTGCTCTTCCTGTGCGGTAGCCAGCGCCGACATCACCGCGGACTGCTTCTGGTCCGCGGGATATTTCGCGATCGCACGATCGATTTCTTTCAGGCCTTCAGCTGAGATCATTTTCAGACACGACTCTTTCAATTCCTACCGAACGAAAACCTGCCGCGCCCTTCTTGTTGCGGCAGACCTGGCGTCCTGCTGTTGCTTGTTCGCCTGTTCGCGCGGCGTAAGTGTCAGCGCGCGCCTTGCAAGCGACCGAATTTGGATCAGCGATCGATCTCGCCGAACACGATGTCCTGCGTACCGATGATCGTCACTGCATCCGCGATCATGTGGCCGCGCGCCATTTCGTCGAGCGCGGCGAGATGCGCGTAACCGGGTGCACGAATCTTCAGGCGATACGGCTTGTTCGCCCCGTCCGACACCAAGTAGATGCCGAACTCGCCCTTCGGATGCTCGACGGCGGCGTACGTCTCGCCTTCGGGCACGTGGAAGCCTTCAGTGAAGAGCTTGAAGTGGTGAATCAGCTCTTCCATGTTGGTCTTCATGCCAACCCGCGACGGCGGTGCGACCTTGTGATTGTCGATCATCACGGGGCCGGGATTCTTGCGCAGCCACTCGATGCACTGCTTCGCGATTCGCGTCGATTGACGCATTTCCTCGACGCGCACCAGATAGCGGTCGTAACAATCGCCGTTCACGCCGACCGGAATGTCGAAATCGAGCTGGTCATACACTTCGTACGGCTGCTTCTTGCGCAAGTCCCACTCGATGCCCGAGCCGCGCAGCATCGCGCCCGTCATGCCGAGTTGCATCGCGCGCTCGGGACTGACCACGCCAATGCCGACCAGACGCTGCTTCCAGATGCGGTTGTCGGTGAGGAGCGTTTCGTACTCGTCGACGCAATGCGGGAAGCGCGTAAAGAAATCGTCGATGAAGTCGAGCAGCGACCCCTGGCGGTTCTCGTTCATCCTCGAGAGCGCCTTCGCATTGCGAATCTTGGACGCCTTGTATTGCGGCATTGCGTCAGGCAGATCGCGATAGACGCCGCCCGGACGATAGTACGCCGCATGCATCCGCGCACCGGACACCGCCTCGTACACGTCCATCAGATCTTCGCGTTCACGGAACGCATACAGAAACACGGCCATCGCGCCGACGTCGAGCGCGTGCGAGCCGATCCACATCAGGTGGTTCAGCACGCGCGTGATTTCGTCGAACAGCACGCGAATGTATTTCGCGCGCACCGGCACATCGATGCCGAGCAGCTTCTCGATCGCCATCACGTAACCGTGCTCGTTGACCATCATCGACACATAGTCGAGACGATCCATGTACGGCACCGACTGGATGAACGTCTTCGTTTCGGCGAGCTTTTCGGTCGCGCGATGCAGGAGGCCGATGTGTGGATCGGCGCGCTGGATCACTTCGCCATCGAGTTCGAGCACGAGGCGCAGCACACCGTGCGCTGCCGGGTGTTGGGGGCCAAAATTCAGCGTGTAGTTCTTGATCTCTGCCATGGCGTTCTCTTAGTGTTTCAGACCGCCATAGCGATCTTCGCGAATCACGCGCGGCGTGATTTCGCGCGGCTCGATCGTCACTGGCTGATAAACCACGCGTTTTTCTTCCGGGTCATAACGCATTTCGACGTAGCCCGACACCGGGAAGTCCTTGCGGAACGGATGGCCGATGAAACCGTAGTCGGTGAGAATGCGGCGCAGGTCCGGATGCCCTTCGAACACGATGCCGAACAAGTCGAACGCCTCGCGCTCGTACCAGTTCGCCGACGACCACACGTCGACGACCGACGGCACGATCGGCACTTCGTCGTCGGGTGCGAACACGCGCACGCGCAGACGCCAGTTGTTCGAGATCGAGAGAAGATGGAGCACGGCGGCGAAACGCGGGCCCTCATAGGCGCCTTCGCCGTAAGTCGAGTAGTCGACGCCGCACAGGTCGACGAGTTGTTCGAAGCCGAGCTTGCGATTGTCGCGCAACTGGAGCGCGACTTCGGCATAGTTGCTCGCCTTGACGACAATCGTCAGTTGCCCAAGCGCCTCGGTGATGCTCTGAAGGCGGTCGCCAAACGCCGCCTCGAGGTTCGCTTTAAGGGTCTCGAGTTTGCTTGCCATAGTTGGGGAGGCTCAGGCCTTATTGACGGGCGATGGTGTTGGTGCGGCGAATCTTCGCTTGCAACTGGATTACGCCGTAGACCAGCGCTTCCGCCGTCGGCGGACAGCCCGGCACGTAGACGTCGACCGGCACGATCCGGTCGCAGCCGCGCACGACGGAATACGAGTAGTGGTAGTAGCCACCGCCGTTCGCGCACGAACCCATCGAGATCACCCAGCGCGGCTCGGCCATCTGGTCGTAGACCTTGCGCAGCGCGGGCGCCATCTTGTTGCAAAGCGTGCCGGCAACGATCATCACGTCCGACTGGCGCGGACTCGGACGAAACACCACGCCGAAACGGTCGAGGTCGTAGCGGGCAGCGCCCGCATGCATCATCTCGACCGCGCAGCACGCGAGACCGAACGTCATCGGCCAGAGGGAGCCGGTGCGCGTCCAGTTGATCAGCTTGTCAGCCGTGGTGGTGACAAACCCTTCCTTCAAGACCCCTTCGATACTCATTTGCTTTCCACTCCAGATGAGCCGCCAGCCAAAGCCGCCCATGAATCCGGTGATTTAACAGTCATTCCCAGTCGAGACCGCCCTTTCTCCAGATGTAGGCGAAACCGAGCAAAAATTCGAGCAGAAAAATCATCATGGCCATGAAGCCCGGCCAACCGATATCGCGCAGGGCCACGCCCCACGGGAACAGGAAAGCGGTTTCAAGGTCGAAAATAATGAACAGAATGGCGACGAGATAGTAACGCACATCAAATTTCATACGTGCGTCTTCGAAGGCTTCGAAGCCACATTCGTACGGTGCGTTCTTTTCGGTGTCAGGCCTGTTGGGACCGAGGAGCTTGCCGATACTGACCAACGCTATGCCTAAACCAGTGCCCACCAGGAGGAACAACAAGACGGGGTAATAGGGTGCGAGGTTCAAGGCTATCCTCAAATCGGTTGGGTCAGTTAATTGATACGGGCGTTTCAGCCGGGACAGACCACCCGGTCAAGAATTTCGCTTCGGATCGCTCACGAACACAATCGGATCGTAAGCATACTCCAGAAGTGACAATGCCAGCCGAAGCGATGCATGCGGCTGGCATTGGATAACTTTGGTGCCGACGGCGAGACTCGAACTCGCACAGCTTTCGCCACTACCCCCTCAAGATAGCGTGTCTACCAATTTCACCACGTCGGCACTGTCCTGCAATCCGGGAAAACAACTTCTAATTGCCGCGAATCGCTTCAAGACTTGAATTATAACTGGGCCCAACGGTTTGTTCAACGCACAAAAAGCGAATTTCGCGAAAAATTTATTTCAGCATCACTTGGGTACATCGGCGCCCGGCGCCGAGGAAACAACCGGTGCCGAAGCCGGCGCAGACCCGGCAGTAGCCGACGCGGGAGCCATCGCAGCACCACCCAGCACGCCCGCCGACGCTTGTGGTTTATAGCTGCCAAGGTAGGTCAGCGTCAGCGTCGAGATGAAGAACACAGCCGCGAGAACCGCGGTCGTGCGTGAAAGAAAGTTCGCCGAGCCGGTTGCGCCAAACAGGCTGCCGGATGCACCGCTACCGAACGCTGCGCCCATGTCGGCGCCTTTGCCATGCTGCAACAGCACAAGGCCGATAACACCCAACGCCGACATCAATTGGACAACGATGATCAAAGTCTTCAAATACAGCATTTCCACTCACCTGGATCTTTAATGTTGACGCGACACCGATGCGTCGCGCTTCCTGCTTTCCTTCGCCTGAACGCCAGTTGCGCTCAGTTCGACACATCCTGTGCCGCCTGGCAGATCGCCAGAAAATCCTTTGACTTCAACGACGCGCCGCCAATCAGGCCACCGTCGATATCCTGCTGCGCAAACAACTCCTGCGCATTCTCCGGCTTGACGCTGCCGCCGTAGAGCAACGGCACGCCAGCGACCGCGGCACCCTTTTCGGCGAGCTTCGCGCGCAAGAACGCGTGAACATGCTGCGCTTCCGCAGCGCTCGCGCTCTTGCCGGTGCCGATCGCCCAGACGGGTTCATAGGCAACGACGATGTTCGTCGCCTGCTCCTCCGTCAGCACCAGCAGCGCCGCTTCGAGTTGCGTGCCGACGACCTGTTCCGTGACACCCGTGTTGCGCTGTTCGAGGGTCTCCCCGACGCATACGATCGGCGTGAGGCCGAACTCGAGTGCGCGGCGGGCCTTTACAGCGACGAGATCGGAGCTTTCGCGATGATACGCGCGACGCTCGGAATGTCCGACGATGGCATAGGTTGCACCGAAGTCGGCGGCCATCTCCGCCGCAACCTCGCCCGTATACGCGCCCTGCGTATACGCCGACACGTCCTGCACACCCCAGGCGACGACCGATCCGCTCAACAACGCTTGCGACTGCGAGAGATACGGAAACGGAACGCAGACACCGACACGCACTCCGTTTTGCAAAGCAGAAGCGCCCGCAGCCACCTCGGTCAGCAACGCGCCGTTCTCCGCGAGGCGTCCATGCATTTTCCAGTTCCCAACTACTAGTTTCGCTCGTTGTTTCGACATGTGTCTCGCCGCTTGGCGGCCTTGCCGCCGCGCTGTTGGTATGGTTTCGGTCTATTCGCTCATCGAGCGCGCCGCCTGAATCGCCCGCAAAACATGCAATTTTACTGTGTCGCGGCAAATCCGGTCAAACCGGCGGAAAATCTCGCGCGCCTACGCAACCTGATTCCAGTCCAGAACGATCTTGCCAACGTGCGTGCTGCCTTCCATCAACGTGTGTGCCGCTGCGGCGTTTTGCGCGGGAAACACCTGATGGATGACCGGTTTGATGCGCCCCGCCTCGATTTCCGGCCAGACGCGCTCTTTCAGTTGAGCGGCGATTTTGCCCTTGAACGCGATCGGGCGAGGACGCAGCGTCGAACCAGTGATCACGAGCCGGCGGCGCAGCACGTCGTTCAGATTGATCTCCGCCTTCGCGCCGCCGAGCAGCGCGATGACGCAGACGCGCCCGCCATCGGCGAGCGCCTTCAGTTCGCGCGGCAGATAATCGCCCGCGACCATGTCGAGAATCACGTCGACGCCGCGATCGTTCGTCAGCGACTTCACCACTTCGACGAAATCTTCGGTCTTGTAGTTGATCGCACGCTCCGCACCCAGTTCTTCGCAGGCGCGGCATTTCTCATCGGTGCCGGCCGTTACGAACACGCGATGCCCGAGCGCTTTCGCGATCTGGATCGCCGTCACGCCGATACCGCTCGACCCGCCCTGGATCAACAACGTTTCTTCCGCGCCGTTTTCCCCCGCGCCGAGATGCGCGCGCTCGAACACGTTGCTCCAGACGGTGAAGAACGTCTCCGGGAGCGACGCCGCCTCGACATCCGACAGGCCTTTCGGCACCGGCAGGCATTGTTCGGTCGGCGCAACTGCGTACTCCGCATAGCCGCCGCCCGCGAGCAGCGCGCACACGCGATCGCCCTTCTTCAGACCAAACGGGTTGTGCTTCGAATCGAACGCATCGTCGGCGGCATCGACGATTTCGCCCGCCACTTCCAGCCCCGGCAAGTCAGACGCGCCCGGCGGCGGCGCATAGCCGCCCTTTCGCTGAAACACGTCCGGACGATTCACGCCCGATGCCGCGACCTTGATCAGCACCTCGCCCGACTTCGGCGCGGGCATCGGACGCTCGCCCAGTTTCAACACCTCGGGTGCGCCAAATTCAGTGATTTCGATCGCTTTCATCTGCTTCCCCTTCGAGTCGGATTCGCCGGCAGTCATGTGCGGGATTGGTAACCGGATGGAACTGTGGACGCAAGCAAAGCTTAATCCACACTGCCATCGAGTCAGGCAAAAAAACGGCCGGTGCGCGAAAAACGCGACCGGCCGTCGTGACACTCCGTCTTAGTGCTGCGGATGCGTCGGTTCTGCGTGCGGCGTGCCTTCATTCAGCAACGCCTTCGCCGACAGGCGCACACGCCCCTTCTCATCCGTCTGGATGACCTTCACGCGCACGATCTGGCCTTCCTTCAGGTAATCGTTGATGTCCTTGATGCGCTCGTTGACGATTTCCGAGATGTGCAGCAAGCCATCCTTGCCCGGCAGGATGTTCACGATCGCGCCGAAATCCAGCAGCTTCAGCACCGGACCTTCGTAGATCTGTCCGACTTCCACTTCGGCCGTGATGTTCTCGATGCGCTTCTTCGCTTCGGCCATGCCTTCGCTGCTCGTGCTCGCGATGGTCACGACGCCGTCATCCGAAATGTCGATCGTCGTGTTGGTTTCTTCGGTCAGCGCGCGGATCACCGAACCGCCCTTGCCGATCACGTCGCGGATCTTTTCCGGGTTGATCTTGATCGTGATCATGCGCGGCGCGTAGTCCGACAGTTCCGTGTTCGTGCCCGGAACCGCCGTCGTCATCTTGCCGAGGATGTGCATGCGGCCTTCCTTCGCCTGCGCGAGCGCGACCTGCATGATTTCCTTCGTGATGCCCTGGATCTTGATGTCCATCTGCAGCGCGGTCACGCCTTGCGCCGTGCCGGCCACCTTGAAGTCCATGTCGCCGAGGTGATCTTCGTCGCCGAGGATGTCGGTCAGAACCGCGAACCTGTTGCCTTCGAGGATCAGGCCCATCGCGATGCCCGCGACGTGCGCCTTCATCGGCACGCCGGCGTCCATCAGCGCGAGACAGCCGCCGCAGACCGAAGCCATCGACGACGAACCGTTCGATTCCGTGATTTCCGACACGACGCGAATCGAGTAGCCGAATTCATCGGCGCCCGGCAGGCATGCGGCGAGCGCGCGCTTGGCGAGACGGCCGTGACCGATTTCACGGCGCTTCGGCGAACCGACACGGCCCGTTTCGCCGGTCGCGAACGGAGGCATGTTGTAGTGGAGCATGAAGCGCTCGCGGTACTCGCCTTCGAGCGCGTCGATATTCTGTTCATCGCCCTTCGTGCCGAGCGTTGCAACGACGAGCGCCTGCGTTTCGCCGCGCGTGAAGAGCGCCGAGCCGTGGGTGCGCGGCAGGACGCCCGTGCGGATTTCGATCGGGCGGACGGTGCGGGTGTCGCGGCCGTCGATGCGCGGCTCGCCGTTCAGGATCTGCGAGCGGACGATCTTCGCTTCGATGTCGAACAGCACGTTGCCGACGGTCGCCTTGTCCGCGGCGACCGTGCCCGACGCCGCTGCGTCCTGCTCGAGCGCGGCGGACGTCGCTGCGTAGACTTCCTTCAGCTTCGCCGAACGCGCCTGCTTGTTGCGCAACTGGTAGGCGGCGAGCAGTTCGCCTTGCGCGATTTCCGTCACGCGGGCGATCAGCGCTTCGTTCTTCGGCGCCGGCTGCCAGTCCCATTCCGGCTTGCCGCCGTCACGGACGAGTTCGTGGATCGCGTCGATGGCCGTCTGCATCTGCTCGTGGCCGAACACGACGCCGCCGAGCATCACTTCTTCGCTCAGTTGCTTCGCTTCCGATTCCACCATCAGCACGGCGCGCTCGGTGCCGGCGACGATCAGGTCGAGCGCCGATTCCTTCATCTGCGCGCGCGTCGGGTTCAGCACGTATTCATTGTTGATGTACGCGACCCGCGCGGCGCCGACCGGACCATTGAACGGCAGGCCCGAAACAGCCAGCGCCGCCGACGCGCCGATCAGCGCGGGAATGTCGGCGGGGATTTCCGGATTCAGCGACAGCACGTGAATCACGACCTGCACTTCGTTGTAGAAACCTTCCGGGAACAGCGGGCGCAGCGGCCGGTCGATCAGGCGCGAAATGAGCGTCTCGCCTTCCGACGGACGGCCTTCGCGGCGGAAGAAGCCGCCCGGGATCTTGCCGGCGGCGTAGGTCTTTTCGAGGTAATCGACGGTCAGCGGGAAGAAATCCTGGCCCGGCTTCGCCGTCTTCGCGCCGACGACCGTCGCGAGCACCACCGTGTCTTCGACGTCGACGATCACCGCGCCGCCGGCCTGACGGGCGATCTCACCCGTTTCCAGACGGACGTTGTGTTGTCCCCACTTAAATTCTTTGACGATTTTATTGAACATTGTCACTCCTTGTTCGTTACGCCGCGCCGCGCTCAACCCGAAACATGCCGATGAGCGGCGCTAAGCCAGGCTTTCGGCCGAACCGCGCAAGAAGAGGTGTGTTATGCCATTCCAACGCAACACGACACGCGATGCGCATGACGCGCTGGAATGACACAAAGCTCCGCCGCGAGGCCAGCCGGGTATCGGATTCGATCAGAATCCCGGTGCAACAGATAAAACGCTTGAAACACATGCCGGCCGGTGACCGTTCAAAAACAAAATGCCTGTATCAGCGGACTGACACAGGCATTTCGATGGAACGCTGGCCGATTGATGCCAATTACTTACGCAGGCCCAGCTTCTCGATCAGCGAGCGATAACGGTCGGCGTCTTTGCCCTTGAGGTAATCGAGCAGCTTGCGACGGCGGCTCACCATGCGCAGCAGACCGCGGCGGCTGTGGTGATCCTTCGAGTGAGCCTTGAAATGCAGGGTCAGTTCGTTGATGCGGGTCGTCAGCAGTGCAACCTGCACTTCGGGCGAACCGGTGTCGTTGGCGGCGCGCGCATATTCTGCGACGACGTCGGACTTCTTGGCGTGGATTACTGCGGACATTTGCTTTTCCTTTAAAACAGACAGGCGGTCACGGAAGAAAGGCCGTGCCGTGGTTACGTCGGTTGGTTCGGTGGTTTCTTCGGATTGAAACGGTCTCGTTTGCTGCTTCTGTGCTGCTTATAAGAAGCTCACACGGAGCTTTTATGGCGGACCGGCTCAAAACGAAGGGCGAATTATAGCACAGCTCGTTTGCCCGTCGAAGGTTGCCTGAAGCGCCCTAGCGCGACGGACGGGCCATGTTGCAGGTCGTCGGCTGGACGGTCTTTTCCGGCGGCAACGCCAGCAAGGTGCGAAAGCCGTAGCCGGAGCCCTCGTTGTCGAAGTGCACGCCGAGCGTGCCCGCGCGATCCATCTCCATCACGTAGAGCGGCTGGATCAACTGATGGTCCTGTGCGCGCATGGTCGAGGCGTGGAAGCCGTTGTCGAACTTCATGCCTTCGAGCGCGCGGGCGACGGCCGTCGGGTCGGCGCTGCCGGCGCGGGTCATCGCGTCTGCGAGCATGTCGATCATCAACGGCATGCGCAGCACGAGATAGTCGTCGGCAGGTGACGGATAGCGTGCGCGGAACGCCTGATAGTACGCGTCGGACGCCGCGCCGCCCACGTTCGGATGCCAGTCCGCGACCGCTACCACGCGCTTTACGCCCGCGTCGCCGAGCGCGGCGGGCGCGCCGAGGCTGTTGCCGTAGAACGTGTAGAACTTCGTGTTCAGGCCCTGTTCCCGCGCGGCTTTCACAAGCAAGGTGAGGTCGTTGCCCCAGTTGCCCGTCACGACCGCGTCCGCCCCGCTCGCGCGAATCTTGGCGACATAGGGCGCGAAATCCTTCACACGGCCGATCGGATGAAACTCGTCGCCGACGATGGCGATGTCCGGCCGGCGCTCCTTCAACGCGCGCTGGGCCTCGCGGCTGACGTCGTGGCCGAAGCTGTAGTCCTGGTTCAACAGATACACCTTCTTCACCGAGTCGTCGCGCCGGATCGCCTCCGCGAGCGCGTCCATCCGCATGCCGGCGTGCGCATCGAAGCGAAAGTGCCAGAAACTGCAGGAAGCGTTGGTCAGCGCGGGATCGTCGGCGGAATAGTTGAGGAAGACGACGCGCGCATCCGGTTCGCGCGCGTTCTGCTTGTCGATGGCCGCAATCAGCGCCGCCGCGACGGCAGAACTGTTGCCCTGCATCACGAAGCCGATTTTGTCATCCGCCACCGCGCGCAGTTGCACGAGGCTCGCCTCGCTGCTGCCCTTGCCGTCGAGCACGACCAGTTGCAGCGGATGTGCGCCGTCGGGCAACTTCACGCCTCCCCGCGCGTTCACGCGCTCGACGCCGAAGCGCAGATTGCGCTCGACCGCCGCGCCGGCGTTGGCGAAGGGCCCGGACATGCCCTCGATCATCGCGATGCGGATCGGCACGGGGTTAGCCACCACCGCGGCCACCGCCGCCGACGCCGCCATTGACCACGCGATCCACGCCGCCCCCGCGAGCCACCGCACGCCAGCCGACACCCGCCTCTTGTTCGCACCCGACATTGCCGCTCCGCCCAAAGGTTCGATTCGTTTCGAAGAGAGCGCGGATCATAGGCCGCGCCGTGCAGCATGCGCAAGCGAGGGACGAATATCCTGCGTCTCGTCAGGAAGCTTTTTACCGTTCGCGTGTCAAAATCCGAAGCACTAGGAAGTCCGGGCAGCTACGCCCGCGCATCCCGTTTCTGGAGGTATTAATGTCGCTCAAACTCACCCGCGTGAACCGCGTGCTCGCCGCCGCCGGACTCGCACTGCTGCTCTCGGCTTGTGTGCAGCCCTGGCAGAACTACCAGGCCGGCGCCGATGCATCGACGATCACCGCCCGCCTCGGCCCGCCGCGCGAGGTCTACGATCTCCCCAACGGCGGCAAGCGCCTGATGTGGCCGACCCAGCCGCTCGGCGAATTCACGACCGCCGCCGACATCGACGCATCCGGCAAGATCGTCAGCGTGCGCCAGGTGCTCGACGCGAACGAGTTCTACAAGGCGGAGATCGGCACCTGGACGAAGAAGGACGTGCTCGTGAACTTCGGCCGGCCGGTGGAGACTTCCTACTTTCCGCTGATGAAGCGCGAGGTCTGGACCTACCGGTATATGGAGGCAAACGTCTGGTACATGATGTATAGCTTTTATTTCGACGATCAGGGCATCCTGCGGCTCACGCAGAAGACGCCTGATCCGCTGCATGATCCGGATCGACGGAATATGTTCTGACGGTTTTGCTTTTTCCGACCCGCTCAATGATCGAAGAAAATGCCGCCTGCGAAGGCGGCATTTTCTTTATCGAATGACCGATGTCAGCGGTTTCTGCGAATTTATTACGCGAGGCTTCCGCCGCGCGGCGGCGCTTTCAAACGTCGATCACTTTTAACAAATGATCTGATGAATATAAGTTATTTTTACGAGGTTGCCGTCAGATGCGGCGCTACGTAGAAACCTAATATGCCGGATAGAGAAAACAACGAAACGATGCATCACGTCGGCGCCGTCAATTCACCCACGAAGCGCGTCGCACGTGTTGCACAGGTAATGATCGAGGCAGCACGTCAAGCAATGACGCTGTATATCGATGCGTAAGGCGGCGGTATGGCACGGCGACCCGACGACGACGCAACGTGCGGCAACTACAAGGGCGTATTCAAGATATTCGGCACCGGCGAGGGAATGTCCGAGAAAGGACGAGCCGTTGTCGTCGACGGCGATCGGGTGCTTTGTCCGTGTATGAAAAACAGAGTCATCGTGGGCAGTAACCCTGGAATCTTCATCACCGTCCCGCCTGGCCCGAGTGGCAAGGCGGAAGTGAAAACATGCGAGGCGGTTGCCCATCGCACGATCTGTTTCGACGACCGATTCGTACTAAAGGATTCGACGGGCAAGCCGCTCGTCAACCTTGCCTATGCGATTCAACGAGAAACGTGCGACGTCGAGTATGGCAAAACCGACCCGGACGGCCACACGCATTTGCTGTCGTCCACGGCACTCAAAGAAAACATCAATGTCTACCTTGCAGGATAAGCATGGCCGAACAGACGCTCACCTCACCTGACGGTGTGAAGTATCGATTAATCGGAACCAGGACCACCACGCCAGCGACGGATGCGGAAGCGAAGGAAATTCGGGTGGAAACCGATAGCATCGAAGTCATCGTCAGCGACTCACGCCTAATTAGCAGAGGATCGCAATTTGGTCACGTAGCGATCGTCGTCGATGGCATCGCATACTCGCGAGCCCATGACGGCTACGATTCAAAAAAGACATATTCGCAGTACATTTCGATTCAAGAGACTTTTCGCGGTTCTGTTGGATATATAGTGCGGGTCTCTCCGCACGAAAAGATTGATCAAAACGGAATTGATGCGCCGCGCAGCCGTAACCAATCGCGATCCACGAAATCACGAATACAGCTTGCTCGACAACAGTTGCTCATCGAACATTGCGGACGTGCTCAACCTGGTGGGAATCGTGGCATACGACCCACGCTGGTCGGCCTTTGGTATGGTCAGTCCAGAAGATATCGCCGTAGGTCTGTCACATTCGAAGCGCGTAAAGGAGCAGCGACTTTATCCAAAGTCTGGGTTATGAGAAGCCTTAGCGTCGGAATGATTATCGTGACAGGTGCTTTGATGTTCGGTTGTTCTCAAAAGCACGAAATATGGATCACGACTCAACAGACCCCGGTCTACGCATCCAACGGCGAATCGGGCAACGAGCCGGTTTTGTTCGTGCTCGATGTCGGAGACGCATGCACTCCGATACGGGAAGTCATTATGAAGTCTTATCTACACACTGAAATTCAATGCAAGCGCGGGCGCGGCTGGGTAATAGAAAAGCAAAACTTCGAGGTGAAGCAAGGCCGGCCTGACACCTGAAACACACCTCGCCGGAAATCTATGGAAGAGCCCGCGACGCGATCAGCGCCACGGGCAAACACTCATCAAAGCTGCGGATTCAGCTTTTCGACCTTCGAATGCAGTTTGTTCAGCGCGGCGATATACGCCTTCGCGGACGCGGCAACGATATCCGGATCCGTACCGACGCCATTCACGATACGGCCGCTCTTCGAGAGCCGCACCGTGACTTCGCCCTGTGCCTGCGTGCCGGTCGTGATCGCGTTGACCGAATACAGCACCAGTTCGGCGCCGCTCTCGACCTTCGATTCGATTGCGTGCAGCGTCGCGTCGACGGGACCATTGCCGCGCGATTCGCCCGTCACCTCGGCGCCATCGACCGCGAACACGACGCGTGCCTGCGGCTGCTCGCCGGTTTCCGAATGCTGCGCCATCGACACGAAGCGGAAGTGCTCCTTCGCCTGCGCTTCCGCCGATTCCTCGGAGACGATCGCCATGATGTCTTCATCGAAGATTTCGGCCTTGCGGTCGGCGAGTTCCTTGAAGCGCGCGAACGCCGCGTTCACTTCGCCCTCCGATTCCAGCGCTACGCCCAGTTCCTGGAGCCGCTGCTTGAACGCGTTGCGGCCCGACAGCTTGCCGAGCACGATCTTGTTGGTCGCCCAGCCCACGTCTTCCGCGCGCATGATTTCGTAGGTGTCGCGCGCCTTCAATACGCCGTCCTGGTGGATGCCCGACGCGTGCGCGAACGCGTTAGCGCCGACGACCGCCTTGTTCGGCTGCACGACAAAACCGGTGATCTGCGACACGAGCTTCGAGGTCGGCACGATCTGCGTCGTATCGATGCCGACCTCCAGCCCGTAGTAATCCTTGCGCGTCTTGACGGCCATCACGATTTCTTCGAGCGACGTGTTGCCCGCGCGCTCGCCGAGACCGTTGATCGTGCACTCGACCTGCCGCGCGCCGCCGATCTGCACGCCTGCGAGCGAATTCGCGACCGCAAGGCCGAGGTCGTCGTGGCAGTGCACCGAGAAGATCGCCTTGTCCGAATTCGGAATGCGCTCGCGCAGCGTCTTCACGAGATTGCCGTACATCTCCGGCACGCCGTAGCCGACCGTGTCGGTGATATTGATCGTGCGTGCGCCTTCGTCGATCACGGCTTCGAGCACGCGGCACAGAAAGTCGAGATCCGAGCGGCTGCCGTCTTCCGGCGAAAATTCGACGTCGTCGGTGAACTTGCGTGCGAAGCGCACCGCAAGGCGCGCCTGTTCGTACACTTGCTCCGGCGTCATGCGCAGCTTCTTTTCCATGTGCAGCGCCGAAGTGGCGATGAACGTATGGATGCGGAACTGGTTCGCGGGCTTCAACGCATCGGCGGCGCGCTGGATGTCCTTGTCGTTCGCGCGGGCGAGCGAGCAGACCGTGCTGTCCTTCACCAGCGCGGCGATCGTCTGAATCGCGTCGAAGTCGCCGTTCGAGCTGGCGGCAAAGCCCGCTTCGATCACGTCGACCTTCATCCGTTCGAGTTGCTTCGCGATACGGATCTTTTCTTCCTTCGTCATCGACGCGCCGGGGGATTGTTCACCATCGCGCAAGGTCGTGTCGAAAATGATCAGCTTGTCTGCCATGTCGGCCTCCAGTGGGGAGATTTTGGATTTTGAAAAACGGTAGGGAAAACTAAAGCGGAATTCGGGTGTCCGCGCCACCGCTGGCGTCGAAAACCACGAACGAGCAGACGGGAGGCGAGACGGATTAGCGCGGTAGGCGCGCTAGTAGCGATAGCGCGCATAGGGGCGCACCAGCTAGAAGAGACGAGAAGGGGAACGGAGAAAAATTCATCCGCAAACTATAGCGAGATTTCAGGATGCGTGCAATTGGGCTTTCCCATCGGCACGATTGAGCAAGATTGGGCTCGATCATCGCCTCGATTCGGCCACGCGATTCGCGAAAACAACGAAAAGGCGGCCATGCGAGCCGCCTTTCGTTCTACCTCAGTGATCCCGCTGCGAACTGCGCGCGGGGTTCGGTCGGCCGCGCATCGCCATGTAACCCCACCACGCGTAGCCGGAAAAGCCGTACAGCACGAACAGGCCGAACAGCATCAGCGGCGGATCGGACGACACCAGCACGAACGCCACCACCACGAGCAGCACGCCCGCGAACGGTACGCGATACCGCACGTCGAGCGCCTTGCCGCTGTAGAACGGCGCGTTCGACACCATCGTCACGCCGGCGTAAATCGTCAGCGCAAACGCGACCCACGGCAGCCACACGAGCTTGAGCGGCACGCGGTTGTCGCTCGCGAGCCACACGAAACCGGCGATCAGCGCCGCCGCCGCCGGGCTCGGCAAACCCTGGAAATAGCGTTTGTCGACGACGCCGACATTCGTGTTGAAGCGCGCGAGCCGCAAGGCCGCGCCCGAACAATAGACGAATGCCGCGAGCCAGCCCCAGCGCCCGAGGTCCTTGAGCACCCACTCGTACATCACGAGCGCCGGCGCGACGCCGAACGACACCATGTCCGACAGACTGTCGAACTGCTCCCCGAACGCGCTTTGCGTGTGCGTCATGCGCGCGACGCGGCCGTCCATGCCGTCGAGCACCATCGCGACGAAGATCGCGATGGCCGCGATTTCGAAGCGCACGTTCATCGCCTGGACGACGGCGAAGAAGCCGCAGAAGAGCGCGGCGGTGGTGAATGCGTTCGGCAGCAGGTAGATGCCGCGTTTTCTCAGGAATTGCTGCCGCTTCGCGCGCCGCGTCTCCACGGCGCCGACGTCCTGCATGGCCTTGTTGCGGCGAAACGCGCGCGGAGGCGTTCCGTTGGTTCGGGTACGGCGCGGTTTGAATGCCGCCATCGAGTTCTCCGTTATGCCGCTCTTTGTCGCTTGTTATCGCTTGTTATCGCTGGTTATCGCTTGTTATTCGGCGAATTCGGCGAGGATCGTCGACGACGCCGACACCTTCTCGCCAATCGACACACGCGGCCGGCTGCCTACCGGCAGATACACGTCCACGCGCGAACCGAAGCGAATGAAGCCGTAGCGCTGGCCGCGCGTGAGCGGCTCGCCGACATGCACGTAGCACAAAATGCGCCGCGCGATCAGGCCGGCAATCTGCACCGACGTCACGGTATGCCCGGCGGCCGTCTGGATGACGATGGCATTGCGCTCGTTCTCGGTGGACGCCTTGTCGACGGCCGCGTTCAGGTACGCGCCCGGGAAATACTCGACCTTGCTGATCGCGCCGTCGACCGGCGAACGCTGCGAGTGCACGTTGAACACATTCATGAACACGCTGATTTTCACGGCTTCGCGGTTCGCGTACGGATCGCGCGTGGTTTCCACGGCGACGATGCGGCCGTCGGCGGGGCACAGCACGGCGTTCGCCTGCGTCGGAATCGGACGCTGCGGATCGCGGAAGAACTGGACGACGAAAATCACGATCAGCCAGAAGAGCCAGGCGAAGCCGAAGCCGCCGATCGCCTGGATCAGGATGGCGACGATGACCGCGATAGCGATAAACGGCCAGCCTTCGCGGGCGATGATCGGATGAGGATAGTTCATGGATGAGTTCTGGGTTTTTTAAAACCGTAGGATAGCAAAAGCCGTCCGGGGTCAGCGACGCCCGGACGGCTCTTCGGTATTGCGACTGAACGGCTACAAGCTTAGTTCTTCGACTGATCGACCAGCTTGTTCTTCGCGATCCACGGCATCATCGCGCGCAGCTTCGAACCGACCTGCTCGATCTCGTGCTCCGCGGTCAGGCGGCGGCGCGACTGCAGCGTCGGTGCACCCGCGCGGTTCTCGATGATGAAGCTCTTCGCGTACTCGCCCGTCTGGATGTCCTTCAGGACGGCCTTCATCGCCTTCTTCGTTTCTTCCGTCACGATGCGCGGGCCCGTCACGTACTCGCCATACTCGGCGTTGTTCGAGATCGAGTAGTTCATGTTCGCGATGCCGCCTTCGTAGATCAGGTCGACGATCAGCTTCAGTTCGTGCAGGCACTCGAAGTACGCCATTTCCGGCGCGTAGCCCGCTTCCACCAGCGTCTCGAAGCCAGCCTTGATCAGGTCGACGGTGCCGCCGCACAGCACGGCCTGCTCGCCGAACAGGTCGGTTTCGGTTTCTTCGCGGAAGTTCGTCTCGATGATGCCGGCACGGCCGCCGCCGTTGGCCGCCGCGTACGACAGCGCGACGTCGCGGGCTGCGCCCGACTTGTCCTGCGCGACCGCGATCAGGTGCGGCACGCCGCCGCCTTGCTGGTACGTGTTGCGCACCGTGTGGCCCGGGGCCTTTGGCGCGATCATGATCACGTCGAGGTCAGCGCGCGGGATCACCTGGCCGTAGTGCACGTTGAAGCCGTGCGCGAAGGCGAGCGCCGCGCCTTCCTTGATGTTCGCGTGCACTTCGCTCTTGTACACCTCGGCGATCTGCTCGTCCGGCAGCAGCATCATCACGACGTCGGCGCCCTTCACGGCTTCCGCCACTTCCTTGACGGTCAGGCCCGCGTTCTCGGCCTTGCTCCACGATGCGCCGCCCTTGCGCAGACCGACCGTCACCTTCACGCCGCTTTCCTTCAGGTTCAGCGCGTGCGCATGGCCTTGCGAGCCATAGCCGATGATGGTGACCTGCTTGCCCTTGATGAGGGAGAGATCGGCGTCCTTGTCGTAGAAAACTTTCATGGTGGTTCCTTGAGTCGTGATTCGTTGAAATTTGGTGTTGCGTGCAACTACGACGTGATGTCGCGTGGAACTGCTGGCGGCGCCTAAACCTTCAAGATGCGCTCGCCCCGGCCGATGCCGGAACTACCCGTGCGAACCGTTTCCAGGATCGCCGTGGCATCGAGGCCCTGAATGAACGCATCGAGTTTGTCGCTCGCGCCCGTCAGTTCCATCGTGTAGGTCTTCTCGGTCACGTCGATGATGCGGCCGCGGAAGATGTCCGCCATCCGCTTCATTTCCTCGCGTTCCTTGCCGACCGCCCGAACCTTGATCAGCATCAGCTCGCGCTCAATGTGGGCGCCCTCTGTCAGGTCGACCACTTTCACCACCTCGATCAGGCGGTTCAAATGCTTCGTGATCTGTTCGATCACGTCGTCCGAGCCGATGGAGACGATGGTGAGCCGCGACAGCGAACTGTCTTCGGTCGGTGCCACCGTCAAGGTTTCAATGTTGTAGCCGCGTGCCGAAAAGAGCCCGACGACGCGCGATAACGCGCCCGGTTCGTTTTCCAGCAGCACGGAGATGATGTGTTTCATGATGTCGCGTTCCCGATTTATCCAGTGAATGAGCCAGTCCTGTCCGGCCCGCGCGCCGCGAACGTCTTTTGTGAAGACGTGCGCACGCGGACCTTGAAGGGCAAGCCACCGTTACAGATCTTCCGATCCGAGCAGCATTTCCGTGATGCCCTTGCCTGCCTGGACCATCGGAAAGACGTTTTCGGTGGGATCCGTCTGGAAGTCGAGGAATACGGTGCGATCCTTCAGACGCAACGCTTCCTTCAGCGCCGGTTCGACGTCCGCCGTCTTCTCGACGCGAATGCCGACGTGGCCATAAGCCTCGGCGAGCTTCACGAAATCAGGCAGCGCGTCCATGTACGAACTGGAGTAGCGCTTCTTGTATTCGATCTGCTGCCACTGGCGCACCATGCCGAGGTAGCGGTTGTTGAGCGAAATGATCTTGACGGGCGTGTTGTACTGCTTGCACGTCGAGAGTTCCTGGATGCACATCTGGATCGAGCCTTCTCCCGTGATGCAGAGCACTTCTTCGTCGGGGAAAGCCATCTTCACGCCCATCGCCGCCGGCAGGCCGAAGCCCATCGTGCCGAGCCCGCCGGAATTGATCCAGCGGCGTGGCTTGTTGAAGCGATAGAACTGCGCCGCCCACATCTGGTGCTGGCCGACATCGGAGCAGACGAAAGCGTTGCCGTCCGTCAGTTCCCACGCCTTTTCGACCACGTACTGCGGCTTGATGATGTCGCTCTTGCGGTCGTAGGCGAGGCAGTCTTTCGAGCGCCAGCCTTCGATGTCCTTCCACCAGTCGGCGAGCGCCTTCGTGTCGGGGCCATGGTCGGCGGTCTGAAGCTGTTCGATCAGTTCCTTCAGCACTTCCTTCACGTCGCCGACGATGGGGATATCCACCTTCACGCGCTTGGAAATGGACGACGGATCGATGTCGATATGGATGATCTTGCGCGGCGACGACGCGAAATGCTTCGGGTCGCCGATCACGCGGTCGTCGAAGCGCGCGCCGATCGCGATCAGCACGTCGCAATTCTGCATCGCCATGTTGGCTTCGTACGTGCCGTGCATGCCGAGCATGCCGAGGAATTTCTTGTCGCTCGCGCGATAGCCGCCGAGGCCCATCAGCGTGTTGGTGACCGGATAGCCGAGCAGGTCGGCGAACTGGTTCAGTTCGCGCGACGCATCCGCGAGGATGATGCCGCCGCCGGTATAGATGTACGGGCGCTTCGCCGACAGGAGCAGTTGCACCGCCTTGCGGATCTGGCCGGAGTGACCTTTCGTAACCGGATTGTATGAACGCAGCGACACGGTCTTGAGCGGTTCGTACTTGCACGGCGCCTTCGACACATCTTTCGGAATGTCGATCAGCACGGGACCGGGACGGCCGGTGCGGGCAATGTAGAACGCCTTCTTGACGGTGGCGGCGAGATCACGCACGTCCTTCACGAGGAAGTTGTGCTTCACGCAAGGCCGCGTGATGCCGACGGTATCGCACTCCTGGAACGCGTCGAGACCGATCGCGGCAGTCGGCACCTGGCCGCTGATCACGACCATCGGGATCGAATCCATATAGGCGGTAGCGATGCCGGTCACCGCATTGGTGACGCCGGGCCCGGAGGTCACGAGGCACACGCCGACGTTGCCCGTGGAACGCGCATAGGCGTCGGCTGCGTGGACCGCGGCCTGCTCGTGGCGCACGAGGATATGCTGGATCTGGTCCTGCTTGTACAACTCGTCGTAGATATAGAGTACCGAGCCGCCGGGATAGCCCCAAATGAACTCGACGTTTTCGTCCGCCAGCGCGCGCATGAGCACGGTGCCGCCGATGGATTCAGATTCGTGAGAGGGAGTCGTATCCGACGTGGAGAATTCCGCGCTGGGCATATTCATTAATCACCTTTCGAATTTTCGGCAAAAAATTGATCGGGTGCTCTCTGCCGGGCTTATGGCTCGGGTTCAAGCGGCGCGTCTTGGTTTGACAGGCGTGCTTCTTGGGCTCGCCTCAAATTAGACATTCACTTTATGATGCGAGTCGGAAACGATAGCCCGGCACGATCGATGGGTCAAGTAAAAACTTGCCGATCCATGCATCAAACGCGGCTTTATCGCGGGTTTTCCCCGTGATTCCGTGCCGCGCCGGAGAAAAGCCGCTACGCGTTTCTATCGGGACGAGCAAAAGTTTGCTAGCATCCGCAGGTTTCTTAAAACCCACGAACCCTTTCGACGCACACTCGCTGCGCCGGCTCCCACGGATGGCATCAGACAAGGAACTCGCCGATTTTCTGGCGGGCGTCGAAAGACGCGCGTTCAAGCAGACGGTCTACACCGTGCGCGACGACGACGCGGCGCTCGACATCGTTCAGGATGCGATGATCAAGCTCGCCGAAAAGTACGGCGATCGCCCTCCGCCGGAACTCCCGCTATTGTTTCAGCGTATCCTCCAGAATGCGACGCACGACTATTTCCGTCGGCAGAAAGTGCGCAATACGTGGGTGAGCCTCTTCTCGTCGTTCGGCAATGCCGACGACGACGAATTCGACCCGCTCGAAACCTTCGAATCCGAGAACGGTTCCGTCGGTGCGGAAAGTAGCGAGAACAAGCTCGAGCGTGAACAGGTGCTCAACCTGATCGACGCGGAGATCCAGAAATTACCGACTCGTCAACGGGAAGCCTTTCTCATGCGTTACTGGGAAGATATGGATGTCGCCGAGACCGCCGCTGCGATGGGCTGCTCCGAGGGCAGCGTAAAGACGCATTGCTCGCGGGCCACGCATGCGCTCGCACACGCGCTGAAGGCGAAAGGGATCACGCTATGAGCTCCGCTCTTGAATCGAAGGAAAACGAATTTGCGCGCAAGGTAGTTCGCGCGCTCGACGAAAACGCGTCTGGTATTCCGGCCGCGGCCGCTGATCGCCTCGCGGCCGCCCGGCGCGCGGCGCTCGCGCGCAAGAAGCCCGAGAAGGCCGCCGTCACGGCGCCCGCGTTCTCGCCTGCTTTCGCAGGCGCGGCGGGCGGCCAGTTCGGCCCGCCGTCCGCGCCGCAGCCGCGCGGACGCTTCGCGCGCTTCGGGCGCTTCGGCCTTGCCGTGCCGCTTCTGGCCCTCGTAATCGGGCTCGCCGGCATCGCGTACTGGGAAGACCAGCAGCGCACGGCGGAACTGGCCGACATCGACGCCGCCATGCTGAGCGACAACCTGCCGCTCGACGCCTATCTCGATCACGGCTTCAACGCGTACCTGACGCGCAATCACTAAAATAGCGGGGAGTTTCCGGGTGAGTTACAAGCGCGGTCTCGCGATTGTTTTTGGATGCGCGATTGCGGGAATGGTCTCGTTCGCCGCAACGTATCCGCGCTTTTATTCGCCGACAGCAACTCCCGCGACTTCCAACGCCGCCGCCCCGGGCGGCGCGAGCGCCAGTTCGGGCGAAGGCCTGCTGCCGCTGTCCGGGTTGTCGTCTTCATCGAGCCCGCTGTCGTGGGATCGCCTGACCGAGGCGCAGCACGCCGCGCTCGCGCCGTTCGCCGGCCAATGGAACCAGTTCAGCGAAGAGCGCAAACAAAAGTGGCTGAAGATCGCATCGCGTTATCACAAGATGTCGCCTGAAGCGCAAAAGCGCCTGCATCAGCGCATGGCCGAATGGGTGCGGATGACGCCCGACCAGCGCAAGGTCGCTCGCGAGAACTATCAGGTGTCGAAGTCGGTGCCGCTCGAGAAGCGCGAAAGCGCCTGGGACGATTACCAGAAGCTTTCCGAAGAGCAGAAGAAAAAACTCGCCGCGACCGAGCGCACGCGCCGGCCGAACGTCGTCAGCGCGCCGCCGACGGGCAAGACCGAGGTCAAGGACATCAATCGCCTCGTCACGGCGCGGGAGCAAGGGCACGCATCGGAGGTCGCGGAACTCGCGTCCGGCGCACACGGCGCCGCGAACCAGCCCGGTTCGCAACCGGTGGCGCCGCCGATTCCAGGCGCCGCCAGCTTCGTCCCCGCGACGCCGATTCCGGTGTCTCCGCAACAAGCCCCTTCCATCTTCAACGGTTCGTGAGACGCATGCGCGCACCGGACGCTTCCGCCGTGCCCCTGATGCGCGCGCCCGCCCTGCGCCGACGGCTCGCGACGATGGTCTACGAAGGCGTGATCCTGTTCGGCGTCGTCTTCATCGCCGGCTATCTGTTCAGCACGCTCACCCAGCAACGCAACGGCCTCACGCATCACAACCTGCTGATGACGTGGATCGGCGTCGTGCTCGCGGGCTATTTCGTGTGGTTCTGGACCCACGGCGGCCAGACGCTGCCGATGAAAACCTGGCGTCTCAAGCTCGTCGATGCACAGGGCCAGCCCGTGAAGCCCGCGCGAGCGCTCGTGCGTTACGCGCTCGCGTGGCTCTGGTTCCTGCCGCCGCTCGCGCTGCACCCGCTCCTCGGGCTCGCCGTGCCGCAGACGCTCGCCGCATTCGCCGTCTGGGTCGCGCTGTGGGCTGCGGCCGTATGGCTCGATCCGGCGCGGCAGTTTCTGCACGATCGCATCGCCGGGACGCGGATCGTTGCGGTCCAGCCCGCAAGCTGAACCGACGCGCGGCGCCGCCCAGGTTGTGTCGCGGCGCGCAAGAACATTCCGCGCATGCGAAGTCGGCAGCACAAGAGCCGCACCATTCACCCGCCCCGTAATAAGAACTTCTCGTGACTGTCATGGCTCCGTCACGGCTGCATGGCGCAATGCGCTTACTGCAACCCGACGCGCGAGCCAATGGCATCCAAATCGTCAGCGACCTATCGACTGCGCCAGCCCGAAGCGGGCACCGACGCCCTCGCGTTCCTCCCGAACGCCCTGGCGAGCGCGACGGCGGCCACGCCCGAGCACCTCGACGGTCACGAGACCGCGCACGACCCGGATCCCGAACACACGCCGCACCGCTACCGCACCATCTGGCTCTCCGACATCCACCTCGGCTCGGGCGGCTGCCAGGCGCCGTATCTGCTCGACTTCCTGCGGCATCACGAATCGGAATACCTGTATCTGGTCGGCGACATCATCGACGGATGGCAGCTTCGCAAAGGCTGGTTCTGGCCGCAGGCGCACAACGACGTCGTGCAGAAGATCCTGCGCAAGGCGAGGAAAGGCACGCAGGTCATCTACATCCCCGGCAATCACGATGAAGCCGCGCGCCAGTTCTGCGACCTCGCGTTCGGCGATATCCACGTGCGCGGCGAGGCGTTCCACACGACCCTCACCGGCAAGCGCCTGTGGATCGTGCACGGCGATCTCTTCGACGGCGTCATCCAGCACGCGAAGTGGCTCGCCTATCTCGGCGACACGCTCTACACGCTGATCCTGCTGCTCAACCGCGGGTTCAACCGCGTGCGCTCGCGGCTCGGGCTGAACTACTGGTCGCTCTCGCAGTACCTCAAGCACCAGGTCAAGAACGCGGTGAATTTCATCTCGCAGTTCGAGCACGTCATGACCGACGAAGCGCGCCGGCGCGGCAGCGACGGCGTGGTCTGCGGGCACATCCACAAGGCGGAAATCCGCGACATCGACGGCGTTCTCTACTGCAACGACGGCGACTGGGTGGAAAGCCTGTCGGCGCTCGTCGAGACGCTCGACGGCGAATTGCAGATCGTCTACTGGACTGTCATGCGCTCGCCGGAACAAACCACACAAAAAGCCCGGGCAACCGCCTGAGCTCCTCACTACCTGGGCCGAATCCGATGAAGATCATGATCGTCACCGATGCATGGGAACCGCAGGTCAACGGCGTCGTTCGCACGCTGAAGAACACGACGCGCGAACTGACCGCGCTCGGACATCGCGTGGAATTGCTCACGCCGCTCGAATTCACCACGATTCCGTGCCCGACCTATCCCGAGATACGCCTCTCGCTGATGCCGGGACGGCGCGTCGCGCGGCGCATCGACGAATACGCCCCCGATGCGCTGCACATCGCGACCGAAGGCCCGCTCGGCATGGCCGCGCGTTCGTATGCGATCCGCCACAAGCTGCCGTTCACGACCGCGTATCACACGCGCTTTCCCGAGTATGTCAACGCGCGCTTCGGGATTCCGATCACGATGACCTACCGGTTCCTGCACTGGTTCCACCAGCGGTCGCAGGCCGTGATGGCGCCGACGCCGGTCGTCAGGAGCGACCTCGAAAAGCATGGCTTCACGAACGTCGTGCTGTGGACGCGCGGCGTCGATCTCGACATCTTCCAGCCGATGGAATCGAAGGTGCTCAACACCGCGCGGCCGATCTTCCTGTATGTCGGGCGCGTGGCGGTCGAGAAGAACGTCGAGGCGTTTCTGAAGCTCGATCTGCCCGGCTCGAAGTGGGTCACGGGCGAGGGTCCGGCGCTCGCCGAACTCAAGTCGCGCTATACGAACGTGAATTATCTCGGCGTGCTGTCGCAGCCGGAACTCGCGAAGGTCTATGCCGCCGCCGATGTCTTCGTGTTCCCGAGCCGCACCGATACCTTCGGTCTCGTGCTGCTCGAAGCCATGGCGTGCGGCACGCCGGTCGCGGCGTATCCGGTGACGGGCCCGATCGACGTGCTCGGCACCGAAGGCCCGGGCGCGCTGAACGAAGATCTCCGCGAAGCGTGCCTGCAGGCGCTGAAGATCGAACGTGCCGATGCGCGCGCATGGGCCGAGCGCTTCTCGTGGCGCGCGGCATCGGAGCAGTTCGCGTCGCATTTGAAGCCGTTTGGCACTCGTGAGGCGAGCACGAAACGGGCGACCGCGTGACGCGGCGCGCGTTTGCAGAGGCGCGGGCGGGCATGGACGGCGGCGCGGCGGGGTCTGCTACGCGCGAGGGCGCGCACGAAAGCGACCACGCCGGAAAGTACGACGATCGGCCGGAGCACGATGGCGACGTGCGCCCGCAACCAGTGCACGACCAACATGAGCGGTACGAGATGCACAAGGCAGGAACGCTACGCGCGGCGAACCGCAGTGCATCAGGTCGCGCTAACATCGGCGCCATGCGCGATCCCTTCGACCAAGACACCGACGAGCAGGACAGCGAACCCGACACCGAGCGCGAACGCCCCGAGCCGCTCTCGCCTGACGACCCGTTCGCCCCGCTCCCCTTCAATCCGTACAAGGGCAATCGCGGGCTCACGCGCGCCTGGCACGCGATGAAGAACTCGCTCTCCGGCATCCGCGTTGCGATCCGCGAGGAAAGCGCGTTTCGCCAGGAACTCACGCTCGCCGCGATCCTGGTGCCGTGCGGCATCGCCGTGCCGGTCGCGCCGGTCGAGCGCGCGGCGCTGCTCGCGTCGGTACTGCTCGTGCTGATCGTCGAGTTGCTGAATTCGAGCGTGGAAGCCGCGATCGACCGCATCTCGCTCGAACGCCACGAACTCTCGAAACGTGCGAAGGACTTCGGCAGCGCTGCCGTCATGGTCGCGCTTGCGGTGTGCGTGCTGACCTGGGCGCTGATCGTCGGGCCGCTCGCGTGGCACTGGCTCGCGCGTATCTTTTAAAACTGCTTCGACTTGAATCCAGGCCCGCGTCCGTCGCCTCGAACGACCGGTTTATAATCGTCCGATATTCTCAAAAATAGCAACCGATCCGGGTCCGCGACGCTTTTAACGAGGCCGATGCGCCCCGGTAACAAGGTACGGACGACATGGAAGCCAAACCTCCCCGCCGCACCCGCGAACGGATACTCGAGTTGTCGCTGAAGTTGTTCAACGATATCGGCGAGCCGAACGTCACGACGACGACGATTGCCGAAGAGATGGAAATCAGTCCGGGCAACCTGTACTACCATTTCCGCAACAAAGACGACATCATCAACAGTATCTTCGCGCAGTTCGAGCAGCAGATTCAGAAGCGGCTGCGGTTCCCCGACGACCACCGTCCGACCATCGACGAAATGTGGTCGTATCTGCAGTACATGGCCGATTTTCTCTGGACGTATCGCTTCCTGTATCGCGACCTGAACGACCTGCTCGCGCGCAACCGGACGCTCGAGACGCACTTCAAGCAGATCATCACGCACAAGGTGCACTTCGCGGGCCAGTTGTGCGAGGCGCTGGTCGCCGATCAGGAGATGGTCGCGACGCCGGCGGAGATCAAGGTGATCGCGACCAACATCGGCGTGATCGCGACGTACTGGCTGTCGTACCAGTACGTGATGAACCCGCGCAAGTACAACGACCAGGAAGCGATCCGCGCGGAGTTGCATCAGGCGAGCCTGCACATCATTTCCGTGATGGCGCCGTATCTGCGCGGCCGCTCGCGGGAACTGTTCGACGACCTCGCCTCCGGCAAGATGCCGATGCGCGAATACGCCGACTTCCTGCCGCCGCGCGACGATACCGTGCCCAAAACCGAACCTCGCAAGGATTCACGATGATCAAGGCGGTCTGTGTGTATTGCGGCTCCTCGAACGGAGCCAAACCTGTTTATGCCGAAGCCGCGAAGGCGTTCGGCCGTGCGCTGGTGGAAGCGGACATGTCGCTGGTCTATGGCGGCGGACGCGTCGGGCTGATGGGGCTCATCGCCGATGAGGTGCTCGCGTGCGGCGGACGCGCGGTCGGCGTGATTCCCGAGTTGCTGCTGAACAAGGAAGTCGGCCATACCGATCTCACCGAGTTGCATGTCGTGCCGGACATGCACGAGCGCAAGAAGAAGATGGCCGATCTGTCGGATGCGTTTGTCGCGATGCCGGGGGGTGTCGGTACGTTCGAGGAGTTGTTCGAGGTCTATACGTGGGCGCAGCTTGGCTATCACCGGAAGCCGGTCGCGTTGCTCGATGTGGATGGGTATTACGATCCGCTGCTGGCGATGCTGCGGCACACCGTCGAGGAAGGGTTCATGCGGGCGGCGTATCTCGATATGCTGCAGGTAGCCGGTGATCCGGCTGCGATGATCGCATTGCTCCAGCGGTTTGTGCCGACGGTGCGGGATAAGTGGACTGAGAAGCGTAATGTGGTTTGAGGGCGCTGGCGCTTGGGGTTGCGGTTGGGTCGTTTACGCCGTTTGATGGTTTTGCGCTTCTATGGAACTTGGTTTGGTGTTGGTTTATTTGCTCTGCCCCTGTCCGGGGCGGGACTCACTTTCTTTGCTGCTGCAAAGAAAGTAAGCAAAGAAAGCAGCTTTCCAACGCCAATCCTTGCCATGCGCCTCCAGACCGCGCCCTCGGAGTGGTCCAACCGGGGGAGTGTCGTTAGCGGAGTTTCATCGTTGTTGGCATGTAGAAGAGGCGCGCACGTCGCACCGCGACACGGAGTGGATCAGCAGTCATTCATCCGTCATGGCACTTCGTGCCCGACGACAGGTCTGCTAGCGGTGAATTGAAGCATGCAGCAAGCAAGAACATCGGATGGTGATATAGCGATGGTTTCGTATTTCGGTTTTGCCTGACGGGTGAGCGCGTAGCGCGAGACTGGATGTATGACTGCTGGTCCACTCTGTGTAGCGGTGCGACGCCCGTACCTTTTCTACATGCCAACAACGCTAAAACCCCGCTAACGACACTCCCCCGGTTGGACCACTCCGACATAACGGTCTAGCGGCGACTGGCAAGGATTGGCGTTGTGAAGCTGCTTTCTTTGCTTACTTTCTTTGCAGCAGCAAAGAAAGTGAGTCCCGCCCCGGACAGGGGCAGAGCAAATAAACCAACACCAAACCAAGTTCCACAGAAGCGCAAAAACCATCAAACGGCGTAAACACCCAAACCTCACCCGCCAGCGCCCCCCCTCGAAAACCCACCAAAAAACGCCCGCGCGTTATCGCGAAGACTATCGATGTGGTAGCCCCCTTCCTGCACGATCACCGTCGGCAACCCGAGCCCGCCGATCGCGCCGCCAAGCCGCCCAAAGCCTTCCGTCGTCACCGCGACCATTGCCTGCGGATCGTCCTTATAAATATCGAACCCGAGCGCAAGCACCAGCGCATCCGGCTGGAACCTCTTCACGGCGCGCAACGCCACCTCGAGCTGATCGAAGAACACCTCTTCGCCCGACCCATGCGGCATCGGCAGGTTGATGTTGTAACCGTCGCCTTCGCCCGCTCCGCGCTCGTCCTCGTAACCCGCCACGACCGGATAGAAGTTCGTCGGATCGCCGTGAATCGAGACGTACAGCACGTCGTCGCGGCCGTAGAAAATCTCCTGCACGCCCTGGCCGTGATGCATGTCGGTATCGAGGATCGCGACGCGGCCAAAGCGCTCCCGTAACGCCTGCGCCGCAATCGCCGCGTTGTTCAGATAACAGAAGCCGCCCGCCGCTTCCGCGCGCGCATGATGCCCCGGCGGCCGGCACAACGCATACGCCTCGCGCGCGCCCTCATTGAGCGCCGCGGCCGCCGCCACCGCACATTGCGCCGACCAGTACGCCGACACATACGTATCCGGCCCGATCGGGCAACTGCCATCGGCGAGATAGCGCGCCGCTCGGCCCAGCACGCCGCGCAACGGGTTGCCCTCGCGCACATAAATGTTCGACATCACTTCGTCGCCCCAGTCCTGCGGGACCTTCTTCCACTCGGCATGCGCTTCCTCCAGGAAGCGCAGATAGTTCATGCCATGAACGGCCGCGAGCGGCTTGTGGCCGAAATCCGCCGGTTCGCGCACGTCGAAATCAAGCGACTTCGCCGCCTCGACGAGCCTCAACGCGCGCTCGGGCACTTCCTGCGGCGTGCGCATCTGGCCGCGCGACAAGTACGTGCGCGGATGGTGTTTCAACTGCTCGGGATGGAAATAAGTCAGCATCGTCAGGTTCCTTTTTCAAGCGTCGACGGGGACGTGCGCGACTGCCCGCGCGAGCACCGCATTCAGCAGCACGTTCGCGCCGCACGTGACGTCTTCCGGCAGCGCATCCTCGGCTTCGTTGTGCGAGAGGCCGTGGACGCACGGGATGAACACCATCGCCGTCGGCACGTGACGGGCCAAGTGGATCGCGTCGTGGCCCGCGCCGCTCACGATCCGCTCGTGAGGGTAGCCGAGCTTCGTCACGGCTTCCTGGACCAGCGCGACGCACTCCGCATCGAACGGCGTCGCGGGACTCGTCCAATAGCTATCGATGGCGACTTCGAGACCGCGTGTTCGCGCGATCTTGTCGAACGCTTCGCGCACGTCGCGCTCCATCGCGTCGATTTGCGCGTCGTCGGGATGACGCAGGTCGACCGTGAACCCGACGCGTCCCGCAATCGTGTTGCGCGATGAGTTCGGAATCGCGACCTGTCCGATCGTGACGAGACCTTGCGGCGCGAAACGCGCGGCGACCGCTTCGAGTTGCAGCGCCATGTCGGCGCTCGCGAACAGCGCGTCGCGGCGATACGGCATCGGCGTCGTGCCGGCGTGCGCGGCGACGCCCGTCACATTCACGTCGAGCCAGCGGATCGCCTGCCCGCCCGTGACGACGCCGATCGGATTGCCGTGGCTTTCCAGCACCGGGCCCTGCTCGATGTGCGCCTCGAAGTACGCGTCGACGGGCTGGCCGGTCGCCTTGCGCGTGCCCGCATAGCCGCATTGCCCGAGCGCATCGCGCAAGCTCACGCCGTCTGCGTCCTTCGTGTCGAGCGCAGTCTGCAACGGCGTCGCGCCGACGAACACCGCCGAGCCGAGCATCGCCGGCGTGAAGCGCGCGCCTTCCTCGTTGGTCCACGAGACGATTTCGATCGGCTTGCCGGTCACGATGCCGTGGTCGTTCAGCGTGCGCACGAGTTCGAGCGCGGCGAGCACGCCGTAGACGCCGTCGAAGCGCCCGCCCTCCGGCTGCGTATCGAGGTGACTGCCGATCAGGACAGGCTTTTGCATCGGGTTCGCGCCTTCGCGGCGCGCAAACAGGTTGCCGGCTTGGTCAACGCTCACCGTCATGCCCGCCTCGCGGCACCACTTCGCAAAGAAATCGCGGCCGCGGCGGTCTTCGTCGGTGAGCGCGAGTCGCCGCACGCCGCCCTTGTCCGTCGCGCCCACTTGCGCCATTTCCATCAGGCTCGCCCACAGACGCGGGCCGTTCACTTGCAACATGAGTTCAGATTCCTCGTGGGGACTTCAATGGGACGGCACGGCGTCGAGCGCATCGGCGCGGCGGTGCTTGAGCGCATCGAGCGCGACGACACACACGAACGACAGCCCCGCGAGACACGTGTAGAACACCGCGAGCGGCCACCACTGGCCGACGAAGCGGTGCGCGAGATACGTGCCGAAGAGCGGCGTCAGGCCGCCGGCGATAGCCCCGCACACCTGATACGACAGCGAGATCGCGGAGTAGCGCACGTGCGTCGGGAACACGCCCGAGACGAAGCCCGCGATCACCGAATAGAAGCTCGCCATGCAGATCACCGCGAGCGCGATGCCGACGATCATCGAAACCCTGTTGCCGCTCTGCACCAGGATGAACATCGGGTACGGCGAGACCATCGCGCAGGCGGCCGCGAGCTTGAGGAAACGCGCGCCGCCGAGTTTTTCGGCGAGATACGCGGCGAGCGGCTGCACGAGGAACTGGATGATCGCCACGGCGAACAGGCAATCGAGGATCAGCGATTTCGTCACGCCGACGTACTGGGTCGTGTACGAGATCATGAACGTGTTGGTGAAGTAGACGCCCGCGATGCCGATCGTGTTCGCGCCGATGCACAGCGCGACGAGCGCACCCGACGTGCGGAACACTTCGGCCATCGGCAACTCGACGGTGCGCTTCGACTGCTTCTCGCGCTCGAATTCCGGCGACTCGTTCACGCCGAGCCGGATGAAGATGCCGACCGCGAGCAGCACCGCGCTCGCCAGAAACGGCAGGCGCCAGCCCCACGCGATGAAGTCGGCGTGGTCCATCGACGTCACCGCGCGGAACGCGACCAGCGACAGGATCAGGCCGGCCGGACTGCCGAGTTGCGCGAACGACGCGAAGAACGTACGGCGACCTTCGGGCGCATGTTCGCCGGCCATCAGCACCGCACCGCCCCACTCGCCGCCGACCGCGACGCCCTGCACCACGCGCAGCAGCACGAGCAGCACCGGCGCGAGCAGGCCGACCTTGGTGTAGCTCGGCAGCAGACCGACGCACACCGTCGCGACGCCCATCATCATCAGCGTGGTCATCAGCGCTTTCTTGCGGCCGATCTTGTCTCCGAGATGGCCGAAGATCAGGCCGCCCAGCGGCCGCGCGAAGAAGCCGACCGCGAAGGTGGCGAACGATGCCATCGTGCTGACGAACGGATCGTGCGACGGGAAGTACAGCTCGCCGAACACGAGCGCGGCGGCGGTCGCGTAGATGTAGAAGTCGTACCACTCGATCATCGTGCCGATGAACGCCGCAGCCGCGGCTCGCACCGGCTGGCGGGTTGTGTGCTGGGATGGACTCAACGAAGGCTCCTGTCGTGGTTCGGGCCGCGTCTCGCTTCGAACGAGCCGGCGTGGGATGACCGTTTTATCGCCAGCCATAAAACATTAGTCAAATTTCGGTTTATTATCTCTCGTATAAATCTGGCTTATATCCAGGACACACCGATGACCCAGCTTCGCGCCGATGTCGCGCGCTTTCTCAACGACAGGCTCGACTGGAACCTGCTGCGCACATTCCTCGTGATCATGCAGGAGCGCAGCGTGAGCCGCGCCGCCGCTCGGCTGCACCTTACGCAGCCGGCCGTCAGCCAGGCGCTCAAGCGTCTCGAAGATACGCTCGGGCGCAACCTGATCCAGCGGCGCGGGCCGCATTTCGAGCCGACGCGCGCCGGCGAGGAGGTGTACCGCATCGCGAGCGATATCTACGGCCATATGTCGCGGCTCGAAACCGAACTCGACGACCGCACCGACGACATCACCGGCTCGATTCGCCTGCTCTCCGTGAGCCGGATCGATTCGGCCGTGTACGACGAATTTCTCGCGGAGTTTCATCGAACGTATCCGCGTATCGACTTGCATATCGAGGTGATGCGCTCGTCGGACATCATTTCGTCGCTGCTGCAAAAGACGGCGACGGCGGGGCTCGGCCTGTGCCGCACGCCCGTCGACAAGCTCGAGCAGCGCTGCTTCCTGCGCCAGCGCTACGCGATTTTTTGCGGGCGGCATCATCGGCTGTTCGGGCGGCAGGCGCTCACGATGGACGACCTGCTCGCCGAGAATTTCGTGTCGTTCACGAGCGACCAGATCGGCGACAGTCTTTCGCCGCTGACCGTGTTTCGGGATCAGCGCGGCTTCACGGGAAGAATCGTGGCGGCGTCGCCGAGTCTCGACGAAGTGAGGCGGCTGATTTTCGCGGGGTATGGGATCGGCTGCCTGCCGGAGCACATCGTGCGCGACGACATCGCGCAGCAGCGTTTGTGGCGCTTGCCGCCGGAGGAAGGACTGGCGGACGTCGACATCCATTTGCTCTGGCACCGCGCGCGCAAGATGAACGCGGCGGAGCAGGCTTTTCTCGACAGCATGGAACGGACGATGCAGCGGTATTCGTTGCCGGAGCGGCTGGGGACGCGGTGAGGGTCGCTGGCTTCGCCTGGGGGTGGTTGTTTACACCAGCGCCGGCACCTAAATCCCCCGTGACAAGACCGCCGCGCCCACCGTCACGATACCCAGCACAAGATTCACGACCACAAGGCGCCGCACCGTCCCAACGGCGCGCGCGCCATCCGGCCAGTTCTGCGCCTGCACCGCGCGCCTGATGCGCGGAAACACGGCAAACCGGATATGCCCGAAGAGCAGCATCATCACGATGCCGATCCCCGCCATCGTGTGCAGCGGCCACGCGGCATGCGCACCACCGTACTGCGTCAACAAGAATCCGCCCGTCAATAAAATCACGAGCACCGACGCCGCGACCCAGTTAAAGAAGCGCGCAAAGACGCTTTCCCACAACGGCAGGCGCATTTGCGGCGTGAGGTCGCCGAGCGCGGGGCGCAGGCAGAAGTTCGCGAACACCATTCCGCCGATCCACACGGCAACGCCGAGCAAATGCAGGAAGAGCGCCACTTCGATGGCTTTGGTCATTGAGTTTCCATGGATTGAGCGGATGCGGGATTGGGCGTTCGACTGGCGTCCGGCGGACCAGTTCCGGCTTTGCATGAAGAAACGCCGCGCTGCGTTCACACAGCGCGGCGTCGGAGCGTGATGTCAGCCTTCGAACACCGGCCGCAACTCGCTCACCTTGATCGTCGAATCCGGCGCCCGGCCCTTGCGCGCGCGTTTGCCGAGGTGCGGTTCGAGCGCCCCGCCCGCGAGTTTCTCCTCGCGCGGCTTGCCGCCGCGACCGGTGCCGATCATCAGCACGCCGCTCGCATCGATCGCGAGCGCCTGCCTGAGCGTCTCCTTCGCATCGAGCGCCATCAGTATGACGCCGCGTCCGCCGCCCGCGAGCGTCTTCATTTCGTCCATGCCGAACACGAGCAGCCGTCCGCCCGACGACAGACACGCGATGTGCGTCGCGTCCGGCACGACCGGCATTGGAGCCAGCGGCGTCGCGCCTTCGTCGATGGTCATGAACGACTTGCCCGCCTTCACGCGGCTCACCATGTCGCCGAGTTTGGCGATGAAGCCAAAGCCGTTGCTCGACGCGAGCAGCAGCGGCTGCTCCACCGACGCCGCGTAGTAATGCAGCAGGTGCGATCCCGATTCGAGTTCGATCAGCGAGGTGACCGGCACGCCGTCGCCGCGTCCGCCCGGCAGCATCGCGACCGGCACCGAATAGACGCGCCCGTTGCTGCCCCACGCGATCAGCATGTCGGGCGTGCGCGCCTGGAACGCCGCGTAGATGCCGTCGCCGGCCTTGAACTGGAAGCCCGCCGGGTCGAGCCCGTGGCCTTTCAGCGCGCGCACCCAGCCCTTCTGCGACACGACCACGGTCACCGGTTCATCGACCACGCGCGCCTCGAACGTCGCGCGCTTTTCCTGCTGGATCAGCGTGCGCCGGTCGTCACCGTATTGCTTCGCATCGGCTTCGATTTCCTTGATGAGCAGACGCTTCATCGCGGCGTCGCTGTTGAGCAGTTCTTCGAGCTTGGCTTTTTCGTCGCGCAATTCCTTCAGCTCCTGCTCGATCTTGATCGACTCCATCCGCGCCAGTTGACGCAGACGGATGTCGAGGATGTCGTCGGCCTGGCGCTCGGACAAGCCGAACCGCGCAATCAGCGCCTGCTTCGGATCGTCGGCTTCGCGGATGATGCTAATCACTTCATCGATATTCAGGAAGACGATCATCCGCCCTTCGAGAATATGGATCCGGTCGTTGACCTTGCCCAGACGATGCTGCGTGCGGCGCGTGACCGTCGTGAAGCGGAAGCCGACCCACTCGTGCAGGATCTCGGTCAGCCCCTTCTGGCGCGGCCGGCCGTCGGTGCCGATCATCACGAGGTTGATCGCCGCGTTCGATTCGAGGCTCGTATGCGCGAGCAGCGAATTGACGAACTCGGTCTGGTCGATGCGGCTCGACTTCGGCTCGAACACGAGGCGCACCGGCGCGTCCTTGCCGGATTCGTCGCGCACGGTGTCGAGGAGCGCGAGCAGCGTCTGCTTGGTCTGCAACTGGTCGGGCGAGAGCGCCTTCTTGCCGAGCTTGATCTTCGGGTTCGTCAGTTCCTCGATTTCCTCGAGCACCTTCTGGCCCGAGGTGCTCGGCGGCAGTTCGGTGATGACGAGCTGCCACTGCCCGCGCGCGAGGTCTTCGATTTTCCAGCGCGCGCGGACCTTGAGGCTGCCGCGCCCCGTTTCATATGCCGCCGCGATTTCCGCCTGCGACGAGATGATCTGCCCGCCGCCCGGAAAGTCCGGGCCGGGAATCCGGTCCATCAGCGCCGCGTGGCTGATCTTTGGATCGCGGATCATCGCAACCGCCGCGCCCGCGACTTCGCGCAGGTTGTGCGAGGGGATTTCCGTCGCGAGCCCGACCGCGATGCCCGACGCGCCGTTCAGCAGCAGGAACGGCAGGCGCGCGGGCAGCAGCTTCGGCTCTTCGAACGAGCCGTCGTAGTTCGGCATGAAATCGACGGTGCCCTGGTCGATTTCATCGAGCAGAAGCTTCGCGATCGGCGTGAGGCGCGCTTCGGTGTAGCGCATCGCCGCTGCGCCGTCGCCGTCGCGCGAGCCGAAATTCCCCTGGCCGTCGATCAGCGGATAGCGCATCGAGAAGTCCTGCGCGAGACGCACGAGCGCGTCATACGCCGACTGGTCGCCGTGCGGGTGATACTTGCCGAGCACGTCGCCGACGACGCGCGCCGACTTCACCGGCTTCGCCGTATTGGCGAGTCCCATTTCGTTCATGGCGAAGAGGATGCGGCGCTGCACGGGCTTCTGCCCGTCCGACACGTCGGGCAGCGCGCGGCCTTTCACCACGCTCACCGCGTAGTCGAGGTAGGCGCGTTCGGCGTAGTCGCCGAGGGTCAGTTGCTCGCCTTCGGGCGCGGCTTCCTGATCGGCGAAGAGATCGTCTGTGATTCCCATCGAATTTCCGTGTTTTTGCGTTGGAGTGCGTTTTTCGCTGGCGCTTGGGGCGGGGG
>NZ_FCON02000035.1 GCF_001544535.1 Caballeronia choica | reverse complement strand
ATGCCTGCATGCACCATCTATATCAAGGAGCGTGACGTGCAAAGAGAAGTCGTTATTGTGAGGGGTGCGCGCACCGCACCGCCATCGGGAAGAGATCGAACATGACAATTGAAACGATCGGCGTCGTCGGCGCCGGAACAATGGGGAGTGGCATCGCACAGATCGCCGCGACGGCCGGACTCAAGGTCGTTCTGATCGACGTTACCGAGGCCGCCCTCACACGAGGGATGGCGGCATTGAGGTCGAGCCTGGAGCGGCTTGTAGCGAAAAGCACGATCGCCGCTGATGTGGCCAGCGCAACGCTAGCGCGCATCGATACTTCAACCGAGTATAAACGCCTCGCCGAAGTGGACCTGGTCATCGAGGCCGCAACCGAACAAGTCGAGCTGAAACGAACGATCCTGAAGCAGATCGAAGCGGTCGCAAAGCAACACGCGATTATCGCCACGAACACCTCGTCGATCTCCGTCACGTCGTTGGCAGCGGACCTCGGCGATCCGTCTCGTTGCGTCGGCATGCACTTTTTTAACCCGGTGCCCCTGATGCCGCTCGTCGAGATTATCCGCGGCGTGCAGACCAGCACAGAGACTGTCGACGCCATTCACGAACTTTCCCACCGGCTCGGCAAATCGCCGATTGGGGTCAAGAACTCGCCGGGATTCGTGGTCAACCGGATTCTGGTGCCAATGATAAACGAGGCATTCTTCGTTCTGGCAGAGGGAATCGCAACAGCGGAAGAGATTGACGAGGGGATGCGTCTTGGCGCCAACCACCCCATCGGACCTCTCGCGTTGGCGGACCTGGTGGGCCTTGACGTTTGCCTCGCAGTGCTAGAGGTACTCGCGAAGGATCTCGGCGATCAGAAATATCGTGCCTGCCCTTTGCTTCGCGAACTGGTGGCCGCCGGACGGCTCGGCCGCAAGACCCGGCACGGAGTCTACCGCTACGACTGATCATGCGCCGCGCACGCGGTGTCGGATGCGCACATCACGCGTGGCACCGTGGTCTTGCATCGGTTAGCTAACGGTCAGCGCATTCAGCCGGAGATGTCGCGGCATCCCTTCCATCTGTTTCGAAGTCGAAAGCGTCGCTGCGAGATCCGGCAAACCACTTTCTGCCCATTTTCGCCGGGCAACGAGCGCGCAGGGCCGATGTGATTGTCGCGTCGGTGGACCGAGAGCCTGTGCGGGTCGTTCGAAGCACGTTTTCGATACTCACGTTTGATGCCGAGCGGCGCCTCGACCCTGGCCGATTCGAAGATCTGCAATGTGGTCTCGTGGAGTCGCTCATTGCACCGGTCATTTCCGGCTCTCACGCTGACCGCTGCCAGACTGTCAATGCGACCGCTCGATTCGTTGCGCAAGGAGGCCAATGGGTTCCATCGTCGCTTTGGCACGTGTCGTTGCTGAGACGGCGTTGGGCAAGCGAGCGTGCCCACGCCTACAGGCGCTCACGTCGAGGCTGCTGCACGGCATCACCCGGAGGGCGTTTGTACGGCCAGGGGCGGGTCCGCTAGACAATTGACTATCTTTATCGGTAACTAGAGGTAAAAGGAACGGGAAATGGGCAGCAAGCGATATCGGGGCCAGCGCTGCGTGTACTGTGGGCGCGAGGGTGCCTCCGACACGGGTGATCACGCAATCGCGCGAGGTTTCTTCCTGCCATCGGAGCGCGGCGAGCAGCCGCGGGTGCCCGCTTGCAATCAATGTAACAAGGCAAAGTGCGTTTGCGCGCGGCATGATCGGCACGCTCAGCGGAAATGACGTCCTCCTACCGGGACAGTCGGGGCAGCGAGCGGACTGAAGTAAAGCTCGAGGCAGGTTAGAATCTCGGACGATATTTCGGACGAATTTTGGACGCGCCTGATATGACAAGCCCATCGCTCTACATCGACGTCTGGTCGGAAAATATCTCGTGAATCGGGCCTGAGCCTTACTGGGCATGGCTTTTCCAGGTGTTTTCGGGCGACTTTGAACGCACAAATCAGCACATGTGTGTACTAAGAAATCAAATGCTTACACATCGATTTTGGACGACTTTTGGAAACAAAAGCGCGATCGCGAGCATGCTGCCGTGCGGTACGAACATCATGAAGATCGCGGTCGCGCAAGCCAGCACCATGTACGAGACGATCGCCATATAGCGGCGCCCCTGGAACAACACGTCGGAGATCCAGCTATTCGACAGCGAGCCGAGCGCCATACCCACCGGTAACGCAACCGTGATCCACTTCGGGTCGATCAGCGTCGATGAAGTCTTCCGGTCGATGCCCAGAAAATGGACCGGCACCCAGACCACCAGCGCATACCGTGCAGCGTTCTGAAAACCGATCGCGAGACCCGTGATGTAGAGCCTCCAGTTCTTCATCACGAGCCCGTAACGCTGCGCGCTCGTCAGTTCGACGGCTGGTTCGTCGGGCGATGTAGCACCCGACTGATCCGCTGCCGGCAGGTCGCGAGCCTTGGGCCGTTCCGAAACGAATAACAGCAGCACCAGCGCGCCGAATAGCATCGACAACGGTGCGAGTCGGAAGATCCAGACCCAGCCGAGTTGCATCGTGCCCAGAATGACGACCGGGAAAATATAGGGAGCCAGTGGAGAGCGCGACCCTTCTGCCAGATGATGGGCTTGCCCCTGTTGGGTAACCACTGACCTGCTCGATGCCGCGGCTTTGTTCTCGCGAAGCGGCCGCAACTTCGCCCATGATGTCGGTGACTCGCGCGACCGCTTGCGTCACCTCCGACCTGGATTTTCCAGCCTCACTTTTGTGCGCTGACAGGTCCATCCAATCCCTCGTTTCCTTGGCCGAGTTTGACGAACGCTGTGCGAGACTGCGCACGTCAAGACGCGCTGGTGCCCGGCGCTTGCCGCACAAAGCATAGAAATCCCGCGCCCACCAGCGGCCCGGCCGCTATCACGCCGAGTGTCATATCGAGCGACCGGCCATGCGCAAAAACATAGCCGGCCAGGATCGGGGAAATGAAGCTTCCCACCGACCATATTGTGTTGACAAAGCCTGCAGCGGCGCCTGCCAGCCGCGGCCCCGACGCCTGCGTATAGAGCCCGATCAGCAACGGCGTGTAGCCGTATGCGGCGGCGCCGAGGAACGGTGCGATGAAAAAATATCCGGACGTCGACGAGCATTTGCCGAACACGACGAGCAGCACGATAAAGAGCGCGAGGTCTATCACCGCGACCAGCCTCGCATAGCGATGCAAGGCGTCATAAAGCCAGCCGAAAAGCGGCTTCGACAGGAATGCGCCGACGCCGAACCACATCAGAACCGAACCGGCGACCACCGGTGACAATCCGTGCGCGACGGTCAGCAAGGCGCTCGCCCACGCTACGAAACCCAGCGTGCCGTAAAGCGCGCCCGCGCCTCCCAGCGCGACGAACACGATGTTCCGGTTCCTCAGCAGCGCGGCGACCTGCGCGCCGGTAATCCGCGGCACAGACTGCCCGACCGGAGCGTCCCTCACGACCAGCACGCATATCGCCGCGAAGACGAGCGTAGCGATGCCGAGGATCTGGTACGCGGCCTGCCAGCCGTACGCAGCGGCGAACCTCGGCACGAAGGCGTTCGCCAGCACGACCGATACCGATGTCCCGGTAGCCCAGATCCCGAAGGCCCTGCCTTTGTCCTTGCCGAACCACACCGTCAGTATCTTGATGGTGGCGCCGTATTCCGCCCCGGCCGCGAACCCCATCAGCAGATGCAGCGCGATGCCCGCCCAGAACGTCTGGACGAAGCTGAAGCAGAACGTGAGGGCCGCGAGCGGCAACATCGATATCGCCAGCGTTGCGCGGCTGCCCAACTTGTCCGCCATGATCCCGCCGACCGGGCACGACACGGTATAGCCGACGTAGAACGCCGTGGTAAGAGAGCCGAGCAACGCAAGCTTGAAACCCAGCGCCTGGCCGACGGGTGCCGCGATGCTCGCCCAGGCGAAGCGGTCGACGCAGCTCACCGTGAAAGCAGACCAGATGACCAGCAGGATGATCCAGCGGAACCCTTGGTTCGCGGCGTCCGGCATCGCGGATGACATCAGTTGCACCGAGGGCAGTTGCTCATGGGATTTCATTCGAAGTCTTCTCCGGGCCGGTTCGCCGATGGATCACTGGAATTCAGGAACGTTCGCTGGACCTGGCCGCAAAATGGTTCATCCATTGGTTTTATGGTGCAATCAGCGTAAACCTTGACGTGCCCCTGAAAAAGACAACCCGTCTCCTCGCCTCCGTTGACAGTAACCGCAGTCGCAATTAAATTAATGGTTCATCCAATGGAATTTACTCTATTCATTTCTTTGGAGCAAGGCGACTCAACCCGAGACGAACACCCCTCCCCAACTTTTCATCATTCCATGTGAGCCATGCCGCCATGAGCGATTCCGCCGCTCCACTTCGAAGCTTCTCCCCCGCACCATCGCTTCTCATCCTGGTCGGCATCACGCTCTCCGGCACGTTCCCGCTCCATGTTTTCGTCCCTGCGCTGCCTTCGGCCGCCAGCGATCTGCACGCGTCCACGGCCGGCATCGGGCTGACGATCACGCTCTATGTGATCGGGCTGTCGATTGGGCAACTCATCTACGGCCCCCTGTCGGATCGTTATGGACGACGGCCCGTCCTGCTGGCGGGATTGACGCTGTTCGCGCTCGCCAGCGTTGCGGCGGCCCTTGCGCCGTCGCTCGCGGGGCTCGAATGGGCGCGGCTGGCACAGGCGCTCGGCGGCTGTTCGGGGCTCGTGCTCGGACGCGCGATCGCCCGCGACAGTTCCGGTCCCACCAGCCTGATCCGGCGCCTCGCGACGCTCAGCATCGCCATGGCGGTTGCGACCGCCCTCGCGCCCATCATCGGTGCCCAAATCGTCGAGCATCTCGGGTGGCGGTCTATCTTCGCCGCGCTGAGCGTCGTGAACGTGCTGGTTCTTTTCGCGGTATGGCTCCTCGTGCCCGAAACGCACGCGGCGTCACGCGACTTCAGGACACGACGCTATCTGAAAAGCTACCTCACGCTGCTTCGATCGTCGACGTTCTTGAGTCACAGCCTGGGCGGCGCAAGCGCGACTACCGGCATCTATGCGTTCCTTTCGGCCTCGCCGTTCATCCTCGAGTCGCGGCTCGGGCTGTCCGCGCGGGCCTTCGGTTTCGCCTACTTCTCTCTTGTCGTCGGACTCGCGGCCGGTCAGTCGACGGCCAAGCGGCTCGCCGGCAGCGTGTCTGCGCGCAGCGCGCTCATTGTCGCGAGCCTGATCATGGGAGCAGCATCGATCAGCCTGCTGGTCTCGTACCTGTGCGATTCGCTGTCGGTGACCTCGGTGATGGCGCCGATGATCGTGATGTTCTTCGCGACTGGACTTTCCAGTCCCTTCGCGATCAGCAGCGCGCTCGATGTCGACCAATCGGTCGTCGGTGCAGCGGCCGGGCTGTATGGCTGTCTGCAGATGGGCTACGGTGCCCTGTGCACCGCCGCGGTCGGTCTGTCTTCCAACGATCCGACCATCTCGATGATCAGCGCGCTTCTGGTATCGAGCGCCATCGCCGGCCTCTCGTTCAAGGCCGCGCCGCGAGTGCCGGCTTCAGCAAACCGGGAGTCGACTGCGTAGCCATCGAGCGTTGATTAGGGTTTGCTCTGTTTGACACGCATCGGCAACTCTTTATGATTTAAGTCATTGGTTCATCCAATGAAACAACTTAGAAACCGACCCATAAAAATGCTTTCTTCGCTCCCCAGTGGCGCGATATAGGAGACAGCCGTGAAGCTTGGGAAAACCTTTATTGGAGCGCTGGCGCTCGCTGTAGGAGGGCCGGTCTTCGCGCAGAGCAGCGTAACGCTATACGGATTGCTCGACGAGGGCATCAACTATGCGAATAACGTTCAGACGGCGCAGGCGGGCGCCCCCCACGGCAGGACCGGTGCGAGCCAGTTCTCGATGACAAGCGGGGTCATGCAGGCATCCCGCTGGGGATTGCGCGGTACGGAAGACCTGGGTGGCGGATACGGTGCCATCTTCGTCATCGAAAACGGCTTTGACGTCGGCACCGGACGGATTCAACAGGGCGGCACCTTCTTTGGCCGCCAGTCGTATGTGGGCGTGACGAGTCCGTGGGGCAACATCACGGCGGGCCGGCAATACGATTCGATCGTCGACTCCATCGGCCCCATGCAGGCCGGCAGTTTCGCAGGCGGCGCCTTCGCGGATCACCCGGGCGACATCGACAACGTCGCCGACACCCAGCGCATCAACAACTCGGTCAAGTACACGAGTCCGACGTTTGGCGGAGTGACGCTGACGGGCTTGTACAGCTTCGGCGGTACCCCCGGCTCGTTCGGCAAAAACAGCATCTGGTCCCTTGGCGCGCGTTACGTGCTGGGACCGCTCGCGCTGGCGGGCGGCTACATGCACGTCAACAATCCGAACCAGTCCTTCTATGGCAACAATACGAACAGTTCCCCCACCGCCAACAACCTGGGCGCGGTAGCGGGCGTACAGGTCAACCCCATCTACGGCGGCTTCGCTTCGGCGCATCGCTTGCAGATCTACTCCGGCGTCGCGCAGTACACGATCGGTTCACTGACGGCAGGCGTCGGCTATTCCAACATCCGCTTCCAGGAACTGAACGACCCCGCATCCGGTACGCTCAGCCTCACCAATCCGTTCGGATACACCGGCAACGCAGCCTTCAACAACTACAACGTGTATGCGGGTTATTACATCACCCCGGCGCTCGAAGCCGGGCTCTCCTACAACTACCTGAGGGGAGGCGCGATCAATGGGAAGGACAGCGCCGCGTATCAGACCATCAATGCGGTGATCGACTACTTCCTGTCGAAGCGCACCGATGTGTATTTCGCTGCTGCTTACATGAAGGCATCAGGCGTCGATTCAACCCGGCAGGCCGCCGTTCCGTACATCGTGACGATGACACCATCGAACACGTCGAATCAGGTCGTCGCGCGCGTCGCGATCAGGCACAAGTTCTGAGCGCCGGACCTGACGCAGAAGGAGCGATGGGCAGGCAAGCGTTGGCTTGCCTGCCCATTTCGCTTGGACGCCGCGACGCGGGACGTCAAACCCCTCTTACCGTCTTGACACCCGCCGGCCCTTGTCGCATCATCATCATAGGTTGATCCATTGATTTATACGAGTCGACAGCTTGGCGATTTTGCCGATGCACGAGACCTAGCTGGTTGCCCATTCCAGGAGATTTACAACATGTCCGAGGTTCAAACTGGTCTGTCGCCCGAGTCGCGGCATACTCCCGAAGCGGCGCAAAAGCGCCCGCTCGATGGCATTGTCGTCGTGGAGACGTCGAGTTTCCTCACCGGCCCTTTCACGGCGATGATGCTCGCCGATCTCGGCGCCGACGTGATCAAGGTCGAGCCTCCAGGCGGCGACGGTTTTCGCAAGTTCGGCCACAACCGCGACGGCTTCGGTGCCTCGTGGACGAACGCGAATCGCGGCAAGCGCAGCGTAGTGATCGACCTGAAAACTGAAGAAGGCACGCAACGCCTGAAGAACCTGCTCGCCACCGCCGACATCCTCGTCGAGAACTGGCGGCCGCGCGTCGCCGCGTCGCTCGGGCTCGGGCATGACGTGCTGCATGCGCTCTATCCGCGCCTCATCCGCCTCTCGATCAACGGCTTCGGCGATACCGGCGCGCTCGCCAACGCTCCCGCGTTCGATTCACTGATCCAGGGCCGTACAGGTATCGTGGCGTCCGAAGCCCGCAACGGCAAGCCCGCCGTCACGCCCTTCAACATGGTCGACAAGGTGACGGGAGCATTCGGTACGCAGGCGATCCTCGCGGCGCTCTATGAACGCGAGAAGACCGGCAAGGCCAGCCACATCAAACTGCCCATGCTCGACGTGATGGGCTACTTCAATTTCCCCGACATGTTCCAGCACCGCACCTTCGACGGCGACACCTCCGCATGGAAGCCACCCGCATCGCAGGTGCTCGAAACATCGGATGGCTTCGTCGTCATCTCTCCCGCCAACGGGGTGCAGATGTCGAAGACGCTCAACGCGATCGACCGCCCTGAGTGGAAGGAAGAGTTCAAGAAGATGCGCGATCCGGTGGCGATGGCCGACGAGTTCTTCCGGCGCGTGGGCGCGGTGGTGAAGGAGAAGACCACGGACTACTGGCTGTCGCGTTTCGCCGAACTGGACGTGCCCGCCGCCCCCGTGTTCTCGCTCGACGAGTTCCTTAACGACGCGCAAGTCGCGAACAACCGCGTGTTCGATTTCGTGGATTCACCTGTCGGATCGATCCGGACCGCGCGCTACCCGGCGACCTTCGATGATCGCAGGTTCACAGCGCGGTCCGGTCCGCCCGCGATCGGCGAACACGATGCAGAGATCGGCGGCAAATGATCGATCGGAATTTTGGCGTGGCCATTTCACACACTCTATCCAGGAAAACAGCATGAAACTCGCAAGCTTCAATGGAGGACGCATCGGCGTAGTAATCGGGGACGACATCGTCGACGTATCGGACCTCGTCAACGCAACGCCGGATGCGTGGCCGCCAGTCGGCATGCTGCACGTGATCGATCGCTTCGCGTCGCTGCGCGGCAAGCTCGACGACTTCGTGCAGACGGCACCACGCACGAAACTCAACGAGGTCAGACTGGAGACGCCGGTGGCCTGGCCGAACAAGGTGATCGCCTTTCCGGCCAACTATCACGCGCACGTCGAGGAGATGAAGCGCGGCACGGGCCTCATCTCGCCATTCAAGGCGGACGGACAAGGCTTCTTCCTGAAGGCGAATTCGAGCCTGAGCGGCCCGGCTGATCCGATCGTGTTGCCGAAGATCCCGAACCGCCAGATCCATCACGAATGCGAGCTTGCCATCATCATCGGCAAGGGCGGCCGCGAGATCAGCCGCGACGATGCACTCGCGCACGTGTTCGGCTATGCCTGCCTGATCGACGTCGTCGTGCGCGGCAAGGAGGAGCGCGTGATGCGCAAGTCCTACGACAGCTTCTGCCCGGTGGGCCCCTATATCGTGACTGCCGACGAAGTGCCCGATTACGACGCGATCGACCTGAAGCTCTCGGTCAACGGAGAAGTGCGGCAACAGGCGAGCACGCGCGACCTGATCGTCGATATTCCCGAGATGATCCGCATGGCGTCGGCGGTCATGACGCTCTATCCCGGCGACATCATCGCAACCGGTACGCCGGCAGGCGTCGGTCCAATCAACGGCGGCGACAAGGTCGTGATCGAGATCGCGAAGGTGGGGTCAATGTCGATCGACGTGGTCCAGAGCGAAGGCGGCGATCATCCGGTGTGGGACAAGCCCCTCAACTAACAACGGATCGGGAAACGCATGGAGTCCAGTCACTCGAAGAATCTGCATACGGAACGCATCAGAACGAGCGACAGCCTGACACTGGCCGCCACCTGCAGCGGGGAACGCGGGCAGCCCGCCGTCATCCTGCTGCACGGTGGCGGCCAGACGCGTCATTCGTGGCGCGGCACCGTTCGTTCGCTCGGCGCGCTGGGTTACCATGCGCTCGCATTCGATGCGCGCGGCCACGGCGACAGCGACTGGTCGCCGAAACCCGACTACTCGTACGAGCGCCTCGCGGACGACCTTCAGGCCGTCGTGTCGACGATGGCCGCACCGCCCGTGATCATCGGCGCATCGATGGGCGGCATGACCGCGATGCACGCGATCGGCCGCAACGAAGCTGCGTTCGCGCGCGCGATGGTCCTCGTGGACATCGCGCCGCGAGTCGATCCGAAAGGGCTCAAGCGTGTGGGCGACTTCCTGAACGGCCACCGCGACGGCTTTGCGAACATCGAGGAAGCCGCCGATGCCGTCGCGGCCTACAATCCGCACCGTCCGCGCCCACGCGATCCACGCGGGCTGATGAAGAACCTGCGACTGCGCGACGATGGCCGGCTGCACTGGCACTGGGATCCGCGCTTCTTCCGCGAGCGCAGCGACGAGCAGCGCGAGAAGAACGCACAGCGTCTGCTCGACATGTGCCGGCACATCACGATTCCGGCTTTGCTCGTGCATGGCGCTCAAAGCGATGTCGTGACGACGCACGGTATTGATGAGTTGCGGGCGCGTCTGCCTCACCTGGAAGTGGGTAGGGTGTCAGGTGCAGGCCACATGATTGCGGGGGACCGCAACGAAGCCTTCAACGGCGCGATCATGCCGTTTCTCGAACGCCACGCACCGGCCTGACAACAAGCCAGGCGCCATCGTGTGACGCCCTGCTACGTGCTCTCCCCGACCCTCATACGTCACTCGATGGGACGCTTCCCGCATAAGCCAGCGCGCACAGCATCATCGCACTGGTGATGTGGCTCGCCGTCGACGACGTGCGCGCCAGCATTTGCATCCAGCAGTTCCTTGCGATCGTGTTCATCTGAAGTTCCTTTCGCAGTTGCCCGTCGCCGACAAGGGCGCGGCGTGCAGCCCGCGCCCTGACTCTCCTCAAGCTTCGCTCTGTTCCATCGATTTCGTTTCCAGACGACTGCGCTCTGCACCGCGGACGGTGTCGATCAACGACAGCGGATTGTCCGGCAGCGCATCGCCACGCCAGGCAACTTGTCCGTCGGGGCGAACGAGAACGAAGCGGCGCTCGTAAAGCTTGCGCGCCTCGTCGTTGTCGATCTCGATCGACTTGAACGGCACCTTGCGCTCCGACGCCGCATGTTCCAGAGCGCTCACGCCAGAGGCGTCCTTGCCAAAGCACATCAGCACGAATTCCTTGCCGAACAGATCGAGCGTCGACTTCCCTTCGGCCAGCCATACATGCGGCGCGCGGGAACCGGGCCGCGCCGTCTGCACGTAGCTCGACACTTCATCGGGCGGTTGCGGCGTGCCATCGGGGACGATGATCGGCGAGCCTTCGTACATGTAGCCGAGATGAATGCCAATGGAGAACCACTCGCGCTTCATCAATTCCGTGTACTGGTTGCCAAACTCGATACATGCCGCTTCCGAGCCGGGACCGTCCTCGAAGATTTCCTTGGACGGCGACAGCACACGCGGTGACAACATACGCTTCAGATTGCCGGTCGCTTCCGACACATTGCGGATGGCAACGGGCCGCATCTCCGTCTCGTACGTTTCGAGCAGATGCTCGCCGCCCCAGCCTTGCAGGCGTGCCGCGAGTTTCCACGAAAGGTTGACCGCATCCTGGATGCCGGTGTTCATGCCAAAGCCGCCGGTGGGCGACGTGAGATGCGCGGCGTCTCCAGCGACGAATACCCGTTTCGTGCCGTAGCGGTCGGCGACGAGCTGACGCCGCACCCACGGCAGCATCGAAAGAATCTCGAAGTCGAAGTCGCGGCCGACCGCGCGCACGATCGCGCTGCGCATGGTTTCCTCGCCGAGCGTCTGGCGGTTGTCGTCGCCGACGAGCGAGAAGCGCCACTGGTCGCGTCCGTTGATTGCGACGAGGGTAGCCCAGGTGCCTTCCGGCCCGATGAAGATGTAGCGATACGCGCGCTTCTTGTCGTGCAGCGCTTCGAGGTCCTTGCAGCGGAACACCACATTCGTCGTGTACGTCAGCGTCGGTTCGCCCGTCATGCCGATGCCGAGCGCCTGGCGCACGACGCTCGCACCGCCGTCCGATCCGACGAGATAACCCGCCTCGATCACCTTCTCCTCGCCGCTCAGCGTGTCGCGCACTTTCGCGGTGACACCGTCCGGCGTCTCGCTGAACCCGACGAGTTCAGTGTTGTAGCTGATCGTCACGTTGGGCGTCTGTTGCGCAAAGCGGCGCAATACCGGATCGAAGAAGTTCTGCGGACACCGCTCGCGCTTCTGCGGGCTTTGCGGCGGACACTTCTCGTCCTTCGGGCTCGGGAAGACTTCGCGTCCGAACTCGTAGCCGTTCAGGCCCGTGACCCATGCACAATCCTGCGGATAGTCGCGGTTGTAGCCGGCCTCGTGGACCCACGGCACGATGCCCCAGCGGCGGCAATATTCCATGGTTCGCACGCCGACCATGTCCATCTTCGGCTGAATCACCTGCCCATCGCTGCGTTCGATGAGCATGCACGACACGCCGCGAAAGCCCAGGTCGCCGGCGAGTGCCAGTCCGATCGGGCCCGCGCCCACGATCAATACGGGTGTTTGCATCTGCAATCTCCAAAAGTTGTATTCGTCCTGCGCGGCATCGCCTCGACTATCCGGCTACGCCGCTTGTTCTCGATACAGCCCGAGTTTCTTCAGGGCCGGAATGTCGTTGACCTGGAACAGCATCGCGGGCGTGTCGTCCGATCGGTTGATGTGCTCGTGCACGGCCCACGGCGGAATCGCCATGAAGTCGCCCGGGCCCCACTCGAAGGTCGTGCCGTCGACGATCGTCGCGCCGTTGCCGCGCATCACGTAATAGACGACGCTGCCCGTGTGCCGGTGCGGCTTCGTATGCATGCCGGGTCGCAGCGACTGCAGCACCGTCCCGATCGTTGGCAAGGCCGAGCCGCCCGTCACCGGATTCAGGTATTCGAGCGCGGTGTCGTCGTAGGGATCGGGCGGCAACTCGGCGGCGAGCCGCAGCGCTTCCTGTGCTCGCTCGGCGCCATAGACAAGCAACGGGTTGAGTTCGGGCACGCTCGCATCGTTGAGCGGCCGCATGATCCCGCTGCCGAACTGGCGGTAAGAACGGTCCGGTATGTCCGACACCGCCTGCCTGGGCTTGTCCGATCCCTCGAAAAAAGTTGCGTGCATCGAGCGCACGAGCGAAATATCGAGCACGTCGAGCCAGATCATGGGTTCATCGCCCTTATGCTCGTGGTCGTGCCATGTCCACGCCGGCGTCAGCACGAGATCGCCTTCGTTCATCTCGTAGCGCTCGCCATCGACGATCGTGTCGGCCCCGCGACCCTTCATGATGAAACGCAGCGCGCTCGCCGTGTGACGATGTGCGGTCGCGATCTCGCCGGGCAGGATGTACTGGATCGAGGCCCAGAACGTGGGCGTCGTGCCGAACGGCAGGCCACGATTGGCGAGACGCAGTGTCCGGCGTTGGCCGCCCGCTTCGAGCTTGAGCTTTGCGCCGATCTTTTCCAGCAGCCGTTCGAGATCGCTCGCTTTCCAGTGCGCGGGCTTCATCGCGGATTGCGGCTCGCGCGTGAAGAGCGGGCCATCGGTCGGCTGCGCGACACGGCAGTTGAAACTGTCGAGCTCTTCGGCCAACGCCTGGCGTTGCGCCGTGTCGGTCATCACTGCGTCACTCATGTCGACTCCCGGTTGGTTTGCAAGGGAAACGCGCGCATCACACGCCCGCCACGATTTCGGGCACGAGGTCGAACAGGCGCGGCTTGACGTCGTAGTCGAGTGCCCGTTTGACGGCGACCATCACTTTCATCGTGTCTTCTCCCGTTCGTTTGCGCGTTCCCAGTACTTCGATTCGAGTGCCATCGTCAGTCCGCAAGCAATCTGCGCGCGACGATCAGCCGATGAATCTCGTTAGTCCCTTCGATGATCTGGTTCAGCTTCGCGTCGCGCATCATCCGCTCGACTGGAAACTCCTTCGAGTAACCGTAGCTGCCGAGCACCTGCACTGCTTCGGTGGTGACTTCCATCGCGATGTCGGTGACGAAGCACTTGGTGATCGACGAGAGCATGTTCAGGCGCGAGTGGTCGCCCGAGTCGATCTCGTCGGCACAGTTGTAGAGCAAGTTGCGGGCGGCCTCGATCTTGATCGCCATGTCGGCGAGCTTGAACTGCATGCCCTGGAACTCCGCGATGGCACGACCGAACTGCTTGCGCTCCTTCGCATAGGCCACGGACACGTCGAGCGCACCCTGTGCCAATCCGAGCGAAGTCGCCGCGATGGTCGGGCGGTTCAGGTCGAGCACTTTCATGCAGGCCTTGAAACCCTGGCCTTCTTCACCCAACAGACAGTCGGCGTCAATGCGCATGTCGTCGAAGAAGAGCTCATGGTTCGGCGCGCCATGGCGTCCCATCTTGTGCTCCTGCCGCCCGAGGCGAAAGCCGGGGGTTTTCGTATCGACAAGGAACGCGCTGATGCCGTCCGAGCCGCTTGCCTCCGAGGTGCGCGCGAACAGCAGGATGTAATGCGCGTAACCGCCCCACGTGATCCAGTTCTTCTGACCGTTGATGACGTACGAGTTGCCGTCCTTCACGGCACGCGTGCGGATCGACGAGACATCGGACCCGGCCTGCGGTTCGGTCACCGCGATTGCGGTAACGAGACGCCCTTCGGCAGCGAGCGGCAGCCAGCGCTGCTTCTGCTCCTCGGTGCCGAAGTTCAGGATCGGCAAGATGAACGAGATGGAATTGTTCCCGCACAGCGTCGCCGCCGCGAGCGAGACTTTGGCGATCTCCTCCTTCACGATGCACACGGTCTTCAGGTTGCCGCCCGGGCCGCCATATTCTTCGGGAAGCCACAGTTGCAGCAGGCCCATGTCACCAAAGATCGGCACCAGTTCGGACGGAAAGCGGTCGTTCGCTTCCATGCCAGCCACGAGCGGCACGATATCCTTTTGGACCATCCGGCGAACCGAGTCCTGGATGGAAACGAGCTCTTCATTCAGTCGCATAATCACTCCGTCATTCGGTGCTGTTTGCCCGCTGCTCAATAGCTCGGGAACGAAAGACCGCCGTTGATGCTAAGGGTCGATCCCGACACCTGATCCGACTCCCTGCTCGACAAATAGAGGATGTATTCCGCGAGATCCTCGGCGGTGTTGAGTTTGAATTTCACGCGCTGCTCGGCCTTGGTGAATGCCTTGACGATCACCTCCTGCGAGCCCGCATCCTTCGCCGCCAGAAAGCGGTCGTGCGCGGGTGTGCCGGTGGTGAGCGTGGTCGCCACAGAGTTGATGCGGATGCCGAGATGCGCCAGTTCCGCACCGAGCGCACGCGTGAGAAACATGATCGAAGCGCCGGCCGCGCCGATCATCGATTCGCTCGGCGTCGGAATGCGCGCGGCGTCGGTGGTGACGAGGACGATCTTTCCGTACTTCTGCTCGCGCATGAATTTGGTCGCTGCATGCACGGCATTCAGACGCGGCATCAGACGGCTCGTCAGGCACGCGATGCCCTCATCCGGCGCCATGTCGACGAAGAGCTTCGGCTTCGGATCGCGCGGGCCGCCGCTTGCGACCACGATATCCACCTTGCCGAATTGCGTGACGGCTTGTTCGACCGCGCGTTCGATGCCTTCGTAAGTGAGCAGGTCGCTGTTCACGAACACCCGCTTGCCGGGGAACGCGCTGCATTCTTCGATCAGCGCGTAGGCCGCCGCTTCGTCGCGACCCTGGATCACGACGCTCGCGCCGCTTTGCGCGAGCTTTTTGACCGACGCCCTGCCGATTCCCTTCGTGCCGCCGAGCACAACGGCCGCCGAGCCGGTAAGTTCAGTAAGCATGTTGTCCCCTTTCGATGTCGCTCGTTGCGTGTCGCGCGTTCATTGGCCGTCCTTCGTCCCGCCTTCGTAGCGGGTCTCACGCGAGTGAGCGGCACCCGTCACGCCCTTGCTGCGGCGCTCCTTCATGAAGTTGTTCTCGTCGGGTTCGTAGCGGATGTTGGTGCCGAGCGCATGCATCACGTAGCCATGCACGAACTGCGAAGTCATGCCAAGCGAATCCAGAGAAAGATGCGTGGCGGCCTTGCCGATCGCGATCGCATCACGCGGGAGACGCACGATGCGCTCCGCCCAGTCCTCCCCGGCGGCTTCGAGTTCGCTGGCAGGCACGGCCTTGTTCACGAGCCCGAGCCGCGCTGCCTCGATTCCGTTCATCGTTTCGCCAAGCAACAGCAGTTCGCGCGCTTTCTTCGGGCCCATCGCGAGGATGTTGACGCTCGTCATGTACGAAGCGCCCGCGAGTCCCATCTTCTGCTCAGGATGGCCGATCTTCGCGTCCTCGGCTGCGATGGCCAGGTCGCTCGCCTCGACGATATAGAGCCCCGCGCCGACGCAATAGCCCTGCACCAGTGAGAGGGTCGGCTTGGTGCAATACAGGATCTGCCGAAACTGTTCGACGTGGTGCTTATCGAAGCTCAGACGGATGCGCTGGCTCGGCCGGCGCGCGCCCGGCTCCTTCGAAAAGCCGTATTCCGCGCCGCCGACCTGGCCGAGATCGTGCCCCGTCGAAAAGTCCCGGCCCTCGCCGCGGAAGATGACGACGCGCACGTCGTCGTCGCGTTCGGCGCATTCCATGTGTTCCATCAGGCGATCGAACATTTCGTAGGTCAGCGCATTGCGCTTTTCGTCGCGGCAAAACGTGATGTATGCCCGGCCGTCCCGCGCCTCGTACTTCACCAGGTCTCTCAAATCTTCACTCATCGCTCGTCCTTTGAAGGTTGTGCAACCCGCCCCCGGTTGGATGGGGCGGGCCGATCGGTGCGTTCATCCATGTCGCTTTTTATTTGGTCCATTGGATGAACCTTTGGATAATACTCTCGAAGATCGTGGAGCGTGTCAAGTGGCGAAAGTGCTAGGAATGGTGTCTTTCAGTGGGCTTCGGTTCGTCGGCTCGATTGCCGACTTGATGAATCACGCGCCGAGAGTTAGCATCAGCGAAATAACGTGAATGGATTAGCCATTGAAAACCGCCAACACCAGCAGCCGCGCACCGAAGCGCCCGACTGAAGCTGCCACTGAAAACGCAGCGCCATTGCCCGCGCGTCCAGCCCAGGCCTACGCGCCGGTGCAGACGCGGCGCGCGTTCGAGGCAGTCGCCGACCAGATTCGCGGGCAGTTGACAAGCGGCGCGCTGCAACCCGGCGATCGCCTGCCGCCCGAGCGGGAGCTGGCCGAGCAATTCAGCCTGAGCCGCAACACGGTCAGAGAGGCGCTACGCTCGCTCGAAATGGCCGGCGTGCTCGAGTTTCGGAAGGGGGCCACCGGCGGCGCATTCGTGCGCGAAGGCCAGGGCGACGCCGTGATTGCTGGCTTTTACGATCTGTTCCGGCTCGGGGCGATCCGGCCGGCGGACCTGACTGAAGCGCGCCTCATCGTGAGCGTGGCGGCGACGCGGTTTGCCTGCCAGCGCGGAACGGAGGAGGACTTCGAAGCCTTGCGCGAAAACGTCCGGCAAAGCGAAGTGGCGGTCGCTGCGGGCGACGTTCAGGAACGCGTCCGCATCAACCTCAATTTCCACCGGCTGCTTGCGCGCACCGCGCGCAACCCGGTGCTGGTCATTCTGACGGACGCGCTCGTCGAGATTCAAGAGCAGCTGCTCAAAGTGGTCCTGCCGTTGTCCGACAGTTCGGTCATGCCCTCACGTCGCCGCCTGCTGAAATACCTCGCGGCACGCGACGAGGACAAGGCTGCCGCCGAAATGGAAACGCATCTCAAGGCGCTGCAACGGCACTATCTCGCGCAACAGCAACCGGATTCGAAGCGCGCGGGCTGAATCGAGTGGCGGCGGCCCGGCACGCTGATGGTCCCGCCGCCGCGTCGAAGAGGATTACCCGCTCACCTGCAACTCGCGCGCCATCGCTTCGGCGGAGCGCAGACCGAACACGGCCGCCTTCGCCAGGCCGCCGACATATCCCGCGTTCGCCCCCCCTTCGATTCCGCCTGTCGTCGCGCCCGCCGCATAGAGGCCGGGTATCGGACGATGCTGTTCGTCGAGCGCTTGCCCGTCTGCGTCGATGACGATGCCGCCCATCGTGTAGGTGATACCCGCGCAAAGAGGGATCGCGAGATAGCCGGGGCCGTGTATCGGCAATGGCGCTGTCGAGAGCGTCGCGGGCCTGACCGTGCGTCGTGGGCGAAGCGTTTCCGGATGGCCGCTTGACAGGGCTGCGTTATATTCCTGCACGGTTTGTTTCAGCGTGTCCGGCTGCATGCCGAGTTTCAAGGCGAGCGCATCGATACCGTCCGCCCGATGGATGGTCGCGCCGAGGCGCTGCAGTGCAGGGTTCGGCGGCAACAGAAACGCGCCGCCCGGTCCCGCCCAGATGGCATCATCGAGAATCACAAACGACGACAAAGGTTCGTCGAGCGCCGCGATCGCATTGGCGACCGCTACACCACCCAGGCCTTCGTCGGTGAAGCGCCTCCCCGTTCCATCCACGACGATCGCCGCCGACGCCACGATATCCAGCACCGGATACGGCCACAGCGATTCGTCGTGCAGCGCGCCCGCGCATTGCACGTGACCGTAGAACTTGTCCATGCCCGTGAGCGCGGCGCCGGCCGAATGCGCCATGCGGATGCCGTCGCCCATGCCAGTGCCCGCGCCTCGCTTGCAGAGGTGCTCGGGCCGAGGCGAAATGAATTCGCGGACCATGTCCGCATTGCCCTGAAATCCGCCATCGGCAAGCAGCACAGCGCGCGCTTCGATTAGCAGTTCGTCGCCGTTTGCGGTCCGTGCCGTCACCCCTGAACATCGTCCGTCCGTCATTCGAAGATCGCGCGCCCGTGCGCCTCGAATGAATCGCCCGCCAGAAGCAATAAACGATGCTTCCAGGCGTTGCAGCAGCAGATCGCCGCCCTTGCCTCGCCAGTGATTCTGAAAGCCGGTCTCGCGCAAGCTAAACGGCTTGAGCATGTGGCCCATGAACGGATATTCGCCGCCCCGCCCGAACTGAGCGCCGTGCTCCATCAGCCATTTGACGACGCGCGCGCCGTCGGTTGCCAGCGCCGTCGCGAGAGCCACGTCCTGCAAGCCCTCGCACGCTTGGACGATCGCTTCCTGCAAGACGTCGCGCTCGGTCTCGATGTCGCGAAACGCGAGATGAAACACGCCGCCTGCATAGCGGGAGTTGGCGGGATAGCGCTCCTCGCGGCCGGCTTCCAGCAGCACCGCGGAACACCCGAGTTCCACCGCCGTGTTGGCGGCGACGAGCCCCGCAAGTCCGCCTCCGACAATCGCAAAATCCACACTGAGCGTCATGTGTTCTTCTCCTCCTCGGTCTAACCCAGATACGCTTGCTGGATCGCTTCGTGATTGCGCAGCGATTCACCGGTGCCTTCGGCCGCGATGTTCCCGACCGACAGAACATAGCCATAGTCCGAGAGCGCCAGCGCTTCGTCTGCATGTTGCTCGACGAGAAGAATGGTCAGGCCGGTTCTGCGCAGGACCTGCAACACCTCGAACATGCGTTCGACCACGAGCGGAGCAAGCCCGAGCGACGGCTCGTCGAGCAGGAGCAGCTTCGGGTCGGCCATCAGCGCGCGTCCGAGCGCCACCATCGACTGCTCTCCGCCGCTCAGCGTGATGGCGCGTTGATCCGCACGTTCCTTGAGCTTTGGAAAGAGTTCATACACGTAATCGAGGCGATCGCGAAAGAGCGACTTGTCGCCGCGATGCCGCAAGCGGTGAAAGCCGAGCCGCAGGTTCTCCGTCACCGTCAACGCAGCGAAGACCTGCCGCCCCTCCGGGACCTGCACGATCCCAAGTTCGACCACTTCAGGCGCCGAGAGCTTGACGATGTTCTTCCCGTCGAACGTGATGGACCCGGCATTGATATCGACCAATCGGGAAATGGCGTTGATGAGCGTCGACTTGCCCGCGCCATTGGCACCGACCGCGGAGACGATGGTGCCCTCGCGTATTTCCAACGAGATGCCATGCAGCGCTTCGGTGCCCTTGTACCCGGCACGCAGTCCTTCAATTTTTAGCATGTGCGCCTCCGGTTCCCAGATAGGCTTCGATGACCTTCGGATTGCTCTGCACCGAAGCCGCGTCCCCTTCGGCGATCTTGGCGCCATGATCGAGCACGACGATGCGATGGCACAGGCTCATGATGAATCCAATATCGTGCTCGACGATCAGGATGGTGAGGCCGTCGTCGTTGAGCTGGCGCAGCATCCTGCCGAGTCCCTCCGTCTCTTCATCGTTCAGGCCGGCGGCGGGTTCATCGAGGAGCAGGATGCCCGGGTCGCTCGCAAGCGCCCGGGCGATCTCGACAAGCCTCTGCTGCCCGTGCGGCAGATGCGAAATCATGTCGTCCGCGCGCTGCGCGAGGCCGACGAACTGCAGCAGCTCCATCGCCCGGCGAGCGCACCGGCGCTCATCAGCAGCCACCTTGCGAAAACGCAGGAGCGACGGGATGAAGCCGTCCACGAGTTGCGGATGAAATCCGAGCATCACGTTCTCGAGCACGGTCAGGCCGCTGAACAGGCGCACGATCTGGAATGTGCGCGCCATCCCCATCGCGCTGCGGCGATGAAGCGGCTGGTTCGTGATGTTGTCTTGCTTGAAGAAGATCTCGCCGGAGGAGAGCGCGTCCACCCCCGTGATGAGGTTGAACGTCGTCGACTTGCCCGCGCCGTTCGGTCCGATCAGCCCGACGGCCTCGCCCTGTCGGACTTCGAACGAGACGTTGTCGACGGCAACCAGTCCGCCGAAGCGCTTCACGCCGCCCTGGATCGACATGAGTTGCGGTGCGTCGATGGGCGTTCGCGGTGCGGTCTGTGTTCTCATCGTCCGACTCCTTTCTTGACGTGCTGACGCTTGGGCAGTCGCGGCGGTGAACTTCGCGCGAACCCGGTCCTTTGCCTCGATGCGAGCGACCTGACCATTCCCGACAGCCCATGCGGCATGAAGATCAGGAACAGCAGCAGGCACAGGCCATAGACCAGCGTCTCGAGTTCGCCGAAGCGCGCGAGGAATTGCGGCGCAACCACGACGACGATCGAGCCGAGAATCGGCCCATAGCGCGTGCCGAGACCGCCGACCACGGCGATCGTCAGCATCGATACGAGAATCGGAAATTCGCCCATGCTCGGACTGACCTGCCGGCTGACCACCGCGAAACCGATGCCCGCGAGGCCCGCGATCACCGCGCTCAGCACGAACACACGCAGCTTCTGCACGGCCACGTTGACGCCGAGCGCGGCGGCGGCTTTGTCGTCATCGCGGATTGCCTGCAGCGACCGGCCAAGATGGCTCGACACGATGAAGTTCTGCAGCGCAAGCACGACCGCCGTCGCGGCTACGATCACGTAGTAGAGCGTCGTGCGATCCATGGTGCGCTCGCCGATCGTGATCGCCGGAATCAGCAGGCCGCCCGTGCCGCCCGTCACGTCGATCCAGCGATTCGCCACGCCGGAAATGACGAGGCCGAAGCAGAGCGTCGCCATCGCGAGGTAGTGCGTGCGCAGCCTGAGCAGCGGAATACCGATCATGAGCGCGACGAACGCGCAAATCAGAAGACTCACCGGCAGCGCGGCCAGCGGCGAAAATCCCGCCTTCAGTTGCAGCAGCGCGTATCCATAGGCGGCAATCGCGAAGAAGCCCTGATGGCCCATCGCGATCTGCCCCGCGTAGCCATAGAGCAGGTTGAAACCCATGCTGAGGATCGCGTAGATGCAGATGAGCGACACGATGCGCAACTGGAACCCGGTGGTGAGAAGCATCGGCGCCGCCAGCGCGACGACCAGGAACAGGACGAATGGCGCGCGCACTTGCCAGGAAGCGGATTGAGTGGATGCTTGTCTCATCGCCGGACTGCCTCGAAGTCGCCCAGCAGGCCGAACGGGCGAACCAGCAGGACAAGAAGGATTAGGAGAAAGATGATCGGCTCGGCATAGAGACTGCTGCCGTACCCCGCCACGAACGTCTCCAGCACGCCGATGACAAGGCCGCCAGCCGCCGCTGCAAACGGACTGCCGAGCCCCCCGAGGATCGCCGCCATGAAGCCCTTGACGGTCAGCGCGACGCCCATCGACACCTGGCCGCCCAGGAGCGGCCCGATCAGCACACCCGAGATGCCGCTGACGAACGCGCTGAACATGAAACCAAACCGCACGATGCGCGACGAGCGGATCCCCATTAACTGCGCAATGCGTGGCTGCGCGCCGGTCGCGCGGATGCACAGGCCGAAGCTCGTGCGATACAGCAGGAACCAGGTGATGAGCAAAAAGACGACGAACGCGACCACGATCGCAAGCTGCTGGAGGTTGGTCGTCAACGGTCCGACCGTGATCGGATCGAGCGACAGGATGTTGGGCACGTAGAGCTGGTTGGCGCCCCAGATGAGCAAGGCAATGCCGCTTGCGATGATCGCGGCTGCAAGCGTCCCGATCATGATCGTGAGCGGCGGTGCACCGCGCTTGACCAGCGGGCGATAGACCGCGAACTCGAGCGCAAGCGAGCAGAGGAGCACGACGGCCAGCACGGCCACGAGCGCGACGGGCGTCGGCAGGCTGTACGTGACCATGAAAAGGATTGCCGACATCGCGCCGATCATCACGAAGTCGCCCTGCGCGAAATTGATGACCCGATTCGTGCCGTAGATCAGCGATAGCGACAGGCCGATCAGGCCGTAGACGCTTCCGTTGGTCAGGCCCGCGAGCAGTAAGACACTGATTTTATCCATGTGCGTATGCCAGGTTCGAGAGTAAGGCGAAGCGCGACGGCGATGACGCTTGGCGTCGTCACCAAGGCGATCAAAGCGGCTTGAACTTGCTCAGGTCGGGCTTGACGAGACGCGTTCCGTTGTCCGCGACGAGAATGAATACGTACCAGTTCGCATCCGGCGAGCCGTGGTGCTGTTGCGGACCGAAGTGGTAGCTCGCGTTCAACTCGCCCTGCAGTCCCTTGAACTGCGTGAGTCTTTCGGTGCCGTCGCGAAATGCCTTGCGCGCTTCCTCGATGTTGCCGGCATCGATTGCCTTGAGCACGGCGGGCGTCGCGATCACCTGCAACGCCGCCCTGGCCGCGTCGTAGCCGATGATCGGGTAGAGCGTTGGCTGATGCGGACCGAAGCGGGCATTGAACGCAGTGAAGAATTTCTGCACATCGGCGCGCGACGGATCCACCGTGTTCGGGATCAGCACGCCGTCGCTCGCAGGACCGGCAAGCTTGCGGAGCGTGTCGAGCAGTGCGCTGCGCGACACGACAATCGGCGCGGTCATGTTGAGCTGACGCGCCGTGCGCAGCACGCGGGCGCCGTCGGCGGGATATGGGAAAACGAGCAGCACGTCGGGCTTGGCGTCGCGCAGGTTCGTGAGCTGCGGCGACAGGTCCGTCGCATTGATGTCGTAGGTCTGCTGCGCCACCACGGTGATGTTTTTCTTCTTGAGCGCGGCGGTCGTCGCGCGTGCGCCGTCGGTTCCGAACGGCAGCGAGTTGTTGATGATCGCCGGCCGCTTGAAACCCTGCTGCGCGAGCAGATCGGCGATCGCCGCTGCGTCCTGGCGATTCGCAGGACCGAAGCGGAAGTGATACGGCGCGGGCGGATCGGTCAGCGTGTCGGTGCCGGCCGACAGCATGAAGTACGGAATCTTGTTTTCCGTCGCGATCGGGATCATCGCCGCCGCCGGAGCCGACGGATTGCCACCGATGATCACGAGCCCCTTGTCGTCCTCGGCGCAGCGAGACGCGAAAGTCGCTGTGAGTTGCGGGTCGGTCTTGCCGTCGTACGGAATCACTTTCAGTTTGTGGCCGCCGATCCCGCCAGCGGCGTTGGCTTCGTCGATCGCCATCTGCACGCCCTGGTAGCCTTGGGTACCGGTGTCCGCCGCCGCGCCGCTACGGTCATCGATCGAGCAGATCACAATCGGATCGGCGGCGCGCGCCGTCAGCGCGAAGACGGTGGCAAGCGTAGCCGCCGCGGTCAGTCCCGCGATCTTCGTCCAGTTCGATTTCAAGTTCAACGGGGTCACGCAGCGTGACGTGTACATGGTTGTCTCCTCCGGGTGTTGGTTCAGGAAATCGTCTGATTTCGAATCTATTGTCATTGGATGAACCTTTGGCTTTATCATAGAGTCGCTTGATTTCCGATGTCAAGAAAGCTCGGCTCGGGGTTTAACCTTGGTGCCCGCACACCGGCGGCCTGTATAAAGCCGGCGCAATGGCGGGCGCCCTTCATGCAAGGAGATTCTGGAAATGCGTCAATGTGGTCACACCATGCGCGGCGTGCAATTGCGCGAACCGGGCAACGTCGCGCTGACGACCCTTCCGGTCCCGGCAGCAGGCGCCGGCGAGGTCGTGCTGCGCGTTCTGGCGGCCGGCCTCTGCCAGACCGACCTGCATATTCGCAGCGCCGCCGACTCGCGCACACCCGACGGCACAACGCTCGGCCACGAGATCGCGGGCGTCGTCGAAGAGATTGGTGCGGGCGTGACGCAGTGGGGTCCGGGCGACCGGGTCGTCGTTCACCCGTGCTGGTCATGCGGTGCGTGCAGCGCGTGTCTCGCCGGCCGGCAGAACGCGTGCCGCCGCACCGGCGGCCGGCTGAACCCGCCGCCCACTCCCGGCGTCACGAAAAACGGCGGCATGTCCGACTACGTGAGCGCACCGGCGAGCGCGCTGGTGTCGATCGGCGATCTCGATCCCGCGATCGCGGCTACGCTGACCGACGCCGCGCTCACGCCCTATCATGCGATCCGGACTTGCAGCGAGCTTCTGCATCCGGGGTCGACCGCGGTGATCATCGGGCTCGGCGGGCTCGGCAATCTCGCCGCGCAAATCCTGCGCGCGACGACCGCGACGCGCGTCGTCGCGACCGACATCTCCAGCGAAGCGATCGACGCCGCGCGGCCGTGGGCGGATGTCACGCTGCGCTCCGACGACCCGATGTTCGCCGAGACGGTCATCGCGATGACCGAGGGATTCGGCGCGGACGTCGTGCTGGATTTCGTCGGCAACGACGCGACGCTACGGCTCGCGGCTGCGATCGTCGGCCGCTCGGGTGCGATCCGCGTCGTCGGTCTCTCGGGCGGTGCGTATCCGTTCGTCGCGCGTTCGGCGGGCAATCCGCTGCCGCGCGGCGTGTCGATCATGTGCCCGTATGGCGGAACCTACGGCGACCTCGCGGCGGTGATCGCGCTCGCGCAGCGCGGCGACATCAAGCCGCTCGTGACGCGCTTTGCCCTCGACGATGCAATGACCGCGTTCGATGCCCTTGAATCCGGTTCGATTCGCGGCCGCGCCGTCCTGATTCCCGGCGACGCCGGCAATCCAACGTCTCGCTAGGCCGTTTGAGCGGCGGCCGCGGCCGCCGTCTGGCCGACCATCATGTCGGCCACTTTCTCGGCGGCCATCATCGTCGGGAAGTTCAGGTTGCCGCTCGGGATGTGCGGGAAGATCGATGCATCGACGACGCGCAGTCCCTGCACGCCGCGCACGCGCGCCTGATGGTCCGTGACCGCGAGTGGATCGCCGTCGGGGCCCATGCGGCACGTGCACGACGGATGCCACACGCCCACGCATGCGCCGCGCACGAAATCGCGCAACGCGGCATCGTCGGCGAGAAGATCGGCGAGGGTCGCGCCGCCCGCGATCACGCGTGTCATCAGGAGGCGCCGAAGCGGCGCGGGACCGTCGAGGAGCGTCGCCAGCACGTCGGTGATCACCTTGTTGCGGCGGCTCAGGAGCGCCACCTGCCGGACCTTCTCGCTGTAGCTCGCCGGGAACGGATCGGCCGTGACTTCCTCGACGGCCGCGAGCGCCTGCACCGCCGCCATGCGGCGAAAGCCATCGGCGAGCCGGTCGAGATCGCGCTCGTCGGAGAGGAAGTTGAAATCGACCGATGGCGCCGCGCGCCAGTCCGCCGACGCGAGCTTCACTTCGCCGGCGTTGGAAAACGGCTTGTTCACGTACATCAGCATCGTGCCGATGCGCTCGCCAACCGCATGCCACGACGTCTTCGTGACGACCGAGACGAACATGTCGCCGCGCGGCGCCCCGCCGATGCCCGACGAATAGCGCCAGCCGAGCAGGATGTGCCGGCGTGTCGCGTCGTTCACGCGGGCGGGCTTGCGAAGGAACGACGCGAGCGCAACCGACGGATGCTCCATCAGATGCTGCCCCACGCCGCTCGACTCCGCGACCATCGCGATGCCATGCTCGCGCAAATGCTCAGCCGGGCCGATGCCGGAACGCAGCAGGATCGCGGGCGACTGCAACGCGCCCGCCGAGAGGATGACTTCCCTTGCGCGCACTTCCGCCGGACGGCCTGGTGCTTCGAGCCGGATGCCGCAACACTTCGTCCCTTCGAACAGCAGGCCAGAGACTTCCGTGTCGGTCCAGATCGTCAGGTTCGCTCGCTTGCGGGTCTCGGCATCGAGATAGCCCATCGACGCGGACACGCGCCGTTCGTCGAGATTTGAAATCGCGATCGGGAAGTAGCCGTCACGGAACTCGCCGTTCTGGTCGGGCAGATAGTCGTAGCCCGATTCCTTCAGTGCGGCGGCGACTGCGGTGGCGTGCTTCGGCCATGCATCGGGGAAGATCCGGCGTACTGGAATCGGTCCTGACTTGCCGTGCAACGGGCCGTCGAAATCGATGTCGCGTTCGATCTTCTTGAAGTACGGCAGGACGCTTTCCCAATCCCAACCTTCGACCCCGCGCGCCGCCCAATCGTCGTAATCGCTCGGTGCGCCGCGATTGAAGAACTGTCCGTTGATCGACGAGCCGCCCCCCAGGATGCGCGCCTGTTCGTACTTGCGCAGCTTGCGTTCCGCCGCCGGATGCCTGGGCGCGACCGTCGTCACGCGCAGGTCGGGCCACAGGTAGTTCGGGTTCAGGTAGGCGGTGCCGGGGTAACTGTCGAGAATCGCGGCAGGCAGATTGTCGTTCGGCAAATCAGCGCCTGCCTCGCATAGCAGCACTTTCGTCGCGGGGTTCGCCGACAGGCGGTTGGCCAGCACCGAGCCGGCCGAGCCGCCGCCGACAATGATGTAGTCGAAGGATGTCATCGTATTGATCGAGTTGATCGAGTTGATCGAGTTGATCTGGCGGGTCTGCGGGCGCGCACGCGGCGTTCCGTCAATCGAGATTGATCGCGATACTCTTCACCGACGTGTACAAGTCCAGGACTTCGCGCCCGCGCTCGCGCCCCCACCCCGACTGCTTGTATCCGCCGAATGGCAACGCCGGATCATTGACCATATGCGCATTGACCGAAACCGATCCGGCCTTGATGCGCCGCGCGAGCTTGTGCGCCACGCGCAGGTTCTGCGTCCAGATCCCGGCGAACAATCCGAACTCGCTGTTGTTCGCTTCAGCCGCGATGCCTTCGAGATCCTCGTCGTCGAACGGCATCGCGCAGACTACCGGCCCGAAAATCTCCTCACGATAGATCGACATGCTCGTCGACGTATCGACGAACACCGTCGGGCGCACGAAATAGCCGCCATTGTCCGGCGCGCTCTTGTGGTTCATGCGCCGCGCGCCCTCTTCCTCGCCCTGGCGAATATAAGCACTGACACGCTGCATCTGCTGGCTCGAAATCAGCGGGCCGATCTGGCTGTCCGGCGCGAGCCCGTGGCCGACCTTCAGCTTGTCGCCATGCTCGACCACGCCTTCGATCACCCGGTCGAACACCTTGCGGTGCACGAAGAGGCGCGAGCCCGCCGAGCACACCTGGCCGCTGTTGAAGAAGATGGCGTTGGCCGCGCCCGTCGTCGCGAGGTCGAGGTCCGCGTCGGGAAAGACGAACACGGGGGACTTGCCACCCAGTTCCAGCGATACTTTCTTGAGGTTGCCGAGCGCCGCCTGAACGATGCGCTTGCCCGTTTGCGTCGACCCCGTGAACGCGATCTTGTCCACATCGGGATGCGCCGCGAGCGCCGCGCCGGCCGTCGCACCGAAGCCGGTGACGATATTCACGACGCCGTCCGGGATGCCCGCTTCCTGGATGATCTGACCGAGCCGCAGCGCGTTGAGCGGTGTCTGTTCGGCGGGTTTCAGCACGACGGTGCAGCCCGTCGCCAGCGCGGGCGCGATCTTCCAGATCGCCATCGACAACGGAAAATTCCACGGGATGATCTGCCCGACGACGCCGACCGGCTCGCGTGTCGTGTACGCGTGCCATTCGCCCGGCACTGACACGTTCACCGACTCGCCGTTCAGCTTGGTCGCCCATCCCGCCATGTAGCGCAGCATCTCCGCCGTGCCTGCGATACCGCGCTTCGCAACCGCGAGCGGCTTGCCGTTGTCGACGGCTTCGATTTCGGCGAGTTCGTCCCCGTGATGCTCGATCAGGTCGGCGAGGCGGAACATCACGCGCGTCCGGTCCGCGGGCTTCATCTTCGCCCAGTCGCCGGTCTCGAATGCGCGGCGCGCGGCGCGCACGGCAAGATCGATGTCGGTGGCGTCGCCTTCAGCCGCGTGCGCGACGACTTCGCCCGTGCCGGGATCGAAGACGTCGAAGGTCTTGCCCGACTGGGCGTCGACCCAGCGGCCACCGATCAGCAGACGGTGCGTCCCGCGGATGAAGTTCGCGCTTCGCGCGCCCAGGCTTTCATAAATCGTCGACATCGGCAAACACTCCTTGTTGGTTCAGGTTACGGGCTGGAGTAAGGTCTTCAGATCGAATTGCGCATCCGCGGCCTGCGCGGGCGTGACTGGCGCATCGGCGGCGAGCAGCTTGCGCGCGGCCATATGGTCCGCCGGGCGGTTGACCGACTCGACCGCGACGAGGTGGCCCTTCGAAAAGCCGTATGCGGAAAACTTGAGACCGGGGCGGTCGCCACGAAGAACGATTTCGTCGGCGCGGCTCATCGCGACACCGGCGATCTGCAGCTTCACGCCGCCCTGATCGCTCCAGAACCACGGCACCGCTTCGAAGCCGTGCGTGTGTCCGGTGAGACGTTGCGCGAGATAGCGCGCCTGGTCGACTGCGTTCTGCACCGATTCGATCCGGCAATTGCCGAACGCGAAACGCGATGGAAAGGCCGCGCAATCGCCGAGTGCGGAGATCGATGGATCGCTGGTCGCAAGATTCAGATCGACGACGATGCCGTTCGCAATCTCCAGCCCCGCGTCCCTGGCGAGTTCCACATTCGGAATCACGCCGATACTCACCACCACCAGATCAGCTTCGTGCAATGCGCCATCCGTCGTCTCGACACCGATCACGCGACCCGCTTCCGTGCAGATGCGCTTGACGCCGCTGCCAAGGGTGAAGGTCGTTCCGAGCGACTCGTGATGTTCGCGAAACGCATCGGCAACCGGCGCGCTTACCGCGCGGCTCATCAGGTTCGAACTTGCCTCGATGACGCTCACCGAGACGCCGCGCTTCGCGGCCACGGCGGCGAATTCGAGCCCGAGAAAGCCCGCGCCGACGATCACCGCCCGCTTCGACCGGTTGAGCGCTTCGCGCAAGCCGCGCGCATCGTGCAGCGTGCGCAACGTCATGAGGCCCGATGTCGCGCTGTCCCAGCCAGGCAGAAGCCGGTTGCGCGCGCCCGTCGCGAGCACGAGATGCTCGTATTCGATGCGCCGGCCGTCGCCGGTCGCGATGTGATGCCGCTCGCGGTCGATGTGCAGCACGCGCACGCCGAGCATCAGTTCGATATCGAGGCCCTCATAGAAGGCTTCCTTCTGGAACGTGACGTGCTCCGCCTCGCAGTCGCCGCTCTGGAATGCCTTGGAAAGCGGTGGGCGCTGATAAGGAAGATCGGGCTCGTCGCCGATCAGCACCACGCGTTTCTCGTAGCCCGCGTCGCGCAGCGACACCGCCAACTGATAGCCGGCCTGCCCTGCGCCGATGATCAAGATTCCCGCGTCCTTCATGTCATGGCCTTTGTGAACGTGTTGCGGCTGCAAAGATCGGCGCCTCGCGGCGCTTACTCGTCGAAACTGATCACGAGCGCCGGACAAAGACGTGCGGCTTCGCGGCAGGCTTCATGCAGATGAGGCGGCGGGCTCTCCTGCAGGACGATGACCAGGCCATCGTCCTCGTTCTGGCTGAAGACTTCCGGCGCGGCCACCACGCACAGGCCCGCACCGATGCACTTCGTCGCATCAACCTTGATTTTCATGTCTGTCTCCTGAAATATTTCTTCATGTCCGCGCGGGATGCGCAGGCATGCTCGCTTCCTGCGGCTGTTCCGCTTACCACTCGACCGGCAATGCGTCGACGCCATAAACGAACGCGTCATAGCGGAACTTGATGTCCTCGACGGGAACCGCGAGACGCAGTGTCGGCAGGCGCTGGAAGAGCGTCGTGAAGACGATCTGCAATTCGGCTCGCGCAAGCGGCTGTCCGAGACACTGATGTACGCCATAGCTGAACGCGACGTGATGCAGCGCCGGGCGGCGAATGTCGAATTTGTCGGGGTTCTCGAATGCCTTCGGATCGCGATTGGCCGCCGTGATCAGCGCGAGCACGCCCTCGCCCTTCCTGATGAGCGTTCCGGCCACCTCGACATCCTCCATCGCCACGCGCGGCCCGTTGTAGTGCACGATCGTGTGAAAGCGCAGCATCTCCTCGACCGTATTGCGCACGAGCGACGGGTCTGCAACGAGCGCGTCCTTCTGCTCGGGATTCATCAGGAGAGACAGCGTGCCGAGCGCGATCATGTTGGCGGTCGTCTCATGGCCGCCCATCAGCAGCAACTCGATGGTCGCGAGCGCTTCTTCGCGCGTCATGTGTCCGGGCACGACCTGGCTCGTCACAAGGCGGCTGATCAGGTCGCTGCGATTGCCCGGATGCGCCATCTTCTCGGTGATCAGACGGTCGAGATATTCGCGCATCTCGGCGCCGGCACGAATGGGCACCTCGGGGTCGGCCGTGAGGTCGAGCTTCGCCTTGCTGCGCTCCTGGAAGAAATCGCGATCCTCGTAGGGCACGCCCAGCATCCGCGAGATGACCGTGGTCGGCACCGTCAGCGCGAAATCCTCGAAGAGATCGGCGGGCGATCCTTTCGCAATGAATTCGTCCAGCAGCGTGTCGACCGTCTTCTGCAATTCAGGGCGCGTCGCGTCGATGTGATGCACCATGAATTCCTTCGACAGCATCCGGCGGTACTTGGTGTGCTGCGGCGCGTCCATCCGGATGATCGTCGGCGGGAATTCATTCTTCAGCAGCGCCGCGCGCGCCGGTGCGATGAACGGATAGCCCGGCGTCGACGGCGCCGTCGAGAAGCGGGGATCGCCGAGGATCGCGCGCACGTCGTCGTAGCGGGTCGCGATCCAGGCCCATGAACCATCGGGCATCGTGACCTTGGAGAGCCCCTCGTTCTGGCGGATCTCCGCATATTCGGGCGGCGGGGCAAACGGACAGCGGCGCATCGGAAAAGCCGGCGCGGATGCGATAGGATCGTCCATCAAGGGTCTCCTGGTATCAACGTATGATGTTTTGCGCCCGCAAGCGGGCAATCGCGGCGGCGTCCAGCTTGAGCCGTCCGGCAAGAATGCTGTCCGTGTGTTCGCCCAGCAGCGGCGGCGGCTTCGGCGGGGCCAGCGAACTCTCCTGCATCTTCAGTGGCGAGTTCACGAGGTTGATGCGGCCCGCGGTCGGATGGTCGATTTCGCAAACCATGCCGCGTGCTTTCGATTCGTCCGAGTTCAACGCTTCGAGCACGTTCTGCACGAGGCCAGCGGGCACGCCCGCACGCCTGAAAAGCGGCACCCACTCGTGACGCGAACGGGTTCGAAGCCGCGCGGACATCAGTTCATCCAGCGCATCGCGATTCGCACGCCTGCCGTCGTTATCGATGAAGCGCGGGTCCGAGGCGAGCCCGGGCATGTCGAGCACGTCCGAACAGAAGCGCGCGAACTGCACATCGCTTCCGACGTGGAACATGATCGGACCATCCGCCGTGTGATAAAGACCTTGCGGAATGATGTCGGCGTGACTATTACCGTAGCGGCCCGGCGCCTTGTTGAGCAACAACGCGTTCGCCGCGACCGATACATGATTGGCAAGCGTGCAGTCGAAAAGCGCAATATCGATTGCTTCGCCGCGCCCGTTGCGCAAGCGCCGCACGAACGCTGCAAGGATTGCCTGTGTCGCGTACATGCCCGCGGTGATGTCGCAAATCGGTACGCCGGCCTTCGAGGCTTCGCCTTCCGGCTCGCCGGTGATCGACATCAGACCGCTTTCGGCTTGGATCACGGAGTCGTAGCCAGGCCGGTGTGCGCTCGGACCCGTGCGGCCATAGCCGCTGACCGAGCAATAGATCAGCTTCGGATTCTCCTTGCGTAGCGCCTCGTAGCCGAGCCCGTAGCGTTCGAGCGTACCAAGCATGTAGTTCTCGACCACGATGTCGCTTTCACGGGCCAGCGCCCGGACGAGTTCGGCGCCTTCGGGCTTCGAGAAATCGATGGCAATCGACTGCTTGGTTCGATTGATCGCGAGATAGTAGGTGCGCTCGCCGCCCTGGATCGCCGTGCCCCAGTGACGCGTCTGGTCGCCGCCGTTCGGATGCTCCACCTTGGTCACCTCGGCGCCCAGGTCTGCGAGCATCATTGCGCAGAACGGCGCGGCGAGCACGCGCGACAGGTCGAGTACCCGCACGCCTTTGAGTGGCGGCTCGTCCTGGCCGAGTTCAGGCAATCCCGTGTCCTGGCTGTAGTTCATGGCTGCCATCATTCGGTTCCGAAGGCCGCGGCGGCCGGCTGTTCCGCCTCATGCGGCGCGAGTCCGAACTCGCGCAGGACTTCATCGGTGTGCTGCCCGATTGTCGGCGGCGGACGGCGAATCGAAGTCGGCGTTTCCGACAGGCGGATTGGATTCGTGACGACCTTGAATTTGCCAGCCGTCGGGTGGTCGAGTTCCTCGACCAGGTCCTTCTGCACGCGGGGGTCTTCGAACACTTCCTGGAAGTTCAGGACCGGCGAGAACATCGCCTGCGCTTCGAGCAGCTTCTCGTTCCAGTGCGCGAGCGGCTGCTTCGCGAACGCTTCGGCAAGTCCCGCATCGACGATATCGCGGTGCGCGAGACGCCCGTCCTTCGTCTTAAGGCGGTCGTCGGCGAGAAGTTCGTTGGCGCCGACTGCCGCCGCGAGAACGCGCCAGAACTTGTCCGTGTGCGCGATCACCATGACATGGCGGTCGTCGGAAGTCCGGTACGTGTTGTACGGCACGATCTGCCAGTGCGCGTTGCCGATGCGTCCCGGCGTTTCGCCGGTCGCGAAGTAGTAGGCGTCGCGCGGAATCATGCTGAAGATGGTCGCGTCGAGCATCGAAAGATCGACGCGCTGGCCGCGGCCCGTTTTATTGCGCGACTGGATCGCGGCGAGCACGCCGATGGTCGAGAGCAGCGGCGTGATGAGGTCCGAATAGGGCATGCCGGTTTTCAGCGGGCCGGTCTGCTCGTCGCCCGTCAACTGCATGATGCCGGACATCGCCTGCACGACCGGATCCATGCCGGGACGAATGCTGTCGGGGCCCGTGCGGCCGAACGCCGACGTCGAGCAGTAGATGAGGCGCGGGTTCAGAGCCGAGAGCGTCTCGTAGCTGATGCCGAGCTTTTCGGCCACGCCAGGCCGGAAATTCTCCACGACGATATCGACCTGCTTTGCCATCTCCTGCGCCGTGTGCTGGCCTTCCGGGGTCGTGAGGTCGAGGACCACGCTGCGCTTGTTGCGATTAAGGGTGAGGAAATACACGGCATCGTCGCCGAGGAACGTCTCGCCCGTCAGGCGCATGGTGTCGCCCGCGGGCGGTTCCACCTTGATCACGTCCGCGCCAAAATCGGCGAGCAGCATCGTGCCGAAAGGGCCATTCATCATCTGGGTAAAGTCGAGAACCTTCAAACCCTCAAGTGCGCTGCTCATCGTCGCCTCTCCTCTTTTGCATGTCGCTTTGACGTTGTTGACCAAGTTCGAACCTGTCCGCCAATGAACCAAACTGAATTTCATTGGATGAACCTTTGATACGATACTGCTACGTTCGAATTCGGCTGTCAAGGACGGGTAAATCCGGGGACAACGTGAAATGCGGTTGCGACGCAAAGTTCATCAACCGATTACATCGCGAATCGGCACGCGCTCATCGACAGTCGGCCATGGGTCGGCGGAAACACGCACCACGATCCGTCCTCATGCCGGAAGAAGAAAACAGAGAGCAGGCCCGAAGGCCGTTGCACCTCGACGCACACGCAGCGCGTCGGGGTGGCGCCCCCGCGCCTCATGCGGACGACCCGGGCAGGCGCCGCCGGTGTCGGGCCGAGCCATTTGTCGACCAGGCGATGCAATGAGCTTGCTTTGCTGTTCATTTCGATACTCCCTGTCGGCCCAGGTTTCTGGGGAATAAACCGGATTTATTGGTCTATTGACCCAATAATAGTGGTCACTTGACCAATTATCAAGTTGGTTTGAGGCAGGGTATACGCGCGTGCATCTACCAGGACGAGTGGTCCTGTAGCCTTCCTTGAAGCGAGGCCTACCATTTCCAATCGTTTGACCTATATAATAGGTCCAACGACCAACCGTCTGAGTACTTGAGCCGATCGCTGCCGCCGCAGTCTGCGGCGGCTCTCCGAACGCATTTCGATCTCACAGTGGGGCTAGGGCTACATGGAAATCATGAGCATTACGTCTGATGAAATCCGAGGACAAGACACGAAGGGTGCGTCGAAGCAACGCGGAAACAGGACGACACGAGTGCCCGAGATTCTCGAGGTCGCAATCCTCGTTTTTGCACGCGAAGGTAACGCCGGCTTCACGCAACGGCGTGTAGCAGCGGACGCGGGTGTACGGCTGAGCACGCTGCAACACTACTTCGGCAGCAGGGAGTCGCTTTTGCAGTCCACCATCGAGGAACTGGGCAAGCGGTATCTCGAACGGTTCCGCCTGCTCGCCGGTGACGCGCTCCGAACCCCCGAGGCGCGCCTCGAAACGCTTCTCGACGAGACCTTTGCGGCACTGACAGGTCCCGACAATGTCGTTAGCCCGTTCGCGCTCGAAGTCTGGTGTCTCGCCGAACATCAGGCTTCGGTGCGCGACCTGATGGAGAGGGTCAGCGGTGATTTCCAGGAGGTATTCAGCAAGCTCGTGGCCGAAATCAATCCCGCGCTCGCGCACGACGAGTGTCGTCTGCGCGGCGCGCTGATTTATTCGCACTGGCAAGGGCTGATCGTCTTTCTACGCCGGTCGGGTCGCAACGCGCCTGACACTGCCGCATTCCGTACGGCAACCAAAGTCGTTTGGAAAGCCTTGAGCAACGCGTCGAAATGAGCGAAGGGACCACAAAGTCTCAATACGCCGGAACGTGGCTCATAGATATGCCACGCGCAAAAATGGCCGTCAGTCACGCGCGAAGCCAACGGGCGTAACACGATTCAGGCAGCGGCGGCTCGCCGGGCCGACGCCATGTATCGCTCTCTCGCAACCCTGATCGCGTCGTAGAAGTCGGGTTCGGTCGACAGATGCTTGTGGTCAACGCTCACAAGCCATCCGTTCGCCGAACGGCACCATCGCAGACGCCCTTCGTCATAGACGGCAGAGAACCAGCGCCAGATCGCCGCGTCGTGCGCATTGGCGGCATTGGCTGCGGCCGTCCGGACTTCGCCAACCGCGGTTCGCATCGGCTCTCCACGGGAAGGTGTCGCAAGCTTTATTGCCATGAGCCGCACCTCAACCCGCGACAGCCGGGCACACCGGATCACATGAACTCTGCGACACGCGATAGAGAATGTCGGCCTGGAGCACCGGACCCTGGGTGGCATCGCACTCCATCGTGCAGTCCAGCACGAGGTTCAGGCCTTCGCCATCGGTCTCGGCGGATTTCAGTGTGACATCGAGCCGTATGCACGAGTCGACCGGCACCGGCGTCGGAAAGCGCAGCCGGTCGATCCCATGGTGCAAGCCGTGCCCGATGCCTTCCAGCAGATACACGTCCTGCAGCATCGGCACAACCATGCCCACGATCAGATAACTCTGCGCGACCGTTCGGCCGAAGGGACCGCGCTTCGCCCGTTCCTCGTCGACGCATAGCCAGTCCCAGTCATCGGTCGTCGAGGCGAAGGCGTTGATCATCTCCTGACTGATCTCCACCCATCCGCTCTTGCCGAGATTGAAGCCCGCGTACGCCTGAATTCCTTCGATACCTCTAAGCAGAATCGGCACGTTATCCTCCGGTTTTTCGAGTTGCCCCAAGCGAGCGGGGCTCGCGATTTGCTTCAATCGGTGAACAGTTCACGGTTCGCTTCACCGAGGCCCGGCGCCGGAGTATGCGGCTTCAGCAGATGCCCGTTGAAGCTGGCCGGATAGCGGATCGCACGAACGGTCCCGGCGCGCGTTGGAAGCTCCGAGTAGAGCTGGTTGTGAATCACTTGCGGATCGCTCAGATGAGCGGCCGGCGCATTGACCGGCCCGGCGGGAACATCCAGTTCGCGAAAACGTTCGAGCCACTCGGCCGTGGTCTTGTGCCGAAGCGGCTCGGCAATCCGCTCGAAGAACGCATGTGTCATGTCCTTTCGGCTGGCAATCTTCTTGATCTCTTCTTTCCACTCCGGATGCCCGACCGCATCGAGCGTCCTGCTCAACTGCTTGCCGGACACAGGCGATAGAACGAGATATCCATCCTTCGTCGCGAGCACCGGCTGCGGTGCCAGCGCGACCTGCGCATCGTCATCGACGAAGGTCTGGTTGTGGAACATGTCCGGGAAGTTGTAGTAGGACATGATGTCCAGCATCGATGTCTCGAGATGAACGGCCTTCTGCGACCTGTCTCGCGCGATCAGTCCCGACAGTACCATTTGCGCCGAGAACACGGCGGCCACCTTGTCGGCGAGGAACGTGTTCGTGGCGCGCGGCGTGCCGCCTGCGGCTTCGTAGCTGAGCAGTCCGGTGCGGCCCTGGATCAGCGCGTCGAATGCGGGTTCCTTCGCGAGATCGCCATCGGGCCCGTAGCCGGTAATCGATAGCTGCACGAGACGTGGATTCAGTTGGCTCAGTTCGTCGAAACTCAGGCCAAGCGACGCCGATACATGCGGGCGCCAGTTCTCGATGTAGACGTCGGCGCCGCTCACGAGCGTCTTGAAGCGAGCCAGGTCTTCGGGCGCCTTGAGATCGAGCATCACGCTTCGCTTGCCACGGTTCGAATTGGTCCACACCGTTCCGACACCTTCGCGGCTATGGCCGAAGTTGCGGTACGGGTCACCGGAAGGCGGTTCAACCTTGATGACGTCGGCGCCGAGATCGGCGAGCATCTGCGCGCAGAACGGACCCGAGATGTAGCTGCAGGCTTCGATCACTTTGAATCCTTCGAGCGGACGCCGGAAGGGGGTGTTCGAATCGCTCGGAAGGGAAGATGCGCTGGATGTCATTGTTACGGGTCCTCTTATCGATTGAATGGTCACGCAGGCATGGCCGTGCATGGAGATCTTTTACGCGGCGGCGGCTTTGGTTCGTCGCGACGTATCCGCACGCAGTTGCGCCAGCGCCAGCACGGAGTCGAGCATCGGCGTCTTCGTGTCGGCAAGCTCGCGCACCGCACGCAGCGAGTGCGCGAGCGATTGCAGTTCCAGAGGGCGCCCCGCTTCGAAGTCCTGCAGCATCGACATCTTGTGATGCGGGGCGCTCAACGTCATCGCGATGCGCTTGTCGGGGTCCGGGCCGATATCGAGACCCAGCCGGGAAGCCACCGCATCGGCTTCGATCATCATCGCTTTCACGACCGGCACCACGTCGCCCGCGTCGTGCATCTCGCCGAGCGTTCCCTGGGTGAGCACCGCCACCGGATTCCAGCACAGGCTGTTGACGAACTTGACCCAGATCGCCGCGCGTATGTCGGGGCTGACCTTCGAGGCGATGCCGCTTTCGCTCAGCAGCGCCGCAAGACGGGTCGCCCGCTCAGACTGACTTCCGTCCAGCTCGCCAATGGGGCAGCCTGCCTTCGCACCGTCCTGCGCGATCACGCCGGGCTCGATCGAATGCGCGCCGATCCAGTACACGCAGCCGAGCACTTGCGACGGCGGAAGCCTCGTCCATTGCCGGCCCGATGGATCGATCGCCGGCAGTTGGCAGTCGTTCAGCCTGCCCTTGCAGCCGTGGAAGAAGTAATAGGGAACGCCCGTGGTGGGGGGCAATACGACAGTGCGCTCATCGATCAGGCACGTAATCTGGTCGAGCGCGGAGTCGACCTGATGAGCCTTGAGCGTCACGAAAACATAGTCCTGCACGCCGAGTTCGCGCGCATCGGACGAAGCCTTGACGGGCACGGTGAAGTCCTCCTGCGGCGTGACGACACGAATGCCGTTCGCGCGAATCGCATCCAGTGCCGCGCCGCGCGCGACGACGGAGACTTCACATTGCCCCGCGCGAGCGAGATGGCCCGCGATGTAGCCGCCGATCGCCCCGCCTCCGAAAATGCACACCTTTAGCATGTGGCGCTCTCTTGCCTGCCGTTGAAAGAACGCCTTGCGCCGCCCGCTTCTCTTCGAAGACAGAGCCGTCTGCAAGGCCTCGTGATGTGCAGAAGATAAGGCGTGACCAAACGGCGTGGCAAATACGAAAAAACGATGGTTCAAGCAGATCCGCCGATAGCTCGCTAGGGGCCTGCACGCGAGACGCTCCGCTGACGTGGTCCGCTTCACTCCGCCGCTTCGGCGCTGCCCTTGCGGGAGGCCTTGCGATACACCGCGGGCGGGCGCCCGACAACACGGGTGAATGCGGTACAAAAGGCACTGTCCGACAGATAGCCGATAGCGAGCGCGATATCGCTGATCGAACGATCGGTGTTGAGCAACGCGTCCTTGGCAAGCGCAATGCGCCAGTTCGAAAGATAGGTCGCAGGGGCCACGCCCACGCGCTCGGTGAAGCGGCGCGCAAATACCGCCCGCGACATGCCGACCATCCTGCCTAGCGTGTCCAGCGTCCAGTGGCGAGCGACGTCGGCGTGCATGTTCTGCAGCGCCATCGCGATCTGGGGGTCGGCCATGCCGCTCAGCCAGCCCGTGCGATGCCCTTCCATATGTTGCTGGACGGGACGGCGCAATACCTCGACAAGCATGACCTCCACAAGCCGGCTCATCACCAGTTCGCGGCCCGGCAGGTCACAGGTGGCCTCTTCGCCGATCAGTTCCAGGACGCGCGTCAGGCGCCCGGCCTCTTCGTCCGAAGAGCGGATATAGATCATGCCCGGCAACAGGCCCGCGAGCAGTGCGGCCTGTTCGGGTTCGGTCTGAAAGTAGCCGCCGACGAGACGCACGGCCTCACCACCCTCTGCATCATCCCACCGGACGTAATCGCCTTCACGCGCCGTTGCCGCAAGCGCGTTCAGTTGCGGCATGACCTCGATGTCGCTCGTCAGGCAGTAGCGGGTCTTGCCCGCCAGCACGAAATAGTCGCCTTGCCGCATCATCAGCGCGGGTCCGGCATCGGGCAGGAACCAGCAGTGTCCGGTGACGACGAGACAGAAGCGCGGCGCTTCGCGATAGGGAACGCTCATGCCCCATCGGCCATGCGCCTCGACCGTCCTCCAGAGGACCGTCTGCGGGCGCATCAGTCTGACGATATCGGTCAGCAGATCCAATTGAGACGATCCGTAAATTTTTAAAGATGCTTCATTATGGATCATCTCCCCCGGTTTAGTTAATGTAGTCAAAACCAACTCGGCCGCGCGCCCGGAGTTCACCGGTCATCATTGGCCTTGGACGACGAAGCGCAGGGGCACGAAGGGGCCTGGAACAAGGCCAGAAAAAAGATGGAGACACGCATGAACAAGCTCAAGGAGAGGATCGTGATCGTCACGGGCGCGGCGCAAGGCATGGGTCGCGCCATCGCGATCGAAGCCGCACGGGAGGGCGCCGCCTGGGTCACGCTCGCCGATGTGCAGGAAGAGCGCGGCGAAGCCACTGCTGCCGAAGTCGAGGCAGCCGGCGCAAAGGCCTGCTTCATCCGGACCGACCTCTCGGCGACCGAATCGATCCGGCGGATGATCGAGGAGACGGCGCGAAGGGCCGGCGGCATCGACGTGCTGGTGAACAACGCCGGCGTGACCGATGACGGCCTGACGGGTCGCGCGCCGACCATCGAGGACCTTCCCGAAGAAGTCTGGGACGCGGTCATGAACATCAATCTCAAGGCCATGTGGCTCACGTCCAGGTTCGCGGCACCGTATCTGCGCAAGTCCACGCGCAGCCCGGCGATCGTCAACGGGGCATCGGTCGCGAGCACCGTGGCCTATCCGGGCCTGCCTGCCTATGTCGCAAGCAAGGGCGGTGTGGTGATGCTGACGAAAGCCATCGCTCTCGACCTCGCCGATGGCGGCATCCGGTGCAACGCCTATGCGCCCGGCGCGATCGACACGCCCATGCTGAGCCGCAGCCTCGAGCACGCCGCGGATCGCGACCAGGCCGAAGCGCGGCTCTGGGGCACGCACCTCATCAAACGCCTGGGTCATCCCGAGGAAGTCGCGAAGCTCGTGTGCTTCCTGGCCTCCGAGGAGGCTTCGTTCTCGACCGGCAGCACCTTCAACGTGGACGCCGGCACGCTTGCGTGGCGCGGCGTGCACTGACGCGCCATAAGCGGTACGAACGCAGACAGAGGAGACATCATGCCGAAGCGAATCCCGAGAGAAGCAGCGACGTCCGAACGGTTTCCTTTTTGCGCGGCGCTTCCCTCGCATGCCGGGCGAGTCGTGCGCTTTGCACGAAGCGTATGCCTTGCGCTCTACATGGTCGACCCCATGCGCGATGCGTTCGACGCGGCCCTCGTCACCGAATACTGCGGCGGTACGCGCTCGACGACAAGCGAAGACGGCAGCCCGGCCCGCTGAACCGGCGAGCCGCGACACACACACGTTTCCCGATGCGATCGTCCTCTCTGCCGACTGATCGCTATCCACCGAAGAAAGGAATGCGGATATGAACATGCGCCAGCTCCAATATTTCCTCGCAGTGGCTGCCGAACTGAACTTCACTCGCGCGTCCGAACGGGTGAACATCGCGCAGCCCGCCTTGAGCGCCCAGATCATTTCGCTCGAAGAAGAACTGGGAACCCCGCTCTTCACGCGCGAGAAGCGCAAGGTGATGCTCACGCCCGCGGGCGACATCCTGGTCGAACATGCGCAGCGCGTATTGAACACCGCATCGGCCGCGATCGCGGCGGTTCGCGCCTCCGGGCGCGGCGCGCAGGCGCAACTGGTGGTGGGCGCGATCTACACCGCGATTTATTGCTTCCTGCCCAACACGCTGCGTCTCTTCAAGGCGCTGACGCCCCATTCCGACGTGAGCCTCCAGGAAATGACGATCCAGCAGCAGATCGCGGCGCTCAAGGAAGGCGCCATCGAAGTCGGCCTCGTGCGCGGCCATATCTACGATCACAACATCGTCACCGAGTTGCTGTATCGCGAACTGCTGGTGGTCGCCGTGCCCGCCGGTAGCGAATACGACGTCCCCGGCCCGGTGGAACTCGGGGAACTCGCGACCTGGCCGCTGATCGCGGTCGCACGCGGCAACGCGACGGAGCGCGGTTACGGCGACCGGATCCTGGATATCTTCGAGGACGAGAACCGCAAGCCCACCATCGCCCGCGAGGCGTACGACATGCATACGTCGGCCTGCCTGGTGGCCGCGGGCATGGGCGTCGCCGTGGTGCCCGCGATCATGCAACTGATGAAGCCGCTGGGGATCGCCTACCGGCCGCTCAACGCCGACGCTCCCGCAGTTTCCCTGTCGCTCGCCTGGCACAAGGACCGCGTTCCGCCGTTGCTCGGCCCCTGGCGCGAAGCCGCGCGATCCAACGCGGCAACGCTGATGGCGCAGCATCCGGAGTTGTTCCTGGACGCGTCGCGCACACGGGCGGTGCCCGAGGAAGTCTGAGCGTTTTTTTCAAAAGCACTTTGCCTGAGTGCGCATTGCCGCCGCATCGCATCGATCCCGCGCGCCCGGCGTAAAGCGCGGGCGCGCGGTTCGTCCGCTGAAACCGGTTGTCTCACGGCTCGTCCGCCGGCACCTCCTCGACCGTAATCGCCCTCGACGGACACTTGCGCGATGCGCCCAACACTTTTTCGTACTGCGCCTCGTCCGGGTACACCTGCAGGAGCTTGACCACGCCATCCTCGTCGCGCTGATCGAAGACATCGCTCGCCGACAGCACGCAGAGCCCCGCGCCTACGCAGACACTCTGGTCGATCGAAACGCGCAGCCTGAAGTTGCCTTTCGTCATGTCCTGCTCTCCTCATTGGTCGATTGTGCTGCCGGCGTGCCTCACCAGGTCACAGGCAGTGTTTGCAGCCCCTGGACGAAGTGATCGCCCTTGCCCTCGATCTGGTCCTGCGGCACGGCGAAGCGCAGCGTCGGAATGCGCTCGAAAAGCTTGCCGAACACGACTTGCAATTCAACTCGTGCAAGCGGCTGGCCGAGGCATTGATGAATGCCATAGCTGAAAGCGACGTGATGCTCCGCCTTGCGCGTGATGTCGAATTTCTCGGGGTTCGGAAACGCGGTGGCGTCGTGATTCGCACCGGCGATCAGGGCAATGACGCCCTCGCCTTTCCGAATCAGCTGGCCCGCGACTTCGACGTCCTCCATCGCCACACGGAACGCGTTGTAATGCACGATGGTGTGCAGGCGCAGCATCTCTTCAACCGCGCCGCGCAAGAGCGTGGGATCGCTGCGCAACAAGGCGAGCTGGTCCGGGTTCGTCAGGAAGCTGTAGACGCCGAGCGCCATCTGGTTCGCCGTGGTCTCATGGCCTGCCATCAGCAACAGTTCCGCCATGATCACGAGTTCGCGATGCGACAGATGCCCCGGCCGGACCTGTTCGACGATCAGGCGGCTCAGCAGGTCTTCCCTCGTCTCCGCGTCCTTCGAACGCTCCGTGATCAGCGTATCCAGATAGCCGAGGATTCGCTCGGAGGCCGCCTTTGGCACCTCCGGCCCGACATCCAGCAGCACCTTCAGCCGGCTTTGCTCCTGGAAGAATCCGTGGTCCTTGCGCGGCACATCGAGGAGCCACGCGATGACTTCCGACGTGAGCGGCAGGAACAGGTCTTCCACCAGGTTGGCAGGCGGGCCCTTCCGCAACAGATCGTCGAGCAGGCGATCGAAGATCGATTCGATCATCGGCCGCATGGCGCTCACCTTCTTGATCATGAACTCCTTCGTCAGCATGCGGCGAAAGTGTCCATGCTGCGGCGGGTCCATGCGAATGAACGCAGGCGGCAGGTCGAGCACGGCATTGCGCGCCTCGGACAGGCTCGGAAAGCCCGGCTCGGCCGGGTTGCCGCTGAAGCGGTTGTCGCCCAGCACGGCGCGCACGTCGTCATAACGCGTGAAGAGCCACGCATGCCTGCCGTCCCACATGCGTACCTTCACGGGTCCGGGCTGTTGCTGATAATCCCTGTATTCCTGCGGCGGAAGAAAGGGGCACTGCCTTGCCATCGGAAACGACGGCTCGCTAAAAGGACATGCAGACATGGTTCCTCCGGTCTCATTGAATGCGCGTCCATCGGTCCCGGGCAACGCGCAGCGCGTCGGGTCCCGGGATCGACGGAAATCAGGACACGTATTGGGCCGAGTTCTTCTTACAGGCCGCCGTTGACGTCGAGCGTCGCGCCGGTCACGTAGCGGGCGTCGTCGCTGATCAGGAAGCCGACGGCCGCCGCGATTTCCTCCGGCTCGGCCGCACGCTGCAGTCCCGAACCGGCGATCAGCTTGTCGCGGATCTCCTTCGGCACCTTCTCGCCCATCGCCGTATTGATGGTGCCCGGCGACACCGCCGCCACGCGGATGCCATGCGGCCCGAGCGGCTTGGCGAGGCTCTTGGTCAGGTTCACGATCGCCGCCTTGGAGCCGCCGTAATCCGGTACGCCGCTGCCGGTGGTCGCGACGATCGAGGCCAGGTTGACGATCACGCCGCCGCCGCCCGCTTTCACCAGACGCTTCGCGACCTCCTGGCTGAGGAAGAACGGCGCGCGCGCATTCACGCCGTAGGTGAAGTCGTAGTCGGATGGCGCGATGTCGAAGAAGGTCTTGCCATGCCAGACGCCGGCATTGTTGACCAGCACGCGGATCGTGCCGTACTCGGCATCGATCGCCGCGACCGACGCCTTGATCTGTTCGTAATCCGTGACATCGCACTTGCGGTACGCGTACTCGCCCTTGCCGGCTTCCGCGACGTCGAGACCGACGACCGTATAGCCGCGCTCGCTCAGGTTCTTGCAGATGGCTTGCCCGGTCAGGCCGTTGGACCCCGTGACGACTGCAACTTTGCTACTCATGCCTCACCTCTTCTCACGAAAATGTTTATTGAACTGTTTCCCGATCGATCCTGGCTGCTCTCAACAAAGAGAAGCTAGCCTCAAGATTCGGTTCAAACGCATCACAGGTCCAATATGATTTATGGAGATGCTCAGACCGAATTCCTATCAATCGAACCCGCGTCGAACGCTCTCCGAACGACTCATCGCGCGAGCACGATCCCGGCTTGTTCGCGGTCCCAGCAGTCGGCCGTCACGCCCTCGTCGCGCAAGCGGTACTTCTCCACGCGCTGGCTCGGCGTCTTCGGCAAGTGCGCGCGAAAGGCGATGTAGCGCGGGATCGCGAAGTAGGAGAGCCGCGGTTCGCACCATCCGATGAGCTCGGCTTCCGAGACCCGCTGACCCGGCTTGAGCACGATGACGGCCTTGACGTCGTCCTCGCCCAGTTCCGAGGGCACGCCGACGACGCACGACTCCGCCACGCCCGGATGCGCGCTGATCACCGCCTCCACTTCGAACGACGATATGTTCTCGCCGCGCCGCCGCAGCGCCTGCTTCTTGCGATCGACGTAATAGAAGTAGCCGTCCTCGTCCTGGGTCGCGAGGTCGCCGGTATGAATCCACAGGTTGCGAAACAGTTCGAGCGTCGCCTCGGGCTGCCTGTAGTAGCCCGTCGTGCCCAAGTGCGGCCGCTCTGGCCGGACCACGAACTCTCCTACCTTTCCGCGCGGAACCTCGTTGTCGTTCTCGTCGACGAGCCTCACGTCGTAGCCGTTCAAGGCCTTGCCGCAGGAACCCGGCCGGCGGTCCTCCATCGGATTGACAAGACAGCCGCTGCACTCGGTCATGCCGTACAGCTCCAGCAGCCGCGTATTGAAGCGTGCTTCGAACGCGTGCCAGAGATGCTTCGGCGCCGCCGCACCGACCATCAGGCGCAACGGGTTGTCGCGGTCTTCGGGCGAAGGCTCCTGCTTCATCAGGATCGACACCATCCCGCCGATATATTTCGCCGACGTGCAGTTCCAGCGCCGGCAGTCGTCGAGCATCCGGCTCGCCGAAAAGCGTTCGACGAGCACCGCCTTCGCACCCGTCAGGATCGCCGGGCCGGTCGTGCCGTGAGCGCTCGTATGAAAGAACGGCAGGCCCGTGTAGAGCACGTCGTCCTCGGTATAGCGCGCGTACCTGACCGCCTGCGACCAGATCTCGTACCAGTAGTGGTGACTGATCATCACGCCCTTCGACAAGCCGGTCGTGCCCGACGTATACGAGATCGTCGCCAGGGCCCTGAAATCGACGGCGACACCCGGCGCCCGTTCCGGCCGCGCGAGCAGTTCGTCGAAATACAGGCTTTCGACACGGGGCCAGCGGGTGAGTCGTACGGCTCCGCCATGCGTGCCGACCATCACGGTATGGCGCAGCTTCGGCAAGCGTTCAGCAATGGCGTCCAGCGCATCGAGATAGGCGTCGTCCGCGACCAGCGCCACGCAATCGGCCTGATCGATCTGATACGCCAGGCCTTCGCCCTTGAGCGCGACATTGACCGGAACACATACCGCGCCGATCCGGTTCAGTGCGAACCACGCGAACAGGAACGCGGGGCAGTTCGGCAGCATCAGCGCGACCTTGCCGCCTGGCTCGATGCCGAGTCCGAGAAATCCGTTTGCAACCCGGTTGACCGTCTGGTTCAACTGCTCGAACGTGATCGCCTCATCGCGAAACTGGAAGACCTCGCGATACGGATGCTCTCGCGCCTTGTCTTCGATGATCCGCCCGAGCACGCGGTCGTGCTGGGCGTACTCCCGCATGGTCCAGCTTGCCCACTTGCGCTCCGCACGCTCGAACTTGTCGTCCCATTGCCCCATTTCGCTGACACTCCGTTGCTTCCGTTCGACGCGATGCGTCCTCAGTCGTCGCGCGTTCAGAGCGCGGGAATCGCGACGACGAGCCCGTCCAGTTCCGGCGTGATTTCGATCTGGCAGCTCAGGCGCCTGTTGCTGCGCAAGCCGCTGGAAGCGGACAGCATGTCACTTTCAATATCGCAGGCCTCGCCTACGATCTTCATCCAGGCTTCATCGACATGGACTTCGCAGGTGGCGCAACTGCACGCGCCGCCGCATTCGGCGGCAATCCCATCGATGAGGTTGTCCACCGCGCCCTGCATGACGGAGCTGCCAAGAGGCACATCCACTTCGAAGGCTCGACCGTCCGCTTGAACGTACTTGATTACCGGCATAGCACACCTCTTCATTACATGGTTGGGTTGAATCGGCTTGGGCCGAGTCGGGTCAGCTCACTGCCCTTGCTGCATCGAGCAACGACTTGAACGCGACGCTTTCATCGATGAGCCGTTCAGAAGTCACCTCGATGCCTTCCGCAATCAGCTTCTTGCTGAGCATGAATTCCTGTGGCCGATTGATGCAGTCCGCCGCAACGAGCCTGCCTTCCCTGAGATAGAAGGCGCAAAAACTGCGGCCGGCGTTCCGGTCGCCGCGTACCACCACCTCGTCGTAGCCCAGATGCAGCCCGGCGATCTGCAGCTTGATGTCGTACTGATCCGACCAGAACCACGGCAACGCGCGATAAGGCTTGTCCTTGCCGCACAGGGCAGCGGCCGCGCTCTTCGCCTGCTCCGTCGCGTTGGGCACGGACTCGAGGCGGATATGGCCGTAATACGGCGACGGATGCATCGTGCAGTCGCCCACCGCGACGATGTCTGGGTCGGAGGTACGCCCGCAAGCGTCGACGAGCACGCCGTTATCGGTGGCGAGATTCGCTGCTGCGGCCAGTTCGACGTTGGGCGTCACGCCGATCCCGATGATCACGAGATCCGCCGGAAGATGCGTGCCGTCCGCACACACCACGCGCTCGACGCACGCGTCGCCTTCGAATCCGCTGACGGCCATGCCGGTGCGGATATCGACGCCTTCCTCGCGATGCACGCGCTCGAAGAATTCCGACACTTGAGGCGCGGTGACGCGCGCAAGCACGCGGGGCGCCATCTCCAGCACCGTGACCTGCATGCCGAGCTTGTTGAGCACGGCCGCCGTCTCGAGCCCGATATAGCCGCCGCCCACGATGACCGCCCGCCCCCCGCGCCGCACGCCCGACCGGATCCGGTCGATATCGGCGATGCTGCGCAGATAGTGCACGCCGGGGAGCGTCGAGCCCGGCAGCGTGACGGTGCGAACGCGCGTGCCCGTGCACAGGGCAAGCTTGCCGTAGCCGAGCTTTTCGCCGCCACGCAGCGTGACCGTCTTTCCCTTGCGATCGATCGATTCGACGCGCTCGCCAAGCCTGAATTCGACGGCGAAGCGCGCATAGACATCCGCCGTGCGGATCAGCAGTTCGTCTGCGCTTTTCTCGCCGAGCAGATAGGCTTTCGAGAGCGGCGGCCGGTGGTAAGGCAGGCGCGGTTCATCGCCGATCACGACGATGGGCCCCGTCCACCCTTCCTGCCGCAGGCTCGGTGCGAGCTGGGCGGCCGCGTGGCTTGCGCCGATGATGATGCAGGTGTCGTTCATCAGATGTCTCCGCTTGTTCTGCTTGTGCGTATGGACCTAATGTACCGAGCAACACGGCGGCATGGCCAATACTGTTTGCGGAGGTTTTCAGAGGATATTCCTCTTGTGAGGCAGGGCTTCTTCGACGCCTGACGGCGTTAAGCCGGGCGCCAAAGAACCCCGGAAAAACTAGCGACCGTCCAGAGCCGCCGATGGCCACACCGCACCTTCCGGCGTCAGCACATCGGCGTTGTGCTCACCGAGCATCGGCGGCGAACGCGTAATCTGCGTGGGTGTCGCGGAGAACTGAAGCGGATTGTTGATGACCTTGAACGCGCCGCCCTTCGGATGATGCAGCGTCTTGAGCAGCGTCTCCACGACATGCGGATCGCTGAACACCTCGGGCCACGTCCTGACCGCCCCGTAGATGGCGCCCGCAGCCGACAACGCCTTCTCCCAGTGCGCCAGATCCCGACTCGCGAAGATCTCCGCGAGCCGCGCATCGACGAGTCCGCGATTCGCGAGCCGTGCCGCCTTGGTCGCGAAACGGGGGTCGGTCTTGAGCTCGTTCGCGTCGAGCGCATCGCACAGGACTTGCCAGAACTTCTCGTTGATCGTGATGATCATGATGTCCCGGCCGTCCGCGGTCGCATAGGTGTTGTTGGGCACGATGTCCCAATGCTGGTTGCCCATGCGGCCCGGGGTGATGCCGGTCAGGTCGAAGTACACGTCACGCGGCACCTGGCTGAAGATGCTTGCGTCGAGCATCGACAAGTCGACGCGCTGACCCTCGCCCGTGCGTTCTCGCGCCTGCAACGCGGTCAGAATGCCGATCGTCGCGATCAGCGCGGTGACGAGGTCGGAGAACGGGAAGCCCGTCTTGAGCGGACCCGACTCTTCGGTGCCCGTCACCTGCATCACGCCGGACACGGCCTGGATCACCATGTCGAGCGCGGGCCGGTTCCGGTCGGGCCCCGTGCGCCCGAAGCCGGAGATCGAGCAATAGACGAGGCGCGGATTGATCTCCTTCAACGCCTCATATCCGAGACCCGCACGCTCGGTCAGGCCCGGCCGGAAGTTCTCGACGAGCACGTCCGCCTCGGCGGCAAGCGCGAGCGCCGCAGCGCGACCCTCGTCCGTCTTCAGGTCGAGCACGATGCCGCGCTTGTTGCGATTCACGCCGAGAAAGAACGCACCGTCTCCGCCCAGCGTCGTCTCGCCCGAGCGGCGAAACGGATCGCCGCCGGGCTGCTCGACCTTGAGCACGTCGGCGCCCGAGTCGCCCAGCATCATCGTGGCGAACGGGCCTGTCATCATCTGCGTGAAGTCGAGGATCCTGAGTCCCTTGAGCGCTGTGTTCATGCCTTGTCCTTTTCCACGTAAAAGGCTTCGCGATCATGATTCGACGCGCGCACACCCTTGTCGCGCCGCTGCTTCATGAAGTTGTATTCGTCCGCCTCGTAGCGCACGTTGGTCGCGAGCGCATGCAGCACGTGCCCATACGAGAACTGGCTCGTGATGCCGAGCGAATCCATCGCGAGGCTGGTGGCCGCCTTGCCCATGACAACGCCGTCGCGCGGCAGCCGCACGATGCGCTCGGCCCATTCCTCGCCTGCATCGCTGAGCGACGCAAGCGGCACCACCTTGTTCACGAGGCCGTTCGCGAGACACGTCGGTGCGTCCCAGACATCGGCCATCAGCAGCAACTCGCGCGCCTTGCGACAGCCCATCGTCATCATTTCCCACGCCGCGAAATACGCGGCCCCCGACAGCCCGAGTTTCTGCTCGGGATGCCCCATCTTCGCCGTGTCGGCGGCGATCACGAGATCGGAACCTTCCGCCAGATAGAGGCCACCGCCCAGGCAATAGCCCTTCACGAGCGAGAGCGTCGGCTTCAGGAACTTGAACACGCGTTCGAAGCGTTCGAGGTAGCGCTTGTCGTGCATGAGGCGCGCACGCTGGCTGGGCTTGCGCGGCCGGCCTTTGTCGTCGTACGTGGTTTCGCCGTACTCGGTGCCGACTTCGGCGAGATCATGGCCGGTGCTGAAGTCGTCTCCTGCGCCCTGCATGACGACTACGCGCACGTCGTCGTCGGCTTCGGCCCGGTCGTAGCATTCCATCAACTGGTCGAACATCGCGTTGGTGAATGCGTTCTTCTTTTCCGGGCGATTGAAGGTGATGTAAGCGCGGCCGTCTTTCGCCAGATAATCGATGCTGCCTGTCATGCTCTGTTCTCCTGGGCGCTCGCCTTGGCCTGGCCGAGCGCGACTAACGGTGGAAAGGGAAATCCCGCTGACGCGTGCGTGCCTCAGGTGTTGAGATTGATCGCGACCGCCTTGATTTCGGTGTACATCTCGATCGCGTCGAAACCGCGCTCGCGTCCCCAGCCCGACTGCTTGTAGCCGCCATAGGGCAATGCCGCATCCGGCGATGACAGCGCGTTGACATTGACGATGCCCGCTTCGAGCCGCCGCGCCATCTTGTGAGCGACGTTGAGATCCTTGGTCCAGATGCTCGCCGCAAGGCCATACGTCGTCGAGTTGGCGGCGGCGCTGATGCGCTCGAGGTCATCGTCGTCGCTGAACTTCATCGCGCACAGCACCGGGCCGAAGATCTCTTCGTCGTGAACCTTCATGCCCGGCTCGACGCCGGTCAGCACCGTCGGCTTCACGAAGAAGCCGCGTTCGCCTGTCGTGTCACCGCCTGCCGCGAGCGTCGCGCCCTGCTCCTGGCCGCTCGCGATATAACCCATCACACGATCGAGCTGACGACGCGAGATCACCGGGCCCATCTCAGTGCCTGCGTCCATGCCGTGGCCGAGCTTCATGCCGTTGGCACGCCGCGTGACGGCGTCGAGCACCTGATCGAAGGCGCGCTCGTGCACATAAAGTCGCGAGCCCGCCGCACAGATCTGGCCAGCGTGAAAGAAGATCGACGAACACACGCCCGCGGCCGCGGCTTCGAGGTTGGCATCCGGAAACACGATGACCGGAGACTTGCCGCCCAGTTCGAGCGATACCCGCTTCAGGTTTCCGCTCGCGGCCTGCAGAATGCGTCTGCCGGTTTCGCCGGACCCCGTGAAGGCGACCTTGTCGACGTTCGGGTGCGCGGCGATCGCAGCACCAACCGGATTGCCGAAGCCCGTCACGATATTGAGGACGCCCGGCGGCACGCCGGCTTCCAGCGCGAGTTCGCCGAGCCGCAGTGCGGTCAGCGGCGTCTGTTCGGAAGGCTTCATGACGATCGTGCAGCCCGCCGCCAGCGCCGGTGCGATCTTCCACATCGCCATGTTGAGCGGGAAGTTCCATGGAATGATCTGTCCGACTACGCCCACCGGCTCGCGCAACGTATAGGCGTGCCATTCGCCCGGCAGGGAAACGTTGGGCGTCTCGCCGCCCATCTTGGTGGTCCAGCCCGCCATGTAGCGCAGCATTTCGACGATGCCCGCGACGTCCCCGTTGCGGCACGCAGCAAGCGGCTTGCCGCTGTTGATGCATTCGAGTTGCGCCAGTTCGTCGGCATGGGTTTCGATCAGCGCGGCGAAACGCAGCATGATGCGCGTGCGTTCCGCGGGCGTCGTCTTGCGCCACGGTCCGGCGAACGCGCGGCGCGCGGCCTCGACGGCGCGATCGACATCGGTTGCCGAGGCTTCCGCCGCCGTGGCGATCACATTGCCCGTGGCCGGGTCGAGAATGTCGGTGCGTCGCCCGGAGTCCGACTCGACCATGCGGCCGTCGATCAGCAGGTGATGTTCCCGCGAGAGAAAGCTCCGCGCGGCTTCACCCAGGGCGGGATGAAAATGAGTCGTCATGTGAGTGTCCTGTTGTCGTGAATGAAAGGCCGTGAAGGTCGCGCTCATTTGCCCAGCAATTGCCGCGCAATGATGACCCGATGAATTTCGTTGGTGCCTTCCAGGATCTGATTCAGCTTCGCGTCGCGCATGAAGCGCTCGACCGGATACTCAGTCGAGTAGCCGTACGACCCATGCACCTGGACCGCCTCGAGCGCGACATCCATCGCGACGTCGGTGACATAGCACTTCACCATCGACGAGAGCAGGGTCAACCGGCTGGTATCGCCCGAGTCGATCTCCTGCGTGCTCGAATAAAGCAGCGTGCGGGCCGCCTCCACCTTCATCGCCATGTCGGCAAGCTTGAACTGGATCGCCTGGAAGTCCGCGATGCGCTTGCCGAACTGGCGGCGGTCCTTCGAATAGTTGACCGATTCGTCGAGGGCCGCCTGCGCGAGACCCAGCGACGAAGCCGCCACCGACGGACGATTGAGATCAAGGATCTTCATGCACGCCTTGAAGCCGCTGCCTTCCTCGCCGAGCAGGCAATCGGCGTCGATGCGCATGTTCTCGAAGAACACCTGATAGGTCGGCGAACCGTGCCGGCCCATCTTCACTTCCTTGCGCCCGATCTTGAGACCCGGTGTCTTCGTATCGACGAGAAACACGCTGATGCCTTCGTGTCCGCGCCCTTCCGCGGTTCGCGCGAACAGCAACATGTAGTTGGCCTGCGCCGCCCAGGTGATCCAGCTCTTCTGCCCGTTGATCACATACGAATCGCCGTCGCGGCGAGCAGTCGTGCGGATTGCCGAGACGTCCGAGCCCGCTTCGGGCTCGGTGATCGCCACGGCCGATATCGTGCGGCCGCGCGCCGCCTCGGTCAGATAGCGTTGCTTCTGCGCTTCGGTGCCGAAGTGCAGCAGCGGAAGAATCAGTCCGATGGAATTGTTCGCGCACAACGTCGATGCCGCGAGCGATGCCCGGCCGATCTCCTCCTTCGCGATGCAGACCGAGGTCAGGTCGCCGCCCGGGCCGCCGTAGGATTCGGGCACCCACATCTGCAAGAGGCCCAGGTCGCCGAACACTTCGACCAGTTCCTCGGGAAAGCGCTTCGTTTCCTCCATCTCGGCGACGAGCGGTCGAACCTTCTCGTCGGCTACCCTGCGGACCATGTCACGCAGCATGTCCTGCTCTTCGGTGAATTTCACAATGTTCTCCTAGCCTGCGTCGGTTTCAGTGCCCGTCACCTCGCGGAAGCCGAGGGCCTCCATGACGGGCTCGTCGCTTACGCGAATCAGTTGCGCCCACTCGGAGCGGCCTTCGATGCGGGACGTGTGCCATCCCGGGATCACGATGACATCGCCGCGCACGAGATCGACCACGCCGAGGTGTTCGACCGTCATGCGCACTTCGCCCGCCGTGACCGTGTAGAGGCTGTTGTCGATGCGCTTGCCGCGCACCTGTGTGTCGCCTTGCGCCAGGCCGATTGCCTGCAAGCCGATCGTCTTCAGGCCGCCTCGCGCAATATCGACGGTGCCCTGCGCGCGCATGCCCCGTTCGAGATCAACGCCCTTCGTGCGCAGCGCCGAATCCGGCTCGCAACGCGTGACCGGTTCATTGCGCTGCGGGTGGTCTTCGAAGTACATGCACTCCAGGTTCTGCACGAGCGGCACGTCGAGAAAATCGATCCAGAAAGCGGGCTCGTCGCCGAAGTTGCTGTGGCCGTGCCAGTGCCATGAAGGCGTCAGCACGACATCGCCCGGCGCGACTCCCACCTGCACGCCGTTGACGATGGTGAACGTCTCGCGTCCCGCGTCGAGGATCAGGCGCAACGCGTTGGGCGAATGCCGATGCGAACGCGCGGTCTCGCCGGGCAACACCAACTGGTATGCCGCGACGAGGTTGCGGCACGTCGGATAGATGTTGTCCGCGATCGGGTTGACCATGATCAGGTTGCGCCGCTCGGCCTGCTCGGGCGAGACGAACGAACACGCCCGGTCGAGCGCGGCCCGCGCGTCGGCATAACGCCACACGGCGGGCGCGAACCGGGGGCGCGGCACGGGCCACATCTGCGGCGCCTTCTTCGCCCATCCCGGCGACAGTGCATGCGCCTGCAGGTCCTCGAAAAAACCTGCGGGGGCCTCATTCATCAATGCAGCAGCTTGCGACATCGCTCATCTCCGTCGATGCGGTTTCGAATGCGTGGTGCCCGGATGCGGGCGATTGACGGGCGCTAGACGGCGAGGCTCGCCTTGTCGGCGTTCCAGACCGGGTGATCTCCGATCGTTCCGCGCGTCACGGGCAGCTTCATCGAACCCACCCCGTCGATGACGATCTCGAGCACGTCGCCCTCGCTCACCGGCCCGACGCCCGCCGGCGTGCCGGTCGCGATGATGTCGCCCGGTTCCAGCGTCATCACGGCGGAAGCCATCGCGAGCATTTCGGCGATGTCGACGATCAGGTTGCGCGTCGAGGCCGACTGGCGCTCCTCGCCGTTGACCAGAAGACGCATGGAGATGGCGTCGAAGTCGGCGATCTCATCGGCGGTCGTGATCCATGGGCCCGTCGGGCAGAACGTGTCGTAGGACTTGCGCATCACGCGCTCCTCCTTGCCCCGGACCACCATGTCGAGCAGGCACGTGAAGCCGAACACATAGTCGCGGAAGTCCTCTCGGGCGATGCCCCGTCCGCGCTTGCCGACGATGATCCCGAGTTCGCATTCGTGGTGGATCTCGCGGCCATCGAGCGGTGGCAGGACGATGCCGTCGGCGGGGCCACTCAGGCTCGAATTGGCCTTGAGGAAAAAGCCCTGGCCGCTCGCCTTGTAGGTCGAGATCACGCCACTGCCGGCACCGTGCTTCATCTCTTCGATATGAGCGTGGTAGTTCGCGGGGAACGCGATCACCTTGTTCGGCCATTGCACGGGCGCTTCCAGGCGGACTTCTTCGAGCGCCACGCTCGCGCGGGTACGCAGCGCATCCGCCAGCGCCGGACGCAGCGCAGGAAACTCCGCGATGAAGCGGACCATGCCCACCGGCGGCCACGCACCCGGGACGACCGCAGCCAGATCGCTCACATCGACGAGCCGCCCATCGCTCACGACGCCGATGCGCCCGTTGTCGAACGTAACGAGTTTCATCGCGCGACGGCCTCCTCTTGCGTCGTGGCGAGCGCGGCCAGCGGCTGCACGCCCCGCACGATATCGACGAGTGCATCGGCGTCTTCGGGCAGCGCATCGGCGCGCCATGCCACGTGGCCGTCGGGGCGCACCAGCACGAGCTTGCGCTCGTAGAGCGTGCGCGCACGGTCGTCGTCAAGGTCGACGACGGCAAGCGGCACACCCGCGCGCGCGGCCGCTTCCACCAGTTCCCGCACCGCGAGTGTCTTGTCGAAGCGCACCAGCACGAAGTCACGCCCGAACAGATCGAGCGTGGACTTCTCCGGTTCGAGCCACACATGCGGCGCACGATGCCCGGGGCGAGCTGTCTGCACGTAGGTGTTGACGGTGTCCTCGGGTTCCGTCGTGCCATCCGGCACGACGATCGACGACCCCTCATATCGGAAGCCGAGATGAATGCCGATCGTGTACCACTCGCGCTTCATCATGGCCGTATAGGCATCACCGAACACCTTGCGCGCCCGGTCGCCCTCAGGACCCGGCTCGAACACCGCCGGGCTCAGGCTCTGGCGCGGCGTCAGCATCAGCTTCAGGTTGTTGGTCGCCTCGTTGACGTTGCGGATCGCGACCGGCCGGCGCTCGAATTCATAGGTGTCGAGCAGATGCGCGCCGCCCCAGCCCTCGACCATCGCCTGAAGCTTCCAGCCGAGGTCGACCGCGTCCTGAATGCCCATGTTCATGCCGAAGCCGCCCGTCGGCGAGGTCAGGTGCGCGGCGTCGCCCGCGATTTTCACGCGTGCGGTGCCGTAGTCGTCGGCGACGAGCTGACGGCGGATCCACGGCATCACCGAGATGATCCGGAACTCGACATCGTCGCGCCCCACGGCGCGGCGGAATGCCTTCGCCACGTCATCCTCGGAGAGCGTCTGCATCGTGCCGTCGCCGACGATCGAGAAGCGCCACCAGTCGCGCCCGTTGATCGCAACGACCGTGCTCCAGGTGCCTTCGGGGCCGATGAAGATATAGCGGTAACCCGGCTTCTTGTCGTGCAGTTGTTCGAGACCCTTGCACTCGATGATCGCGTTGGTCGTATAGGTCAGGGCCGGCGTGCCGGTCATGCGGATGCCGAGCGCTTCCTTCACCCGGCTTGCGCCGCCATCGCAACCGACGAGGTACTGGCATTCGATCTCCTGTTCCTCGCCCGATTCGAGATCGCGCACGCGCACCGTCACGCCGTCGCCGCGCTCCTGATGGGAAACGTACTCGGTGGAGTAGCGCACCTGCACACAGCCACTTCGGCGGGCAAAACGCGTCAGTACCGGGTCGAAGAAGTTCTGCGGACACCGCTCGCGCTTTTGCGGGCTCTGCTCGGGCTTCGGTTCGTCACGCACGGTCGGAAACGATTCGCGGCCGAACTCGTAGCCGCCGTGCAGCTGCGAAACCCACGCGTAGTCCTGCGAGTAATCGCGGTTGTAGCCGGCGTTTTCAACGTCGTCGACGATGCCCCAGCGCCGGCAGAATTCCATCGTACGAATGCCGACCATGTCCATCTTGGGCTGGAACACTTCGCCGTCGCTTTTCTCGATCAAGATGCAGGGCACGCCCCGCCATCCAAGGTCGCCCGCCAGTGCCAGGCCCACCGGCCCCGCCCCAACGATGACCACCGGGGTACGTCCAACCGCATTCGCTTGCGCCATAGTTGATAGCTCCATCATGCATCGCATGTCGATTTGAACTGTGCGGTCCACCGGCCGGGCCGATGCCCGTGGTGTCGCGATCTGGAGCAACTGTAGCGAGCAAAGCGCTGATGCGGCCAATACTGTTTGCGGAGGTTTTGAGAGGATATTCCTCTCGTGCGACACCAAGTTTCTTCGTCTAAATGGATCGGAAAATCGTATTGGCGCCGCGTGGCGGTGCGTGTCTATCCTGTGGTCAACGGTCGGCTCAGCGATAGCCGGCTCAGAGAAAGACAAGACCCTTGGAGACAGATCCGTGAATACCCGACCCTCATCGACAAGACCTGACCGCCACATGCCAGCGGCTTTGTGCGTGCATCGTGCGCAGCGTCGATTCAAAGCCCTTCTCGCGTAACGCAAGCACCAGGCGGCCGGGAGAACTCGCCGGCACCGCAACCCGGATTCAGAAATTTGCCCGACGGTGCCGAGCCGGCCCTTGCCTGGCAGGCGCCGCTGTGCCCGTCTCTTCGCGCCTGCCACGGCCTGCTCCGCCGTCGCGCAAGTCTCGCCCATGCCAACCCTTGACTACAGGACCACCAAGATGACCCATGAACGTCCCTGGTATCGCTGGTACGTGCTATTCATCCTGACGCTCATCTACGCGTTCAGCTATGTGGATCGCCAGATCGTCACCATTCTTGCGCCCTATCTGAAGAAGGACATGGGCATCAGCGACGCGCAACTGGGCCTGCTCTACGGCACGTCGTTCGCGTTGTTCTATTGCGTGTTCGGCATCCCGCTCGCGCGCCTCGCCGACGGCTGGAGCCGCGTGCGAACGCTCGCACTCGGCCTGTCGTTCTGGTCGCTCATGACCGCCATGTCCGGCCTGTCGCGCAACTTCGCGCAGCTCGGTGTGGCCCGCATCGGCGTCGGCGTGGGCGAGGCGAGCGCGACGCCCGCGGCGGTATCGCTGCTCGGCGACTATTTCGAACGGGCACGCCGGGGCACGGTCCTCGCGCTTTATTCGGTGGGCGTGTATGTCGGAGCGGGCGCGTCGCTCGCGATCGGCGGCTCGATCGTCTCGTGGTGGGAGCACACGTATGGCAAGGGCGTGTCCGCACCGTTCGGCCTCAGCGGCTGGCAGGCTTCGTTCATCGGCGTAGGCGTGCCGGGCATTCTCTTCGCGCTGATCGTGCTGCTCACGATTCGCGAGCCGATGCGCGGACGGCTCGACGCCGTCCCGCCCAAGAAGGACCCGCACCCGTTCGCTCACGCACTGCGCGATCTCGGCGCGATGGTGCCGCCCTGGAGCTGGATGCATCTGGGCAAGCGAAACGCGGCGCCGCGTGAGTACGTCCGCAATGCGACGTATCTGCTGCTCGCGATCATCCTCGTCGTGCTCGCCACGATGGGCACGAACCATGTGCTTTCCGCCAGCCGCAACGTCCAGATCGGCTCGGTCTTCGGCTTCGCGATCACGAGCAACCTGATCCAGTGGCTCGCCATCGCGATTGCCGTCTACGTGTGCTCGAACTGGTATCAGGCCACGCGTCTCGGCGACCCTTCCGCGCATCGGCTGATCACCGGTTCCAAAACCTTCGCGGCGGTGACGGTGGCGGGTGCCTTCCTCGCATTCGCAATGAACGCGGTGAACGGCTTCGTCTTCGTCTATGCGAGCCGCACGCTCGGATTGACCGCCGAAGCGGGCCTGCGTCTCGGGATCATCGCGATCATCGCCGGAGGCGCGGGCATCACGATCAGCGGCTATCTGTGCGACCTTGCCAAGCGCAAGCATCCGTTCGGCCGGCTGTATTTCGTGTGCTTCACGGCGTCGTTCTTCACGGCCGCCAGCGTCGTGCAGTACCTGACGCACAGCGCCACGGTCTTCTATTGCGCCTACGCGGTGGCGACCTTCTTCGTGCCGATGTGGTTCGGTCCGCTTCAGGCCACCACGCAGGACCTGGTCATCCCGCGTCTGCGCGGCACGGCGTTCGCGGCATTCTCGCTCGGACCGAACATCTTCGGACTCGGGCTCGGGCCGTACTGCGTGGGCCTGTTGAGCGACGCATCCGGCGACCTTCGCTTCGCGATCCTGTGCGCGCTCGGCGTGCTGCCCATCTCGGTCATGTCCCTGCTGGTGGCGAGCCGGTCCCTGCTCGACGGTGAAGCCGCCGCGCGCGCCGAACTCGCCGCCGTCGACGCGACCCTCGTGGACGACGAAGTGGCAGTCGTCCCCGAGCACCAACTGATTCACTGAGCGCGTTCGGGGCTTCGCGCTTGCAGCACCGGGCGCGATGGGACCCGAACAAGGTGCAACCCTGAAAGGAGCAGCGTCGACATGACCAGCCTGACACAAAGACTCGCCGATTTCGTGAGCCGGACGCGATTCGAAGATCTCCCGCCATCGGTGGTGCGCGAATGCAAGCGCCTTCTCCTCGACACGATCGGCTGCGCTTTCGGTGCGGTGCGCACTGAAAGCGGACGCATCGCGCTCGACTACGTGGACATGCTCGGCGGCAAGCCCGATGCGACCGTCATCGGCACGACGCGGCGCAGTTCGGCCACGGCTGCGGCTTACGCGAATGCGCGCCTGGCAAACGTCCTCGATGCAGACGACACGTTTCCCACGTCCACCCATTTCGGCAACGCGACGGTGTTCTCCGCGCTCGCGCTCGCCGAACTGCATGGCCGCAGCGGACGCGACCTGATCACCGCGATCGCGGTGGGCTTCGATCTCGGCGCGCGCATCGGAAGCTGGATGGGTGCGCCGATGCAGATCGAGAACGGCAAGGTGATTGGCTGGAACGAGCTGGGCGGACCGGCCGCGACCATCACGTGGGCGGCGATCGGCGCATCGGCAAGTATCGCGGGGCTCGACGCGAAGCAGGCGAACCACGCGTTCGGCATCGGCGGCAGCAACTCTCCGCAGCCCACGCTGCGCAAGTGGGCGGAGTCGGTCGAGCAGCCCATGTACAAATACGCCGATGCCGGCTGGTGCGCCGAGATCGGCGTCTCCGCGGCACCGCTCGCGCGGCTCGGCAGCACGGGATTCAAGGACATTCTCGATGGTGAGAACGCATTCTGGAAGTTATATGGCTCGCCCAGCCACGACGACGAAGCGCTGATGGCCGGTCTCGGTTCCGACTGGCAGATTCTCAACACCACCTACAAGCCGTGGCCGTGCTGCCGATGGATCCATCATCCGCTCACGGCGTTCACGACGCTGTGCGCCCAGCACGCGCTTCGACCGGAAGACATCGAGCGGGTCATCGTGCGGGCCAACCCGTTCGCGTTGACGCCGATCTTTCGCGAGCAGCAGCCGCGCGATCCGCTCAGCGCTGAATTCAGCCACGCGCACGCCCTCGCGGCCGCCGCCCACGACGTTCCCGCCGGACCGCTCTGGTACGCGCCGAAGACGATGAACGATCCGCGCATCGCGGCCTTCCGCGAGCGTGTGACGGTCATTGCCGAGCCGAGCTCGTCGAATATCGCGGAATGGATGACGGGCGGCCAATGGCGCGGCGTGCCGGGCGGTGTCGACATCCATGCACGCGGACAGGTTTTCAGCGCGACCGCCGATCACGCGATCGGCGACCCGTGGACGGCTGCGACGCTTTATACCGACGAGCAGATCGAGCGCAAGTTCAAGGTGATGGCAGGTCTCGATGCACGAGGCGAAGGTTCCCCGGCACTCGCAGACGCGGCACAGGCGGTGATCGACGCCGTGACGACGCTCGATGCGGGCCCGGTCGGGCGCATCTCCGGAAGCCTCTCGGTGCTGGCACGCTCGATGGATGAAGCGGCGCGCTAGCGGATCACGACGGCGGATCAGCGCTCGGTGGCCCAGCGCTGAGTGGATATGACACGGTTTCCCGAATTTCATCGTAATCACAACATGACGCGAACCAGGAGACAGACTTGAAGCTTGCTAAAACATTGATTGGAGCCCTCACACTGACAGCGGGCGGCGCGGCCTTCGCACAGAGCAGCGTCACGCTCTACGGCCTGCTAGACGAAGGCGTGAACTACACGAACAACGTTCAAACCGCGCGTGCAGGCGCTCCGAATGGACGCACCGGCGCGAGCCAGTGGTCGATGTCGAGCGGGGTTTTGCAGGCATCGCGCTGGGGCTTGCGCGGCAACGAGGATCTGGGCGGCGGCTACAAGGCCATCTTCGTCGTGGAAAGCGGCTTCGACGTCGGGACCGGGAAGCTGCAGCAGGGCGGCACGTTCTTCGGACGGCAGTCTTATGTCGGGCTGACCAGCTCGACGCTCGGCAACGTGACCCTCGGGCGGCAGTACGACTCCATCGTCGATTCGATCGGCCCCATGCAGGCAGGCTCGTTCGCGATGGGCGCATTCGCCGACCACCCAGGCGACATCGACAACGTGGCCGACGTCGTGCGCATCAACAACTCGGTAAAGTACACGAGCCCGAACCTCGCGGGCCTGACGCTCACCGGCCTGTACAGTTTCGGAGGCGCCCCCGGCTCGTTCGGACGCAACAGCATCTACTCGCTCGGCGGCCACTACGACATCGGATCGCTCAGCCTCGCTGCCGGTTACCTGCACATCAACAATCCGAACCAGTCGTTCTACGGCAATACCGCGGCCGGGTCTGCCACGGCGAATAACCTGGGATCGGTGACCGGCGTGCAGACGAACCCGATCTATGGCGGATTCGCCTCTGCCGGCAAGGAACAAATTTTCTCGTCGGCCGCGCAGTACACGCTGGGCGCCTTCATCGTGGGGCTCGGCTATTCGAACATCCGCTTCCAGGATCTCAACGATCCAGCGTCGGGCAACCTGGCTCTCACCAATCCCTTCCGATACACCGGCACGGCCGCGTTCAACAACTACAACGTCTACGCGTCCTACTTCATCACGCCGGTGCTTCAGTTCGGCGCGTCCTACAACTATCTGCGCGGCGGCTCGGTCAACGGCAAGGACAGCGCCGCGTACCAGACGATCAACACGGGTATCGACTACTTCCTGTCAAAGCGCACGGACGTCTACATCATGGGCGCGGTCATGAGAGCGTCGGGCGTGGATTCGACGCAGCAGGCGGCCGTTCCCTATTTCGTGACGATGACGCCGTCGAACATATCGACTCAGGTGCTTGCCCGCGTCGGCATACGCCACAAGTTCTGATGCGTGCATCGCTTGGTTCCACGGAAACCGGGCCGTCATGCGTTGCCGGCCGGTTTTCTCTGCGGAAGATCCTGTTCGAGCGCGGTGGCGGAGCCCGGGCGCCTGACAATGCATTTCTGTCTTTCCCGTCATAAGCAAAGGTTGACCCTTTATATACAACGCTACAAGCTAATCACGCGCAACCTTCAACAAGCATTTCGGCGGCTGCTCGCTCATTGTTTTAGACCGGCGTCAGGAGCGGCGCTCCCCGGGCCATCGCATCGATGTTCGCCAGTACAAGCTGCGCCATTGCCTCGCGCGTTTCCCTCGTACCGCTGCCAATATGCGGAGTCAGCAGCACGTTGTCGAGTTTCGTCAGCGCTACCGGCACATGAGGCTCGTTTTCGAAAACGTCCAGGCCCGCGCCAGCAATCTCACCGCTGGTCAACGCGCCGACTAGCGCCGCCTCGTCCACCACGGAACCCCGGGCGACGTTGACAACAATGCCTCCCGGTCCCAAGGCCTGGAGTACGCTCCGGTCAACCAGATGCCGCGTGCTGTCGCCACCAGGCAAGGAAAGTATCAACACATCCGATACCCGCGCGAGGTCGATGACTGAACCGTAATACTCGTAGGGCAGATCGCCCTTCCGATTCGGGCCGTGATACGCGACCCGCATGCCGCACGCGATCACGCGCCGCGCAATCTCACGCCCGATTCCACCCATGCCGACGATTCCACAGAGCTTCCCGCCGACCTTTGTGCCGAGCGGGAATTTCTGCGCGACCCAACTGCCTTGCCGAACGAAGCGGTCGCCTTCGGCAATGCGTCGCGCTATCCCCAAAAGCAGACCCAGTGCCGTATCTGCCACGCATGCATTCAGCACATTGGGTGTGTTCGTAACGGCGACGCCTCTCCTCTTCGCGGCATCCACGTCGATCGGGTCGACGCCCACCCCGAAGCTTGCGACAAGCTCCAGCTTTGGCAGCGATTCCATGAGCGCCTTGTCCGCGCCGATAGCACCACTGGTTGCAAGTACTTCGAAGCGCATTCCATGCTTGGACAGGAACTCGTGCCTGTCTGTCTGCTCCCATAGCCGCGCCGTTTCATAGTCGCTTTCGAGGCGCTTCATCAGATCGGGATGTAATGGGCCTGCGATCAGTACGTTGATCCGTCGCCTGTCAGGTGTGGTTGAATCTGTCATCATCGAATCCCGCGTCAAGTTTTTAGAGCAGCTTAGGGTCGTCTAACTGTGGCCAGTTCTCGTCCACGCTGCCGCACTTTAAGCATCTGGCTGACTGTCATTGCGGCGACTGGCGCACCGAGAGCGAAGTAGGAACTGTCGACGCCGTAGGGGTTGCCCGCGACGAACCACGAGATGGTTGTGACTATCGACAGCACGATTCCTGTCAGGGCGCCTCTTGGCGTGCCAAATCGCGGAGCGTAGAAGCACAGGAGGATCATGACCGCGAGGGTGGCTCGCAGAGACTTTCCAAGAAATGCGATCAACAGGATCTTGCTTGCGAAAAGCGCCAGGACCAGCGGAATCAGTCCGATAACAACCGTGCTGATGCGAATAAAGCGCAGGGACGCTCGATCGCCCTTCCCAGCTTTGAAGTGCGGTTCATAGAAATCTCGCAGGAGCAGGGTCCCCGAGGCAATCGTGCTTGCGGAAATGCCGCCAAAGAGCGCTCCTGCCAGTCCAATCACGACGATGCTCGCGGCGAGCGGTGGCATGTGGGCAATGAGAACCGGAAAGGCGTCGATTGACTTTATCCCCGGATACAGGAAGGCACTACAAACGCCGATCAGCGCAACGATTGCTCCGAACGGCATCATCAGCGCGGAAACATAATAACAAGCGCGTCGCGCCCCCTTATCATCGGGCGTAGTGACGATGCCCTGGATGACATACTGCGTCGCAAAGATAGAACCAATGCCCGCGATCATCCATGCGAAGATCTGAGACACCCCCACTCCCGAGAGGTCGAACATACGGGAAGGAAGGGCCGTTCGCAGATGCGCGTAACCACCCGACTCCGTGAGCGCGAAGGCAAGCGCCAAAACGATGCCCAGGTACTTGATCGCGGCGTTCAGCGTGTTCGTGTAGATGACGGATCGAAATCCTCCGACTGTCACGAAGAAAATTGCGACGATCCCCACGATCACCGTTGCTATTCCACGGTCGATCTGCATCACGGCACCGAGCACCGCACCCCCGCTCGCATACAATGCGACCGCGACTACGTTTAGCGAAAAGATGGTGAGCAAAGACGCGGCGTAACGCACGCCCTTACCATAGGTCTGCTCCAGGATTGCTGAGATGGTGTTCAACTTTGTGCGACGGTAACGGCCGACGAGCAGTACGCCCAGCAGCAGGAACCCCATCGACAGCGCGACGAGATTCCAGGCAGCGGAGATCCCATCCTCGAAGCCCTTCTGTGCCGTCCCTATACTTACCGAGCTTCCGATGAATTCCGACAGCATCAGTGCCGCGATGAGCCATGGAGCAAAGGCTTTGCCGCCCTCAGTGAAACCCGCGCTGCTCGATGCGTGCCGGCGAACGCTATAGCCGATGAAAGCGACCAACGCGAAATACAGCGCCGTGACGCCAATGATCAAAGTGGTTCGTGCTAACACTTTCTGTCTCCAGTTTGAAAGTGCGACAAATCTCGGGCAGCCGCTCTCTATGCGCAGGTCCGGATGCGCAATCGCCTTTCAGGTGCTTGGGGCTTTGCCAGGGATGCTGTCAGATCAACGGGATGCTCGGCTCTCGCGAACAACCGCACCCTCAGTCTCTCGAACTTCGGGCAATAGCGCAGTGCCAAGACCCGGGTCCGTGGGCGCCAGCGCAATGCCCTCGCGAATGACCGGCAAGCGGTCGACGATTTCCGGATACCAACTCGCAAGTGATGCTCGTACCACCTCCTGAAAAATTGCAGTGGGTGCATGGAGGGAAAGGTGCAGGCCAGCCATCAGCGCAACTGGACCCGTGCAGTCGTGCGGCGCAAGCGGTTTGGCATGAGCCTCGGCCAGCGCGGCGATTTTGCGCGCCTCGCTCAGTCCGCCACACCAGGTAAGGTCGAGCATGACGACATCGAGCGCGTCCGCGGCCAGGATGTCGCGAAAGCTTTTCACGCCTGCGAGGTTTTCGCCGCCGCAGATCGGCGCCCGTGTCTGCCGGCGAAGATCGGCCACGGCGCTGAAGTTGTCCATTTTCTTGATGGGATCCTCGACCCATAGCACATTGAACTCGGCGAGCGCGTCGCAGATTCTCGCGGCCGCTCGTGAACTCCAGAGACTATGCAGTTCGCACATGATCTCGATACGGTCTCCGACCGCTTTTCTGACTTTTCGAAACGGCTCGAGCCCGGTGTTCAAATCGACGAGACTAATGTGATCGGGGCTCGTCATCGCGAAGTCGTCGAAGGGCCAGATCTTCATGGCGCGGTAGCCTTCGGCCAGAAGACTCTCCGCGAGCGCGCCGGCATCGCGCATGAACGCGAGTTGGTCGTCATAGGGTCCTGCGCTTTTCTCCTTCGAATCAATGCTTCGACGTGCGCCCAGGGAGGTATTGAATTCATATCCGGCACACGTGTTGTAGACGGGAATTCGATCGCGCATCGCACCGCCGATCGCCACATGCACGGGCACGCCCGCGCGTTTGCCCGCCAGATCCCATAACGCGATATCGACCGCGCTGGCGGCGCGCACCTCCGCGCTGCTGCTGTTGAATCCGACATACGAGCCCATCAACTCATGCGTGATCGCGGTGACATGCTCGGCGGAGCGACCCAGTATCGCCGGCGCGACGAGTTCGTGCAGCACGGCCTCGACGGCTTGCGCACCACGAAAGGTCTCACCGAGGCCAGTGAGTCCGTCATCAGTCTCGATTTCGACCCAAATAAGTTTGGGCCGCTTGGGCAAGCGAATGGTGCGGACGTTGGTGATCTTTGGCATGGTGCGAAAACTCGCTGTGGTGTGACTGTGAACCGATTCTGTGGGCCTCCCTTTATGCTGTCAATTTTATCTGCTAGTCTGTCTGACAGGTTTATCGACTTCGGAACTGCCATGTATTCGCTTCGCTCCTCCTCTCAGATTCCCGTGCATACCCGTGACGAATACGCGTACGATCAATTGCTTGCGTTGATCGGAAGCGGAGACCTCCAGGCGGGGGCACGCCTGCCGGGCGAACAGACGATGGCCGAGCGCTTCGGCGTATCGCGTCCCATGCTTCGACAGGCGCTTGCGCGATTGCGCGCGGAAGGCAAGATCTCTTCGCGCAAGGGCTCAGGCCACTACGTCAGCGCCAGGGAACCTTCGTCCCAGATCCTGTCGTACGCGACACTGGGAAGCATTCCCGACGTGAGGAGTTTTCTGGAGTTTCGCCGGAGCCTGGAGGGCGAGAGCGCCGCATGCGCCGCGCAAGTCGGCGACCGTCTCGCCATTTCGAAGCTCAAAAAATGCCACGCGAGAGTGGGACAGGCGTTCTCGGCTGGCGAGTCCGGCATTGACCAGGACATAGCCTTCCATATGGCGGTAGCGCAGGCGACCGGCAATCGTTTTTTTGCGCACACGCTGGGCGCGCTTCTGGAACAGATGAGCTTCAGCATTCGCCTCGTCAGAGATCTCTCGGGCGCGAGCCCGGTCGCGCCGCGTCGTCAGGCGGTCCTCGACGAACATGCACAGATCGTCAATGCAATCGATGAGGGCGACGCGGACCGAGCGCGCAACGCGATGCGAGACCATATCGAAGGCGGCATCGCACGTCTGTTCAACACGTGAGCGAGTGAGAAAACGCTTGCGGATCCACTACCGCGCGCTATCTCGCAGGCGCGCAATGCAGCACCCGACGGTATGCAGTCTCAACTGGCGATACTCGGCTCCGGGCTGACGCACACCAGTCAAAGTAGCGCGACGGCGCAACGCAACGCGAACTGGCTGGAGACTCGGGGCAAGGACCACCAGCAGGATGCGCCGCTGATACCGGTGCCAGCCGATTCACCATACATGGTGATGGGGGGCACTGCAATACAAACGGTCGCCCTCCAGGGGGCAAACAGCGACATGCCAGGCACCTTTCGCGCGATGGTCGACCGCGACATCTACGACAGCATCAATGGCACCTGCAGATTGATCCCCAGGGGCACTCGGATTATCGGGGTCACGAGCAACGACGTCGCCGTGGGTCAGGAACGCATGCTGATCGCCGCGACCCGCATGATTTTCCCGAACGGCGCGAACATGCGTCTGGATGGCTTAAGTGGCGCTGACCCCAACGGCGAGGCCGGAGTCACTGCAGGCGTCAACAACCACTTCTTTAAAATTTTTGGGTCGGCCTTCCTGATCGCCAGCGTCGCCGCGTGGATCGGACACAACCAGGCTCAACCAACCGGGACGACGATCAACATCAACGGCGGAACATCCAATACGTTGACGTCGGCAGCAGCGCAGTCGCTGTCGCAAACCACCCAGACCATTCTCCAGCGCAACATGAATATCCAGCCGACGCTAAGACTGGAACCCGGCCAGCGCATCACGATGATCACGAGGCGCGATATGAAATTGCCCCCACCTTCGTCGATGGAAGTTGTCTGCTGTGAAACCGGCTCGTCGCAAGCCGCTGCTGCATTCGCACTCGTCGCGTCGTGTGCGACGTTGCGCGCGCTCGCCTTCTTCGCGGCCCGCACCGATTACCCTGTAACGTAGAGAGAACGTTCTTGAAGCGATCCAGCAATGAAACGGGGAAACCGCTTCGCGATTAACTCTTTTCCGGCCTATCAGATGAGTGGCAGTTGATCGGCCATTGCGGTCATACGGTCATCGCCAAGCGAGCGGCAGGTATCCGGTAGTCAACAGACGTTGGCACCAGCATAGTATCGACGGTCAGCTTTCGAACTTTTCGACTACTATGCTCAGATGGTCGATCGCTGATGGCGCCGACCAAGCATGGCAAGGTGAGCGAGCGAAGATCCGGACATCGTTCTAATCCGCGGATGCAGTGGTGGGCCCACTTCTGGAGATCACCATCGACATCGTTCGTCGCTCCCACTGCACCGTCAGGCGGCACGAGATTGTTGTGCCGGACGCTCCCGGCGGCACGTTGTCCCGCAGCAGCATCGGGCCCCGTTCGGACAGCAGCGGAACTACGAGGTCTGGGTAAACGTCGACTAGCGTGGGCCGTCAAGCCCGAGCGTTCAAATCCCACACTCGACCAGGACGTAGGTCGAGAAATCTCCCCACTCGTTTTGCACCCTGTTAGTGGGAGCGCGTTGGATGGGCGTCTGGTTTCT
>NZ_FCON02000034.1 GCF_001544535.1 Caballeronia choica | reverse complement strand
TCGCGCTTGACCTTTAATACAGTTGCTTTCTTTGCAGCAGCAAAGAAAGTGAGTCCCGCCCCGGACAGGGGCAGAGCTAATAAACTAAAAACAAAACAAGTTCCATAGGAGCACAAGCGCATCAAACGGCGTAAACCACACCCCACCCCCACCCCACCCCCCTACCCCACAATCTCCCGCGCATCCAACCCCTCGACGAGGGCCTCAAGCGCCACCCCGCACGGTTGTTCGACCTTCAGCGCCAGCAAATGATCAGCCCGCGTCCGCCCGATATTGATCGCGGCAATCGGCTTCCCCGCGCGCCGCGCCCATTCACAAAACCGATACCCCGAATAAACCATCAGCGACGACCCCACCACGAGCATCGCATCGGCGGCCGCGAGCGCCTCTGCCGCATCGTCCACCAGCACCCGCGGCACGCCCTCGCCGAAAAACACGACATCCGGTTTCAGCACGCCACCGCACCGCGTGCAAGCGGGCACGTCGAAGGCGCCGAAGTCGAGGTCCTCGATATGCGCGTCGCCATCCGGCACGGCGGGCGCGGTAAGGCCCGCGAACGTCGGGTTGGCCGCTTCGAGCATGCGTTGCACCTCGGCGCGCGCGTGCTGCGCCCCACAGCCGATACACCTGACACGCCCGATATTGCCATGCAGTTCGATCACGTCGGCATTGCCGGCACGCGTGTGCAAACCGTCGACGTTCTGCGTGACGAGACGCTGGATCCGTCCGCGCGAAGCGAGCGCGCGCACCGCGTGATGCGCCGCGTTCGGCTTGGCACCCGCGACGACCGGCCAGCCGATCAGGCTGCGCGCCCAGTAACGCTGCCGGGCGTAATCGGACTTCAAAAAGTCCTGCAGCAGGATCGGCGAACGCCCGGTGCGCTGCCCTTCGCGGTCGCGGTAGCACGGAATGCCCGAGTCGGTGCTGATGCCCGCGCCGGACAGCACGAAGAGCCGCGGATACCGCTCGACGAAATCAAGAATGTCGTTCACTGCCAACGCCTTTTTCCTGCCGCGATGCTGCAATATAAGTCGAACGGCGGCGTAGCGCTTGCGGCACCACCGGCCTTACCAATTATATAAGTAGATAAACTGGCTTGACCAAAGCACGGTCGACCGCTAGATTTGTCGCTGCCCACCATACCGAGACGAACATGCTGACTGTCATCTGCGAAAGGCCCGGCACGCTGCGCGCCGAACAACGCGACAAGCCGCAACGCGGCGCGAACGAAGTGCTGTTGCGCGTGAAGCGCGTCGGCGTCTGCGGCACCGACCTGCATATCTTCACCGGCAACCAGCCATTCCTCGCATATCCGCGCGTGATGGGGCACGAGTTGTCGGGGGTGGTCGAGGAAGCCGATGCCGGCAGCGGACTCGCGGCCGGCGACCACGTCTACGTGATGCCCTACCTGTCGTGCGGCAAATGCATCGCTTGCCGGCAAGGCAAGACCAACTGCTGCGTGAACATCCAGGTGCTCGGCGTGCATCGCGATGGTGCATTCACCGAGTATCTCAGCCTGCCCGCGCAATTCGTCCACAAGGCCGAGGGCGTCTCGCTCGATCAGGCGGCGATGGTCGAATTCCTCGCGATCGGCGCCCACGCCGTGCGCCGCGCCGACGTGCAGCCGGGCCAGCGCGTGCTCGTGGTCGGCACGGGTCCGATCGGCATGGCGGCGCTCACCTTTGCGCGTCTGCGGGGCGCGACGGTCACGGCACTCGACACGCGTGAAGACCGCCTCGCGTTCTGCCGCCGCGAACTGAAGGCGCACGCGACGGTGCTGATCGGCGAGCGCGACAAGGACGAACTCGCGCGCCTCACCGACGGCGAATTCTTCGACGTCGTATTCGACGCCACCGGCAACGCCCGCGCGATGGAGCGCGGCTTCGAATTCATCGCGCACGGCGGCAAGTACGTGCTGGTGTCGATCGTGCCGGAGCGCATCTCGTTCGCCGATCCCGAGTTCCACAAGCGCGAAGCGACGCTGATCGCGAGCCGCAACGCGACGCCCGAGGACTTCGAGACCGTGCTCGCCGCGATGCGTGCGGGTGAAGTGCCGAGCGCGGCGCTCAACACGCACCGTTTGCAACTTGCGGACGTTCCGTCGCAGTTCGAGCGGCTGCTCGATCCGCGGGCGGGCGTGGTGAAGGCCATCGTCGAGTGCTGAACCGGGGTTCGGCCGGTCAGGGCGCGGCCTCGCTATATTGCGGCCGTCCTTGTGCGTCGTGCCACGGTTCCCGGTGTTTGCTCCATATCTCGAAGGCCGGCGGGTAGAGGCCGATCTCGTCGAAAAGACCCGTCGGGATTTCGACTTCCGGCACACCGTCGAAGACGAGATACACCGGCGATCCGCACACCGGGCAATGATGCCGGTGTCCGGTCGCCGAGCTTTGCCATGCGCGTGTCGCGCCGAGGAATTCCACCGTGTCGCGGGGGAAGATCGCGTACACGCCGAAAGGCGCGCCGTGGATTCTGCGGCACGTAAGGCAGTGGCAAAGATTGACCTCCAGCGGGTCCGCGCTCACTCGAAAGCGCACCGCGCCGCATGCGCAGCCGCCTTCGTGCATCGGCTGTCGATTCATTCGCTCGCTCCTTTTCGATCGTTCGATCGGCTGACGATTCGTGCTCGTCTTTTCCGTTGATGATGGCATGCGCATAACCGGGCGGTACCGTGGTTTCGTGGCTTCGCGCATGCATCTTCTACATTCTGCACCGCGCGATTTTTCTTTCGGATACCCTGCAATCGTGCCGCTACACGAATGCGTGTCGGGCGCCTTTCTTGCTCTCAGCTTAATCCGCAGCGGCGTAGTCCCGTCGCGCTGCAATGCCTCACGCCTCGATGCGCGCAAGGCACATCGCACAAACGTCCGGGACTCGCCCACGGCTGGAGGCTCCCATGCAACCGCTGCCCTCGAAAGCTGTCGCCGCTACTGGCAAAGCCGTCCGTGCTCGCGGACCCTGGACGAATCTCCTGTTGCAGGCGCTGGTCGCAACGTGTTGCGTGGCATGCGGCGGCGGAAGTGGCAGCAGCAGCGACAGCGCGACGACCACGTCAGCCAGCCCGGCTTCCGGCAGCGGCAGCGCAAGCGGCTCGGGGACAAATTCAGGCAGCGGCACGGGCTCCGGCACGAACACGGCCTCCGGGACGGGCACCGGCACAGGCTCCGGCACGAATACCGGCTCCGGCACAAACACCGGCTCCGGCACAAACACCGGCTCCGGTACGAACACAGCCTCCGGCACCGGCACAGGCTCCGGCACAAACACCGGATCGGGCACGAACACAGGCTCCAGCACGAACACCGGCTCCGGCACCAACACCGGCTCGGGAAGCACCGGCGGTACGGGCACCGTACTAACACCCAGCGTCGCGAAAACCTATCCCACCGACGCCCTGACGCACCACAACGATCTCATGCGCAGCGGCCAGATGCTCGCCGAGACCACGCTCACGCTATCGAACGTGAACTCGACGACCTTCGGCAAGCTGCGCGTCCTCCCCGCCGACGGCAAGGTGGACGCCCAACCGCTCTTCGTCACGAGCCTGTCGATCGGCGGCGCGGCGCACAACGTCGTCTATGTGGCGACCGAGCACGGCACCCTCTACGCCTACGACGCCGACAACGGCGCGCAACTCTGGAAGATCTCGCTGCTCGGCGCCGGAGAGACACCGACGCAGACCGGCTGCGCAGACTTCGCGCCGGAGATCGGCATCACGTCGACGCCGGTCATCGACCGGACGCGCGGGCCGAATGGCGCGCTGTACGTGGTCGCGATGAGCTCGGACAGCGGCGGCGCGGTTCATCACCGATTCCACGCGATCGACCTCGCGACCGGCGCAGAACTGTTCGGCGGACCGACCGAGATCGCGGCGCACTATGCGGGCAACGGCAGCGAAGGCGCGAATGGCACGCTCACGTTCGATCCGAGCCTGCACACCGAGCGCGCCGCGCTCACGCTCGTCAATGGCAACGTCTACATGGGCTGGACCGCGCACTGCATGGCCGGTTCGTACAACGGCTGGGTGATGTCCTACAGCGCCGATACGCTCCAGCAGACCGGCGTGTTCGTCGTCACGCCGAACGGCTCGCAGGGATCGGTCTGGATGGCGGGTTCCGGCATGGCCTCCGACGGTACGTCGATCTGGTTGATCGACGGCAGCTACGGCACCTTCACGCCCACGCTCAACGCGCAGGGTTTTCCGGTCGACGGCAATCTCGGCAACGCGTTCATGAAGATGTCGCTGGCGCCGAACCTGGCCGTCACCGACTATTTCGCGACGATGAACAACGTCATGCAGTCCACCGACGACGAGGACTTCGGCTCGGGCGGCCCGCTGCTGCTGCCCGACCAGGTGATGGCGGACGGCACCGTGAAGCATCTCGCCGTGGGCGCGGGCAAGGACAACAAGATCTACGTCGTCGATCGCGACTCGATGGGCAAGTTCAACCCGAACTTCAACACCAACTGGCAGACCCTGATCGGCACGCTCGCGGGCGGCGTCTGGGGGTCGGCGGCGTACTACAACGGCGTGGTCTATTACGGCGGCATGGGCGACAGCCTCAAGTCCCTGCCGATCACCAACGCGCAACTCGCGACCACCGCCGCCACGCACAGCGCGACCACCTTCCCCTACCCCGGCGCCACGCCGGCGATCTCGGCGAACGGCACGGCCAACGGCATCGTGTGGGCGCTGGAGAACGGCACGATTGGCGCGCTGCATGCCTACGACGCGAGCAACCTCGGGCGCGAACTCTACAACAGCAACCAGGCCGGCTCGCGCGACCAATGGGGACCGGGCAACAAGTTCATCACGCCGATGATCGCAGCGGGCAAGGTATTCGTCGGCACGCAGACGGGCGTCGCGGTGTTCGGCCTTTTGCAGTGACGATTTGATCTCGATGCGGGCTCACGCCCGCACGATCGTCACGCCGGTGGCGGCAAGCGGATCGGTGAGCGCGGCCGGCGTATTGCGCTCGACGACGATCGTGCTCGCCATCGCGATCTCGCCGATGCGGTACTGCGACGCCGCATTGAGCTTGTCCGACGATGCGAGCACGACCGTTTCGGCGGCGTGCGCGGCGAGCGCGCGCTTCATGTAGGCCTCTTCGAGATCGCCGGTCGACAAGCCGGCGCTCGCATGCACGCCCGTCACGCCCATGAAGAAGAGGTCGGCCCGGATGTGCGACAACGCTTCCAGGGCCGCCGCGCCGACCGTCACGATCGAATGCTTGTAGAGCCGTCCGCCGATCACGATGATCTCGATCGACGGATGGTCCACCAGTTCGACCGCGATGCTCGGACTGTGCGTGACCACGGTCGCGCGCAAGTCGCGCGGCAAGTAGCGCGCGAGTTGCACGGCGGTCGTCCCACCATCGACGATCACCACTTGCCCCTCCGTGACCATGCCCGCCGCGGCCTTCGCGACCGCGCGCTTGGCCGTCGATTCGATCGACTGGCGATGCGCGAAATCGGCCGTCGCGGGCGATGCCGGCAGCGCGCCACCGTGCACGCGCTGCAGCAGTCCTTCGGACGCCATCTCGCGCAAGTCGCGCCGCAGGGTGTCCTCCGATACGCCGAATCCCTCGGCAAGCGATTTCGCGAGCACCTGCCCGTCGCGCGCGAGCGCTTCGAGGATGGCGTTCTTTCTCTGGGTCGTCAGCATCGCCGTCTCGCTTCGTTGGCCGGGCAGGTCTGAAATGCACGTTGCACGAAATTTCTTGTTTTTGCACGAATCTGCACGATACCATGTACGGACGCTTTTTTCCAACGGGAGACGGACATGGCGACACCCACAGCGGAGCGCGTGCGAATCATCGAGTCGAAAGTGCTTTCCGACGACTGGTACGTGCTGAAGAAGACCACCTTCGAATTTCTGCGCCGCGACAATGTCTGGCAGCGGCAAAGCCGCGAGACCTACGACCGCGGCAACGGCGCGACCATCCTGCTGATCGATCCGGCGCGCGAAACCGTCGTGCTGACGCGCCAGTTCCGGCTGCCCGTCTTCGTCAACGGCCACGACGGCATGCTGATCGAAACGCCGGCGGGCTTGCTCGACGAAGCGTCGCCGGAGGAACGGATCCGCGCGGAACTGGAGGAGGAAACGGGATATCGCGTGCGCGACGTGGAGAAAGTGTTCGAGGCGTTCATGAGCCCCGGATCGGTGACGGAAAAGCTGTACTTCTTCGTCGCCCACTACGACTCGGCCTCGCGCGTCGCGGCGGGCGGCGGGGTCGCGTCGGAGGGCGAGGACATCGAAGTGATCGAACTGCCGCTCGGACAGGCGCTGGCGATGGTCGAGCGCGGCGAGATCGTCGACGGCAAGACCATCATGCTGCTTCAGTTTCTCGCGCTGCGCCTCGCCAGACGCTGAGACGGTGAGACGCTGAAACGGCGAAGCGCGCGGACGCTGAACGCCGCGCGCTTCGCGCTCAACGCACGAAGTAGCCCTTGCCCTGCATGCAGTCGCCATATGCGCGCCAGTAGCGCGTCATCGGCGGCTCGGGCGGCGGCAGCGGCGGCATCTTCAACTCGGCGTACTGCGCATCCGACGCCCCGCTCGCGGCAGCGGCACCCGATGCGGCGTTGGCGCCGGACGCCCCATCCGGCGCCGACGCCCCCGCGGCCATGGCCGCGGGTGCGCCGCTGGCAGGCATCGCGGCACTCGCCGACATCGGCGCGGAGGCCGCCAGCGCGCCGGAAGCGTTCGGCGGAAGCGGCGGCTCGACGGGACGCGGCGGCGTGAGCGGCCGCGCTTCGCGTGGCTGATCGCGCGGGGCGGTCTGTGGCTCGCGCGCCATGACGACGCGCGTGGTCTCGTTGGCGTAGGCGTAGCAGGCGGCGTTGTCGACGGCCTGCTGGCCCGTGCTCTGGCTGCGGCCGGGCACGGTCATCGGCTGCTGTGCGAGCGCGGCGCCACTGGCGACGAGCAGTGCAGTTCCAGCAAAGGTGGAAAGTCTCATTGGCGTGCGAACCCCGAAGCGGTGTTTTTTAATCGTAGCGGCCGTGGTCGGCACGTAAAGGCTCGGCTTGCCGTTCGAGCCCCTCGTCCGCCGCCCGGCCTGCAGTCAAGGATACCGATCCTGCGCTGCGTGCCACGCCAGAAACACCAGCATCTTCCGCCATTTTTTCGATCGGCGGCACGGTGCGGCGCTTGCCCACCATGAATTGCGCAAAGATGGCTGTGCGCAGCGCCACGCCCGGGGGTCCAAGAACGTCTAGCCGCGACAGTCGACCCATTCGCGCGCCCAGCGACACGAATGGCCGAGCGCCGCTTGTTCGTCGTCGAAGCAGTCGAGGATGTGAAACTGATAGCGCATCGCTTCGCCCGCGCCGCTGTCGCGCTCGAGCAGGAGATTCGATGCGAACGATCCGTCAGGCAGACGATGCGCCGACGGGAGAACTTTATAGCCGTTGTATTTTTGGATGTTTGAGTTATGCATGATATTGCGAGCGCGCACATGCGGTCGCGGCAAAACGAGCCGTGCCGATGCGTAGAACGCTTGATTTGAAGCCTGGAAGGCCGCTGGGTATGACGCTGAAATTAGCGCTGGAAATAACGCGAAGCGCCCGCGAGAAAAAACGCTGGGGAGATGCTGAAGGGGCGCTGCGATGGTGTGCCGCTTTTGCGGCAACCGTGGCGGGAGTACGAAGCTCCGCGAGGGTTTCAGCTACTGTCGCGAACCGGCATGCCGATTCGCGACGAGCGTTGTATCTACTGCTTACAGCGGGATATTACAGCGGCGTGATGTTCGAAGCTTGCAGACCCTTCGGGCCTTGCTTGGTTTCGAAGCTGACCTTCTGGTTTTCGGCCAGGGTCTTGAAGCCTTCGCTGCGGATTTCGGAGAAATGCGCGAAAAGGTCGTCACCGCCCTTGTCCGGGGTGATGAAGCCAAAGCCTTTGCTGTCGTTGAACCACTTGACGATACCGGTATCCATGAGAATTCCTTGAGTTAAAGATTAAGCCGTCCCGAGTGGGACGAGAGAAGCATCAAGGAGGAAAGAGGACAACAAATACCGCGGTGGAAACGGAGGATGATGAACGACAATCGGACTTCTTGAATACTTCGACCCGAACAGTACGTGTTCGCTGATTGACTGTCAAGCTAAATCCGTGTTTAGCCGGCGTCGGCGGACCAGCGCTTCAACTGGTCGACATTCGTGCCGACACCGCCGCACACAATCAGCAAGATGTTCCGCGCAGCGCGCAATGGCTCGACACCGGAATCGAGCGCCGCGACGGACGCGCCGCAAGCGGGCTCCACGACGACCCTGTGCTCGTTCAATAGTTCGATACATCCCGCGACGGCCTGCCGGTCGGATACCACAACGCTCGTAATGGGCCGCCTTTCTGCGGCCGACAGCGATTCGGCACACACGCGGCGCGCACCCAGCGATGTGGCGATGCTGGTAATCGCCTGCAGTTCGACGCACTCGCCGGCCGCAAGCGAGCGTGCATATGAGTCGGCGCCTTCAGTTTCGACTGCGATCAGCGGCACGTCTTCCCAGCCGTTGCGGCGCAATCCCTGGACGGCGCCGCACAGCAGTCCGCCGCCGCCCACCGAGAGAACAACGGCGTCCGGCGTCAGACCCGCGCGCGCAACTTCGTCGATCATGGTCGCGTGGCCTTCCCAGAGGAGCGGATCGTCGAATGGATGGAGGAACGCGTCGGCGGACGTGCACGATGCGAGCGCGAAGCGGTTTGCCTCGTCCCACGACTTGCCGTGCACCACCACTTCGGCGCCTTCCATGCCGATCAGATGCTTGGCGCGCTCGGAAGTCGTCTCGGGCACGACGACCCGCACCGGCACACCGAGCTTGCGCCCCGCGTAGGCGACGGCGAGTCCCGCATTGCCGCCCGAGGACGACACGAAGCGCTTTGCGCCGCGTTCCTTGTAGACCGCGCAGGCGTGGCTGATGCCGCGCGCCTTGAATGAGCCGGTCGGCTGCATCGCTTCCATCTTCAGCCAGACGGATTTGCCCAGGCGTTCCGAGAGAGCGCGCGATTCCAGCAGCGGGGTTTCGATGAACATGTGGCGAAAGGCAGTTCGACAGGAGGGCTTCGATTTTACCCTCGCCACCAAAGCGGCGCAGGCGCGCTCAGCACCTCATCCCGATGCGGACACCGAGCACGAGCGGAGTGCCGCCCCGGATCTCTCTCTTGGTTCTGCGTGCGGTGGTTTCACTCGTCGCGCCACGGCCACGTCGAATAGCGCGACGGTGGAGCATCAGACGGTTGCGGATCGGGTTGAGCCTCTTCGAGCGGTGCATCGGCTTGGCTCGGGGCAGCCTCGGGGGCGGCGTCCGCTTCCGGCTCCGGCACTTGCGGCAAGTCCACGCCGAACCACGGCACTTCCTTGCGTCGCTCGCTCACGTACGCCTCCCATCCTGCCGCATTGCCGGCGAACAGATCGTGCTGCACCGTGTGGGCCAGCAATTGCCGGTTCAGGGTTTCGTCGAGCAGCGCCTTCGGCCAGACGAAGAAAGCGCCCGTCGCGCGTCGAATGAAATCGGCCGGATGCATGCTCGCATCGGCATGACGGAGGATGCTGAAACTCACGAGCGAGTCGTTCTGCTCGAGCGCTTCGCCGATGCTCGCGCGGCTGTCGGCGCACTTCGTCAGGCAGTAGATCGCTTCGAGCACATCGCCGAGATGGAGGAGTAAAGCGCGTCGTTCGTAGGGATCGTCCATTGCGGCCTCTGGTTGATTCATGGCGGGTGTTGCATCGATGTCGCGTCTCGCGCAAGCGCCATGCCGCAGACAATCGACGCGCAATTCTAACGAACCCGATGCCACGTGATGACGTTCACCAATAGCGGGATGGCGAGATGTCGGCGGCGCGATGCGTTCGATGCGGCGTGACGGAGGCGTGGTCGAGCGGCGAATTGAACGCATCGTCGCGTGGTTGCGGAGGGAACGCGCGGAAGCATCGCTCGATCGTGCGATGGGACCGTACGCGTTAAAGGACGAAGCCGCTCGCGACGGGACATGTCGCGAGGGAACAAGCCGCTCCATTCGACGTTTGCACGCGTGTCACGCAAACGACATCATTCGGAACGCAATCGGTGAGCTTCGATAAAGCGATCGTGCGCAGCGGCGAAGCGCGCTCAGGCGAGGGTCAGTCGGATAAACAAGGAATCCAAACAACAGCGAGCGAAAATTGCGCCCCTCCGACCCGCGATCACCGGACAAAAGGAGCATCGCACATGCCTGTTATCCGCGCGGCACACCCTCGACGACGGCGGCAAGGATCATCGCGCCGGCGTTCAGCGGCGAAGGCCGGCACGCGCGCGGCCGATAGATGGCGTCGCCGCGGCCTATGCTCCTGCCGCTCAGGGCGCAGGTGCCTGCTTGCCGCGCGACGCTCGCGCGCCAGACCTGATCGCCGTAGCGGCACGAGCTCGGGTCGCACCACGCGACGGTGGCGGTGCTTGCGGTCGGCCGGTCGATCACGCTGACCGCGACGTTCGCATGCGCCAACTCGGTGCTTATGCAGCGCTGGCGTCTCGCGACGGATTCGTCGGCCCGCTGGCTTTCGCGTGCACGCGCGTTCGTCGAAGCCGACTGCATCGTCAGCCAGCCGACCGTCTGCGACCAGGGATCGAGACCAATGGTTCGTCCATCCATGTGGCACCTCTTCTCGTCAGTTCAGGAAGACCCGGCACATGCACACACCGGGCGGTGACTGCAAGTCGAAATGAAGCGGCGGCGCCGGAGGCACGGGGAAGCGTCGTGCGAATCCGGCGCGCAAACTGTGTGTTGATAGGGGTGATGTTGTGCTGCGCGAGAAGAACCTTACCGCGTCCGAAATTTCAATGCCATGCTACCAAGGTATTAATAAGCCTGCTCACGACGCAATCCATGGCGCAGCCCGTGTGCAGGCGGGATCGGGTTTGGTTCGATAGTCGCGCCGACGGTGGTGTCGGGAAGCTTCGTCTCGCATAGTGGAACAGAAACGGATTGGCGAAAGCGCTTCGGGTTTGGGCTGCTCCCCCGCGCTATGATCGAATGCACTTCGCCCAATTCAACTTACCCATGAATCGATCACCAGAGATCCCCACCCAAGTCTCCTTCGCGCAACTGCCGGCCACGCCCGGCCGCGATACCTTGCGTGTCGAATACCAGTGGCTCGCCGCAAAGCATCCCGACGCGCCAGTCGCCGTCTTCCTCCACGAAGGACTAGGCTCCATCACGATGTGGCGCGACTGGCCACAAACCCTATGCGATGCGCTCGGCCTGCGTGGACTCGTCTATTCGCGCCCGGGCTACGGCCGTTCCACGCCGCGCGCCGCAGGCGACAAGTGGTCGGTCGATTTCATGCACCGTCAAGCCAGCGAGGTGCTGCCCGCGCTGCTCGATACGCTCGGCGTCGATGCAGCCGAGCGGCGCCGCATGTGGCTGATCGGTCACAGCGATGGCGGCTCGATCGCGCTGCTTTATGCAGCCGCGTTTCCAGAGGCACTCGCCGGCGCCGTGGTGCTTGCGCCGCACGTGACGGTCGAACCGGGTTCGGTCGAAGCGATCGCCGCGACCCGGCATGCCTACGAGAACACCGACCTGCGCGACAAGCTTTCGCGCTATCACGACGACGTCGATTCGGCGTTCTTCGGCTGGAACGACATCTGGCTCGATCCCGCGTTCCGCGCGTGGGATATCACGGACGAGATCACGTCGATCAAGTGTCCGTTGCTCGCGATCCAGGGGTGGGACGACGAATACGCGACGATGGCGCAAATCGACGTGATCGCGCAGCAGGTACCACAGACGAAACTGACAAAACTGCCATCTTGCGGTCATTCTCCGCATCGTCAGATGCCGGAGCGCGTGAACGAGGCGATTGCGGCATTCATGCAGACCCTCTGAACCTCGTCGATCAGGCATGGAACGTGCGCGGCACGGCTTGCGCGAGTGCCGTCGCCGGGTTCTGAAAAAGCTGCAGCAAGTGCCTATACTGGCTGCGTGGTCGAACAGCCGGCGCGACGCCGGCTCGTGCAACCGGAGCGGGTCTGCCGGCACTGCATTCGGCGCGCGCCCCAAGCGCGCTGCCGGAAATACGACTCGACCATGTTCCTCTCCAAGCCTCGTCGCCCTGCCAGGAGAAAGCGCAATGCAACAGCACGTCCCCCAATCGAGCACGACCAAAACCAAGCCCCGCACACCGCCCATGCCGGACGGGGCGAAGGAAAAGCACGCACCCGAAAGTAGCGCAAGCCATGTCGCCGAAGTCCTCGCGCCGCCCGCCGCGCCAGCCGCGACGCCCACCGCCTCCGTCGAACTGACGGTCAACGGCAAGTCCTACTCGATGTCGCTCGACCCGCGCACGACGCTCCTCGACGCCCTGCGCGAGCACCTGCACCTGACCGGCACGAAAAAGGGCTGCGACCACGGCCAGTGCGGCGCGTGCACCGTCCACGTGAACGGACGCCGCGTCAACTCGTGCCTCTGCCTTGCCGCGAATCACGAAGGCGACACGATCACGACGATCGAAGGCATCGGCAGCGTCGAGACCCTGCATCCGATGCAGGAATCGTTCGTAGAATGCGATGGCTATCAGTGCGGCTACTGTACGTCCGGGCAGATCATGTCGGCGGTGGCGCTGCTCGGCGAACCCGTCGGTCCCGCCGATGCCGACGTGCGCGAAGCGATGAGCGGCAACCTGTGCCGCTGCGGCGCCTACCAGAATATCGTCACGGCGATTCAGGCCGTGCGCGGTAAAGGCTGAGGAGCGCGCCGACATGGAACTCTTCCAGCTTTCGCGGGCGCGCGACGTGCGCGACGCGATCCAGGCCGGCGCCTCGTCGCGCACGGCGCAACAAGGCGCCGACGTGCGCTTTCTCGCAGGCGGCACGACGCTGCTCGACCTGATGAAGCTCAACGTCGAACAGCCGGGACGCGTGATCGACATCAGCCGCTTGCCGTTGAACGACGTCGAAGCCACCGCGGACGGCGGCGTGAAAATCGGCGCGACAGTGCGCAATGCGGACCTCGCCCAGCATCCGCTGATTCGCGAACGCTATGCGGTGCTGTCGCAGGCGCTGCTCGCGGGCGCCTCGGCGCAACTGCGCAACATGGCGACGACCGGCGGCAACCTGCTGCAGCGAACCCGCTGCGTCTATTTCCGCGATACCGCGATGCCTTGCAACAAGCGCGAGCCCGGCTCGGGTTGCTCGGCGATCGGCGGCTTCAACCGCACGCTGGCGATCCTCGGCGTGAGCGACGCCTGCATCGCGAGCAATCCGTCGGACATGAACGTCGCGCTGACGGCGCTCGAAGCGACGGTCCATATCCAGGGCACGCGCGGCGAGCGCGAGGTCGCCATCGACGACTTCTTCCTGCTGCCCGGCACGACACCCGAACGCGAGACGGTGCTCGAACCGGGCGACCTGATCACGCACGTCACGTTGCCGGCGCCGGCACCGGGCAGCCGCTCGGTCTATCTCAAGCTGCGCGACCGCGCGTCGTATGAGTTCGCGCTGGCGTCGGCGGCGGTGATCGCCACCGTCGCCGATGGCAAGCTGAGCCACGTGCGCATCGCGCTGGGCGGCGTCGGCACGAAGCCGTGGCGCTCGCGCGAAGCGGAAGCCGCGCTCGCGTCGGCCACGCCCGATGCGGATGCGTTCGCACGCGCCGCCGCAGCGGCCCTCGCCGATGCGAAGCCGCAAAGCCAGAATGGCTTCAAGGTCGAACTCGCGCAACGCTGCCTCGTGCATGCATTGAAGCTCGCCACCGCGCCCGCTTGAACCTCGCCCCAAGGACACGCTCATGCCCACCGCGATCGAATCGCCGCTGTCCGTCATCGGACAGCCGCAACGGCGCATCGACGGGCCGCTGAAAGTCAGCGGCCGCGCCACCTATACGTCGGATGTCGACTTGCCCGGACTGCTGCACGCAGTGCCGGTCTGCAGCACCATCGCGAGCGGCAGGATCACGTCGCTCGAATTCGCCGCCGCCGAACGGATGCCCGGGGTGCGCGCGGTCCTGCATCGCGGCAACATCGGCCGCTTCTTCCGCATCGCCGGCAATTCGATGGATACGGGTTACGTCGACGAAGCGCGCCCGCCCTTCGAGGATGATGTCATCCGCTATTACGGGCAGTACGTGGCGGTCGTCGTTGCCGAGACATTCGAGGCCGCGAGTGCGGCGGCCGCGGCCATCAAGGTCGGCTACGAGGTCGCGCCGCACGACGTGAGCGACACGCTCGTGGCGAGCGCCGGGTTGAAGGTCGAGAGCGAGCGCGGCGACGCGGCGCGCGCGTTCGACAGCGCGCCCGTCACACTCGACGAAACCTACGTGACGCCGGTCGAGACGCACAATCCGATCGAATTGCACGCGACCGTCGTGCAATGGGACGGCGAAGGCTACACGTTCTACGAGACCACGCAGGCGATCTCGAACCATCAGGGCACGTTGATGCAGATGCTCGGCCTGCCGAAGGAAAAAGTGCGCGTGATCTCGCGTTATCTCGGTTCCGGCTTCGGCGGCAAGCTGTGGATGTGGCCGCATTCGCTGCTCGCCGCCGCGGCCGCGCGTCACACGGGCCAGCCCGTGAAGCTCGTGTTGAATCGCAAGATGATGTTCCAGAACGTCGGCCATCGGCCGGTCACGCAGCAGCGCATGCGTCTTTCCGCCGATGCGGACGGCAAGCTCACTTCGCTGCGTCACGACTACCTGAATCACCGCGCGATCCTCGACGAGTACGCCGAAAGCTGCGGCGAAGCGACGCCCGGCCTCTACAGCACGCCGAACCTGCGCGTGAGTTCGGCGACGGTGCAACGCAATGTCGGTTCGCCGACCGCGATGCGCGGACCGGGCGCCGTGCCCGGCCTCTTCGCGGTCGAATCGGCGATGGACGAGCTCGCGATCAAGCTGAATCGCGACCCCGTCGAGTTCCGCATCGGCAACGAGCCGAAGGTCGACGAGAGCACCGGCTTGCCGTTTTCTTCGCGGCATCTGATCGAATGCCTGCGCACCGGCGCGGAAAAGTTCGGCTGGTCGAAGCGCACGCCCGGCGTCGGTTCGATGAAGCGCGACGGCCTGACGCTCGGGTGGGGCGTGGGTGCGTGCAGCTGGCCAGGGATTCGCTTCTCCGCCGACGCCACCGTCGATCTCCGGGCCGACGGCACGGCGCGCGTCGTCTGCGGCACGCAGGACATCGGCACCGGCACCTACACGATCCTCGCGCAGCTCGTGGCCGAGCAGACCGGCCTCCCGCTCGACAGGATCGAAGTCGGTCTCGGCGATACCGCGCTGCCGCTCGGGCCGATTTCGGGCGGCTCGGCGGCGACGGCATCGGTGATTCCGGCGGTCTCCGACGCCGCGCGCGCGGCCGTTCAGGCGGTGCTGGCGCGCGCCACGTCGCTCGACGATTCGCCGTTCTCGGGCGCGAAGCCGGAGCAGCTCGCGTTCAGCGAGGGCCGCGTGCATCGCAAGGGCGAGGCGCCATCGAGCGGCGTGCCGTTCGGGCAAATCCTCGAAGCCGCGAAGATGCATGCGGCATCGGGCAACGGCAGCGCAAAAGGCGGCTTCGACGATCCGCTGAAGAAGAAATATTCGATCAACTCGTACGGCGCGCACTTCGCCGAAGTGACCTGGCAGCCGGAGATCGCGCAGTTGCGCGTGAGCCGCGTCGTGACGGTGATCGACGCGGGCCGCATCCTGAACCCGCAAGCGGGACGCAACCAGATCGAAGGCGCGGTCGTGATGGGCGTCGGCATGGCGCTCTTCGAGCACACGAGCTACGACCCGCGCAACGGCGCGCCGGTCAACAACAATCTCGCCGACTACATCATCGCGTCGAATGCGGATACGCCGGCCCTCGACGTGACCTTTCTCGACTATCCCGACACGATCTTCAACGAACTCGGTGCGCGCGGCATCGCGGAGATCGGGCTCGCGGGAATCGCGGCGGCGATCACCAACGCGGTGCATCACGCGACTGGTGTGCGCGTGAGGAAGTTGCCGGTGATGATCGAGGATCTGCTGGGGGGCTGAAGCGATTCGTGGTTTGTCACGCTACGGCGAGCCTTGCGGCTCGCCGTTTTTTCTTTGGGGCGCATGCAGAAATCCTCGACAAAAATTCATCGGCATGACCCGATCGCGCCACGCTGTCCTCCCTCGCGCAGCGCTTTATGAGATGTTCCGCTCGCGGAAGGGACTACATTCGTCCCCACACAACAGGAGGACACAACGAATGGGGACCGAATTCATCCGGTATCGAGGGTATCGCTACATGCTTCGTCTGCGGCGTGATTTCGATCCGGATTGGCCCTCGTGGAGGGCCAACGAACAGCACCAAGCCATTGAGAAGGGCCGCGAGATGTTTGATGCGGCTTACCTTGACGTTTGGGAACGAAACGCAGAACTGGTTGCACGGGTGCAAGCCTTTATGAGCAAGTCGTTTCCGTGGCATCGCACCCGCAACGCCCGCGAGACACTCGCGGAGCTCGCTAGGACCGTGCGGCAAGGCGCCGTGTATGTGGTTCAGCAAAATCTGCCCGTATCGGGCGGTTACATCGACCCGGCGCGGCGCAAGGCATCATCGCTGAATGCCGCGGAAGAAGCGGCGCCTGTCACGTCGTTCAAGGATCGATATCTCGCGCAACTTGAGCGGATGAATGCCGAGCGACCCACATGGGCGGATACCAACGCGATGATGGACGAAGTCAACGCCGAGTTCATGACGCGCATGGCAGGCGTGTCGCCCGTGATCGACGCAATGTTTCAGGCGGCAGGATGGACAGACAAATACCCGGACGCGTCTGGCGTCGCGCCGTCACCGTTTGGCAGCGCGCAACCGTTCGAGTATGACGATGAAGCGCCGTCTGAAGACGCAATGGAACTTGCGGGCATCCCCTTCGACGGTCCCGCGGGTACGTGGGTCGAGAACGCCCCGGGCAAGAAGAAGCAATGGCGGATGTATGGTCGAGACGGCGCGCCTGTGGTGGACATTGATTTTGATGACCATCACGGACAACCGAATCCGCACGCGCATAACTGGGACGACAATGGCCGCGACCACGGCTGGCCCGTTTCCATACTTCCATAGGACGCATCCATGACGATCACGGACACGCTAAAACAGTTCGGCCACTTCCATGATTGGTATATCGACATCATCGCAACCGAAAAGGAGGGAGGAGCAAGCACGCCGAATACACTTACGCTCGGACTTCATGACGGCACCCGCCGCGCAACGGTTACTTTCCGCGGCGTCACGCGCGCCTCCATCGAGGATGGTGGGTTGCTGAACATCGTCAATTCCATCGAGACATTGAAGCCTGGACATGACGCGTATCCCAATGCGCTAAGGATGCTGAACAAATCCGCCCATTTTGGGAAACAGCGCGGCGATCACGTCGCTTATGTATTTTCGACGGTCGGCGCGGAAATCGCTGTTGAGTTCGACTCGATCAAGATCGAAGCCACGTAAGCCTTTGAGTGAAACGCCGCGAAACGCGGCAGCGCGCTCTTGCCATGAAGACACGGCCCGTGCCCCGATGCGCACGGACGCCGCCAGGAAATATCGCACTCGAACCGAGTCGAAGCCAGCGCCCCGGCGTGCAACCCCGGTGCCATCGACGTATCATGTCCAGTTCCCGTGCGTTGCCGGCCAGCCCAGGCCCGCGCCACGCACGCAACCGACCCGATGGACCCCGTCAATGTTCGAAGCCACCGTCTCCGCCACGCTTCCGAAGGCCGAGTTCTACGACGAACTCGCCCAGCAGGCCCGCGCACTCCTCGCCGGTGAAACGAACCGCGTCGCGAACGCCGCGAACCTCGCCGCCCTCCTCTATCACTCGCTGCCGGACCTGAACTGGGCCGGCTTCTATTTCCTGACCGATGGAGAACTCGTCGTCGGGCCGTTCCAGGGCAAGCCCGCGTGCGTGCGCATCGCGATCGGACGCGGCGTGTGCGGCCGCGCCGCCGAAACGCGCCAGACGCAGGTCGTGCCGGACGTCCACGCGTTCCCGGACCACATCGCGTGCGACGCCGCCTCGCGTTCCGAAATCGTCATCCCGTTGGTGCTCTCCGCTGGCGAACTGATCGGCGTGCTCGACCTCGACAGCCCGAAGCTCGCACGCTTCGACGACGAAGACCGCAAGGGGCTCGAAGCCGTCGCGCGTCTTTTTGTCGAGACGATTCGAGGCTGAAGGCCGGCGCCGCGCCGCGCCACTCGATGGAACCCGCCGAAGAAGCGATAAAATCAGGTCACGAGCACACGCCCGCTTTCCAAAGATGTGCCGAAGAACAGAATTGCCATCAGCCAAGCCCCAGGGAGCCCCCAATGAATGAAGTCATCAAGCAGGAAGGATTGCAGGTCGCCAGGAACCTGAAGCAGTTTGTCGACGACGAAGCCCTGCCCGGCACGGGCGTCGACAGCGCCGCCTTCTGGAAAGGGTTCGACGCGCTCGTGCACGACCTCGCGCCGAAAAACCGCGCGCTGCTCGCCGAGCGCGACCGGCTCCAGACCGAACTCGACAACTGGCATCGCGCGAATCCGGGTCCGGTGGGCGACGTGCGCGCGTATCGCAAGTTTCTGGAAAGCATCGGCTACATCGTGCCGGTGCCCGCAAACGTACATGCGACCACGTCGAACGTCGACCGCGAGATTGCCGAGCAGGCCGGGCCGCAACTCGTCGTGCCGCTCTCGAACCTGCGTTATGCGCTCAACGCCGCGAACGCGCGCTGGGGCAGCCTCTACGACGCGCTCTACGGCACCGACGCGATCCCTGACACCGACGGCGCCGAAAAGACCGCCGCGTTCAATCCGAAGCGCGGCGCGGCGGTGATCGCCCGCGCCCGCGCGTTTCTCGACGACAACGCGCCGCTCGCCGACGGCTCGCATGCCGACGCGACCCGCTACAGCATCGAACAGGGCCGCCTCGTCGTCACGCTGAAAGACGGCCCGACGGGTCTTGCCAATCCCGAACAACTCGCAGGCTTCCACGGCGAGGCGAGCGCGCCGACAGCGGTCCTGCTCAAGCATAACGACCTGCACTTCGAAATCCAGATCGACGCCAGCGACGCCATCGGCAAGACCGACGCGGCCCACGTGAAGGACGTGCTGATCGAAGCGGCCGTGAGCACGATCATCGACTGCGAGGATTCGGTCGCGGCCGTCGACGCCGACGACAAGGTCCAGCTCTACAAGAACTGGCTCGGCCTGATGAAGGGCGATCTCGCGGAAGAAGTCACGAAGGGCGGCAAGACGTTCACGCGCAAGATGAACCCCGATCGCGAATACGCGACGCCCAACGGCGGCACGTTGAAGCTGCACGGCCGGTCGCTGTTGTTCATCCGCAATGTCGGCCATTTGATGACCAACCCCGCCGTGCTCGACCGCGACGGCAACGAGATTCCCGAAGGCATCCTCGATGCGGTGATGACCACGCTCGGCTCGCTGCACGACCTGCAGAGGAAGCTCAACTCGCGCACCGGCTCCATCTACATCGTCAAGCCGAAGATGCACGGCCCGGCCGAAGTCGCGTTCGCCGACGAGCTGTTCACGCGCGTCGAAGACCTCCTCGGCCTGCCGCGCCACACGATCAAGATGGGCATCATGGACGAGGAGCGCAGGACGAGCGTCAACCTGAAGGCGTGCATCGCGGCAGCATCGGCGCGGGTGGCGTTCATCAACACGGGCTTCCTCGATCGCACTGGCGACGAAATGCATTCGTCGATGGAAGCCGGCCCGATGATGAGGAAGGGCGACATGAAGTCGTCGGCGTGGATCAAGGCGTATGAGCGCAACAACGTGCTCGTCGGGTTGAACACGTCGCTGCGCGGGCGCGCGCAGATCGGCAAGGGCATGTGGGCGATGCCCGACCTGATGCATGCGATGCTCGAACAGAAGGTCGCGCATCCGAAGGCGGGCGCCAACACCGCGTGGGTGCCCTCGCCGACGGCCGCGACGCTGCACGCGCTGCACTATCACCAGGTCGACGTGCAATCGGTGCAGGAAGAGATGGAAAGCATCGACTACAACACCGTGCGCGATGAACTGCTCGACAGCCTGCTGACAATTCCGGTGGTCGCAAAAGCGGCGTGGAGCGACGACGAGCGCCGCAGCGAAGTCGAGAACAATGCGCAGGGCATCCTCGGCTACGTGGTGCGGTGGATCGACCAGGGCGTCGGCTGTTCGAAGGTGCCGGACATCCACAACGTCGGCCTGATGGAAGACCGCGCGACGCTGCGCATCTCCAGCCAGCACATCGCGAACTGGCTGCGTCACGGCGTCGTCACGCCGGAACTGGTGCGCGAGACGCTGGAGCGCATGGCGGTCGTCGTCGACGAGCAGAATGCCGCCGATCCGTACTACCAGCCAATGGCGCCGGGCTTCGATTCGTCGCTTGCGTTCAAGGCGGCTTCCGCGCTCGTGTTCGAAGGGCTCACGCAGCCGAGCGGCTACACCGAGCCGTTGCTGCACAAGTTCCGGCTGATCGCGAAGAAGGCGGTCTGATCCGCTTTTGCGGCGATTGACCGGCCTATTCGCCGCATGATTTGCGGCGAATAGGCTTGCCTTTGCGGAGAATACGCCGCACAATCTCCGCATGGAAAGCGGAGATTGGCTGTATATCTGGCAGTCCCCCGACTGGCCGAACTGGCATTACGACCTCCTGGCGCTCTCGGCGCCGCTCGCCGATGTCACGCGCGCACAGGGTCTTTTGCTCGGGCGGCTGGCCGACGTCGGCTTCGCGTTGCGCGATCAGGCCAGCCTTCTGGCGCTGACCGAAGACGTCCTCAAGACCAGCGAGATCGAAGGCGAGAAGCTCAATCCGGCGTCCGTGCGTTCTTCGATCGCGCGGCGGCTGGGCGTCGATATCGGCGCGCTCGCGCCGGCGGATCGGCACGTTGAAGGCGTCGTCGAGATGGTGCTCGACGCCACCCTGCGCTGCGAAGACGCACTCACCGATCAGCGGCTCTGGGGCTGGCATGCCGCGCTCTTTCCAACCGGCTACAGCGGGCTTTCACGCATCCGCGTCGCCGGTTTCCGCGACGATGCGAACGGTCCGATGCAGGTCGTCTCCGGACCGCTCGGGCGTCAGCTTGTGCACTTCGAAGCGCCGCCCGCCGCGCGGCTCGACGCCGAGATGGCGCGCCTGATCGCGTGGGTCAACCAGAGTCGCGACGATCATCCGGTTCTCAAGGCAGGGCTCGCGCATCTGTGGTTCGTCACGGTCCACCCGTTCGACGACGGCAACGGCCGCATCGCCCGCGCGCTCGGCGATCTTCTGCTCGCGCGCGCCGACCAGAGCCCGCAACGCTTCTACAGCCTCTCGGCGCAAATCCAGCGCGAACGGCGCGAGTACTACGAGATCCTCGAACGCACGCAAAAAGGCTCGCTCGATGTCACGGCGTGGCTCGCGTGGTTTCTCGACAACCTGCGGCGCGCGGTGGACACCGCGCATCACGCGCTCGATGCCGTGCTCGCCAGGACGCGCTTCTGGCAACGCGTCGCCGGCACGCCATTGAACGAGCGGCAAGTGAAGCTCCTCAACCGCCTGCTCGACGGTTTCGACGGCAAGCTTACAAGCAGCAAGTGGGCAGCCATCACCAAATGCTCCGCCGATACCGCGCTGCGCGACATCAACGAACTGATCGCGCTCGGCGTGCTGCGGCGTGCCCAGGGCGGCGGCCGCAGCACCGCCTACGAACTCGCCAAATGATGCACTGCGGGCCGACATCCGCTATCCCGCACATCACCCCCGCAATATTTTTCCAGCGCCCTTCGATGTGATACTCGGCCCAGGTCAGAGCACGTCGCCCTGTCCGCACCTGGAGTGAACATGGTTGCATCGACGCATCCCGTTGACGAGGTCCTGCCTTTCGGACAAATGCTGGCGGTCGGCATCCAGCACGTGCTCGTGATGTATGCGGGCGCGATCGCGGTGCCGCTCATCATCGGCGCGGCGCTCAAGCTGCCGAAGGATCAGGTCGCGTTCCTGATCAGTTCCGACCTGTTCGCCTGCGGCCTCGTCACGCTGATCCAATGCATCGGCATCTGGAAGTTCGGCATCCGGCTGCCCGTCATCATGGGCGTGAGCTTCGCGCCCGTCGGACCGATGGTCGCGATGGCGAACTCCGGCGCGGGCCTCACTGGCATCTTCGGTGCGACGATGGCGGCCGGCGTGTTCGCGATCCTCATTGCGCCGTTCTTCGGGCGGCTGATGCGCTTCTTTCCGCCGATCGTCACCGGCACCATCATCCTTACGATCGGCTTCACGTTGTTTCCCGTCGCGATCAACTGGGCGGGCGGCGGGCGTGGATCGCCGACCTTCGGCGACCCGCGCAACCTGCTGATCGCAGTAGTCGTGCTGCTCGCGATCCTCGTGATCAACAAGTACCTCAAGGGCTTTCTCGCCAACATCTCGGTGCTGCTCGGCATGGTGATCGGCTTTCTGATCGCGCTGCCGATGGGCTTCGTCGATTTTTCCGGCATCGGACAAGCCGCGTGGTTCGCACCGGTGCGCCCGTTCGCGTTCGGCATGCCGACCTTCGACATCGCCGCGATCGCGTCGCTGTGTCTCGTGATGGTGGTCATCATGGTCGAATCGCTCGGCATGTTCCTCGCGCTCGGCGATCTCGCGCGGCGCCCCGTCTCGCGCGACGACGCCTCGCGGGGCCTGCGCACCGACGGCCTCGGCACGCTGATCGGCGGCATCTTCAACACGTTTCCGCACTCGTCGTTTTCGCAGAACATCGGGCTCGTCGGCATCACGGGCGTGCGGAGCCGCTGGGTCGTGGTCGTGTCGGGCGTGCTGCTGATGCTGCTCGGACTCTTGCCGAAGCTGTCGAACTTCATCGCGTCGATTCCCGTGGTGGTGCTCGGCGGCGCCGGAATCGCAATGTTCGGGATGGTCGCCGCGACGGGCGTGAAGATACTCAGCAAGGTGAACTACGAGAGCAAGAACAACCTGCTGATCGTGGCGATCAGTCTCGGCGTCGGCTCGATTCCGCTCGCCGCGCCGACTTTCTTCCACCAGATTCCGTCATGGGCCGCGCCGCTCACGCACAGCGGCATCACGCTCGCAGCGATTTTCGCGATCGGGCTCAACGCGTTCTTCAATCGCAGCGAGACCGCCGAGGAAGTGGAGCGACAACTCGCCGAGGACATTCCGATGAGCCTGCGCACCGGTCAGCACGACGAGTGAGCCGCCCGGGTTCCGTGAGACTTACTCGTCGGACCAGAGCTTGCCGGCCGTCGCCCAGTTCTCGCGCTTGACGTCGGTCAGGATGATGTCGACCGAGCCCGGCGCACAGCCGAGCGTTTCGCAAGTCGTGCGCGTGATTGCCTCGACGAACTTGCGTTTCTCTTCGGGGGTTCGGCCTTCGAAAAGCTGGATGTTGAAAGTCGGCATGATGTGTCGCTGTCAGGGTTGGAAAGAAGAAGCTCAGTCGCGATACGACGCGTCGATCCGATCGAGCTTGCGCAAGAGCGCCGGCCATTCGAGCGCGCCTTCGATGGCGTCGTCGTCGTGAAGCTGGCGCGCCGTGCGCTCGGCCACTTCGGCCGAAGGCACCGTGAGCCGCGTCTGGCCGGCCAGCGCGCGCAATTGAATGTCGCATGCCTTGATGAGCATGTCCATCAGCACATAGGCCTCGGCGATCGTGCGCCCGAGCGTCAGCGGACCGTGATTGCGCAGCAGCATCGCGCGCTTGTCGGCGAGGCTCGCGACGAGGCGCGTGCCTTCGTCCGGCGAGAACGCGAGGCCTTCGTAATCGTGATACGCGAGGTGCCCGTGAAAGCGCATCGCGTGCTGCGAGGCCGGCAGCAGCCCGTCCGGCTGCGCCGACACCGCGATCGCCTGCGCGACGTGCAGGTGCATCACGCACATCGCATCGGCGCGCGCACGATGGACCGCGCCGTGCAGCGCGAAGCCCGTCGCGTTGACCGGGTGTTCGCTCTCGCCGATCACGTTGCCGTCGATGTCGATCTTGACGAGATTCGACGCACACACTTCGTCGAATGCAAGGCCGAACGGATTGATCAGGAAGCGCCCCGGCTCGCCGGGGACGCTCGCGGAGATGTGCGTGTAGACGAGATCGTCCCAGCCGTTCTTCGCGACCAGCCGGTACGCGGCGGCGAGGTCGGTGCGCACCGCGCGTTCGGCGGCCGAGACGGCACCGGCTGCCGCAATGCGGCGCTCAGGTCGATGGGTGAACGACATGGGAATCTCCGGGGTTGGCGGACGCGTCGAAGCGCTGCATGAGCGCCTGCACGCCCCACGATGCCAGGACGAAAGGCGCGGTCAGCGCCGGAATGCCGAGCCAGACGGCGATACGCTCGATCAGCACGGTCACGATGATGCCGGTGAGCGCCACCCTGACGCCCTTTCCCGACAAGGCGAGCGCGGTGAGCGTCGCGTTGAAGCCGCATGCGCCGCTCAAGAGGATGACAGCGGGCGCGCCGCCGAGCGCGTGCAGCGCGAGTCCGAGCGTGCTGCCCGCCAGCGCCCACGCCGCGCACGCGGGTCGCGCGGCAAGGAACGCCGCGAGAAACAGCAAGCCGGCGACGGACCCGCTCGCGAACACGATCGGCGCGAACCCGGCGGGCACGGCTTCGAGCCACGCGACCGGCGTGCTGCCCACGACGCTGGCCGCGCCGGACGCGGGATCGGCGAAGAGCGGCAGCCAGCACCACGTGACGAGGATGGCGGGACTCGAGTACGCCGGCAAACGCCAGCGCTGCAATGCCTGGCCGAGCCTGAACGACAGACCGGTCGCGAGCATCGCCGACACGATCGCGACGGCGCCCGCCTGCGAATCGTCGCGGATGAAGGTGAAGGCCGCGAGCGCGGCGAGCGCGCCGTTGAAGCCGTAGAGGTCATCGCGCATCGTCGGCGAATCGGCGTCCTCGACGATGTAGGCGATGACGTTGCCCGTCAGCGCGCCGATCACGAGCGCGCAGGCGAGGCGCGGGCTGAACGCACACAAGGCGGCGACGATCAGCGCGCCGGTCGCGGCATTGCGCTGGAGCACGATCTGGCCGATGCTGCGCGCGAAGCTGCGGAAATGGCGCAACGGCTCGTGGATGCCGGAAGCGGGGGAAAAGGCGGTGGACATGCGATGCGGACCTGATCGGAAAACGTCGTTCATCACGCGTGCCGCGAATGACGACGAGAAAGTCGAAGCCGCAAGGATAAAGCAGCGCACGCCGCTCGTGCGAGAGCGGCGTGAATATCGGTTATCAGGGGCGGGACAGCGAACGGGCGTGCTGCGATGCGCCGCGGAGGCGCGGCGGGACATCCGGGCGAGGCGCCCGGGTACGCCGGTGTCGAACGAAATCCTGGGCTGGCGCGCGCTTTCGCTGCGCCGGACCGGCCCGGTCAGCTAATGGCGATGGGCATCCACGGATCGACATCGGCCTGCGGATAGAGGCGCGACATCTCTTCGCCGATACGGACGATTTCGTGGATGTTGTCCCGGAAATTGGGGCTCTTTTCGTAGCTGATGTAGGTGGCATCAACGACGGCGGACAGCGTGAACAGGGTGAAAGCGATTCGTTCGAGGATCGGGTATCGGTGTGGCATGGCGGGTTCCTTGGTTCCGCCGGAATTTTAACAGAGATTAAGGGTTTTCCCGTAGAAGAAAAAAATTGTGTCACCAGCTCCACCGCGCGCCCACATTGCCCCCGACGACGCTCCGATGCTCGCTGCTGACATTCGTCGTGTAGTCGACGGTCGCGAACACGCTGCCGCGCCGGCTCACGCGCGCCGTCACGCCGAGGCCGAATTGCGCCGTCGTCGCCGAGACGCTCGTCGGGATCACCGTCGTGCCCGCGAAGGTGGCGCTGTCGGTGCCGCCGAAGTAGCGCCAGAGGTTCGCGCGCAGGTACGGCAGCCAGACGACGCCGGCGCCGGTGCCGGCGCCTTCGAAGCGCCCCTGCAGCCGCACGCCGAGCCGCCCGGCGACGCCGCTGGCGCCATGAAACGACACGCTCGATACGCCGTCGTCGAGATCGTTCATCGAGACGTGCTGCCAGATCAGTTGCGCCTGCGGTTCGACGCTCACGGTCGCCGACAGCGGGATCGGCAAGCCGCCTTCGAGCGACGCCGCGGCCGCGCTGCCGTGCGTCGTCGCGCCGATGCCCTGGTTCGAGACCGGATCGATCGTGAGCGAGCTGCCCATCACGACGGCGTCCGTGTACCAGCCGCCCGGGCCGACGTGCGTCCAGTAGCCGCCGAGGCTGTAGGCGTTGATCGTGAGATGGCCGGCCGCGAAATCGGGAAAGCCGAGCGCGAGGCCGCTCACGTCGCCGGTCGCGCGGGCGAAGCCCAGGAAGAAGCCGTAGTGATTGCGATGGCCGCTTGCGGTCGATCGGCGTAGACGTCGTGGCCGACCTGCACGCCGCCCATCGCGCCGCTGAATTCGGGATTGGCGCCGCCGCTGTTGCCCTGCGTCGCGTGCTCGCCCCAGACGCGCGCCCATGCGGCCGGCAACACGCCGCTTTCAGTCAGCAGCGACTGTTCGCCCTGGCGCTCGTGGAACGTGCCGATCTGCGCGATGTTCAGTTCGCGGGCGAGGATCGGCACTTCGGCGTAGACCGGGACTTCCATCCGGTAGAGCGGCGTCGGGGCGGAGCCGGCGGGTGGCGGGGGCGGCAGCGGCGGTGTGCCGGCGGCGGCGGTCGGCGTGAGCGTGGCTGGCGGTGTCGTGGGGGATGAACCCGGCGTCGCGGCCGGTGTTGAAGCCGGTGTCGAAGCCGGTGCTGAAGCCGATGCTGAAGCCGGCGCAGCCGGAACGCTGGAGCGCAGATACCAGTTGTCGGCACTGCCCGCGCTTTCGCCGCCCTTGAACAGATAGTAGACGTAGGCGCCCGCGCGCAGCGGCCGCGTCAGCATGAATGCGCCCGGCACGGTGGTGGCGCCGCCCGTCGCCTGGATCACCATGATGCCGTCGGTCACCGTCAGCCCGCCCGTCCCGCCGACATTCGTCACGCCGATCGACGTCGTGCCCGAGCCCGTGCCGCCGGCGATCACGAGCTTGTCGCTCGACGCGCCGTCCGCGCCCAGCACGCTTTGAACGAGCAGCTTGCCGTTGTTGCCGGCGTAGTTGCCGTTCACGACGAGCGCGTCTTTCGTGCTCGCGCCGCCGCTCGTCAGGTCGATCGTGCCGGCGTTCGCGAACGCGACGCGTTGTCCCGCGATTGCCGGCTGGATCGCCGAAACGCCGATGCTGCCCGCGAAGAGCGTGCTCGTCGAATCGACGGTGAGCGTGCCGGTTCGCGTGGCGGAGTCGCCGAGGGTGAGTCCGTTGCCATCGAGGGTGAGTTGGCTCGCGTTCGTGAGGTTGACCGTTTCCCAGTTGACGAAACGGCCGGCGCCGCTCGAGCGCGTATTGTCGAATGTGAGGATGTCGGTGCCTGGGCCGCCGTCGAGCTTGGTCATGCCGGCGAGGTTGGCGTTTGTGAGGCGCGAAAGCGTCGCGATGTCGTTGCCCGCGCCGAGAGAAACCGCGCCGTTGATCATGCCGCCGTCGCGCCATGTCAGCGTGTCGGGGCCGCTTCCGGTCGCGATGTCCTGGGCGATCGAGCCGCCTGTGAGCGTAATGGAGTTCCCGCCGTCGCCGAAATTCACCGCGCCGCCGATCGTCCCACCCGACATCAGGAAAGTGTTCGCGCCGTTGCCCGTCGCGAAGTTTTGCGCGATCGAACCGCCCTGGATCGTTGCGGAATTCGTGCCGTCGCCGAGTTCGACTGAACCGCCGATCGTGCCGCCTGAGAGCGCGAAGGTGTCTGGTCCGGTGACCGTTGCAGCGTTCGGGGGGTCGCCGAGATTCACCGTGCCGCCAATCGCACCGCCTGTCATCAGGAAAGTGTTCGCGCCGCTGCCCGTCGTGAAGTTTTGTGTGATCGAACCGCCTGTGATCGTCGCGGAATTCGCGCCGTCGCCGAGGTTGACCGAACCGCCGATCGTGCCAGCGGAGAGCGAGAACGTATCAGGACCGCTGCCTGTCGTGATGTTTTGCGCGATCGAGCCGCCACTGATCGTGACGGAGTTCGCTCCATCGCCGAGATTGACCGCGCCGCCAATCGCGCCGCCGGATATCACGAACGTGGTTCCTCCGCTGCCCGCCGCGAAGTTCTGCGCGATCGAACCGCCTGTGATCGTCGCGGAATTCGCGCCGTCGCCAAGGTCGACCGAACCGCCGATCGTGCCAGCCGAGAGCACAAAAGTATCCGCCCCGCTCCCCGTCGTCACCCCCAGCCCGATCGACCCGCCCGCGACCGTCACCGAATTCGCCCCGTCGCCAAAACTCACCGCCCCGCCGATCACCCCGCCCGACAGCACGAACGTATCGTTCCCCTGCCCCGCCGTCACGTTCGCATCGACCTGCCCGCCGGACATCCTGAAGAGGTCGTCGCCGACGCCGAGATCGACATTGCCGATGCGTCCGCCGGTCACCGTCGCGATCGTGCCGTTCGCAAACTTGCCGACGATCCGTCCGGCGCTCATCGCGAACGTGTTGACGCCGTCACCCTGATCGAGCGAATCGACCTGGCCGCCCGTCATCGCGAACGTGTCGTTGCCGAAGTACTGCCTGATCTGCCCGACGACCGTGCCGCCCATCATGTTGAACGTATCGTCGCCGGCATCGGTGTAGACGCTGATGCCGAGCGACGCCGCGCCGATGATGTCGCCGGTATTGTTGATCGTGATGCCGAACGGCCCGTTCGACACGATCGCCACGCTGGCGAGGCCCTCGATCGTGCCACTGTTGTTCAGCGTCGCGGACGCGTTCGCAAACGAGAGGCCGATAACCCCCGCGATCGTGCCCGCGTTGGTGTACGTGCCGCCGCCATTCCCATCGATGCCGTTGGCGAGCACGCTCCTGATGCTCGCGCCCGCCGCGTTGTCGAAGCTCACCTCGCCGGCGATGAACATGCCGAGGCCGCCCACGCCGCTCGCGGTGATCGAACCGGTATTCGTCACCTTGCCGGGCGTGGCATCGAGCGAAGTCACGCCATGCGCGTCCAGCCCCGACACGCTGATCGTGCCGTTGTTCGTCAGCACGTTGTTGCCACTGCCGCCGACGGCCGAGCCGTTCGCGAAGAAGCCGTGGGCGCTCGCACCCGTCGTCGTGATCGTGCCGTTGTTGACGACGATGTCGTTGTTCGTGAGCGCGGCGATGCCGGATGACTGGTCGCCGGTGGTCGAAAGGGACCCGTTGTTGGTCAGCGTTCCGCCGCCGGGACTCGCGAAATCGTGCATCGCAGAGGAATTGGGGCCGCTCGTCTGGATCGTGCCGCTGGTGTCGTTGAGCATGGTCACGGCGCGCGCCGTGTTGATCATGCCCTCGCCCGACGTGCCGGCCGTCTGGATCAGGCCGCGGTTGATCAGCGTGTCCTGCCCCGCGCCGGTCCCGAACGCGGCGATGCCCGCGTGCGTGTCGCCCGTCGCGCGCAAGGTGCCGAGGTTCACGACGCTGCTCTGGTCGCGCACGACGATCGCAGAGCCGGTGGCGACATCGAGCGCGGCGCCCGGCTGCACCGTTACCGTGACGTTCACACTGCCCGGCACCGCCGCGACCGGCGCCGGGTCGGGATTGGGCACACCCGTGCCGCAACTGACGGCCTGCCCCGACGCGGGCGCGCTGCTGTCACAGGCGGCGAGAGCAGGCGCGGCGCGCACGATCACGGCTAGGCCGATCGCCAGGGAAAGCGGCCGGCGCAGTGGCGTCAACGAGAAAGGTGTCGACGGCGACGGTGTCGACGCAAACGGCAGGCGCGCGAGGCGCATGGCCTTCTCCACGACGGACCGCACCACCTCGGTCCTGTAGTGTTGACTGGCTGCCGGCGCCACGCTCGTTCGCCGGCGATGGGGAATCGTCAGGCAATAGCAACGAGCCTAGTGCACGCATCGCCGTTATGCAAACGCACTCGCAGCACGAAGATCGGCTTGCCTTCGCTCGACGCTTCGTTCGGCAGCAGCGCGCTGGCGATGTCGATGTAACGTCCACGCACGAAGTTCTTTCAAGGCCACCTCAGCGGCGCTCAGGCCGCGAGCGTATCGACGAGCAGCTTGACGTTCAACACGATGATGATGCCGGCGACGAACCATGCGAGCATCGCCACCCATGCGGGCACGACGAAGACGCCCATCTTCCGCTTGTCGGAGACGAACCGCACGAGCGGGACGATGGCGAACGGAAGCTGCATCGACAGCACGACCTGGCTCAGCACGAGCAATTGCGCCGTGCCCTTCTCGCCATAAAGCGCCGTGACGACGATGACCGGAATGATCGCGATGCCGCGCGTGATCAGCCGGCGCGCCCAGTTCGGAATGCGCAAGCGGAGGAAGCCTTCCATCACGATCTGCCCGGCGAGCGTGGCGGTGACCGTCGAATTCAGCCCGGAAGCGAGGAGCGCGAGCGCGAAGAGCGTCGACGCGATGCCAAGGCCGAGCAACGGCGACAGCAGCCGGAACGCATCGCCGATTTCGGCGACGTCCGTATGGCCGGTCGCGTGAAAGGCCGTCGCCGCGACGATCAGGATCGCCGCGTTGATGAAGAGCGCGAGCATCAGCGCAATGGTGCTGTCGGTGGTGGCCCAGCGGATCGCGTCGCGGCGCCCGGCTTCGCCGGCATCGTAGGCGCGGGTCTGCACGACCGACGAATGCAGGTACAAATTGTGCGGCATCACGGTCGCGCCGATGATGCCGATCGCCACATACAGCATCTCGCGATTGGTCACGATCGACGGCGACGGCACGAAGCCGCGCAGCACGGCCGCGACCGGCGGCGCGGCGGCGACGATCTGCACGGCGAAGCACGCCGCGATCACGACCAGCAGCGCGATCACGAACGCTTCGAGGAAGCGGAAGCCGCGATTCATCAGGAGCAGGAGGAGGAAGGCGTCGAGCGCGGTGATGAGGGCGCCCGCGATCAGCGGAATGCCGAAGAGCAACTGCAATGCGATCGCCGTGCCGATGACCTCGGCAAGGTCGCACGCGATGATCGCCGCCTCGCAGGCGAGCCACAGCGCGATATTGACCGGCTTCGAATAATGGTCGCGGCACGCCTGCGCGAGATCGCGTCCGGTCGCGATGCCGAGGCGCACCGCGAGCGCCTGCAACAGGATCGCCATCAGGTTCGACAGCAGGATCACCGAGAGCAGGGTGTAGCCGAAGCGCGAGCCGCCGGCGAGATCCGTCGCCCAGTTGCCCGGGTCCATGTAGCCGACGGAGATCATGTAGCCGGGACCCGCGAACGCCAGGAAGCGCCGCAGCCACAGGCCGCCGGAAGGCACGGCGATCGACGAATACACTTCCGGCAGGCTGTGCCGGAAGGCTTCCTCCGGCCGCGCATTCCTCCATGCGGGCCGCTCGGGCCGGTCGGGCTTGGATAAGACGGAGTCTCGGGGGTCGTGCATCGGTACGCGCTCCCACCAGAACAGGCGGATGGTCAGCACGCAATATGCGCCGGGCGTTCCGAAGATTCAAGCGGCATTCTTCATACGCGTTTCAAGCTGCGCGTTCAATCCTTCGATTCAGACCTTCACGAAGAGCGCGCGTAATACAGGTTTTGCGGATGCCGCGCCTCGGCGAAGAAGAACCAGCGTTCCGCGACGAGTCCCGTGTATTGCGTCACGCAGGCCGCGCAAAAGAGCCCGATCGACAGCCCGACCGACGACGCGCTCACGCCGAGCACCATCAACACGAACGGCATGCCGAAGGCGCCGACGAGAAACGTCCACTTGACGCGGGCAAGCGTGCGCGGCGTTTGTCCGTGGAAGAACTCGCGCAGGTTGAACGCGCCGGCCGTGAAGCCGCGCGATTTCTGCACGACGTTCGCCCCCTTGATGCCGGTCGCGCTTTGCACCGTCGACTTCGGACGCAGGCGCGCATTGCGCATGAGCGAAGCGACGCGGCTCGCGCAGCCCGCGAGCGTCAGCAGGCAGGCGCAGACGGCAAGCCCGGCCGTCTGCGACGGCGCGAGCCACGCGGCGCACGCGGTGGCAAGCGTGAATCCGGACGCGCAGCCGAGCAGGACGAAGTTGACGATGGTGAGCGGTGTCGCCCATTCCTGCAGGAAGCGCAGGCACGCGTAGATCATCGCGGTGCAGACGAAGAGCGCGCCGCTCGAAAGCACACCGAGCGCGCCGATCGCAAGCGACGATGGCCATCCGAACCAGTGCGCCACGCCATACGCAAACGCGCAGGCGAGGAACGCGGGCAGGCACAGGCATTCGCGCGAGAGCCACGACGTGCGCCACATCGCGATCGCGCGCCATGCGCGCTCGGGATGTCCGAGGTGGAAGAACGAAGCGAGCAGGCCGAGCGCGCCAAGCGCAACTACGATCCCCGAGCCGACCACAAAAAACATCTGCGACGGCGCAGCGTTAGCTGATACGACGCCAAGCCTGACAGCGGCTTCGACGCCGAACAGCGCGATCAGCAAGCCCTGTGCGGCGCCGCTCAAGGTCGTGAGGAACACGACGGAAAATGCGGGTTTCATGTGCTACTCCCAAAATCGCCGGAACCGGAACCGGTCATACGCGCACCGCCATCGATGCCAGATTCAATTCGCCTCGCTCGAGCTGCGCATCGAGCGAGGCGGCCTGTGCGTCCTCGGGCTGGCAGGAACACGCGCCGCCGCTGCTGCACGACTTGACCGGCTGGCGCGGCAGATAATGGTTCGCGGGCTTGGTCTCCCACTCGGGCATCAGTTGATAGCCGCCGCGCTCGCGAATCGCCTTCGACACGACCGACTCGGGATCGTGAATATCGCCAAAGAGTCGCGCCGATGTCGGGCAAGCCAGCACGCATGCCGGCTTGCGGTCGCGTTCGGGCAGCGCCTCGTTGTGGATGCGATCGGCGCAAAGCGTGCACTTCGTCATCTCCTTGCGCACTTCGTCGAGTTCGCGCGCGCCGTACGGGCACGCCCACGCACAGTACTTGCAGCCGATGCACTTGTCGAAATCGACGAGCACGAGGCCGTCTTCCTTGCGCTTGTAGCTCGCGCCCGTCGGACACACCGGCACGCACGGTGGGTCCTCGCAGTGCAGGCACGACTTCGGGAAGTGAATGGTGTCGGCAAGCGGAAACTCGCCCGCCTCGTAGGTCTGCACGCGGTTGAAGAACGTGCCGGAAGGATCGGCGTCGTACGGACGCAGGTCGGCGAGACTGCCCGCCTCGCCGGACGTATTCCATTCCTTGCAACTCGTCACGCACGCGTGGCATCCCACGCAGACGTTCAGGTCGATCACGAGCGCCATCTGGGTCATGTGCGGCTCCTCGTCAATTACGCTTTACGGTGTTGCGAAGGCGCGCGGCAAATTCGCCGCGCCCCGCGAAGTAGGTCTGCACGACGCGCTGGAGCACGCCCGTCATGCCGGGCGCGGCCGTCATCGGCGCGAATTGCGGCAGCGTGTGGTCGGCGTCGGCTTCGGCAGGATAGACCCGCACGCGCACGTCGTACCACGCCGCCTGGCCGGTGATCGGGTCCGAGTTGGAGAAGCGCGCATCGGCGGGCGTGGCGCCCGGCAACTCGTCCGTGATCAGGTGATTCAGCAGGAAGCCGCGCTGCGATTCGTTGGCTTGCGGGCCGAGATTCCACGCGCCCGCCGCCTTGCCGATCGCGTTCCACGTCCAGACGGTGCCGGGCTCGACGGCTTCGCTGTAGCGCGCCATGCAGCGCACCTTGCCCCACTGCGATTCGACGTAGATCCAGCCGCCGTCCTCGATGCCGTTCTCGCGCGCCATCAGCGGATTCATGAACAGATGGTTCTCGCCGTGGATCTGCCGCAGCCACGCGTTTTGCGAGTCCCACGAGTGATACATCGCCATCGGGCGCTGCGTGACCGCCGCGAGCGGAAAACGTGCGAGATCGGTCGAATCGCGTTCGAGCGGCGGATACCAGAACGGCAGCGGATCGAAGTATTGCTCGACGCGCGCGCGCAGATGATCGGGCGGCTGCCGGCCCTTCCTGCGCCCTTGCGCCGCGAGCCGGAATTTCTGCATCACGTCGGAGTAGAGCTGGATCAGGATCGGCTCGTTGAACTTGCGAAAGCCCTTCTCGACCGCAAAGTCGAGATACGGCCCGTTGCAGTTGCGCATGTATTGCAGCGTTTCGGGCAGCGTGTAGTGGAAGACGCAATCGTGTTTCGCGTATTCCTCCCACTGGTTCGGATTCGGCTCGCCGACGAGCGCATCCTTGCCGTCCTTGCCGCGCCAGCCGATCAGGAAGCCGACGCCCGAACCCGGCGCGGTCTGATGATTGATGATGAACTCCGGATAGTCGCGGAACTTGCGCGTGCCTTCGGGCGTCGTGAACGCGGGCAGCTTGAGGCGGCTTGCCAGTTCGATCAGCACTTCCTGGAACGGCTTGCATTCGCCGGTCGGCGGCACGACGGGGACGCGCACCGAATCGACCGGGCCGTCGAACTCGGAGATCGGCCGGTCGAGCATCGACATCGCATCGTGCCGTTCGAGATACGTCGTGTCGGGCAGGATCAGGTCGGCGAAGGCCGTCATCTCCGACTGGAACGCGTCGCACACGACGATGAACGGAATCTTGTACTCGCCGTCCTCGTGCTTGTCGGCGAGCATCTTGCGCACTTCCACCGTGTTCATCGACGAATTCCACGCCATGTTCGCCATGAAGATCATCAGCGTGTCGATGGGGTACGGGTCGCCGCGCCACGCGTTGGTGATCACGCTGTGCATCAGGCCGTGGACCGCGAGCGGGTATTCCCACGAGAACGCCTTGTCGATGCGCACGGGGCCGCCCGCATCGTCGATGAAGAGGTCCTCGGGCGCGGCGGGCCAGCCGAGCGGGCCGGTGGCGAGCGGCGTGTTCGGCTTGACCGCGTCGGGATGATTCGGCGGTTTCGCCGAGGGCGGCACGGCACGCGGAAACGGCGACTTGTGGCGAAAGCCGCCGGGCCGGTCGATGGTGCCCATCAGCGACATCAGCACGGCGAGCGCGCGGATCGACTGGAAGCCGTTCGAGTGCGCGGCGAGCCCGCGCATCGCGTGGAAGGCGATCGGGTTGCCCGTTACCGTTTCGTGCGTCTTGCCCCACGCGTCGGTCCAGCGGATCGGCAGCGTGATCTTGTGATCGCGGCTCACTTGCGCCATTTCGTCGGCGAGCCGGCGGATCGTGGCGGCCGGAATGCCGGTGATCTCGGCGGCCCAGTCGGGCGTGCAGTCGGCCACGCGCTCGCGCAGCAAGGCGAACGACGGCGTGACGGGCGTGCCGTCGTCGAGCGTATAGCGGCCGTCGAGCGCGGGCTCGGCGCCCTCTGCGTGATGGCGCACCGCGCGGCCGGTCGCGCGATCCCACCACAAGTGATTTTGCGGGAACAGCGGATTACCTTCGGGTGCTTCGGGTTCGCGCACGAACAGGCCGAACGTGTCGCTTTGTTCGTTCATGTCGAGCAATTCGGCCGCGTTCGTGTAGCGCGTGACGAACTCGTGGTCGTAGGCGTCGGCGGCGATCAGTTCGTGGATCAGCGCCATGAAGAGCGCGCCATCGGTGCCGGGACGGATCGGCACCCATTCGTCGGCGATCGCGGCGTAGCCCGTGCGGATCGGATTGATCGCGATGAAGCGGCCGCCCGCGCGCTTGAACTTCGAGAGCGCGATCTTGAGCGGATTCGAGTGATGGTCCTCCGCCGTGCCGATCATGAAGAACAGCTTGGCGCTGTCGAGATCGGGGCCGCCGAATTCCCAGAACGAGCCGCCGATCGTGTAGATCATGCCCGCCGCCATGTTCGACGAGCAGAAGCCGCCATGCGCCGCGTAGTTGGGCGTGCCGAACTGCTTGGCGAAAAGGCCGGTGAGCGCCTGCATCTGGTCGCGTCCGGTGAAGAGCGCGAATTTTTTCGGATCGGTCGCGCGCAGGTGCGAGAGGCGCTTTTCGAGGGTGGCGAACGCCGTCTCCCACGAGACCGGCTCGAACTGCGCAGTGCCGCGGTCGGCGTCCGGCTTGCGCATCAGCGGCTGCGTGAGGCGCGCGGGCGAATACTGCTTCATGATCCCCGAGGAACCCTTCGCGCAGATTACGCCCTGATTGAGCGGATGATTCGGATTGCCATCGATGTAGCGGACCTCGCCGTCGCGCAGATGCACGCGGATGCCGCAACGGCACGCGCACATGTAGCACGTCGTGGTCTTCATTTCGAGCTTCTCGTCTTGCGTGCGAGCGCCGTGTTCCATGTCTGCCTCCTGCGAGCATGCCGGTGCGGCGGCTCTCTCATGGATCGTAGGAGTCAGGGATACAGAAGTAAAATCGCTATTTCAGATTCGATACATCAGACAGGCCGATACTTGTCACAGTTGCGAGTCGAGGAGGGCGACGACGCGCTCGACGAGCTTCTCCCGCAGCGAGCGCCGCTGCCAGTCCTCGAGCGTTACGCGGCGGGACTTCGCGAGGTCGTCCCGGAGAATCGCCGTCTGGATTTTCGCGAATTCGCGGTCGTAGATATTCAGGTTTGCTTCGTCGTTGAGCTTGAACGAACGGCTGTCAAAATTGGTCGATCCCACCGACACCAGGTATTCGTCGACGATCAAAAGCTTGCAGTGAAACATCGTCGGCTGGTACTCGTGGATTTCGACGCCGGCTTCGAGCAGGTCGCCCCAGCCCGCGCGCGAGGCCTCGCGCACCGTGTGCGTGTCGATGTGATTGCCGGGCGTCACGATTTGCACCTGCACGCCGCGCCGCCTGGCCTCGACGATCGCGTTGATCGTGAGCTTGTCGGGCACGAAGTACGCGCTCGCGAGATGGATCGTATGGGTCGCCGCCGTGATCGCCATCAGGTACATCAACTGCATGTCGTCGCTGCCGCCCGAGGGCGAACTGCTGAACATGTGCGCGATGCCGTCGCCCGCCGGCGCGATCTTCGGGAAATATTCCGGCCCGTGCAGCACGTTGCCGCTCGCCTTGATCCAGTTGTCCATGAAGACCGCCTGCATGTGCCCGGCAACCGGCCCCTCGACGCGGAAGTGCGTGTCGCGCCAGTGCTTCTCGTCCTGCGCGTTGCCCGTCCATTCCTCCGCGATGCCGACGCCGCCGGTAAAGCCCGTATGGCCGTCGATGACAAGCAGCTTGCGGTGCGTGCGGTCATTCATGCGGCCGAGGCCGGTCCAGTGCGGCTTGTGATACTGGATCACTTCGGCGCCGGCATCTCTGAGCATGCGCAGATAGCGGCGGTCCATCTTCTTCGATCCCACCCAGTCGAGCAGCACGTGCACGGCGACACCCGCGCGCGCCTTCTCCGAGAGCGCGGCGGCGAACTGCTCGCCGATCTCGCCCGACCAGTAGATGAAGGTTTCGAACGTGATGGTCTTTTGCGCCGAGCGGATACCGTCGAGCATCGAAGGAAATATCTCGTCGCCGTTGACGAGCACCTCGAAGCGGTTGCCCGTTTCGACGGGCGGCCCGAGCAGCAGGCTCATCGAGCGCGGGAACTGGGGGTCGTCGCTCGCATAGAGACGCTCGATCTTGTGCTCGATCTTCTTCTCGCCGCTCGACAGGTTCGCGACGATCAGGACGACGACCAGCGTGACGACGGCGGTGATGAAGATAGTCAGCATGCTCGACCCGGTGCCTTGTAGGTGATGTTGGAGGGCGAAGCCGATCCCGCGCTTTTGTGGATCAAACGCGGACGTCGAATGGCAGCGTGTGCCGACAGCATATTCCGGGCCAGCGGACCGCTCAACTATCCAATGGTTTACCGCAAGATTACTCCGGGCAAACGCTTATGGCACGAGTGTTCATATTGCAAAGCGGCGCGGTCTTGCTTATGTTCGACCGCATTCGGGTACGCAACAGTTGAACGGTTTGTTTCGATTGATCGGACCTGAAGGGCAATGGCACGGTCGCTTCGCCGGCATGGCAGGCAACACTCGACGGCAAGGCGGCCCGCCCTGTACAAAACTATATGCGAACGCAGTGCATAACAATGCGTTCCGGAGACCAGCAATGAACACCATTACCGACAACCGGCCCGCCAGCGACACCCACGGTTTCTTTTCCAAGAGCGCCACCATCGCCCAGCCCGGCTTCTCCCGCTGGATGGTTCCACCCGCCGCGCTCGCGGTCCACTTGTGTATCGGCCAGGCCTACGCGTTTTCAGTGTTCAACGCGCCGCTCACGAAGGTGATCGGCATCACGCAGTCGGCGCCGGACGACTGGTCGCTCACGACACTCGGCTGGATCTTCTCGCTCGCCATCGTGTTTCTCGGGCTGTCGGCCGCGTTCGCCGGCAAGTGGCTCGAAAAAGTCGGCCCGCGCCGCACGATGTTCACGTCGGCATGCTGCTTCGGCGGCGGCTTCCTTGTCTCGGCGCTTGGCGTGCACCTGCATCAGATCGTGCTGCTCTACCTGGGCTATGGCGTGATCGGCGGCATCGGGCTCGGGCTTGGCTACGTGTCGCCGGTATCGACGCTGATCCGCTGGTTTCCCGACCGCCGCGGCATGGCGACCGGCATGGCGATCATGGGCTTCGGCGGCGGCGCGATGATCGCCGCGCCCGCGTCGGTCGCGCTGATGAACCACTTCAAGAGCGCGACGGGCAACGGCGTTGCCGAGACGTTCGTCGTGCTCGGCGTCATCTACTTCATCTCGATGACGATCGGCGCGCTCGCGATCCGCATTCCGCACCCGGACTGGAAGCCGGCCGGCTGGACGCCGCCCGTCAAGGCCAGCAAGATGATTACACGCAACGACGTGCACATCGATCAGGCGCTGAAGACGCCGCAGTTCTACCTGCTCTGGCTCGTGCTGTTCCTGAACGTGACGGCGGGCATCGGCGTGCTCGGTCAGGCCTCGGTGATGATCCAGGAGAGCTTCAAGGCGTCGATCACGGCGGGCGCGGCGGCGGGTTTCGTCGGGCTGCTGTCGCTCTTCAACATGGGCGGGCGCTTCGTGTGGGCGTCGACGTCGGACTGGATCGGCCGGAAGAATACCTACTTCGTATTTTTCGCGCTTGGCGCCGTGCTGTATTTTCTCGTGCCGCAATTCGCGCAGTCGGGCAACATCGCGCTCTTCGTGCTCGCCTATGGCGTGATTCTCTCGATGTACGGCGGCGGATTCGCGACCATCCCGGCCTATCTCGCCGACATGTTCGGCACGGCCTTCGTCGGCGGCATTCATGGACGGCTGCTCACCGCGTGGGCGGCGGCGGGCGTCGCGGGGCCGGTGCTTGTGAACTACATCCGCGCTTATGAGGTGGCGCATGGAGTCGCGAAGTCCGAGGCCTATACGACGACGCTGCACATCATGGCGGCGCTGCTGGTGGTCGGATTCGTGTGCAACCTGCTCATCCATCGCGTGCATGAGAAACATCACATGAACGCGTCGGCGCCGGCGATCAACTGAACGAGGAGCTTCGAATGAACACCACTACGCACGTCGCCGCGCATCCGACCAACAAGCTGCTGCTCGCCGTCTTCTGGATCTATGTGCTCGTTCCGCTCGCCTGGGGCATCACCAACACGCTCACGCAGGCGATGAAACTGTTTCATTGAGGGGTATTGTCGCGGCGAGGGGCGCGGCGGGTTTCATCGACGCTTCGCCCTTTCGCCGGTTTTGTTATGTGCTTCAGTGCTTCAGTGCTTCAGTGCCATTGCCGCTGCGACTCCACCGACGCCTTGTTCAGGCTCCGCCGCGCCAGGACGCTCATGAAAAGCGTCGTGCTCACGAGTACCACCAGATCCACTCCCGCAATCATCCAATCCGTTGCCGCCACTGCCGTTCTCCCTGTGAAAAGTGCCGTCGCGCCGTTGGCCGGACGCGGATGAGCCGTTGGTTACTGGCCTGTTTTACGGCAGGGACCGGAAAAGCTTGAGCGCGGCGCCGGGGCGGGCCGGCAAAGTCTGCCGGATCGGCGCGAGCGGCGTATCGTTCGGTTAGGCGCCAGCGGACGCATCATTGCGTCCGCCCGGCCCTTCCCCTCGACAACACAATACGTCCCGCTCCCCGCCATGAATCCATCCCGTCGCAGTTTCATGATCTTCAGCATCGGCGCAGGGTCGTCGCTGCTTTTGTCGCGAACGGCTCTCGCCGATGACCCGAAGCTCAGCGAGTCGGACCCGGCCGCAGTCGCCGTCGGTTACAAGGAAGACGCCAAGAAAATCGACAAGGCCAAATACTCCAACTACGCCGCCGGGCAAGATTGCAGCAATTGCTCGCTGTTCCAGGGCAAATCCACCGACGCCTGGGGCGGCTGCACGCTCTTCGGCAACAAGCAGGTCGCTGCGCGCGGGTGGTGCAGTTCGTACACCAACATGTGAACTCATTGCGGCGCAGCCTTGCGGCGCGTGCGCGCCGCCGGCTTCTCCGCCGGCTTCTTCTTGGCGCTCATGTCGAGTTCGATCCAGGTCGGCGCGTGGTCGCTGGCGTGAGGGCGGTCGCGCACCCAGCGGTCGACTCCCGCGTCTTTCAGGCGCGGCGCCAGTTCCGGATTGAGCAGCAGATGGTCGATCCGCAGCCCCGAGTTCTTCTGCCAGTGCTGCCGGAAGTAATCCCAGAACGTATAGATGCGCTCGTCGGGATGACGCGTGCGCAGCGCATCGACCCATCCCTGGTCGAGCAGGCGCCGATACCGCTCGCGGCTTTCGGGCTGCAGGAGCGCGTCCTTGAGCCACGACTTCGGATTGTAGATATCCTCGTCGGTCGGCACGACGTTGAAGTCGCCCGCGAGCACGACCGGATGGCCGTTGTCGTAAAGGCCCGCCGCGTAGTCGATCAAGCGCTCGAACCACGCAAGCTTGTAGTCAAACTTCGGGCCGGGCTGCGGATTGCCGTTGGGCAGATAGAGACACCCGACCAGCACGCCATGCGCCGCCGCCTCGATGTAACGGCTGTGGGTGTCGCCCATGTCGCCCGGCAGGCCGCGCCGGGTTTCGATCGGGTCCATGCCCTTCGTGAGGATCGCGACGCCGTTCCACGACGGCTGTCCGTGCCAGATCGCGCCATATCCCGCGGCGCGGATTTCGTCGCTGGGAAACGCCGTGTCGGGCGCCTTCAGTTCCTGGAGACACGCGACGTCCGGCGCCTCTTTATCGAGCCATTCGAGCAGCGCGGGCAGGCGCGAACGGATGCCATTGATGTTGAAGGTGGCGATCTTGAGCATGGTCTCTCTGAGGTCCGGTTTCAGGCGAATCCCGATACTGAGCAAACACAGTACCGGATCCGGTGAAACTCGGCAGAGAGACTCCGCCTGTACGCGTTACGCGGTATTCCAGCGCGCGTCGCTGACCGTGAGCTTCTTCGGAATCAGCTTCAGGTCGTTGAACGTATCGGCGATCCGCTGCTGGTAGGCGAGCGTTTCGGCCGTCACCGGCTGCACGCCGTAAGCGGTACGCTTGAGCGCGACTTCGAGCGTTGGCGCATCGAGCCCGACGAGCGGCGACAACAGGCGCGCGACGTCCGGGATATTGTCGCGGCCCCATTTGTCGACGGAATCGAGTTCGTCGAGCAGCGCATGCAGCAGTTGCGGCTGCGCGGAGGCGAACTTGCGCGCGGAGAGGTAGTACTGCGTGTTGCGCACGAGCCCTTCGCCATCGACGAGCACCCGCGCGTTCGCCTGCCGTTGGGCGGCGGCGAGGTACGGGTCCCAGATCACCCAGGCATCGACGCTGCCCTGCACGAACGCGGCGCGCGCATCGGCGGGCGCGAGATACACGGGCTGGATATCCGCGTAGGTGAGTCTTGCGTTCTGCAGCGCCCTGACGAGCAGGAAGTGGACGTTCGACCCCTTGTTGAACGCGACCTTCTTGCCGCGCAGATCGGCGACGGTCTTGATCGGCGAGTTCGCCGGCACGACGATCGCCTCGCCGCGCGGCGCGGGCGGCTCATTGCCGATATAGACGAAATCGACGCCCGCCGCCTGGGCGAAGATCGGCGGCGTTTCACCGACCGTGCCCACATCGACGGCGCCGGCGTTCAGGCCTTCGAGCAACTGCGGCCCGGCGGGAAATTCGAGCCACTGCACGCCGACGCCCTGCGCGGCGAGGCGCTTTTCGAGCGTCCCGCGCGCCTTCAAGACGACGAAGTTGCCGTACTTCTGATAGCCGATGCGCAAGGTTTTCGCATCGTTTTGCGCGAGCACGGCGCGTGGCGCGACAAGCGTCGCGGCGAGCGCGGTGGCACCCTTCAGCAGGGTGCGCCGGCTGGCGCTTGCGGGATGCGGCTTGCCGGAATCTTGCTGAGACATGTGTCGTTCCCAATGATGTTGCGATGCTTCGACGAGTAAGCCAGACGTCAGATTCTATTGACGCCCCGTCCGATTCACGAACCAAGTTTTTCAGCTTTGCTTGTCGGGATATGCGATTTGGGAAGTTGATTGGGTGACCGCTTGCGCTCGGGGCCGGGTGCCGTCTACATCGTTTGATACGCTCAGGCGGCGGAAACACCACCGCTTAAAGGCGCATCCGCGCAGCAGCAAGCTCAAACCCCCGCCGATAAAGTTCGGCCAACTCCCACGCACGCCTCTCGCGACGCGCTTTGTCCGTCCCGAGTGCATCGACGACCGAGCGCGCGAACTCGCCAACCTCCACCTCCCCCGGCATCTCCGCATCATCCCAAGTGGCGGCGTACGACGCCTGCTTCGTAAGAGCGGAAACGCGCCCCGGATGGCGCAAATTCACACGCGGCAACGCAAACGCCATCGCGACGATTCGTCCATGCAGGCTGCTGCCCGCAAAGCAACGGCTATTGGCGATCAACGCGCAGATGTCCCACACATTCAGCGACCGGAAAATTCCCGGCGTCGCGCCACGCATATAGGTAGCCGTCCGCTCATAGCAGGCCACATCGTCATGCCACGGCGCGGCGCCCGCACGGAAGAACACGATGCCGAACCCGGTCGCGCTTGCCGCTCTATCCAGTTGAGCAGCCAGGCGCGCGAGCGTATCGTCGTCGCCGAAATCGGCGCTGAACTGCACGGCGATGTAGCCGTTCGGAAACGCCCGAACGACGCTTCCCATCTCGACCTGCCGCACCCGTTCGCGAATGCGAGCGCCGAAAAGCTGCGCCACCATCACGGCGGGGTCGGGAATCAGGCGCGACTCGACGCCGGCCGCACTGAGCAGCGCTTGCGATTGCCTGTCGCGCACGCTGATGTCATCGGCTGCGGCGAGCTTCGACAGCACTTCGGCACGCAGCGCGAGATCGCGAGTGTCCAGGTCCACGCCGCCGACCGCGTTGTACAGCACCCGAACCGGGCCACGAAACGCGTCGGGCGAAACCGTGTACGGCGCCAGCGCAGTCGTTCGCAATAACGCTTGCGCCCATGTCAGTCTTTCGCGAGGCCGCGCGTCGACGCGCGCAATCGTCTCTCGCGCGAGATCGGCGGGCAAGGTCATCACGGCGGCTTCGTAGGTGTCGCAGGTCAGCAGTTCGCCGCCCGCGTGGATGATGTTCACCGGCGTTTCGCCCAGGCGCTCGGCAAGCCGCGGCAGCGCGTGAATCCGATGCCCGCCGACCGCGCGCAGATCACGATCGGCGACGCCCGCGAACAGCAGATCGCGAGGCCCCGACATCGCCCCGACGATGTGCGCGAACAGCAAGTCGCCGAAGTTGTGACGATCGAACGCGCCGATCAGGATCGTTGCCGTTTCCACCGCCACGGTGTTCCCCTCCGATGCGTCCGCGTGCCGTCATCACAGCATAGCGGCCGCACGCATCGCGGCAAGCCTCAATGACCGCCCGCGCCCGCCGCGCCTGCTCCCGCGCCCTTGCCCGGCTTCGTCAGCCAGATGAGCGGAATGATCGCGATGAAGATCACCGCCGAGAGCCAGAAGATGTCGTTCAGCCCGAGCATCGCGGCCTGCGCGTTGAGCGAGCGCTCGAAGAACGCGAGCGCTTGTGGCGTGCCGGCATCGAGCGTCGTTTGCAGCGAGCCGATCGCATCGGTGAATGCGGGGTTATGAACGCTTGCCTGGTCGACGAGTTGCGAATGATGAAGGATCGTCCGGTCGTTCCAGCCCGTGGCGGCAAGCGATGTACCCACCGCGCCCGCGAACACCCGCACGAAGTTCGACAAGCCCGCCGCCGCGGGAATCTTCGCCTGCGGCAAGCCCGAGAGAATGATCGCGGTCAGCGGCACGAAAAAGAGCGCGGTCGGGATGCCTTGCAGCAGCGTCGGAATCACGAGCGTCCAGGTATCGACGCCGGTCGTGTAATGCGAGCGCATGAAGAACACGCCGGCGAAGCCGATGAACGCCAGCGTCGCGAGCACGCGGGCGTCGGACTTCGGCATGATTTTGCCCATCACCGGCGCGAGCAGCACCGCGAAGATGCCGAGCGGCGCGGTGACGAGCCCGGCATCGACGGAACGGTAGTTCAGAAAGCCCTGCATCCATTGCGGCAGCAGCACGAGGTTCGAGAAGAACACCGCATAGGCGACGGAAATCGCCACCGTGCCGCCCAGGAAATTGCGTCCCATGAAGAGCTTGACGTCGATCACCGGGTTTTTCTCCGTCAGTTCCCAGATCACGAAGAACACGAAGCTCACGAGCGCGAACACGCCAAGCGCGACGATCACCGGCGAGTTGAACCAGTCGAGATCCTTGCCCTTGTCGAGCATGATCTGCAACGAGCCGACCCACGCGATCAGCGAGATCAGGCCGACCTTGTCGATGGGAATGCGCTTTGCCGGCGTTTCGCGCTCGCGATAGATCGCCCACGTGACGCCCGCCGCGAAAATGCCGACCGGGATGTTGATGTAAAAGATCCACGACCACGAATAGCTGTCGGTGATCCAGCCGCCGAGCGCGGGTCCGGCAATCGGGCCGACGGTTGCCGTCATCGCCCAGAGCGCGAGCGCGTGCGAGCTCTTTTCCTTCGGGTACGAGCCGAGCAGGATTGCTTGCGAGAGCGGAATCAGCGGCCCCGCGACGGCGCCTTGCAAGATCCGCGCGGCGAGCAAGACCGGCAGGTTAGGCGCGATGCCGCACAGCCACGACGAGAACACGAACAGCAGGATCGCCCAGACGAACAGCTTGATCTGGCCGACGCGCTGCGTAAGCCAGCCGGTCAGCGGAATCGCGATCGCGTTCGCCGCGGCGAAGAGCGTGATGACCCAGGTCCCTTCGTCGACGGAAACGCCGAGATTGCCGGCGATCGTCGGAATCGCGACGTTCGCAATCGACGAATCCAGCACGTTCATGAAGGTGGCGAGCGCGACCGCAAGCGTGGCGAGCACGAGCTTGCCGCCGCTGAGCGGCGCGGGCATGGCGGAATTGACCGACGGATTCATTGCATCACCTGTTTTGTCTTTGGCTGACGTGTCAGATAGTTGGGCAAAAAAAGATCAACCCGCCCGGCGCTTCGGCGCCGCCTTCGCTGAAGCCGCTGCAACCGCGGCAACCGGACTCGCCGCCGGCATGTTCTGCTCGATGATCTTCGCGATCTCCGCATCGGCTTCGTCGCCGTATTTGCTGAACACGTCCGTGCGATACGACGTCGTCGTCGCGGCGCCGAGCTGGGTGCCCGATTCGTCGCGCGTTTCGACCTCGGCCTGCATCGACAAGCCGATCCGCAGCGGATGCGCGTCGAGTTCGCGCGGGTCGAGCTGGATGCGCACCGGCAGGCGCTGCACGACCTTGATCCAGTTGCCGGTTGCGTTCTGCGCGGGCAGCACGGCGAACGCGGCGCCCGTGCCGGCCGAAAAGCCCTCGACGTGTCCGTGGTATTTCACCTTCGAGCCGTAGACGTCGGCGGTGAGCGTCACCGGCTGGCCGATGCGCATGCGCGTCAACTGCACTTCCTTGAAGTTGGCGTCGACCCAGACGCCGTCGAGCGGCACGATCGCCATCAGCGGCGTGCCGGGCGCGACACGCTGTCCGACCTGCACCGAGCGGCGCGCCACGTAGCCCGTCACCGGCGCGGGCAGCGTGTTGCGCGCGTAGCTGAGATACGCGTCGCGCACCTTCGATGCCGCCGCCTGCACGTTCGGATGCGCCTCGATCGAGGTGCGGTCGGTGAGTGCGTGATTCGCCTCCGATTGCTGGCGCACGGCGTCGAGCGCGGCTTGCGCGGCACTCACGGCGTCGCGTGCATGCGCGATGTCTTCGCCCGACACCGCGCCCGTATCCGCGACCGCCTGGCGGCGCTTCAGGTCGTCGAGCGCGCGGGCGAGGTCGGACTGCCGCTGTGCGACCGTCGCGGCGTAGAACGCGTTGTTCACGTACAGGCTGCTCACTTGCCGCACGGTCTGGCCGAGCGTCGCTTCGGCGTTCGAGAGCGCGACCCTGGCGTCGGCGGCGTCGAGCGTTACGAGCGGCGTGCCCTGCTTGACGATCTGCGTGTCGTCGGCGTTGACCGCGATCACCGTGCCGCTCACTTGCGGCGTCAGTTGCACGAGGTTGCCGCTGACGTAGGCGTCGTCGGTTCCTTCGAAGAAGCGGCCTGTCGTGTAGTAGTAAGTGCCGTAGCCCGCGCCCGCCACCACGACGCTCGCGGCAAGCAGCGAAAGCAGCAGCTTGCGCGTGCGCGGTGTCTTCGTCCGGGCCTGCTGCACTTCGCCTGATGGGTCCGCCGTCGTCCGGGCGGAGGTGACCGTGTCGCTCATTTCAATGCTCCTGGTGATTTCGTGGACGTGCCCGCTTCAGCGCGCGGCAACGACGGGGTTGGCGGTATCGCTCGCGGAATCGGTGTAGCCGCCGCCGAGCGCGGCCGCGAGCGCGATCTGCTGGTCGCGGCGGTTCATCTTCAGATTCGCGACCGACTGGTCCGCCGCGAGCGCGTTCGTCTCGGCATTCAGGACGGTCAACTGGTTCGTCAGGCCCGCCTTGTATTGCGTGAGCGCGAGTTCGTCGGCGCGGCGCGCGGCCGCCTGCGCGACCTCGGCGTCGACGAGTTGCGCATCGGTCGAGCGGATCTGCGCAAGTTGCGTCGCGACCTCCGACAACGCGGTCACGAGCGTCTGGTTGTAGGTGGCGACGGCGTAGTCGAAGTCGGCGTAGCGGCCCTTCAGTTGCGCACGCAGCGCGCCGCCATCGAAGATCGGCAGGTGGATTGCCGGACCCGCCGACATCGTGCGGCTCGCCGCCGTGAGGAGACGCCCGAAACCGAACGCATCGAGTCCGAGCGACGCGCTCAGGTTGATGTCCGGATAGAACTCCGCCTTGGCTTCCTTCACTTCGTGCGTGATCGAATCGACGCGCCAGCGCGCCGCGACGATATCCGGGCGACGGCTCACGAGATCGGCGGGCAGGGAATCCGGCAGGCGCACTTCATCGCCGATGCCGAGCGACGGACGCGCGATCGACAAGCCGCGATCCGGTCCCTCGCCAAGCAAGGCGGCGAGCTGGTAGCGCGTCGTGACGATGCTGCCGTCGAGCGCCGAAAGCGTGGCGCGGCTCGACGCGAGATTCGCCTGCGCGGTCTTGCGCTCGACTTCGGTGTCGAGACCGGTCGCGATGCGCCCGGCCGTGATGCGGTCGATGTGCTCGCGCTGCGCGATTTCCTGCTGCGCGATGTCGCGCAGCGCGTAGAGGCGGGCGAGCTGGTTGTAGGCTCGCGCGATGGTTTCGTTGAGCGTGAGCTTGACCACTTCGGCGTCCGCCTGGCTGGCCTGCAACTGCGACAGCGCGGCCTTGAGGGCTTCGCGGTTCTTGCCCCACAGGTCGAGATCGTAGGAAGCCGACACGAGCGCCTTGTTCTCCGATTGCCACGAGCCGGCATAGGGCGGCGGCACGAGCGCATTCGACGAAAACTGCTGACGGGTGTACGAATACGACGCGCCGACTTGCGGCAACGTGTTCGCCCTCGCGGTCTCGCTATAGGCGGCCGCCGCCGCGACGCGCGAACGCGCCTGCTCGAGCGTCGGGCTGCTTTTGAAGGCTTCGTCGAGCAGCGCCTTGAGCTGCGCGTCGCCGAACTGATCGGCCCAGTCGGCGGCGGGCCAGTGGCCCTGTTCGGCCGGCAGGCTCTGTTCGGTCGCGTATGACTGCGGCCGCGCCATTTCCTTGTCGCTGTGGATACCGGCGTAGTTCGCACACGCCGACAGAACCGCCGCGAAGATCACCGTGACGCCCGCCTTCGCGACCCGCGAACCGACTGTGCTGCTATTTAACTGTGATTTCATTTTCTGACTCATCAGATATTTGGCCAAAAAAAATGCCGTTCACGCTTCGAGGAACTTGTGAAGCAGGCGGCGCAGTTCGTCGAACTCTTCGCTGCTGAACTTCTGAAGACGTGCATTCAGGACGACCGGAGCGATTTCCGGAATCCGCGCGGCCACCGCACGGCCCGCTTTCGTCAACGTCAGGTTCACCACGCGACGATCTTCCACGCTGCGCGACCGTTCGAGCAAGCCGCGGGTTTCGAGTCTGTCGAGCATGCGCGTCATCAGGCCGGTGTCGATGCCGAGCAGTCTCGCCAGTTCGAACGGCGTGGTGGCGGCGCCGTCCGTCATCGAGAGCAGGATGCCGACTTGCGGGCTCGTGACGTTCAGGTCCTTCAACGCCGCGTCCATCTCCGCGACGACGAGGTTTCGAGCCTTGGTGATCGCAAAACCAACGCTCTGCGCCATCCGGAAATCCTCTTTCGTGTAGTGGTCCATCGTTGCTCTCCCGAATCGTTGATCGAAATTTATCTGCATTATCAGATATTGTCAATATCAAATTTGAATCCGGCCGATAGCGCAACCGTTGGACTCAGCGATTGCCGGGAACTGGCACTATTCCTCTGCAATTTCGTCCGGTAATACTGAATCAGTCCGACGCGGCAGGGCGCCGCAGCCCGGCCCCGGACCATTGCGCGGCCCGTGCAACGGAACGCAAGGAGACGAAATGCTCAGGTTTTTCATCGGAATTGGCGTGCCCTATATCGGGGTCATCGGACTCTTGCCGTGGGTCGCTTCGGTCGACAAGTACGTCTTCGGCGTGCCCTTCATCTATGCGTGGATCTTCGCGTGGTTCGTGCTGACGTCCGGCTGCCTCTTGCTTTGCTGGCGCCTGTTCGACCGTCATCACGACGACGCGCATCCGCAAAACAACTGATCCACGGAGGCTTCGGATGGCTACCGCCGTATTTCTCGGCTTCATCGTCTTTTCGCTCTATCTCGCCTTGCGCTCGAACAAGGGTCGCGGGCCGCAGAGCGTGCACGACTTCTTCGTCGCGTCGCGGCAGTTCGGCGCGTACCTCGTGTTCTTTCTCGCTGCCGGCGAGATCTACAGCATCGGCACGATGGTCGGCTTTCCCGGCGGCATCTACGCGAAGGGACCGACCTATGGCGTCTGGTTCCTCGGCTATATCCTGCTCGCGTACCCCGTCGGCTATTTCATCGGACCGAAGATCTGGCAAGCCGGCAAGCGCTATAACGCGATCACCCTGCCCGACCTCTTCAAGGGACACTTCGAGAGCCGTGCGCTCGAACTGATCGTCGCCGGCTCCGCGATCCTGTTCCTGCTGCCCTGGGGACAGTTGCAGTTCACCGGCCTCGTCGCGGCGCTCAAGGGGCTCGGCTGGGACTTCCAGCCGCTCTACCTGATCCTGATCTCGGCCGTGCTGGCGTTCACGTATATCGCGATCGCGGGGGTGCGGGCATCCGCGTATATCGCGGTGCTTAAAGACATCCTGATGGTCCTGGCGATCGTGGTGACGGGTCTCGCCGTGTCGTGGGAAACGGGCGTAACGCAGGTCTTCCATGCGGCGAGTCAGCATGTCAGCAACAATATGAACGCGCACCAGCTCACGTTCTCGATGAGCACGATGCTGTTCCAGTCGCTCGGCTTCTACGTGATGCCGTTTGCGGTGCAGAACTTCTTTACCGCGAAGACCGCCAACACGATCCGCCGCACGCAGGTCGCGATGCCGCTGTACATGCTGATGTATCCGTTTCTCGTCATCGCGTCCTATTATGCGATCAGCCAGAACCTGCATCTCGCATCGCCGAACGAGGCGTTCTTCGCCGCCGCGATCCGGCTCCTGCCGGGCTGGCTGCTCGGACTCGTCGCGGCGGGCGCTTCGCTCTCGGGGCTTCTCGTGCTGGCGGGCATCTGTCTCGCGATCGGCCCGATCGTCACGCGCAACCTGCTGCCCAACATGCCGGAGAGCAAGCAGAAAACGAGCGCGAAGGTGGTCATCGTGATTTACCTGGTGCTCTCGATCGTGATGACGCTCCTCACGCCGAATCTCATGCTCACGCTGATCAACACCACCTACTACGGCGTCACGCAATTTTTCCCCGGCGTCATGGTGATCCTGTTCGGCCTGCGCGTGCGGCCCGCCGCCATCGGCGCGGGCATGCTGACGGGCCAGTTGCTCGCGATCGCGCTCTACGTGACGCAGGCCGACTTCGGCGGGTTCAACATCGGCTTGTTGTGCCTGGCGCTGAACGTCGTCGTCGCGACGGTGGTGAATCTCGCGAGCCGCCGTGGCCGCGTGCAAGCGCTGTCCTGAAATGCGCATCGCCCGACACTTATCCGACCCCACGCCTATGAACGAATTCGACTCCAATCGCGTTACCGTCCTTGCCGCCCGGCGCATCCTGACGATGAATCCGGCGCAACCGCATGCGACTCACGTCGCCATTCGCGACGGCCGGATCCTTTCGGTGGGCGGCATCGAAGAGGTCCGTCAGTGGAGCGACGCCCACATCGACGACACCTTCAGCGACAAGGTGCTGATGCCCGGACTGGTCGAAGGCCATTGCCACCTGATGGAAGGCTCGATGTGGGACGCCGTGTACGTCGGCTATTACGATCGCCGGGGGCCCGACGGCAAACGCTGGCCGGGACTGAAGTCGCTCGACGCCGTGATCGGACGGCTCCAGGAAGCACAACGGGCGATGAAAGACGAAAACGCGCCGCTCCTCGCCTGGGGCTTCGACCCGATCTTCTTCGGGACGACCCGCCTGACGGCGAAGGAACTCGACCGTGTTTGCGCGCGCCGCCCCGTCGTCGTGCTGCACGCGAGCGTGCATCTGATGAACGTGAACTCGCCCATGCTCGCGCTCGCCGGGATCGACGACGATACCGACATAGACGGCATCGAACGCGACGCGCACGGCCAGCCGACCGGCGAGTTGCAGGAGTTCGCCGCGATGTTCCCCGTGTACCGGGTGATCGGCAACGGCCTTTCGATCGCGGCGAGCGAGAGCTGCAACGCGATCTGGAACTTCGGCCGCGTCGCGCAACTCGCGGGCGTGACCACCGCGACCGACCTGGTGAACGACTTCTCCGCAGAAGGGAATCGCAACCTGCACGAGATCACCGGCGACCCCGCCTATCCGCTGCGAATCGTTCCGGCGTTCGCGCCGCAGAGAAGCCCGGAGGGCGGGCCGGAACGCGTGCTTGCCGCGATGACGGAAAACACTGACAAGCTGCGCTTCGGCCCGGTCAAGTTCATCGTCGATGGGTCGATCCAGGGCTTTACTGCACGCCTCAAGTGGCCCGGCTATCTCAACGGCAAGCCGAACGGCTTGTGGCTCATCCCGCCGAGCCAGTTTGTCGAGGTGTTTACGCTCTTTCACCTCGCCGGCCTGCAATTGCACATTCACACCAACGGCGACGAAGCGACCGAACTCGTTCTCGACGCCATCGAGAAGATCCTCGATCGTTACCCGCGCCACGATCACCGCCACACGCTGCAGCACTGCCAGATGGCCGACGCGGCGCAGCTCGCGCGCGCCGCGCGGCTCGGCATGTGCATCAACTTCTTCGCCAATCATCTCTACTACTGGGGCGACGCCCACTACTCGCAGACCATGGGCGCTGACCGCGCGAACCACATGAACCCGGTGGAATCGGCGCGGCGGCTCGGCATTGCGTTCGCGATGCATTCCGATGCGCCGATCACGCCGCTCAATCCGCTGTTCACCGCCTGGTGCGCGGCCGCGCGGCAGAGCTCGACGGGACGCGTGCTCGGCGCGAGCGAACGCTTGCCCGTCGAGCACGCGTTGCGCGCGATCACGCTGGGCGCGGCGTACACGCTCAAGATGGAGCATCTCGTCGGCAGCATCGAAGTGGGCAAGTTCGCCGACTTCGCCGTGCTGCACGACGACCCCGCCGAGGTGCCGCTCGACCGTCTGAAGGACCTGGAAGTCTGGGGCACGGTGCTCGGCGGCCGGGTGTTCCAGTCGCCGGCGTGATGACCGTCGCGGCAAGCGCACCGCAGCGTCCGCCGATTGCGCTGATCGTGCTCGGCGGCTATCTGGGCGCGGGCAAGACCACGCTGCTCAACCACCTCCTCGCCGACGCGCAGGGCCGGCGCGTCACCGTCCTGGTCAACGATTTCGGCGCGATCAACATTGACGCGTCGCTGATCCGCGAGCAGAGCGACGACGTCATCAGTCTCGAGAACGGCTGCGTCTGCTGCTCGATCGGCGGGCGGCTCGTGCAGGCGCTGGTGGAGATCAGCGCGCGCGCCGATCCGCCGGACGTGCTGATCATCGAGGCGAGCGGCGTCTCGGACCCGGTTCGCATCGCGCAGGTCGGCATGCTCGATCGCGCGTTCAGGCTGCACGGGATCGTCGTCGCGGTGGATGCGCAAGGCATCGGCGAAACGCTCGGCGATCCCTACGTCGGCGATATCGTGCGCAGGCAGATCGAAGGCGCGACCGCGCTCGTGCTGACCAAAACCGACCTGATCGACGAAAGCGCGAAGGGCGCGGTCACCAGCAAGCTGCTGGAGCTGGCCGGGACGCGCATCGTGATCGAAGCGATGCACGGCGCGATTCCGCCCGCGCTCGTATTCGACGCCACTCCGGCCGGCACCCGGCAACCGAACGCGCCAGCCTTGCGGAGCGCAACACCTGCGCATCTTCCCGCCGGATTACGCAGCTTCACCTTCCGCAGCGAGGCACGCCTGAACCGCGCAAGGCTCAAGGAAGCGCTTCGCGTGCTCGGCCCGCGGCTTTTGCGGGCAAAGGGCTTCGTTCTTCTCGACGACGCCGGGGCGCCGCAGGAACTGCACGTCGTCGGCCCGCGGATTCGCCTGGGCGCGTTCAGCGGCGCGGTATCGGCTGAGTCGACGATCGTCCTGATCGGTCTCTTCGACCCCGAAGACGAACGGCTTGCCATCGGCGCATTGCACTCCGCCGCGCTTTAACCCGGCGCTTCGATCCCGATTGGCGCATTACGCTCCGCAGCGCGTCAACGCACGACCCCAGCATCGCCCGTCGCCATGCTAGGATTTTCGTGACCCACGGAGACACCCATGCGATTCGACTACAAGGCGTGGCACATCGACTGCCGCGCCCGGCACGACGACGACGGCAGCTTTTACGCGCACGCCACGATCACGCGCTCGCCCGCAACCGGCCGCGCGCACGTCGAGACGCACCACTCCGGTGAACTCGACGCCTTCGAAAACGAGTCCGACGCCCTTCACTGCGCGCGAATCTGGGCGATCGAGTGGTGCGACGAAGCCGCTTCGTCGTGACGGCGTACGGATTTCGTTCGAGAAACAAGGCGAGCCGCACGCACGCCGATCATTTAGCGGTTTTGCATGTTCCGCGATGCAAAATGATCTGATATTGTTTTCGTGAGGGAAACGATCTTATCGGCAACGTCAATCGTCTTCGTGAGTGCCGCCATGAATGATGTACGTCACCAACTCAGCCCGCGCGACCGGATTGAACTGCTCTGCTGGCTCACTTGCGGCAGCCTCGGCAACTACTACCTGAACGAGTCGTGGCCCACGCCGGCCTTCTTCGTGCAGGCCGCACGCAAATGGCTCGACCGGCACAAGCGACAGGCCGACTGGCTGGTCGTCGCGAGGCTGTCGGCGATTGCGGAACGCGTTGCGATGCAGCACGTCGGATGCGTGAACGCGGATTGGGCCCTCGACGCCGTCGAAGAAATCCTCGAGAGCGACGACCTCAACTACGAATCGGTGCTGGTTTCGCGCGTATTCGACGACTGCCGGCGCGCGCTCGCCGACAAGCGGATAGCCGACTGATCGGCCCGGCGGCCTTCGCCGTCGTTCGTCGTGCGCGGCGGGCGCGCATGACGCGCGCTCACGTACGGCCACATCGAGCTTGAACCCCTTCCCCCAGCGTCTACGATACTAAGCCGACGGCCTCGTTCGTACGCCGACGCCGCGACAGCTCAAACCTGCAACGGTGGAAGGTCACATGCCAAAAAATATCGTCTTTTGCGCCGACGGCACCTGGGGCGGCCCCAACTTCAAGGACAGCGACGACGACGGAACTCCGGACACGACGAACGTCTGGAAGCTCTTCTGCGCGCTCACCGGCGATCACAGCCTCGACACCGCGCTGCTCGCATCCGAGCAGGAAATCGCGGAAAGCGGCCCGAACGGGCAGGTCGCGAAGTACCTGCATGGCGTCGGCGATTCGCGCAACATCGCGATCAAGCTGCTCGGCGGCGCCTTTGGCGACGGCATCATCGCGCGCATCGTGCGGGGCTACACGTTCGTCTCGCGCAACTACGAGCCGGGCGACTCGATCATCCTGATCGGCTTTTCGCGCGGCGCGTATACCGTGCGGGCGCTTGGCGGCATGCTTGCCGACGTCGGCGTGCTGAACCGGGCGAAATACGATCCCGCGGACAAGGAGCAGGCGTACCAGCTCGGCATCAACGCGTGGCGCCGGCATCGCGCGGCGCGGGTGCAAGCCCGGAACGTGGGCGGTCTCATCGGCGTTTTCGATGCGCTGGTCCGACGCCTGCCGCACTTCGCGTTCGACCCCGTTCAGCCCGACGACACGCTTCCCGTCGACACCATCAAGGCAATCGGCGTCTGGGATACCGTCGGCGCGCTCGGCATTCCGCTCTATCTGGGCGCCAACGGCTCGGACATCGACGTCTTCCGCTTCGCCGATACCGCGCTCAGCAACAAGGTCGAGTTCGGCGTGCACGCGATCAGTCTCGATGAACAGCGCGCCGATTTCACGCCTACATTCTGGGACAAGCGCGACGGCATCACACAGGTGCTTTTCGCGGGCTCGCATTCGGATGTCGGCGGCGGGTATCCGGACGCCGAGGCGCGGCTTTCGGACATTACGTGCCAATGGATGCTGGAGCAGCTCAGCGCGCCGGCCATCGGGCTGCACGTCAAGCCGCAACCGTGGCCGCTCAAGCCCGACTTCCTCGGCGTCGGACATGAGCCCTGGACCGAGCTGCCCTTCTCGCTTCTCCCGAAGGGACCGCGCTCGCCGATCCCCTTTCCCAACGAGATTGGCGCGCACATCTCGATCGCGCACCGGATGGGCATCGATCCGAAAAGCGGGCAGCGCGTTGCGGTGACGCTGAAGTACTTGCCGTCGGCGCTCGCGCAGGAACTTGGGACGAATCTGGTTTGGGTGGATTGAGGGAGGCGAGCGGCGCACGTCCGACTCGTCGAGCCATGTTCGATTTGTCCTGCTTCCGATCGTCAGTCCGCAAAGACTCTCCGCCCGACGGCCCAATTAGTTAAGCGCATCCTTGACCTGCATCGACGGACGGTCTATACCAGACACGCATGCGTTTCTTCGGACCCGCAAGCCGCTCGGGGTTGAGCGGAACGCACATGCGGCGGCCAGCGGCGCTTCTACAGCGAGAACGCCGGAGTGGCAGCCCCAGGAGTCGAACGCACCGCGAGGCCACGATGAAGAAGACCGCGTGTTTGTGCAGTACCGCTCTCTCCATTCTCTGCGTCGCCCTGACCGCCTGCTCGACCGGCCAGACACTCCAGCCCGCCACCCCCGCAGGCACGACGACACTCCCATCCGGCGGCGTCTACAAGGGAACCGTCTCGACGCACGCCAACGCCATTCTCCTGATGCTCTTCGACGGCACCGCCTATCTGTTCTACGGCGATGCAGCTTCGGGGAAGAGTGGAGTCGCCGGCGTGGTCGTCGCGAACAACGGCGCCCAGTCCGCCACCGGGCAATTCAGCAGCGCCACCGCGCAAAACTACAGCTTGCGCATGCACACGGCGTCGCCCGTCACGTTCGACGCCAATTTCTCCCGCGCGCCGGCCGTGACCGGCGCGATCACCACCAAGTCGGCCGGCGCCGAAAGCGTCACGTTCTCCGCCGCCTCCGACCAGATGCTCGGCGCCGCACCCGCACGCGCAACCATCGCGGGCCTCTACAGCGGCCGCGGCGGCTCGATGCGAGGCTCGACCAACGCGAAGCTCACCGTCACCGACGACGGCTTCCTCGCCGGCACGACCGGAATCGGTTGCGTGTTCAGGGGAACCGTCGCGCCGCATACGGGCGTGAACGCCTACGACGTGTCGATCACGTTCGGTCCCGCGCCGTGCCCGCAAGCCGGCACGACCGCTTCCGGTCATGCCGTGCTTGACGGCGCCCGCTTGCTCGCCGCACTCCCAGGCCAGGACCGCTCGGACGCGTTCTTGTTCGACGGCACGAAATGATCGCCTTGTGTACGCGCTTTCAACATCGGCGATACCTATCCTAAGATTAATCCAGCCCGACCCGCCGCCGTTTCGATTCGCCGCCGTCATTCGCACATCCCGTTTTTTCCGCAGTTGCAGTCTTCAATAACGAAGCCTTCAAGGAGACAAGCAGATGAAACCAGCACTCAAGCTTTTGCCTTTCGCGATCGGTGCCGTCCTGGCCGGCCAGCCGTCCGCCTACGCGGCGCAGGACAACGTCAACGCGCTTTCGAACTTCAAGCAGACGGGCAACACCGCGCCCGCCGAGCAGGTGCCGCAAACTGGCCAGCGCGCCGACGCGCTGCGCGAAAACCTCAAGTCGATCAAGCTGCCGCCCGGCTTCAAGATCGAGCTCTACGCGGTCGTGCCCGACGCGCGCCACATGGCGATCGAGCCGTCGACGGGCGTCGTGTTCGTCGGCACGCGCAAGTCGCGCGTGTGGCAGGTGACGGACCGCACGAAGCGCCGCGTCGCCGACGATGTCGTCGCGTTCGCGAGTTCGGTGACCTTCAAGGTGCCGAACGGCGTGTGCTTCTCGCCGGACGGCGTGCTGTACGTGGTCGAGCAGAATCGCGTGCTGGCGTTCCCGGCGGCGCAGTTCTTCGGCGAAGGCGGGCCGGACGTGGCGGCGGCGGTCGTCGTGCCGCAGGGCAAGCTGATCCCGACGCAGTTCGAGAGCTTCAACCACGGTGCGCGCACCTGCCGCATCGGGCCGGACAAGAAGCTCTACATCACGCTCGGTCAGCCGTGGAACGTGCCGCCGAAGGACAAGCTCGCCGAACTCGACAAGAACGGGCTCGCGGGCATCATCCGCATGGACACGGACGGCAAGAACCGCGAGGTCTATGCGCATGGCGTGCGCAATTCGGTCGGCCTCGACTTCAATCCGAAGGACAAGACGCTGTGGTTCACGGATAACCAGGTCGACGGCATGGGCGACGACACCCCGCCCGGCGAACTCGACCACGCGACGAAGGCCGGCGAAAACTTCGGCTTCCCGTGGTACGGCGGCGGCAAGGTGCGCACGGCCGAGTACAAGGATGCCACGCCGCCGGCGGGCCTCGTGTTCCCGGCGGTCGAGTTCGCCGCGCATGCGGCGGACCTCGGCATGTCGTTCTACACCGGCAAGATGTTCCCCGCGAAGTACCAGGGCGGCATCTTCGACGCTGAACACGGCTCGTGGAATCGCACGAAGCCGATCGGCGCGCGCATCATGTACACGCCGATCAAGGACGACGGAACCGCCGGCGAGACGGAAGTGTTCGCCGAAGGCTGGCTCACTCCGTCGGGCGAATACATGGGCCGGCCGGTGGACGTCCAGCAATTGCAGGACGGGTCGCTGCTCGTGTCGGACGACTTCGACGGCGCGATCTATCGCATCTCCTACTCGGGCAAATGAGGCGGCATCCGATGAAGACGACGATGATCGCCGCGGCGGCGCTGGCCGCCGGGTGCGCGGCGAGCAGCGTTTCGTTCGCCGCCGACGTGAAGGCCGGGCGCGCGAAGGCCGTGCAATGCCAGGCGTGTCACGGCCTCGACGGGATCGCGAAGATTCCGGAAGCGCCCAATCTGGCGGGCCAGAACGAGGATTATCTGGTGAAGGCGCTGAACGACTTCAAGTCCGGCGCGCGGCAGAACGAGATGATGTCGATGATGGTGAAACCCTTGTCCGACGCCGATATCGCGAATCTCGCCGCGTTCTATCACAGCCTGGGCCATCCGTGACGAACGCAAACTAAATCGAGACAAAAAGTGTTGACAGGAGGTTTTAAGGGTTTATACTTACTCCTGTCTCCTCCATGTCTCAACCGATATGGATTCAGCCCGCTCATCGAGAGCGGGCTTTTTTTTGGGCTCAATTTCCCTCGTGCGCAAGACGGGATCACACCGCGCCTACGCCATCCCGGTCATCGCAAAAAAATTCGCCTCCTGGCGATGAATGGCCTATTCTGTATTCGTGGTCTGTGTGAAGACATGAGACCGCAAACGGGGTGAAAGCGGGAAGGCCGGAAGGTACGCCGCCTGTTTCCGCCCCGCCTCATTTCAAAAGGAAGCCCGCCCAGCGCGGGCTTTCTTTTTTGGCGCGGAAGGTGGCTCGTGTTCCGGCCAGGCGCGCCGGCATCAAGGCAGACAAAAGTGGAACAAAAAATGCTGTTCTACCGTTGCGACCTTATCCCGGAGGCGAATGATGGAAATCGAATCGACCGCGTGGTTCCCGCTCGAAGAATACGCGCCCGTACGCGCAGGCTGGTACGAAGTCCAGCTTTCGAGCGGCGAGACGGCGTTCTCGAAATTCGCCGACGGCGACTGGACCGAAAAGCCGGCGCTCGTTTTTACCCATTGGAGGGGACTGTCGGCTGATCCGTCGCAGTCCGGCGAGACCGAAAACATCGATGCCGAAGCGACGGCGGCCGAAGGCGTTCGCGCCGCCTGGAATGCGTTTTTCCCCGCGTTGGCCGATGAGCCTAAACAGGGCGACGCTCAACATAAAAGCGCCTGAGCACGGGCGATGAAGGCGGGACTGTGGGCAATCGGTGCAGTGCCGCATTTATCCACAGTTTCTGTGCTTAAACCTGTGGATATCGGGCGTGGGAATCCGGCAATACGTTGAGCGGAAAAGGCTTGGCGCGGAAGCTGCTCGGTGCCGGTCAGTCGCGGGAGTCGCACGGCGAAGCTGCCGGTGCCGACGCCGCGAGCCAGTGCGGCAGCGCGGGAAGGTCGACATCGAGAATCGCCTCGGATGCCGTCGCGCGATTCAACTCTTCTTCCGCGGACATCGGGAGGGCGAACGCAATCGTGCAGGTTGCCGCGAGCGCTACCGCGATAGCGGTCAGCCAGATTGAGAGGGTCATGATCGGTTACCTCGCAAGAGGGGTTTCGGCGGAAAGATGGACTCGAATCGACTGCGTCTGGCCGGGACATCGGCCGGAACGCGATCAGGAATCAGATGCGTCTGAATGTGAGATTAGATTCGCGCCGTCGATTCCACAGCCCTACTGACGCAGGGACTTGAAGGGGGGTGTCGGCTGGTCCGATGGGGGGATGCTCGCTTCCAGCGCAGTCGCGACGCGGTCCCGGAGTCGCGTCCCGCGCCCGCCGGCGCCCTTCCCCGCTATCCACCCCGCGACAATCCCCCTAACATAGCCGCATCTGTCCAGTTCGATTTGACAAACCATGGACCTGAACCTGATCGGCCTGTTCGTCGAGATCGTCGATTCGCGCAGCCTGAGCGCGGCCGCGCGCAAGCTCGGCATGACGCGCTCGAACATCAGCCAGCGGCTGAAACTGCTCGAACGGGAAACCGGCGCGCAGTTGCTGCGCCGCTCCACCCGCAGTTTCGAACTCACGCAGGCCGGACACACGCTCTACGACTGCGGCCAGCGCATGCTCGAAGACCTCGGCACGGCGCGCGCGTCGATCGACAGTCTCGGCCACACGCTGCGCGGACGCGTGCGCATCAGCGTGCCGACCGGCTTTGGCCGGATGTTCATCGGTTCGAAGCTGCTGGAATTCGCGCGCGCGCATCCCGGCATCACGCTCAACGTGACGTTCAACAATCGCATCGAGGACCTGATCGCCGCCGAAGTCGATGTCGCCGTGCGCATCACGTCCACGCCGCCGCTCGATTACGTGGCCCGCAACATCTGCTCGATCGACTGGAACCTGTACGCGTCGTCGGACTATGTGGCCGAGCGCGGCCCGATCGACCATCCCGCCGACCTCGAACGGCAGACGCTCATCGCGTCGCCCTACCCCGGGATGCGTCTCACGGTCGAGTTGATCCACCGGCAAAACGAAGCCGATGTCCACACGATCACGATGCAACCCGCATTGCAGTCGTCGGACTATCCGTTTCTCGCCGATGCGGTATGCCAGGGCATGGGCATCGGTCTCTTGCCGGTGTACGTGCCGCATGCGGCCACGAGCCAGGGTCTCGTGCAGATCCTGCCGGCGTACCGGGTCGCCGGGCAGCAGAACACGCTCTACATCGTGACCTTGCCGAACCGCTATCCGTCGCCGTCGACGCAGGCGCTGATCGACTACCTGCGCGACGCCATCCTCTCCCTCGCCAAGACCTGGGAATAATTCCCGGCGTCGTCTGTCAATTCCTGGTTAACAGTCCGTCAACCCGCAATGGAATTGTCAACGCAGCTTTGTCACTCGACAATGCATCCACACAAAAGCAAATACACGGAGACAAACATGACGAATCCCGAACTGGCTGACGACATCGTCAGATCCGAATTGCGCGACGACGGCATCCTCGTCGTGACCCTCGACAACCCGCCCGTGAACGCACTGGGCGTCGACGTCCGGCGCGGCCTGCTCGCCGCGATCGAGAAGGCCGACGCCGAGCGCGCCGTCACGGCGGTCCTGATCGTCGGCGCGGGACGCAACTTCATCGGCGGCGCCGATATCCGCGAGTTCGGCAAGCTGCCGCAGCCGCCGTCGCTGCCCGAAGTCTGCAATCGCATCGAGGCATGCACGAAGCCGGTCGTCGCGGCGATTCACGGCGCGGCGCTCGGCGGCGGCCTCGAAGTCGCGCTCGCGGCGCATTACCGGCTGGCGGTCGAGGGCTCGAAACTAGGCTTGCCCGAAGTCACGCTCGGCCTCCTGCCCGGTGCGGGCGGCACGCAGCGCACGCCGCGCCTGATCGGCGCGCAAGCTGCGCTCGACCTGATGCTGAGCGGCCGACACGTCGGCGCGAAGGAAGCCCGCACGCTCGGCCTCGTCGATCGCATCGGGCCGACCGGTGACGCGCTCGCCGACGGCCTCGCCTACGCGCAGGAGCTCATCGCCGCACGCGCGCCGGTGCGCCGCACCCGCGACGCCGCCGGTCTCGCCGAGCGCAAGTCGAGCCGCGCCGCGATCGAAGCGGCGCGCACCGAAACGTCGAGGAAATCGCGCGATTTGTTTTCGCCGCTGAAGATCGTCGACGCGGTCCAGGCCGCGCTCGAACAACCCTTCGACGACGGCCTGCGCCACGAGCGTCAATTGTTCCTGCAATGCATCGACAGCCCGCAGCGCGCCGGCCTGATCCACGCGTTCTTCGCCGAACGCGAAGTGCAGAAGGCGCCGGAAACGCGCGCCGCGAAACCACGCCCGATCGCGAGCGTCGGCGTGATCGGCGGCGGCACGATGGGCGCGGGCATCGCGGTGGCGGCGCTGGACGCGGGCCTGCCGGTGACGATGGTCGAGCGCGACGAGGCGTCGCTCGCTCGGGGTCGCGCGCATATCGAGAAGGTCTACGACGGACTGGTCGCGAAGGGCCGCATGAGCGAGCCGGCGAAAGCAGCCGCGATGAGCCGCTGGACGGGCAGCACGTCGTACGACGCGCTCGCTTCGATCGATCTCGTGATCGAAGCCGTGTTCGAAGACCTCGACGTGAAAAAGGCCGTCTTTGCGGAACTCGATCGCGTCTGCAAGCCGGGCGCGATCCTCGCGACCAACACGTCGTACCTCGACATCGACGCGATCGCCGCCAGCGTCTCGCGTCCCGCCGATGTGATCGGCCTGCACTTCTTCTCGCCGGCCAACATCATGAAGCTGCTCGAAGTGGTGGTGCCGGCGCAGGTCGGCGCGGACGTGGTCGCGAGCGCGTTCGAGCTGGCGAAGAAGCTGCGCAAGGTGCCGGTGCGCGCGGGCGTGTGCGACGGATTCATCGGCAATCGCGTGCTGGCGGTGTATCGCGCGGCGGCCGATCACATGATGGAAGACGGTGCGTCGCCGTATCAGATCGATCGGGCGGTGCGCGAATTTGGCTTCCCAATGGGACCGTTCCAGGTGGCCGATCTCGCGGGCGGCGACATCGGCTGGGCCGCGCGCAAGCGCCGAGCCGCAGCCCGCGACCCCGAAGCCCGCTATGTGCAGATCGCCGACCGTCTCTGCGAGCGCGGCTGGTTCGGGCAGAAGACGGGACGCGGGTTCTATCTCTATCCCGAAGGCGCACGCACCGGCACGCCCGACCCCGAAGTCGAGGCGATCGTCGATGCCGAACGCGCACGCGCCGGCATCACGCCGCGCGCCTTTACCGACGACGAGATCATCCGCCGCTACATGGCCGCCATGATCAACGAAGGCGCAAACGTCGTGCATGAGGGCATCGCGCTGCGTCCGCTCGACGTCGACGTGACGTTCCTCTACGGCTACGGCTTCCCGCGCCATCGCGGCGGCCCGATGAAATACGCCGACACGGTCGGCCTCGCGAACGTGCTTGCCGACATCCGCGCGTTCGCGAAGGAAGATCCACGCTTCTGGCGGCCGTCGCCGCTGATCGTCGAACTCGTCGAGCGCGGTGCCGATTTCGCCAGCCTGAATCACACCTCGTGAGCGCCCGCGGCGCGCACGCGCCGCCAGTCTCTTCGACACCTACTGGAAGAAGCCAATCATGGATCTGAACTTCACCCCCGAAGAGGAAGCCTTTCGCGAGCGCGTCGTGCGCTTCCTGCAAGACAAGCTCCCGCAACGGCTCTCGGACAAGGTCAATCACGGCCGTCAACTCACCCGAGCCGACATGGTCGAGTGGCACGCGATCCTGAACGAACAGGGCTGGCTCGCGAACCACTGGCCCGAGCAGTACGGCGGCCCGGGCTGGAACACCGTGCAGAAGTTCATCTTCGAGAACGAATGCGCGCTCGCCGGCGCGCCGCGCATCCTGCCGTTCGGCGTGAACATGCTCGGCCCGGTGCTCATCAAGTACGGCAGCGAGGCGCAGAAGCGCCATTGGCTGCCGCGCATTCTCGACGGCTCGGACTGGTGGTGCCAGGGCTATTCGGAACCGGGCGCGGGTTCCGATCTCGCTTCCGTGAAGACAACCGCCGTGCGCGGCATCGATGCGCAAGGCGAGCACTACATCGTCAACGGCCAGAAGACGTGGACGACGCTCGGCCAGCACGCGAACATGATTTTCTGTCTCGTGCGCACGGCAACCGATGTCCGCAAGCAGGAAGGCATCAGCTTCCTGCTGGTGGACATGAACACGCCGGGCGTGGAAGTGCGGCCGATCATCACGCTCGAAGGCGAGCATGAAATCAACGAGGTGTTTTTCACCGACGTGCGCGTGCCGGCCGAAAACCTCGTCGGCGAGGAGAACAAGGGCTGGACGTATGCGAAGTATCTGCTGACCTACGAGCGCACGAATATCGCGGGCGTCGGCTTTTCGGTCGCGGCGCTGGAGCGCCTGCGCAACGTCGCGGCGAAGCTCAGACGCAATGGCCGGCCACTCGCTGAAGACCCGCTCTTCGCGGCGCGCTTCGCCCGCGTCGAGATCGATCTGGAGAACATGAAGACAACCAACCTGCGCGTGATCGCGGCAGTGGCGGGCGGCGGCGTGCCGGGCGCCGAGAGTTCGATGCTCAAGATTCGCGGCACGGAAATCCGCCAGGAGATTTCGTCGCTGATGCGCCGCGCGATGGGACCGTATGCGCAACCGTTCATCGAGGAAGCGCTGCACGACGGCTACGACGAAGCGCCCGTCGGTCCCGAAGAAGCCGCGAGCGCCGCTGCGCTCTACTTCAACAATCGCAAGCTGTCGATTTTCGGCGGCTCCAACGAAATCCAGAAGAACATCATCTCCAAGATGATCCTGGGACTGTAAGGGGATCGCCATGAACTTCCAGCACACCGAAGACCGCCGCATGCTGGCGGATACGCTGAACCGCTTCGTCAGCGAGCAGTACGCCTTCGAGACGCGCGACCGGCTCGCGCGCTCCGCCGATGGATTCAGCCGCGAGATGTGGGGCCGTTTCGCCGAACTGGGCATCGTCGGCGCGCTGTTCGGCGAGGCCGACGGCGGCTTCGGCGGCGAGGGTTTCGATATCGCCGTCGTGTTCGAAAGCCTGGGACGCGGGCTCGTCGTCGAGCCGTTTCTCGGCGCGCTGATGGTGGGCCGGGCGGTGGCGCTCGCGGGCAGCGACGCGCAGAAAGCGCTCATCGCGCAACTGATCGAAGGCAGCGCGGTCGCGGCGCTCGCGCATGACGAGCCGGGCTCGCATTACGAACTCGCGCAGGTCGCGACGCGTGCCGTGCGCCGTGCGGATGGCGGCTGGACCTTGACCGGCGCCAAGGCCGTCGTGCAGCAGGGCGAAGCGGCCAGCGTGTTCCTCGTCTCCGCGCGCACGAGCGGCGCCGTCGACGCCGAAGACGGCATCTCGCTCTTCCTCGTCCCGCGCGAGGCAGCGGGCTTGAGCTTGCGCGGCTATCGCAACATCGACGGCGGCCGCGCGGCCGAAGTCGTCCTGAACGAAGTCTGCGTAGGCGGCGACGCCCTCCTCGGCCAGCCCGGCGCCGGGTTCGCCACGCTCGAACAAAGCATCGGCTGCGGCGTGCTCGCGCTTTGCGCGGAAGCGCTCGGCGCGATGGATGTCGCGAAGGACTTCACGCTCGAATACCTGCGCACGCGCAAGCAGTTCGGCGTCTTGATCGGCAGCTTCCAGGCGTTGCAGCATCGCATGGCGGATTTGCTGCTCGAGATCGAACAGGCGCGCTCGGCGGTCATCAACGCGGCCGCCGCGCTCGGCTCGGAACGCGTCGCGCGTGAACGTGCGCTGTCGGCGGCGAAGACCAGCATCGGACGCATCGGCGCGCGGGTTGCCGAAGAGTGCATCCAGTTGCACGGCGGCATCGGCATGACGTGGGAGCTGCCGCTCGCGCACTACGCGAAGCGCCTCGTCCTGATCGACCATCAGCTCGGCGACGAAGACCATCATCTCGAACGCTACATCGCGCTGGGTCGCGGCTGACTCGAAGCTGCGTTGACGCACGCTGACCCAAGGCTGACCGCTGCGGCGGCTCACGAAAAAACGGACTTCCAATGTCGAACCTGAATTCCGCGCTGCCGCTTGCCGGCGTGCGCGTGCTCGATCTTTCCCGCGTGCTGGCGGGCCCCTGGTGCGGCATGGTGCTCGGCGACCTCGGCGCCGAAGTCATCAAGGTCGAGCATCCGGCTCGCGGCGACGATACCCGCGACTGGGGCCTGCGCGTCGGCTCGACCCAGACCTCGTATTTCAACAGCGTCAACCGCAACAAGCGCTCGGTGAGCCTCGACCTGCAAACCGCCGAAGGCCAGCGGATCGCCCGCGAACTCGCCGCGCAGTGCGACGTCGTGATCCAGAACTTCAAGTTCGGCGGTGCGGAGAAACTGGGCCTCGGCTACGAGCAGTTGAAGCACGAACGCAACGACCTGATCTACTGCTCGATCTCCGGCTACGACCGCACCGGACCGGAAGCCGCGCGTCCGGGCTACGACCTCCTGGTCCAGGGCGAGGCCGGGCTGATGGCGCTCAACGGCGAAGCCGAACAGCCGCCGCTCAAGTTCGGCGTCGCGGCCGTCGACCTGTTCACCGGCATGTACTCGGCGCAGGCCGTGCTCGCGGCTCTCTTCGAGCGCCAGAAGACCGGCCGGGGACACCACATCGAAATGGCGCTCTTCGATTGCGGCCTGATGATCACCTCCTACTACGGGCTCGAAGCGCTGATCCAGGGCGAGGACCCGCCGCGCTACGGCAACGCGCATCCGTCGATCGTGCCCTACGGCGTGTTCGATGCCGCCGATGGTCCGCTCGTCATCACGGTCGGCAACAACGCCCAGTACGCGCGCTTCTGCCGCGAGGTGATCGAGCGTCCCGATCTCGCCGAGGACGACCGCTTCCAGACCAATATCGGCCGCGCGGCGAATCGCGCGGTGCTCGTGCCGGAACTGAATCGCGAGATCGGGATGCGCAAGCGCGCCGTGCTGCTGGAGCGTCTCGCCGCGGCGGGCATTCCGTGCGGCGAAGTGCTCGGGCTTCACGAAGCGCTGACCTCGAAGCGCGCCACCGACGCGGGGCTCGTCACGACGCAGCCGCATCCCGAAGTGGGCAGCACGCAGGTGCTCGCGCCGCCCTATCGCTTCGACGGCGAGCGCCTGCCGGTGCGCAGCGCGCCGCCGCAACTGGGCGAAGGCACGCGCGACGTGCTCCAGTCGCTGCTCGGCCTGTCCGACGAGCAGCTCGCCCGATTGAAGACCGACGGCGTCGTCTGACGCCGCCTTTATCGCGGAACTCCTCATGAGCCAGAGCCGTTTTTCCAATCCAGTCACCGAACTCTTCGGCACGCGCCTGCCCATCGTCGCGGGCGGGCTGATGTGGCTCGCCGATGCGAACTTCGTCGCGGCGGCGTCGCGCGCCGGGATCATCGGCTTCATCACGGCGGCAAGCTTTCCCGAGCCGCACGCGCTGCAGGCGGAAATCCGCCGCTGCCGCGATCTCTGCGACGGCGGCCCGTTCGGCGTCAACGTCTCGATGCTGCCGAAGCTCGTGCCCGGCGAAAAGACGCGCGACGTGTTCGAACTCATCGTCGATGAAGGCGTGAAGTTCGTCGAGACCTCCGGGCGCAATCCGGAGGAATTCATGCCGCTCCTCAAGGCAGCCGGCGTGAAGGTGCTGCACAAGGTGCCGGCGGTGCGCTACGCGGTAAAGGCGGCGTCGATCGGCGTCGATGCCGTGGCGATCGTCGGCGCCGAATGCGGCGGGCATCCGGGCCTCGACATGGTCGGCTCGTTCGTCAACGCGGCATGGGCGGAAAGCGAGCTCGACATTCCGTACCTGATCGGCGGCGGCGTGGGCCGCGGCTCGCAGCTCGCCGCCGCGCTCGCGATGGGCGCATCGGGCGTGGTGATCGGCACGCGCTTTGTCGTCGCGGAGGAAATCTGGGCGCACGAGGACTACAAGCGCCGCCTCGTGGAAGCGCAGCCGACCGATACCGATCTTTGCATGCAGTCCGTGCGCAACACCGTGCGCACGCTGCGCAACGAAACGAGCGCGGCCGTCAAGGCGCTCGAAGCGCAAAACCCGAACGTGACGATCCAGGAACTGCTGCCGATGGTGGCCGGAAAAATCGGCCGCGATGCGTACGTGACCGGCGACTGGTCGAAGGGCTTGCTCTCGGCGGGGCATTCGCTGGCGTTCGTGGACCGCGTCGAACCGCTCGCCGATATCGTCGGGCGCTTCGAGACCGACATGCGCCAGGCGCTCGCGCGCATGGCGGCGGTCTGAGCAAGACCCACCCACAGCACAAGTGCTGCGCGAAAGCAGCCGGACAAACCCACGCAGTTCAAAAGAAGGAGACAAAGAGATGCAGCAAGCCGTCATCGATTCGCTCAAGGCGAGCCCTGCCTACAGGCAGCTCGTCAGCACACGCCGGCGCTTCAGCTTCACGCTGACCGCGCTCATGATCCTCACCTACTACAGCTTCATCCTGTTCGTCGCGCTCGCGCCGCAAGTGCTTGCGCAGCCGCTGTATGCAGGCGCCACGACGAGCGTCGGCATCGTCGCGGGCGTGGGCATCATCGCGGTCGCGGTGGGACTCACCGGCTGGTACGTGCTGCGCGCGAACCGCACGCTCGACCCGCTGATGAGCGCGCTGCTCGCCAAAGCCCGGCAAGGAGACTGAACGATGAAACTGCTTCGCCTATTGTCGATCGCCGGCCTCGCCTCGACCGCCGCGCTCGCTCACGCTTCCTCCGTTGTTGGCCCGGTGCCGGACCATGGCGAACTCAATCCCGTCGCGATCGGGATGTTCCTGCTGTTCGTGCTCGTCACGCTCGCGATCACGCGCTGGGCATCGCGCAGAACCCGCACGACCAAGGACTTCTATAGCGCGGGCGGCGGCATCACCGGCTTCCAGAACGGCCTCGCGATCGCCGGCGACTACATGTCCGCGGCGTCGTTCCTCGGTCTCTCCGGCATGGTGTTCATGTTCGGCTTCGATGGCCTGATCTACTCGATCGGTTTTCTGGTCGGCTGGCCGTTCGTGATGTTCCTGCTCGCCGAGCCGCTGCGCAATCTCGGCAAGTTCACGTTCGTCGATGTGGTCGCCTACCGCTTCGAGCAGGCGCCCATCCGCCTGCTCACGGCGAGCACGTCGCTCGTGGTCGTGATCTTCTATCTCGTCGTGCAGATGGTCGGCGCGGGCAAGCTGATCCAGTTGCTGTTCGGCCTGCAATACTGGATGGCGGAAGTGATCGTCGGCGCGCTGATGGTGGTCTACGTGTTCTTCGGCGGCATGACCGCGACCACCTGGGTGCAGATCATCAAGGCGGTGCTGCTGCTCTGCGGCGCGACCTTCATGGCGATCACCGCGCTCGCGCAATTCGGCTTCAGCCCGGAGCAGATGTTCCGCCACGCGGTGGACGTGCATCCCGGCGCGCTCAGCATCATGGGACCGGGCAAGCTGCTGAAGGACCCGCTCAACGCGCTCTCGCTCGGCATCGCGCTGATGTTCGGCACGGCTGGCTTCCCGCATATCCTGATGCGCTTCTTCACCGTCCCCGACGCGAAGGCGGCGCGCAAGTCGGTGTTCGTCGCGACGGGTTTCATCGGCTACTTCTACCTGCTCACCTTCATCATCGGCTTCTCGGCAATCGCGCTTCTCGCGCAGCATCCCGAGTTCTTCAAGGCCGGCGCCGACGGCCACATCAACCTCACGCGCGACCTGCTCGGCGGCTCGAACATGGTGGCCGTGAAGCTGGCGCAGGCGGTCGGCGGCAACCTGTTCTACGGCTTCATCGCCGCCGTGACGTTCGCGACCATCCTCGCGGTCGTCGCGGGCCTGACGCTCGCCGGCGCGACCACCGTGTCGCACGATCTCTACGCTTGCTGGCTCGCGCGCGGCAAGGCGTGAACCGCCTCCGATTTTTCTGGACACGATTTTGGGGTAAAACGTGTTTCTGGAAACGGAGTTGAACATGCTGAAGAAGTCGAAGATCGCCGAGGTTGTGCCGGGGGCGGTGGAAGGAGCGCGTAGCGCGACTGGAAGCGCCCCCGGCGCGGCCGCCGAAGTGAAACGGTGGTCGGCCAATCGGAAGAAACAAGTCGTCTTGCGCTTGTTGCGCGGCGAGCCGGTGGATGCCATTTCGCGCGAAGTTTCGGTACCGATATACCGGCTCGAAGAATGGCGTGAGCGTGCCTTGGCCGGTATCGATGCTGGCCTCAAGGAGCGCGA